>CAVRIE010000005.1:0-576353 GCA_963721165.1 uncultured Actinomycetota bacterium | reverse complement strand
CGAGCGTTCCGCTGGAGGCCGAGGACTGGGATCGGCTGCCGGACCGTTTCGGATTCGACCCCGCGCAGGAGGCGGAGTCGGCGATATCTGTGGCCGCTCTGCGCCGAGCCGTGGACGAGGAGCTGACGCCGCGGCAGCGTCGGGTCTTCGTCGCCATCGTGCGCAATGGCGTTCCGCTGGACACGTTGGTGATCGAGCCCGCCTCGAACCGCAACGCGATCTACAAGACCTTGTTCGACGCCCGGCGTAAGTTGCGGGCCGCACTTGTCACTAACGGGTACCTACATGATGACTTTTCGAGGCGCTGATGAACGGCTGGTCTGAGCTCGACCGCTTCCTCCGGACTGATCCGCGTGATGTGGGCCGCGCTCGAAGCGATGGAGATGCTGCACGTCTATGCAGACCTGACTGCCGCCGGCGCCCCTGTGGAGCAGCGATACCCGGGGATCGCTGCGCACCTGCGCGCCTGCGGCCCTTGCCGTGAGGACTTCGAGGGGCGACCTGGCTGCACTTCGCGGTCGATCGGGTTGACGGCGGCTCGTGGTCCTGGTGGCGTCTCGATCTCCTCTCCGGGGATGCGAGGGTCCTCGCTCGGATCTGCTGTGGTGAACGCGCGTAAGACTCCCGTCGCCGACGGAACCAACCAGAGGCGTGCGAGACAGCGCGGCCGGTCGATCAGAAGGAGCCGAGCAAGTGGAGACAGCGAACGACATGGAGACCCGTGAGGTCATCGCCTGTGACGAATCGTTCTTCAACGCCCTACACACCGCCGATCGTGATTCGCTCGACAGCCTCCTCGCCGACGACTTCCTGATCGTCGACGTACTGATGGGCGACGTTTCACACCGGGAAGACCTGCTCGGTGCGATCGGTGCAGGCGCGCTGCAGTTCCTGGACGTGACGCGATATCCGGAAGAACGCGCGATCCGCCACCGTGACTCGGTCGCGGTCGTGGTCGGGCGAACCCGGATGGTCATCCGCCATCGGGGAGGTGAGGTGACGGTGAGAAGCCGGTACACCCATGTCTACCTTCGTGAAAGCGGGCGATGGAGTCTTATGTCCGCCCAAGGGACACCGATCGGAGCCTGAGCCTGGTCCGCCGGGCCGAGGTGGTCCCATGACCGTGTTGACCGACGCCGACCTGTACCTCCGCGGTGCCGAGACCTTGCTCGCCTCTTGGGAGGAGTACGCCCGCGGGGCGACCGGCGCTGCTGTGCAGCGCTCCCCAGGCGTTGTCACAGCCGTCTTCCCGAACGAGCCCGAGAGGTCGGTCTACAACAACGCGCTCCTCGAGCGCGACCTCTCGGCCGCCGAACGAGCCGCCGCCCTGGATGCGGTCGAGGCTGCATACGTCGCGGCAGACATCCAGCGGTTCGCGGTCTGGATGCACGAGAGCGACGCGGAGATGCGCAAGGATGTCGAACGGCGTGGCTACTCGCTGGATACGTCGACGCGCGCGATGGGCATGGCACTTTGCGACATCCGGCTGCCCCGGCCGGAGATCGAGCTCGGGCCATCGGACTGGTTCGAGTACCTGCGAATCGTCGGCGTGCCGCCGAGCTTCCTGGGTGGTGCGGACCCTGGCGCCTACCACGTCCTGGTCGCACGCCTCGACGGCGAGAACGTCGCGAGTGCGATGGCGTTCGATCACGGCAGCGACTGCGGCATCTACAACGTCGGGACAGTGGAGCATGCCCGGCGGCGCGGACTGGGCACCGCGCTGACCGCCCTCCACGTACATGACGCTCTGGCACGCGGTTGTCAGACGGCGAGCCTGCAGTCGACGGAGACGGCCGAGCGCGTGTACGCCGCCGTGGGCTTCCGCGATCTCGGTCGGATCCTCGAGTACGTGCCTGTAGGGCACCGGGTGTCACGGCGCCGTAGGCTGCGGGATAGTGGGACCTGCAGCCAGGCTGACCAGGTCGGAGGTTCCGATGGGAATCGTCACTCCAGGCTTCCGTGGACGCCGTCGCCGCTCTGACGTGGAGCTGCCGCCCGGCCAGTACGTCACCCGCGACTTCCCGGTGCTCTCCGCGGGGCCGACGCCGTCGGTGGACCGCGCCACCTGGGAGCTGACGGTGACGACGGAGACCGGTGTCGCCCACCGTTGGTCCTGGCAGCAGCTGCTCACTCTTCCGCAGGAGGAGCCGGTCGTGGACATCCACTGCGTGACCAAGTGGTCGAAGCTGGGCACATCGTGGGAGGGCGTCTCGCTGGACGTGCTGCTGGACGCCGTCGAGATCGGGGCTCGGTTCGCGGTGGTGCGATCCCACGGCGGGTACACCACGAACCTTCCGCTTCGGGATCTGCTCGGTGGGAAGGCGTGGATCGTTCATCGGTACGACGGGCATCCACTCGAGCCCGCACACGGAGGACCGGCGAGGTTGTTGGTGCCGCACCTGTACCTGTGGAAGTCGGCCAAATGGGTACGTGGCATCGACCTGGTCGAGCAGGACGAACCGGGCTTCTGGGAGACGCTGGGATACCACGACTACGGCGATCCGTGGCGCGAGCAGCGGTACCAGGGCGACTGAGCGATGACGACCGGCGCTCGGCTCGCATGGCATCCGGCGCACCTGCTGGACCGCTGGGAGGAGACCGCGGCCGCGGTCACGCTCGTGTTCGGGGTACCGGGATGGCCGGGCCATCTGCCGGGGCAGCACGTCGACGTGCGGCTCACCGCAGAGGACGGCTACTCGACGCAGCGAAGCTACTCTCTCGCGGCACCCGATCACGGCGCGCGTGTCGAGCTCACCGTTCAGGTGGTCGACGACGGTGAGGTCTCACCCTTCCTGGCCAAGGACCTGGGGATCGGCGACCCCGTCGAGCTCCGCGGCCCTGTGGGTGGCTGGTTCGTCTGGAGACCCGATGTGCCCGAGCCCGTCCTTCTGGCGGGCGGCGGCTCGGGCGTCGTTCCCCTCATGGCGATGGTCCGCGCCCGCGACGAGGCCGGGAGCTCGGCACCGTTCCACCTGGTGTACTCGGTGCGCACCCCCGACGACGTCTACTACGCGGCTGAGCTGGACCGACGGCTGAGGCACGATGACGGGCTTCGGGTCACGGTGGTCCACTCGCGGCGTGCACCGCTGGGCGCGTCGCGACCTGCGGGCCGGCTCGGCGCCGCCGAGCTTGCCGAGCTGGCCTGGCCCGCTGCACGAGAGCCGGTGAACTTCGTGTGCGGACCGACCGGCTTCGTGGACGAGGTCGCCAAGATCCTCGTGGCGCTGGGGCATCCCGATCACCGGGTGCGCACCGAGCGTTTCGGGGCCGGCGGATAGACCAGACGGTGCAGGAGGCGAGTGGTTGAGATGACCGAGGAAGCTCCCGTTTCAGACATCCGGGTCGACGGCAACGCCCTGGCCGGACCTCTCGGCGAGGTCTTCGCGGTCGACGTCACCACCGCGCAGGTCTGCTGCGTCGGCTGTGGAAGCCGGCAGATGCTCGCCGCACTGGAGGTCTATGGCAGCGGCCCGGGCATGACGGCTCGCTGTCCCGGCTGCCACGACGTCATCCTGCGCGTCGTCCGGACCCGCGAGCACGTGTACCTCGACCTGCGTGGAACGGTGTCGCTCCGGCTCGAGGTCTGACCCAACACGGAGACGGTGATCACCCAGGTCGGGGCGGCCGACTCTCCGCGTCGAGCGTCGCATTCTCCGCGCGCGCCGAAGAGCGGTAGTATGGGTTCAGCACCGATCATCGGCAATGCCCCTCGTCTCGCGACGACCTTTCGCTACTTGATCGGTGTGCGGCCATCGACTGATGGTCGTGGGTTCCACACCATGGGCGGGCCGTCTTGGCCCGACCCGTCGATCTCTCGTAGATCCGTGGGACCGAGTCGCGTCGCGGGGTGGCACTCCAGGCCCACTTCGCTCGACGTCCGATCGTCCCGGCCGGGAGCTGCATGTGCGCGTATCACTGCACGCGGCAAGCGGGCCGGGCAACTCCAGAGGAGGAGTCTGTGGCAGGACGAGGCCAGCGCCAGTCGGGCGCTCGCCGTACCGCCCCGCGTAGCCGGCGGCGTGTCCGCGACCTCGACAACGAGGGCATCATCCCGGTCCTCGCCCGCGTCGTGCGTGAGGTCGAGGCAGCCGTCGAGCGTGGGTCCGCGGCGCCGACGGTGCGTACGAAGTTCCAGGTCGTCGCTCTGTTGGTGCGAGACGAGCGTGCCCGCGTCAAGGCGGACGAGAACTGCAGCGACGCCCACCGGGCAGGGCAGCTCAAGCGCCTCGACGGGATCGCGACGATTCTCGCGAAGACCGCCGCCCGCAACACCTCGCTCTTCGCGCTGCTCGCCGAGGACGCGGTCGTGTCCGACCAGGCCAAGGCGCTCAAGCGCGACCTGCTGAAGGCCGCCGGCATCGAGGCGCCTCCCGACGAGGTCACCCCCGCAGAGTCTTCGGCCGGCCCGGCCTCCACCGAGCGCCGGGTCATTCCGCAGTCGGTCGTCTCCCGTCAGCTTGCGAACCCCTTCCTCACCCCCGACTTCGCGCTCGCCGAGCAGAGCAAGGTGCGTTCGCACCGCCTGGCGGGCTGGGAGCTGCTCGGCCCGCTGTTCAGGTCGTTCGAGTACGGCGGTAGCGGAGCCTCGGCATGCATGCCCCTGCCCGAGCCGTCCTCCCTGCACGCTGCAGGTGGTCGCGAGCTGATGCGGCACCAGGGGCAGCTGGTCGCAGCTGCCGCGTCCGGCCATCGCACCTTCCTCCTCGCCGACGAGCCGGGGCTGGGCAAGACGGCTCAGGCACTCCTCGCGGCGCAGGCGGCGAACGCCTATCCGCTGCTCGCGGTCGTACCGAACGTCGTCAAGACGAACTGGGCACGCGAGGCGTCCCTCTGGACGCCCAACCGCACGGCCACGGTGATCCACGGCGACGGTGACACGATGGACGGCTTCGCCGACATCGTGGTCGTCAACTACGAGGTGCTCGACCGCCATGTCGGTTGGCTCGGCGACCTTGGCTTCCGCGGCATGGTCGTGGACGAGGCGCACTTCATCAAGAACAAGACGTCCCAGCGCTCGCAGCACGTGCTGGAGCTCTCCGAGCGCATCCGGTCCCGTATTGCGCGCCCTCTGTTGATGGCTCTCACGGGCACCCCACTGATCAACGACATCGAGGACTTCAGGGCCATCTGGCAGTTCCTCGGCTGGATCGACGACAAGAAGCCTCTGGCCGACCTGATGGGCTCGCTCGAAGAGACCGGCCTGGAACCTGGCGACCCCGGGTTCTACCCCGCCGCTCGTAACTGCGTGATCGACCTCGGAATCGTCCGTCGCCGCAAGGCCGACGTGGCAGCCGACATTCCCGCGCGCCGCGTCGCAGACCTCCCCGTCGAGCTCGACGACGAGGTCGGGCGCTCGATCCGGGACGCCGAGCGAACCCTCGCTCGCCGCATGGTCTCGCGGTACGAGAGCGCTCTCGCCGCGCGCACGTCCGGTCCCGTCGTCGATGGGATCGACCACGACCTCGTGCGCAGGGTCGCCACGTGGGAGCGCGAGGACACGACCACGACGAAGACCGAAGAGAACGTGTTCAGCATGATGCGGCGCATCGGCCAGGCGAAGGCCGGCCTCGCCGCCGACTACGCCGCCCAGCTCGCGCGCAGCGTGGGCAAGGTCGTCTTCTTCGCCAAGCACGTCGACGTGATGGACGTCGCCGAGGAGACCTTCGCCAAGCGCGGGATCCGGTTCTCCTCGATCCGCGGCGACCAGACACCGCGGTCGAGACAGAAGAACATCGACGCCTTCCTGAACGATCCGGACGTCGCCGTCGTGGTCTGCTCCCTGACTGCCGCGGGCGTAGGCCTCAACCTGCAGGTCGCCTCCAACCTGGTGCTCGCAGAGCTCTCCTGGACCGACGCGGAGCAGACGCAGGCCATCGACCGCGTGCACCGCATCGGCCAGACGGAGCCGGTCACCGCCTGGCGCGTCATCGCCGCGCAGACCATCGACACCAGGATCGCGGAGCTCATCGACAGCAAGGCCGGGCTCGCAGCCAAGGCACTCGACGGTTCCGACGAGGAGGTGTCCTCGTCGGCCGACGTGCAGCTCGAGGCGCTGGTGACGCTGTTGACGGACGCGTTGTCGGAAACGGCGTAGGACGGCTGGTCGATCCTCGTGACTGAGGCGTGCCTGCCCCGGCGTCCCTGGCCGGCGGGCCTGGTTGCGTTCCTGTCGCCGAACTCGCGGGAGGCAGCGATGGCTGAACGGCGGCCGCTCAGCGTGCCGGGCGTGCTGTGGGACACCCTGCGGGCCGAACGGTCCGGTCCTGCGGGAATTCGCGAGCGTCAGCGCGCCCGGCTGGCAGATCTGGTCCGCTTCGCTCGCGAACGGTCTCCTTACTACCGTGACCTGTACCGCGGCCTGCCGTCGTCGGTCGAAGACCCGAGCCTGCTGCCACACGTGACAAAGCCCGAGCTCATGAGTCGCTTCGATGACTGGGTGACCGATCCTGACGTGACGCTGGCAGGGGTGCGTGCGTTCGTCGCCGACCCGTCGCAGGTCGCCGTCCCCTACCTCGGCCGCCACCACGTGTTCACGACCTCCGGGACCACCGGGGAGCCGGCGATCCTGCTTCACGACCACGACTCCTGGCTGGTCCTGAACGTCGTCGACCGGCTGCGGGCGCGGCGTGGTCTCATCGGGCTCGCCGAGATGCGCGCGCTGGCGCGGAGCGGCTACCGGATCGCGGCGGTGTACGCCACCGGAGGGCACTTCGGCGCCGCCGTGCTCGTGGAGGCGATGCGCCGGCGCAGCGCGTGGTTCTCCCGGCACGCGCGGGCGTTCTCGGTGCTCACTCCGACGCCGGTGCTGGTCGAGCAGCTCAACGCGTTCCAGCCGACGGTGCTCAGTGGCTACCCGAGCGCCCTCGCCCTGCTCGCGGAGGAGGTCAGGGCCGGCCATCTGCATCTCCACCCGGTGATGGCCATGACCGCGGGGGAGTACATGAGCCCGGCAAGCGCACTGCCATCGAGACCACGCTGGGCTGCCGCATTCTGGAGGGCTATGCCGCCTCCGAGGTCCCGGCGCTCTCTGTCGCCTGCAGGCACGGCCGCCTCCACGTCAACGCTGACTGGTACCTCCTCGAGCCGGTCGACGCCGAGATGAACGCCGTGCCCGCCGGCGAGCTGTCGCAGACCGTGCTGGTCACGAACCTCGCCAACCGGGTCCAGCCGGTGATCCGCTACGACCTCGGCGACCGTGTGCGCCTGCACGCCGACCCCTGTCCATGCGGCAACCTGCTCCCGACCGTTGCGGTCGAGGGGCGCACCAACGACGTACTGGTGTTCGAGCCGGCGCCGGGCTCGCGCGTGACCGTACTACCCCTCGCGCTCGGCACCGTGGTCGAGGAGACGCCGGGCGTACGCCGGTTCCAGGCAATCCAGGCGGCACCCGAGTCGCTCGTGGTGCGGATCGAACCCGACCAGGGCGCTGACCCCGTGGTCGTGTGGGCGGCGGTGGAGGTCCGCGTTCGCGCCTTCCTCGACGCTCAGGGCCTCTCGTCGGTGCGCGTCGACCATGACCCGGAGCTCCCTCACGCCGACGAGCGCAGTGGCAAGTTCCGCCAGGTGTGGGCGGCGGGCTGATACTGGTTCGGTGGTCCTGGATTCGCAACGGTGTACGGCCAGACGCCGGGGCAGTACCTGTGCCACCGACGGATCGAGCGTGCGCAGGACCTGTTGCGGGCCACCAACCTGACCGTGACCGAGGTCTGCCACCTCGTCGGTTTCACAAGCGTCGGGTCCTTCAGCCGCAGATTCCGCGAGCTCGTCGGAACCAGCCCCTCGGCCTACCAGGCGCGGTACTCGCAAACCGGTAGCCCCCGGATCCCTGGCTGCTACGTGTTCATGCACGGGCTCAGCGACCGAGCAATTTCGGAGATGCAGGACGGTGACGGCCGGGCCTAGGTTCTTCGAGGACAACGACATCGAACGGAGGCACGCCAATGATCACCAACGTCTCGCTGATGACGCTCTACGTCACTGACCAGGACGCTGCCCGGGACTTCTACGTCGACAAACTGGGCTTCGAAGCCAGGTCCGACGTGAAGATGGGTGACGGGCTCCGGTGGGTGACGATCGGACACCCGGAACAGCCAGAGCTCGAGATCACCCTCATGTTGCCCGGTCCGCCACTCGACCCGGAGATGGCTCAGACGGTGGAGCGCTCCCTCGCCAAAGGCACGATGGGAGGCTTCGGTCTGCGCACCGACAACTGCCAGAAGACCTACGAGGAGCTGTCCGCCCAGGGTGTGGCAGTTCCCACAGCCACCCTCCAAGAGGCCATACGGCGTGGAGGCGGTCATGCGCGACAACTCGGGGAACTGGCTGGTCCTTGTCGAGCCCAGCGAGTACTCCGAGGAGGACTTCCAGGGCTGACGCCCGGGTGACTCGGCGGTGCTGGGACGGGTACCGTCCCAGCACCGCCCAGTGAGCGGCCGCTCCCAGCCGCCTACCACCACGCGAGGAGTCGTCTTGATCTTCATCACCGCAAAGTTTCGAGTCCTGCCCGAGCACGCAGACGACTGGCCGGAGATCTCGCGAGCGTTCACGGAGGCAACACGCGCCGAGGAGGGCTGCCTCTGGTTCGACTGGTCCCGCAGCCTTGACGACCCGCAGGAGTTCGTGCTCGTCGAGGCGTTCCGTGATGGCGAGGCGGGCGGTGCCCACGTGGGCTCCGACCATTTCAAGCAGGCCCAGGAGAAGCTGCCGACCTACCTCGCCGAGACGCCCCGGATCGTGAACTTCGAGGTGCCCGGCACCGACTGGTCCGAGCTCGGTGAGCTCCGGGTGTCCCGCTAGTCGGAACAGGTCCGGACCGAAGACGCAGCGTGACGCAGCAAGACACCCCCGAACCCAGGAGGGTTCGGGGGTGTCCGCGATTGTCTCGAGACATCAGGGGCGGTTGTGGCTTTCGGCCTAACCCAGGGAGCTGCCGGCGAACATGTCCGGTCCGAACACCTCGTACCGGATCCGTGTCGATGGCAGTCCGCGACGGATCAGCTCCGACCGTGCGCCACGCATGAACGGCAAGGGCCCGCACATGAACACGTCGGCGTCGGCGGGCACATCCACGTCCGCCAGATCCATCAGTCCGCTTCTCGCGCCGCGTTCCTCGCCGATCGCGTCGACACGCTCGTACCAGGTGTGAGTCTCTGCCTTGCCCAGCCCTGATACGGACGCTGAGATGGCCGCGAAGAGCGGGTGGCTGTCAGCGGACCGGTCGGCGTGCGCGACCGTGACCGGGCGGCTCACGCCGCGCTTGGCCAGATCGTCCAGGATCGCCGCGACCGGGGTGATCCCGACACCTGCGCTGATCAGGACCAACGGGTTCTCGCCCTCGTCGAGAACCATGTCGCCGGCCGGCGGGCCGACTTCGAGCACGTCTCCTACCGAGACCTGCTCGTGGAGGTACGTCGACACCGCACCGTCCGGTGCACCGTCCTTACCTCGGACTCGGCGGACCGTGATCTGCAAGGAGTTCTCACGGGCTCCCGTCGAGACGGTGTACTGACGCGGCTGCCGCGATCCGTCGGGCAGGTCCACGGCCAGAGACACGTACTGTCCGGGAAGGTGCGGCGGCACTGGTGCGCCGTCCTGCGGGCGCAGGACGAGCGTGACCGTGTCGAGTGCTTCCTGGACCCGCTCGATCACGTCGTACTTGCGCCAGGGAGCCGCCGGGTCGACCCCGGCGAGCGTGTAAAGCCGCGCCTCCTCGGCGATCAGCTGCACGGAGAAGAGCCAGTACACCTCGTCCCAGGCTCGCGCGACCTCCGGCGTCACGGCGTCGCCGAGCACCTCCGCGACAGCCTTCATCAGGTGATGTCCGACGATCGTGTACTGCTCCGGGCGGATCCCCAGCGACACGTGCTTGTGAGCAATGCGCTGCATGACGGGCCGGAAGCACGGGGCGTCAGGATCGACCAACTGGGTCGCGTAGGCGACGACGGCGGACGCCAGCGCCTGGCGCTGTTCGCCGTTGGCCTGGTTGCCATGGTTGAAGAGGTTCAGAAGCTCGGGGTGCGCCTCGAACATGGACGGGTAGAACCGGGACGTGATCTCCACGGCGTGTTCGGCGACCACGGCAGCGGTCGCTTTGACCACGGCCTCCGACTCGGGTGAAAGCAGCAAGGTGGGGCTCCCTCAAGTTGAACGTACGTCGCCCACCCTCTGGGCGACGCAGGGAGTGTATGTACGTGTCTGTCCCAGGAGAATCCTGGGTAGAACGGGACTTCTGGCCCTGACGAAAAGGTCGCTTCGGCCCCGGTTGCCGGCGGGGTGGCTCACTCGGCCCGGCCATCGATAAGGTGCCTCGCATGGTGGACGAGGCTTGGCACGGAGGGACCGTCAGCGAGTCGGACCCACGGTTCGTCGAGTTCGTCCGCGAGGCCGCCTCGGTCGCGTACTCGACCGCGGTCGGGCAGCCGACGCACGAGGTCTACGTCTTGCTCGCCTCCGAGCTCAAACAGCGCGGCATCTACCCCGACCCCCCGTCGGTCCTGCAGGCTGCGATGCTGATCAGCCGCGGGAAGAAGCCTGCGGTGTTGAGGGACTGAGCGAGGGGTCGGTGTGCGGCCTATCTCTCGGTGAAGACCCCGGCGTACACCCACAGGACAACGACGAGGAGCAGGAGCGCGCCCTTCATGCGAGCGGCCCACACGTACGCCGTGACTGGCTTCCGAACGTCTGCCGGAGGCGCGTACAGCCCCCGTTCGTTGTGCGGGGCCCGGCTGCCGCGCCGCCAGCTCTTCCTCGAGCCCGTCGAGGAAGGCATCGACCTCCCGCATGTCGTAGCCGGCCCGCACCCGCACCGGGGTGAACCGGACGGCGCGCACGTCTTCGGGCCGCATCGAAGGCCCGGGGGATCTCAGCGCCTGCACCGCCTGGTCGACGAATGCATCCACCTGTCCCGTGGCGTATCCCTCACGTAACCGGACGCGCATGAAGGCGTGGTGATCGGCCCGACCCACGTCGAGGTCGCTCAGCGGGTCGCCGGACAAGCCCGTCATGGCGACTACCTTCTCGCTCAGGAGGACCAGAATGCAACGGGTTCACACGATTCGCGTCCGGCTCCCCGTGAGATGTTGGGCCGGTGGATCACTCCAGACCCGCGCGGGGCTGACTGCAGAGGGCCGATCGTCAGCGACCGCGGGTGGCGCGTCGGAACCTCGCGCCGACCTCGTGCACACGTGTGGCCAGCTCGGCTGGAGACACCACCTCGAAGTCGGCATCGATGGAGCCGAGCAGGAGAATCGGCCAGTCGAGGGTGTCGACGTCCATCTGCAGGCGGCACGACCCCTCGTCGAGGGGCGAGACTTCGGCCCAGCGACCCGCGACCTTGGCCACGGCTTCAGCCGGTGCGCTGATGTGTACGTCGACGGCGAAGTGGGTCCGGGCGGCCTTGATCCCCTGTTGGACGAACGTCGCGGCGTCGGTTGCCGGGAGCTCACGCTGCCGGAAGCGTGCTCCTGTCAGCGCCGGCTCCGACAGCCGGTCGATGCGAAAGGTCCGCCAGTCGTGGCGATGAAGGTCGTACGCGACCAGGTACCAGCGTCGTCCCAGGGTGACGAGGCGATGGGGCTCCACGAGGCGGCGGGCTGCGTCCGATCCTCGTGCCTTGTAGCGGAACCCCAGACGCTCGTCGTCCCGGCATGCCTGCGCGAGGGTGGCGAGCACTGCGGCGTCGACACTCGGTCCGGCGAACAGGACCGGCACGGTGTACTCCTGGAGCGCCTTCACACGGCGCCGCAGCTTCGGCGGCATGACCTGGACGATCTTGCTGAGCGCCCGCAGCGAAGACTCCTCCGCGCCGGACACGACGCCCGCGGCCGACGCGCTGAGGCTGACCGCGATCGCGACTGCCTCGTCGTCCTCGAGCAGCAGCGGCGGGAGCGCCGCTCCGGCTTGCAGCTGGTAGCCGCCGGCCACGCCCCGGGTCGCGTGGACCGGGTAACCGAGCTCGCGCAGCCGGTCCACGTCACGGCGTAGCGTGCGCGGGCTCACCTCGAGCCGTGCCGCCAGCTCCTCGCCCGCCCAGTGGCGGTGCGTCTGCAGGAGAGACAGCAGCCGCAGCATCCGTGACCGTGAGTCCGACATGCCCTCAGACTAGAACCGATTGAGGCCAGGATCTGACCGGAATCCTGGCCGTGCATCAGGCATGTCGTTCCCGCTGCCCCTGCTCGCGGAACGCTGCCTCCCGTGGTCAATGGCCGCGGCCGGCTGCAGTGCTGTGCCGGCCGAGCCACGCGCGCACTGCCCAATGTTCGTCATTGACGTGGATGTGTCGGCGAGAGTTGGTTGGGCGTCATGGGAGGGACCGAGCACGGTTGGCGCATGCCCCTGGGCGTGGGCGAGATTCCCAGTCCCCGGGCGCCCGACAGCCGGGTCGGGCGCGAGGCGGAGGAGCTCGCAGCGCTGCGTCGAGGCGACCAGTCGGCGTTCATGACGCTGGTGCGAAGGCTCCACCCGTCGATGGTCCGGGTCGCCACGAGCTACGTGTCGTCCCGCGAGGTCGGCGAGGAGGTCGCCCAGGACACGTGGGTCGCCGTGCTCGAGGAGCTGGACCGGTTCGAAGGCCGCTCCTCGCTGAGGACGTGGATCTTCCGAATCCTCACCAACCAGGCCAAGACGCGCGGAAGCCGAGAACGGCGCTCCACCCCGTTCTCGGCCCTGGCCATCCAGCGGGAGGCCGAGGACTCTCCCACGCCGCCGGAGTACTTCCTCGACGCGGGTCACCGCTGGGCCGGTCACTGGGCGGTGCCAGTGCACTCGTGGGAGCTCCCCGAGGAGCACCTGCTGTCTTCGGAGCTGGGCAGGCTGATCCGACAGGCGGTCGACGCGCTTCCGCCCGCCCAGCGCGCCGTCGTGGTCCTTCGCGACGGCCAGTCGCTGTCCGCGCACGAGGTGTGCGACCTCCTCGGCATCAGCGAAGCCAACCAGCGGGTGCTTCTCCACCGCGGGCGCCTCCGTGTCCGCGAGGCGATAGGGGAGTACGCAGAACGGGTTGTCGGTGGGGGCATGAGACCGGACGAGGTGCAGTGCAAGGAGGTGGTCGAGGTGCTGACCGACTACCTCGAGGGCGAGCTCCCGCCCGAGGGACGGGCCGCCTTGGAGCAGCACCTGCTCACCTGCGAGCCCTGTGCCACCTACCTGCAGCAGCTGCGGACGTCGATCACCCTGACCGGGCGGCGTCTGCAGGAGGAGGACGTCCCGCCGCAGGTCTTCGAGGCGGTCGTGCGCATGTTCGAGGAGCGGTGAGGCCCATGCCCTGGTTCAAGTTCCTTGCAACAGGGGCGGTCGGGCCCTTCAGCGGCTACCAATGGCCGGCGCCCCGGGACGGGGACGATCCAGGGGGGTGGGCTTATGCGAGCGGGCCGTTGGACCCATGCCGAGCCGGTCTCCACGTCTGCCGACTCGCCGACCTCCCCTTCTGGTTGCACGAGGAGCTCTACCTCGTCGACGTGGACGGCCCGGTCGTCGACCACGAGAGCTTCGTCCTGGCACACCGGGCCCGTCTGCTCCAGCGGGTCAGAACGTGGGGGCGCGAGTCGGCGTACGGGTTCAGCTGCGACTGCGCGTGGCGCGTTCGCGACCTCACCGCCGAAGCCCTGAGCCGGGCCGTACGCCAGGCGGATGCGGATCGTCTGCTCGGTTGCCTCACGATGGACGAGCTCGGCCGGACCGCTCGCCGCATCGACGACAGCGACGGCGCCGAGGGCGTCCCTCTCGTCGGCTACGCCGCGGACGCCGCCACGTTCGCCGCCGCAGCCGAGACGGGAAGCGGCTGGGCATCGGCTGCGGCGACGACGGCGTTCGTCGCGGCGACGGCCGCTCGCGTGGCGGCCGCGCCGGACGACGGCCGCGCAGCCCTGAAGTCCGAGCGCCTCCTCCAGGCGCACCGGATCGCCGAGCTGGCCGGAGTCCGAGCGTGACGGATCAGCAGGTGCGAGCCGACCAGTCGAGACGCAGTGCGCGGCGGCTCCTGCGGCCTCGCGTCATCGTCCCTGCCCTCGTGCTCGCAGGGGTGCTGGCAGGTGTGGCGGCGTACCTGTTCCAGCCCTGGAAGCTGTGGGTCGACGAGGTGGTGGACGAGCAGCTGCCCGGTGGTGTCGGCGCGCCGCCACAGCAGTCACAGGCACCCCGCGACCAGGACCAGGGGACGAGGACGACGCAGGTGCTCGCCACCGGCCGGTTCGTGAGCCACGAGCATGCGACAACCGGGACGGTCCGGGTGTTTCGGCTGCCGGACGGCTCCCGGGTGCTCCGGATCGAGAACCTCGACACGTCCAACGGGCCGGCCCTGAAGGTCTGGATCACCGACGCACCGGTGCGACGCGGCCGCGAGGGGTGGCACGTCTTCGACGACGGGCGGTACGTCGATCTCGGCGCGCTGAAGGGGAACATCGGCAGCCAGAACTACAAGCTTCCGCCCGTCGTCGACCTCGCCGAGCTCCGCAGCGTCAGCATCTGGTGCGACCGGTTCGACGTGTCGTTCGGCGCCGCAGCGCTGGCAGAGCACCGTCCGGGCACCCCCCTTCAGCCGTCCCAGTGATGACGCCCGGTGATGGACGCCCAGTGAGGACGCCCAGTAAGGAAGTCCTGTAACGAAGCGTGCCGCCTCTTGGACAGACCTCTCAGCGAGAACGCACGGAGGCAGTCATGGATGAGTTCGATGTGCTGGTGGTCGGCGCCGGCCCGGCAGGAGAGGCCGCAGCGGGCCGCTGCGCGGACGGCGGGCTGCGGGTGGCGATCGTGGAGCGGGAGCTCGTCGGCGGCGAGTGCTCCTTCTGGGGATGCGTCCCCAGCAAGACGCTGATCCGCCCCGGCGACGTCCTGGCCTCGGCCAGGCGGGTGCCGGGTGCGTCGGCCGCCGTGGAAGGCGAGCTCGATCTGGCCGCCGCGTTGGCCTGGCGGGACGAGATGACCAACGGCTGGCACGACGACGGCGCCCTTCCGTGGCTCGAGGAGAAGGGCATCACCTTGCTCCGGGGCACCGGGCGGATCACCGGCGAGCGGGAGGTCGAGGTGGCTTCTGCGACCGGAGCGCGACGGGTCCGGGCGACCCGGGCGGTCATCCTCGCCGTCGGAACCGGGCCGCTCATCCCACCGGTCGAGGGACTGCGCGACCTGCCGCCCTGGGACAACCGTTCCGCGACGGCCGCCAAGGACGCACCCCGCCGGCTCCTGGTGCTCGGTGGCGGCGCCATCGGCGTCGAGATGGCCCAGGCGTTCCGTCGGCTCGGCAGCGAGGAGGTCACGGTCGTCGAAGGTCTGGACCGGCTGCTGGCCCGCGAGGAGCCGTTCGCGGGCGAGGAGCTCCGGGTGGCGTTCGAGGCCGAGGGGATCGGGGTCGTCACGGGAGCCAGGCTCGGGCGTGTGCGCAGGCGGGGGGCCGACGGGCCGGTCGTCGCGACGCTGGACGACGGCCGGGAGCTGGTGGTCGACGAGGTCCTCGTGGCAGTGGGCCGGCGGCCCTCGACAGGGGAGCTCGGCCTCGAGGTCGTGGGTCTCGAGCCCGGCAAGGCGGTCGAGGTCGACGACAGGATGCGTGCCACCGGAGTTCCCGGCGGCTGGCTGTACGCGATCGGTGACTGCAACGGACGCGCGCCCCTCACCCACATGGGGAAGTACCACGGGCGGATCGCTGCGGACGTCATCCGAGGTCGGGACATCGCGGACCGCTCCAGTGCACGCGCGGTGCCCCGGGTGACGTTCACCGACCCGCAGGTGTGCGCGGTCGGGCTCACCGAGGCACAGGCCGTCGAACTCGGCATCCCGGTCCGGGTGGCCACGTATGACACCGGTGCGGTGGCCGGTTCCTACGTCCTCGGTCACGGCATCTCGGGGACGGCCAAGCTCGTCGTGGACGAGAAGCGCCGCGTGGTCGTCGGCGCGACCTTCACCGGGCCCGGGTTGCAGGAGCTGCTGCACTCGGCGACCGTCGCCGTGGTCGGCGAGCTGTCGCTGGACACGCTGTGGCACGCCGTGCCGTCGTTCCCCACCGTGAGCGAGGTCTGGCTGAGGCTGCTCGAGGCGTACGGGGTCTAGGGGTCCACATGCCTGACGTGTCGTTCGACAACCTCCTCGTCGTCTCCGCCGTCGCGGCGCTCGCGCCGCTGCTGCTCGGGTTCACGCCGGGGCTCCGGATTCCCGCGATCGTGCTGGAGATCGTCGCGGGCATCATCTTGGGCCCGTCGGTGCTGGGCTGGGTGGAGGTGGACCTGCCCGTCTCGATCCTCGCGCTGCTGGGACTGACGTTCCTGCTGCTCCTGGCCGGTCTGGAGATCGACCTCCACCGGCTGCGGGGCCGCCTGCTGACCACCGCACTCATCGGCTTCGGCATCACGATCGTGCTTGCACTGGGCGCCGCCGCCGGGTTCGCGTCGGTGGGCTGGGTCTCCAGCCCGCTCATCGTGGCGACCGCGTTCTGCGCCACCGGACTCGGCCTCATCGTGCCGGTGCTCAAGGACGCCGGCCAGGCCGACAGCGAGGTCGGGCAGACCACGATCGCCGGCTCCTCGGTCGCGGACTTCGGTGCGGTTCTCCTGCTGTCGTTCCTGTTCTCGATGTCGTCTGGAAGCACGGGCTCACGTATCGGGCTGGTGCTGGGCTTCGGGCTGCTCGTCGTGGTGGTGGCGTTCGTCCTCATGCAGAGCGGACGCTCGATGCGGCTCGGCGACGTGCTGCTCAGACTCCAGGACACCACCGCGGAGATCCGCGTCCGGTTCGCTGTGCTGCTGCTGATCGCGTTCGCAGTGCTGGCCGAACGGTTCGGCCTCGAGAGCATTCTGGGAGCCTTCGTCGCCGGCGCTCTTGTCGGCGCCCTGGACAAGGACTCGTCGAGCCACCCGCAGCTGCGGACCAAGCTGGAGGCGATCGGCTACGGCTTCCTGGTCCCCGTGTTCTTCGTCGCGAGCGGGCTGCGGCTGGACCTGTCCGGCCTGATGGAGGACCCCGGAGCCCTCGCCCGGGTGCCGCTGTTCCTGCTCGCCCTGCTGGTGGTCCGAGGCGTGCCGGCGGCTCTCTACGCGCCTGCCCTCGGGAGACGCAACACGGTGGCGGCCGCGCTGCTGCAGGCGACCTCGCTGCCGTTCATCGTTGCGGCCACCCAGATCGGTGTGGAGATCGGCGAGCTCAAGCCGGTGAACGCGGCCGCGCTGGTCTGCGCCGGGCTGCTCTCGGTGCTCATCTTCCCGCCGGTCGCACTCGGCCTGCTGCGTGGCGGCGGAGCGCAGAGCACCGAAGCCCCCGTCGACCGCAAGGCATACCAGTCCGGCGGAGCGGTGTAACGGCAGCCGGGGCCAGGTCGACTGACTCACAACACACAACACAGTGCGGGAGGGACCATGCGAGGACTTCGAGGCAAGAACGTGCTGGTGACGGGCGGCACGTCCGGCATCGGCCAGGCGATCGCGGTGAGGTTCGCGGAGTACGGCGCCAACGTCGCCATCAACTACCTGCAGCGTCCTGACGAGGCCGCGGACACCGAGGAGCAGGTGCACACGTGCGTACGCCGGGTCAAGGAGACCGGTGTCCAGGACGTCCTGGTCCGCGGCGACGTCTCCAAGGAGGACGAGGTCGAGGCCATGGTGGACGACACCGTCGCCCAGCTCGGTGGCATCGACGTCCTGGTCAACAACGCGGGAATCCAGATCTCGCGCCCGTCCCACGAGCTCTCCAGCGCCGACTTCGACAAGGTGCTGGCGGTCAACCTGCGCGGATCCTTCCTCTGCGCGCGCGAGGCGATCCGCCGGTACCTCGAGGCAGAGAAGCCGGGCGTGGTCATCAACGTGTCCAGCGTGCACCAACGCATCCCCAAGCCGAACTACCTCGGGTACTCCGTGAGCAAGGGCGGCATGGCGAACCTGACGACCACGCTGGCGCTGGAGTACGCCTCGCGCAACATCAGGGTCAACGGGATCGGCCCCGGCGCGACAGTCACGCCCATCAACCGAGGATGGGTGGACGACCCGATGAAGGCCGAGCAGGTCACCAGCCACATCCCCATGCCCCGGCCGGGAACGGCGGACGAGATGGCCGGTGTGACCTGCTTCCTCGCCAGCGACGACGCCGCCTACATCACGGGCCAGACGCTGTACGTCGACGGCGGGCTGACGCTGTACGCCGACTTCCGCGAGCCCTGGTCCTCCGAATGACCGGGGAGTCCGACCGCTGGTGGCCCTCGCCGTTCGGCGCGGAGGACCAGCTGGGCATGCTCAACCACATCACCGAGCGCAGTCGACTGGAGGCCCTTCGGCTCGTCCGGCTGGGCCGGATGTACGACCTCGGCCGGGTCATCGACGAGACCGTGCCGGTATTCCCCGGCCGGCACTTCCGGCAGATGCTCGTGACCACGGCGCACCACGTCAACGACCGGGAGGCCGGCGGCCTGGGGGAGAACCAGGTCAACTGGGTCATCGAGAGCGTGTCCGCGACCACGCAGCTCGGCACGCACCTCGACATGCTGAACCACCTGCAGATCGGCGACCGCGGCTACAACGGGTGGACGGTGGCCGAGCTGGCCGAGTCGTGGGGGACGAACCGGCTGGGTGCGGAGACCGCGCCCCAGGTGGTCACGACGGGCTGGCTGGTCGACGTGCCCGCCGTACGCCAGGTGGACGCCCTCCAGGCCGGTGACGTAGTCACGGTTCAGGACGTCAAGAGCGCGCTCGACGGGGCCGAGCCGGGCCCGGGCGACGCCGTGCTCTTCCACACCGGCTGGGGCCGGCACTGGCCCGACGCGGCCCGCTACCTGGAGGGCGAGCCCGGGCCCGGCATGGAGCTTGCCGGATGGCTCGCAGAGCACGGTGTGGCACTGACCGGGTGCGACACCTGGAGCTTCGGACCGGTCCCTGCCGAGGACCCGAGGCGGACGTTCGAGGTGCCGCAGACCCTGAACGTGCGGCACGGCATCTTCGTCGTCGAGAACCTCGACACCTCCGAGCCGGCCGCTGACGGTGTGCGCCGGTTCGCGCTCGTTCTCACTCATCCCAAGCTGCGCGGTGCCACGGGTGGCTGGACGTCACCGATCGCGCTCGTCTGAGAGTAGGAAGCGATGGACAACCACTACGACGTCATCATCATCGGGACGGGAGCCGGCGGCGGCACCCTCGCACACAGGATGGCAGCGTCCGGGAAGCGGATCCTGATGCTCGAGCGCGGCGACTACCTGCGCCGCGAGCCCGAGAACTGGGACAGCCGCGCGGTCTTCCGGGAGTCCCGCTACAAGGCACCGGAGGAGTGGTACGACAAGGACGGCAACCCCTTCCACCCCGGTGCTCACTACTGGGTCGGCGGCAACACCAAGGTGTACGGCGCGATCCTGTTCCGGCTCCGCGAGCGGGACTTCGGCGAGGTGCGGCACCACGGCGGAGTGTCACCGGCGTGGCCCCTGGACTACGCCGACCTTGCGCCGTACTACTCGCAGGCCGAGCGTCTCTACCACGTGCACGGCCTGCGCGGCTCCGACCCGACCGAGCCCCCGTCGGAGGACCCTTACCCGCATCCGCCGGTCACCCACGAGCCGCGGATCCAGCAGCTCAGCGACGACCTCGCCCGCCGCGGACTGAACCCGTTCCCGCTGCCGGTCGGGGCGATGCTCGACGAGTCGGACTGGGAGCGGAGCACCTGCGTCCGGTGCAGCCGGCTCGACGGGTTCCCGTGCCTGGTCGACGGCAAGGCGGACGCGCACGTGGTCGCCGTGCGCCCGGCGCTGCAGTTCCCCAACGTCACGCTCGTGCGCAGGGCCCGGGTGGAGCGGTTGGAGACCGACGACAACGGACGGACGGTCACGAACGTCGTCGTGGACCGTGAGGGCCGGCGCGAGACCTACAGCGGTGACATCGTGGTGGTCTCCTGCGGTGCGGTGAACTCCGCGGCGCTGCTGCTCCGCTCGGCCAACGAGCGACACCCGGACGGGCTCGCCAACTCCTCGGGAGTCGTCGGCCGCCACTACATGTGCCACATCAACTCGGCGATGCTCGCGATCTCCAAGACGCCGAACGACACCAGCTTCCAGAAGACGCTGGGCGTGAACGACTACTACTGGGGCTCGGAAGACTACGAGTACCCGCTCGGGCACATCCAGATGCTCGGGAAGACCGACGGCCAGATGCTTCGCGCGGGGGCCCCGCGGCTCACCCCGTCGCCGGCCCTGGAGTACGTCGCGCGGCACGCGATCGACTTCTGGCTCACCACGGAGGACCTCCCGCTTCCGCAGAACCGGGTGACGGTCGACGCCCACGGCAGGATCCACCTGAGCTACACCGACCGCAACACCGAGTCGCACCAGCGGCTCGTCGCGAAGCTGAAGCACCTGCTGCCGCACCTCGGCTGTCACGAGCGGCTGCTGCCGAACACGATCTCGCGGGACGAGCGGATCCCGATCGCCGGTGTGGCGCACCAGTGCGGCACGGTGCGGTTCGGCAACGACCCGGCCTCGTCGGCCCTGGACGTCAACTGCAAGGCGCACGACCTGGACAACCTGTACGTGGTCGACACCAGCTTCTTCCCCTCGAGCTCGGCGGTGAACCCGGCGCTGACCGCCATGGCGAACGCCATGCGGGTCGGCGACCACCTGCTCGAGCGTCTCGGGGTCTCGGCCACCGCCGCCGTGCCGCAGCAGGCCACCGGCCGGGAAGTGCCCTCGGAGGTCCCGCGATGACCGCCACGGGGGTCGCCCGGACGATTGCGCAGGGCGTCGGCACCGGGGTCGTCGCAGGCGTGATCGGCACGGCTGCGATGACCGTGTCCAGCACGCTCGAGGCGAAGGTGCGGGGACGGGAGGCGAGCAGTGCTCCCGCGAAGGCCGCGGAGCAGGTGCTGGGCATCGAGGGCTTCGCCTCCGCCTCCGCCGAGAACCGCTTCAGCAACCTCGTCCACTGGGGCTACGGCACGGGATGGGGGGTGGTGCGGGGGCTCCTCGGCGCGGCCGGGCTGGGCACCGGCGCGGCCGCCCCGGTCCACTTCGCCACCATGTGGGGGAGCGCGCTGGTCATGCTGCCCGCGGTGGGGGTGGCGCCCCCGGTCACCAGATGGGGCCGTGAGGAGGTGGCGATCGACGTGTTCCACCACCTGGTCTACGCCGGCACCACGAGCCTGGCCTACGAGGTGCTGAACCACCGCCGCGACGGCTCCGCCCCGTAACGCTGCACCCGTCGTCGTAGACGGACAGCACGTACTCCCGAGCACCAGCTCGACGTCAAGTTGTGAGGAACCCATGAGCAACACACCGATCGCCGACCACGCCCTTCTCTCGGACTGCCACTCCAGCGCCCTCGTCGACAGCACCGGATCCGTCGAGTGGCTCACCTTCCCCCGCTTCGACAGCCCGTCGGTCATGGCCCGGCTTCTCGACGGCGCCGGGGGCCACTGGTCGATCCGGCCGGTCGGCGACTTCAGCACGACGCGTCGCTACCTCGACGAGACGATGGTGCTGGAGACCACCTTCCTGTCGGCGACGGGGACCCTCGTGCTCACCGACGCCCTGGTGATGGGACCCGACAACGAGGGGCACCGCCTGGGCAAGGACGCCCCCCACATCCTGCTGCGCACTGTCACCTGCGTGGACGGAGAGGTGGAGATCGAGGTCTCGTACGCACCCCGGCCGGAGTACGGGCTCGTCGTACCCCTGCTGTCGGAGGCCCCTGGCGGAGTGACCGCGCGCGGCGGCGCGGAGTGGCTGGTCCTCACGACGCCGGTCGAGCTGACCCTGGCCTCAGGCGTCGGTACCGGGCGGGCGCGGCTCTCCGCCGGCCAGACGCTGCGGTTCGCCCTGCACCGGTCGACGCTGGAGGAGACGCCGGCTCATGTGTGGCCGGACGAGGAGCTCGCCGGGCTGCTCGACCGCACCGTCGCGGCGTGGCGGTCGTGGTCCGCTCTGCACCAGACCTACGACGGTCCGTGGAAGGACCTCGTGCACGCCAGCGGCCGCGTGCTCCAGGCGCTGACCTTCCAGCCCAGCGGTGCCGTCGTCGCCGCCGCCACGACGTCGCTTCCGGAGGGCGTCGGCGGGGAGCGCAACTGGGACTACCGCTACTCCTGGGTCCGCGACGCCAGCCTGACCATGGAGGCGTTGTGGGTGGCCGCCTGCCCCGACGAGGCCAACGACTTCTTCGCCTTCATGGCGACCGCTGCCGCGTCCGGGGTCGGCGCGGAGAAGGCGCTGCAGATCATGTTCGGGGTCGGGGGCGAGCACGACCTCAGCGAGCGTTCGCTGGACCACCTCGAAGGATGGCGGGGGAGCCGGCCGGTACGGGTCGGCAACGGCGCCTGGGAGCAGCAGCAGGTGGACGTGTACGGCGAGCTGCTGGGTGCCGCGAACCGGCTGACCGACGTGCTGCACGACCTGGACCCGGACACCCGCTCGTTCCTCGCCGCGCTCGCCGACGCCGCGGCGGTCCGCTGGCGGGAACCCGACCAGGGGATCTGGGAGGTGCGCGGCGAACCGCAGCACTTCCTCTACTCGAAGGTCATGTGCTGGGTCGCACTCGACCGGGCCATCGCGATGGCCGACGTCCTCGGCGACCGGTCACGTGTTGAGGAGTGGAAGCGCACGCGCGACGAGATCGCGGAGACCGTCGTCCGGGACGGCTGGAGCGAGTCGGCCGGGGCCTTCACGCAGTACGTCGGGACCGACGCGCTCGACGCCTCCAACCTCATGCTTCCGATCGTCGGCTTCCTCCCCGCCTCCGACCCCCGTGTGCTCGCCACCATCGACGCGATCGAGGAACGCCTCACCGACGAGCACGGGCTCGTCTACCGCTACCGCACCGAGGCCGGCGTGGACGGGCTCGCGGGGGAGGAGGGCACCTTCCTGCTCTGCACGTTCTGGCTGGCACAGGCGCTGGCGATGGCAGACCGCGTCGACCGGGCCCGGGAGGTGTTCGAACGCGCCGCCCGCTACGTCAACGACGTAGGCCTGCTCGCCGAGGAGATCGACCCGCAGACCGGCGAGCTGCTCGGCAACTTCCCGCAGGCGTTCAGCCACATCGGGCTGGTGAACGCTGCGTGGGCCATCTCCGAGGCGGAGCAGCGCGTGGCTGTCTGACGGCATCGTGTTGGGTGGGATGCCACGGCGACGCCTACGAGCGGGCGAAGCCAGGTGCGGCGACGGGGCCTAGCAGTAGGTACGGCACCTGGAGTCGTCGCCCGCCCGGGCCTTCGCCTTACGGACCGTCGCGGCCGGCGACAGGTCCTCGCCCGCCCTCCAGGCGTCGAGGAAGCGCTGCGGCGCCACGGTCCCGCGCCGGACCCACCATCGCTCCGGTGCCGTGGGCCAGCTGATCCCGAAGTGCAGGTGCGTGCCGGTGCCATGTGCGCTGCCGCTGTCCCCGACCCTCCCCAGCACCTGTCCTTCCCTGACCGGAGTCCCGGAACGGATGCCCGCAGCTACTGCTTCCAGGTGGGAGCCGTAGTACTGCACACCGTCGACGCCGACGATCGACACCGAGCGGCCACCGCGCGCCGCGCCAGGGCTCGAGGCCGATCGCCAGTGGTCCACCCGGCTCACCTCCGCCACCGGCCGTCGGTCGGTGCGACGAACGCGCAGCCGCGGTCGGCGAAGATGTCCGCGGCCGGGTAGTTGTGGTGGGCACGGGCATAGCTCACGCGGCACCCGGCGACAGGGAAGGTGTACGTGACCGTCGACGGCGGACGATGAACTGGCTCGGTGGCCGCAGAGCGGGAGTCTTCGCCATGGCCCGCGGCGTGACCCTGCGCGGGACCGTCTCCTCCCCGGGACTCCCTGGGCGCTCCTGTCATCACGAGCCCTGCGCTGGACGCCACCCCCGCGGCAAGCGCCGCGACAGCAGCCACGGCTGCAAGGGCCAGAAGGCGACCTTTGGTCACCGGTGCCAAGACGCATTCACCTCCGCTGGGGACAGCCCGTCTCACAAGTCTCGACGGAACGAGCAAGGAGGCAAGTTGACGGCGGGTGACGTTCCCCGCATGCGCGGCTCAGAGGCGCGGACGCAGAAGAGCGGCGGACCGTCTCGGGTCAGTCCGCCGCTCTGTGAAGAAATGGTGGCACGGGTTCGGTCCGGCGCGCAGGAAAATCCTCGAAGTCACCCCTATCTGGTTCGACCGGCTCTTCGGAGTGTGACCCTCAGGGCGTGGGGAAGCCGACGGGGGCCGCGCGGCCCCTCCGCGGACCACCGTGGGCGGACGTAGTGTGGCCCGAGGAGCGAGAAGTTGACCACTGTGCAGCAGGAACCCGGTCTCCGCAGCGGCGAGCCGCGCGGGCGGTGGGTCCTTGCGGTCACGGTTCTCGGCTCCGGGATGGCGTTCCTGGACGCCACCGTCGTGAACGTGGCGCTGCCTGCGATCGGGCGCGAGCTGGGCAGCGACATGGCCGGGCTCCAGTGGACCGTCAACGCCTACACGCTGACGCTGGCCGCGTTCATCCTGCTGGGTGGGTCGGCGGGTGACCGATTCGGTCGGCGCCGCGTCTTCGTGGTGGGTGTGGTGTGGTTCGCGGCCGCTTCGATGCTCTGCGGCGTGGCTCCCACGCTGCCGCTGCTGGTGGCGGCCCGGGCGCTCCAGGGCGTGGGCGGTGCCCTGCTGACACCCGGGAGCCTCGCGATCCTGCAGGCGTCGTTCCGGCAGGAGGACCGGGGCCGCGTGATCGGCTCGTGGTCCGGGCTCGCCGGGATCGCCGGCGCGGTTGGCCCTCTCCTGGGCGGCTGGCTGGTGGAGTCGGCGAGCTGGCGGCTCGTCTTCCTCGTCAACGTGCCGATCGCCGTCGCCGTCGCAGTGGCGGCCCTGAGATACGTGCCGGAGACCTCGGACCCGGAAGCCTCGGGGTCTTTCGACGTGTCCGGCGCGGTGGCGTGCGCACTCGGACTCGGCGCCTTCACCTACGCCCTCGTCGCCTGGGGTCACGGAGGGAGCACGGCGTCGGCCTGGATCTCGCTCGTGGTCGGGGCGGTCGCCGCGGTCGCGTTCGTCCGGATCGAACGGACCGCGAGCAACCCGATGCTTCCCTTCAGTCTCTTCGGCGTGCGCCTGTTCCGAGCGGTGAACGCTGTCACCTTCCTGGTGTACGCCGCGCTCGGCGGGCTGTTCTTCATGCTCGTGATCACCTTGCAGGTGGTCGCAGGCTTCCCGCCGACCCTGGCCGGAGCCGCGCTGCTGCCGGTCACGCTGCTGATGCTCGTTCTCTCGGGGCCGGCAGGTGGCCTGGCGCAACGCATCGGGCCGCGGATACCGCTGACCGTCGGTCCTCTCCTCTCCGCGGCGGGAACGCTGGTGCTTGCCTCCCTCGACTCCGACGCGACGTATCTCACGGACGTCCTCCCCGGCGTGACCCTGTTCGGACTCGGGCTCTCCGCGACGGTCGCCCCGCTGACGGCGACAGTGCTCGCAGCCGCTCCGGTGAGCCGCGCGGGCGTGGCCAGCGGGGTGAACAACGCGGTCGCCCGGTCGGCTGGACTCCTCATGGTTGCGGCGTTGCCCGCGGTCGGCGGCTTGCCCGGCAGCTCCTACACAGACCCAGAGGCCCTGCAGAGCGCTTACACGCGCTCCATGGTGTTCTCCGCCGCGCTCCTCGCAGCCGGTGCGGCTCTGGCGCTCCTGCTGGTCAGGCCCGAGGCCGCGGCCGGAGCGGAAGCTTTGAAGGAGGAACCGATCCAGCTGCCGGAGTGCCCGTGCCGGGTGCACTGCGCGGTCGCCGGTCCGCCGTTGCAGCCGACGTCCGTCGGGCGGTCGGAGCACGGGGGGCAGCACGAGCCGCCGGGCGACGGCGACGCACCTCGTTGAAGGCCGCGGTAGCCGGCGCGGGCGCGACCCTCGACGACGCCGGCCCGCCACATCACGGTTTTGATGTGGCGGGCCGGCGAGTGTGGCGCCTCGACTCAGACGCGAGCCGAGGTGGCGGCGCTGAGCCTCAGGCGACGCTCACCGCGCTCCAGGCGGCGGCGACCGCGTTGTACTGGGCGCTGCCCGCGCCGTACAGGTCCTTGGCCGCGTTCAACGTGGCCGTCCGGGCGCCCTGGTAGTTGGTGCTCGAGGTCATGTAGACGCTGAGCGCGCGGTACCAGATCTTCGCGGCGGCGTCGCGACCGATCCCGGTGACCGTCGAGCCGTTGCAGGTTGTCGAGCTGTGGGAGACGCCGTTGATCGTCTTGGCGCCCGAGCCCTCCGACAGCAGGTAGAAGAAGTGGTTCCCGACCCCTGACGAGTAGTGGACGTCGAGGGTGCCCACGCTGGAGGACCAGCAGTTCACCGAGCTGCCGTCCGAGGACGGGTTGTCCATCCTGCGGAAGCCAGTGTGCTTGGCAAGGTCGAACTCCTCGCCGATGAGGTAGTCGCCGGCGTCGTTGCTGTTGGCCGCGTAGAACTCGACCATGGTGCCGAAGATGTCCGAGGTGGACTCGTTGAGGCCACCGGACTCGCCCGAGTAGGTCAGTCCCGCGGTGTGCTCGGTGACTCCGTGCGACATCTCGTGGCCCGCCACGTCCAGCGATGTGAGCGGCCCGTAGCTGGTGCCGTCACCGTCGCCGTAGGTCATCTTGGTGCCGTCCCAGAACGCGTTCACGTAGCCGCTGCCGTAGTGGACGCGGTTGAAGGACCCGGTGCCGTTGCCGAAGATGCCGTTCCGGCCGTGCACGTTCTTGTAGTAGTCCCAGGTCTCGTTGGTGCCGTACTGCGCGTCGACGGCAGCGGACTCACGGCTGGAGGTCGAGCCGTTGCCGAAGAGGTTGTCCGGGCTGGTGAAGAGCGTGCCCGTACTGCACTTGCTGCCGAACAGCTGGCAGTACATCGAGTCGGACTTGTTGCCCATGTCGGTGGTGTAGGTGTTGCCGCGGGTCGGGTCCTTCAGCGAGTACGTGCTGCCGGACAGGGTGAGTTGCAGGCCAACCGTGCCGCCGTACAGGGACTGGCCCTGGCCGTCGACGGTCTGCACCTGCTGCTCGGTGCCGAGCACCTCACCGGTGCGGGCGTCGACGTACGACGCGAGCCGGCTGGGGGTGCCGTCCGACTGCGTCCCGCCGCTGATGACCTCCCAGGCCAGGCGCGGCTGGTCACCGCGGGCGTCGACCACGAGCTGCGGCGCCGTCTTGACGCTCTGCCCCGTGATGCGCCGGTTCACCTTGCTCGGAGCGAGGGCACTGCGCTCGGCTGCGTCCTTGCCGATTCCAGGCGCCACCGACATGGCGAGGGTCGACTCGATGGTCTGGCTCGTGCCGCGCCAGGCCTCGTCCGGACCCCGGTGCACGACAAGGTCGCCACCGAGCACGGGAAGCCCACGGTAGGTGCGGTCGACCCTGACATGGCTGGATCCATCTGGGTCGACGAGCGCGTCGGTCACCACGAAGCCCTGGCCCTGGCCGACCTTCGCGACGCCCGGGTGGGCCTCGATGGCCGCGATGGCCGAGCGTGCGAGGTCACCGTCGTCGCCGGCCTGACGGGTCACGCTCTGGTTCTCTGCGGCCGCTGGAGTTGCGGCACCGGCCGCTGTGGTCCCGGCGGCGAGCCCTGCGACGACCAACGTCGCCGCGGCCAGTCCTGCTGTTCTGCGCATGAGTGCCCCTTCTGAGAGGTATGTGCGCTTTGCGCGCATCGCACCCTGACACCCGGGCTCATGCGAAGGGAATGGATGAAGACGTGCACGTTTGTGCGATGCAAGGTTGTGCAGAACTGGCGGCACTTGCGCGGTGACTGCCCCGAGCGCGCGGGGACCTTGGACCCGTGACGACGCGCCTCGGCCCCGCTCATGCTGAAGCCAGTGAGGAGTCTGTGATGACCGAGATGATCGAGCTGAGCGCGGCGGAGTGCCAGGAACGCCTCGAGCGGGGCGGCGTGGGCCGGCTGGCGTTCAACACGCCCAAGGGGCTCCGGATCGTGCCGTTGAACTTCGCCACCAACGGCAACGCCATCGTGTTCCGCACCGTCCCGGACTCCGAGCTGGGCACCTACGGCGAGGGAACCGAGGCGGTGTTCGAGATCGACGAGATCGACCACGTGGCGGAGCAGGGGTGGAGCGTGGTCGCCTTCGGCCGCCTCGAGCGTCCGTCAGAGGCCGACGAGGTCTGGGACATCCGCGGCTGGCGCAACCCCACGCCCTGGACCGGAGGCCACCGCAACTTCCACATGAAACTCCGGTGGAACGCCCTCACCGGACGACGGTTGGTAGGGCCAAGCGACGGTTTGTGACATTCGGGCGCAATGTCCCGTCGAGCGCATCGGCGTTTTCGAGTTACCCGGAAGTAACGACCCATCGTCAGGGTAGTGAGGGTCTTTCGGCCTGTAACCCTCACGTACTACATCGGCATAGCGTCATCGGAAGAGTCAGTTCGACGGCGGATGGAGCCGAAGCCGATGAAGATCGTGGTCCTTGTCAAACACGTCCCCGAGCCCTCAGCCGCCTGGCAGTACGCCGACGACCGAACGCTCGACCGGGCCGGAGTGGACGGCCGGCTGTCCGAGCTCGACGAGTACGCGATCGAGCAGGCCATCTCCTTGGTGGAGAAGGGGCTTCCGGCGACGATCACCTTCCTCACCATGGGCCCGCCGTCGGCTGTCGACAGCCTGCGCAAGGCGCTGGCGCTGGGTGGCGACGACGCCGTCCACATCAGCGACGAGGCCCTCCACGGCTCGGACGCCCTGTCGACCTCGCTGGTCCTGGCCCGTGCTCTCGAGCGGATCGGCTTCGACCTGGTCGTGTGCGGGATGGCGTCGACCGACGCAGAGATGTCCGTCGTCCCGGCGATGCTCGCCGACCGTCTCGGTGTCCCGCAGGTCACCTTCGCGGGCGCCCTGTCCGCCACCGAGGGCGCTGTGACGATCCGTCGTGACGGCGACGCGGTCGTCGAGGAGGCGGTGGCCGACCTCCCTGCCCTGGTCTCGGTGACCGACCAGACCGGTGAGGTCAGGTACCCGTCCTTCAAGGCGATCCTGGCCAGCAAGAAGAAGCCCGTGACCACGTGGACTCTCGGCGACCTGGGCATCGAACCCGGCCTGGTCGGACTGGCCGGCGCCGCCACCGCCGTGAGAGCAGTCGCTCCCCAACCCCCGCGGCAGGCGGGCACCGTCGTGGAAGACGACGGCGATGCCGCCGCGCACATCGCCGACTTCCTGGTCAGCCAGAAGCTGCTCTGACCCCGCAGCCACAACGAACCACCCAAGGAGACTCCCGTGGCCGAAGTCCTGGTCCTGGTAGAACGCAGCAACGGAACGGTCCGCAAGGCCTCGCTGGAGCTGCTCACCGTCGCGCGCCGGCTCGGAGAGCCAGCGGCCCTCGTCTGCGGTCCCTCGGACGACGCCGTCATCAAGATCCTCGGAGAGCACGGCGCCACGAAGGTGTACGTCGCCGACGACCCCGACCTGGAGAACTTCCTGGTCGCACCCAAGGCGGAGGCCCTGGTGGGTGTCGTGCGTCGAACCGCGCCGGCGGCCGTGCTCGTCACCGCCGGCCGGGAGGGCACGGAGGTCGCTGCCCGCACCGCCGTACGCCTCGACTCCGGCATCGTCACCGACGCGGTCGACGTGGTCCAGGGGGAGGGCGGACCTCTCGTGACCCAGTCGGTGTTCTCAGGCACCTGGACCACACAGAGCCAGGTCGTCCGCGGCACGCCGATCATCACCGTGCGGCCCAACGCCGTGTCCCCCGAGGTTGCCCCGGTTGAGCCCGTGGTCGAGGCCGTCGAGGTCCAGGTCAGCGAGGCCGCGAGGGGCTCGCGGGTCGTGCAACGCACCCCGAAGACCAGCACCGGGCGTCCCGATCTCGCCGACGCCGCCGTCGTCGTCGCGGGTGGGCGTGGCATGGGCTCCGGGGAGGCGTTCGGGATGCTCGAGCAGCTCGCCGACGCGCTCGGCGGTGCCGTGGCCGCGTCGAGGGCCGCCACCGACCTCGGGTGGTACGGCCACGACTTCCAGGTCGGGCAGACGGGCAAGACGGTCGCCCCACAGCTGTACCTCGCCAGCGGGATCTCCGGGGCGATCCAGCACCGGGCCGGCATGCAGGGCTCCCGGACGATCGTCGCGATCAACAAGGACCCCAAGGCCCCGATCTTCGACATCGCAGATCTCGGGGTGGTCGGTGACGCCCACGTGGTGCTCCCGGCCCTCATCGCCGAGGTCCAGCGCCGCAAGGGATAGCCGGCAGGACGACACGTCCGCAACGGCCACCACCAGCCACCCGAAGGGAACCTGTCATGACCACGGCCACCGCCCCCACCGACCACCTCCGCACTGAGGGGTTGGACCTCGGGACGCTGAACCTGATGCTGGAGGCGCTGGGCGACTTCGTCGCCGAGGAGCTCCCCGAGAGCCGCATGCTCGAGCTCGACCACGAGGACACGTGCCCCGAGGAGACCGTGCGCGCCATGTGCAGCGACGCACTGGGCGTGCAGCTGGTGTTCATCCCCGAGGAGTACGGCGGGATGGGTGGAAGCGCCTTCGACTCCTACCGCGTCTGCGAGCGCATGGCGCGCTTCGACATCGGCCTCGGCACCTCGGTCTTCGCCACCTTCCTCGGCAGCGACCCGATCCTCATGGGCGGAACGGAGGAGCAGCGCAAGGAGTGGCTCGGGCGGATCGCCGAACACGGCATCGTCTTCGCCTACGGCGCCACCGAACCCGAGGCGGGAAGTGACCTCGCGGCGATGTCCACCCTCGCCGTACCCCTGGACGGCGGAGCGGGTGGCTACCGCATCACGGGCCGCAAGCAGTGGATCAGCAACGGCAGCATCGCCGACGCGTACACCGTGCTCGCCATGGCACCGGGCGGCCCGTCGTGGTTCGTCGTGGAGCGGGGCACCGAGGGCCTGTCCTCCGCGCCCCCTGAGGACAAGCACGGCATCCGGCTCTCCAACACCGCGGCGCTCTTCCTCGACGACGTGGTCGTGCCCGCGGACAACCTCGTCGGCGGTGTCGAGGGCCGGGGGCTGGTCCAGGCGCAGCAGGTCTTCGGGTACACCCGCCTGATGGTCGCGGCGTTCGGCCTCGGCGGTGGGCTGGGAGGCCATGGACCGGGCGATCCGCTACTCGACCCAGCGCGTCCAGGGTGGTGCTCCGCTCAGCGAGAAGCAGGGCTACACGCACAAGCTGATCGTGCCGCACGTCGCCCGCCTCGAGGCGGCCCGCGCCGTCGTAGAGGAGACCGCCACCCGGATCGATGCCGGCGAGGGAGAGGGTGGTGCCCTGAACACCGAGGGCGCCATCGCGAAGTACCTCGCGACGGAGGCCGGCGTCGCAGCCGCAGACGCCGCGATCCAGGCGCACGGCGGCTACGGGTTCACCCGCCCCTACATCGTCGAGAAGATCCGCCGAGACGTCAGGATCACCACGATCTACGAAGGCACCTCGGAGATCATGGAGATGACCATCGCCCGCGACCGGTGGCAGCACCACCTGAAGACCCGCGGCGCCCACTACCTCGATCTCGCCGGCGGACTCCGTTCCGTGCACGGCTCCCATCCGACCGTCGGCGCCGAAGCAGCTGCGCTGGCGGCAGAGTGCCTCGCTGCCGTTCTGGAGGCGTGCCGGGTCGGCCGGCTGACCCGCAACCAGCACGTGCTGCTGCGGCTCGGCGAGCTGATCGCGTACGCCGAGGCGGCGGCCGCCCTGGTCCGCCGCGCGGTCGCCGCGGCGACGGGCAGCTCCCCGAGAAGGCCGACCGCCGGTTCGGTCCCGACGGCCTGGCAACGGTCAGCCGCGTCTTCGCACGCGAGGCCGCTCTGAAGGTGGCCGAGGAGGGCGTGCGCTGGGTCTCGGGCGCGGCCGACCCCGGTGCCGCCGGCCAGCTTGTCGCCAGCCTGCCGCTTGATCAAGTAAGAGCCGCCCAGGCCGGACTGCTCCGCGACATGGACGCGGTCGCCGACGCTCCTCTACGACCGCGTCACCCCCTGACGCACCGAAGGACTCCCCATGAACGAGCACCCCGACTCGCCCATCGCCGTCGTCGGCATCGCGGCGATCATGCCGGACGCCCCGGACGCCGCCACCTTCTGGCAGAACATCCGCGACGGCCGCTACTCGATCAGCGACGTGCGCCCCGACCGGTGGGACCCCGAGCTGTACTACGACCCCGACCCGGCCGCTCCGGACAAGACCTACAGCCGGATCGGTGGCTGGGTTCGGGAACACCCATGGGAGCCGCGGTCGTGGAAGCTCCCGATGCCGCCGAAGGTCGCCGAGCAGCTGGACATCGGCCAGCAGTGGGCGGTGTCGGCCGCGCGCTCGGCCCTCGTCGACGCGGGGTGGCCGGACTGGCACGTCGATCCAGAACGCGTCGCGGTGATCATCGGCAACGCGATCGGCGGTGACAAGCACTACCGGACGGCGCTGCGCATCCAGTTCCCGGAGTTCAGCCGGGACCTACGCGACGCGCCCTCCTTCGCCGCCCTGCCGACGGAGGTGCGCACCGCGATCCTCTCCGAGTGGCACGAGCACTTCATCGCCCATGAGCAGGACATCAACGAGGACACCATGCCCGGCGAGCTGTCCAACGTCCTGGCCGGCCGGGTCGCGAACCTGTTCAACTTCCGCGGGCCGAACTTCACGACCGATGCCGCCTGCGCCTCCGGACTCGCCGCCGCGAGCGCCGCGGTCAGTGGACTCGTCAACGGTCAGTACGACGTGGCGATCACCGGTGGCATCGACCGCAACATGGGGGTCTACGGGTTCGTGAAGTTCTGCAAGATCGGAGCGCTCTCAGCCACCGGCACCCGTCCTTTCGACGCCGGTGCGGACGGCTTCGTCATGGGGGAGGGTGCCGCGCTCTTCGTCCTCAAGCGGCTCGCGGACGCCGAACGCGACGGCGACCGGATCTACGCGGTGCTGCTCGGGCTCGGCGGCTCCAGCGACGGCAAGGGCAAGGGAATCACGGCTCCGAACCCGGTCGGTCAGAGGCTGTCCGTCGAACGGGCCTGGGTCAACGCCGGCCTGAAGCCCTCTGCCGCTTCTGCCGTCGAGGCACATGGCACGTCGACCCGGGTCGGCGACGCCGCTGAGCTGGAGAGTCTCGGCGACGTCTTCGGCAGCTCGGGTGCCGAGCCCGGCTCCATCGCGCTGGGGTCCGTCAAGTCCAACATCGGCCACCTCAAGGCTGCCGCAGGCGCCGCCGGGCTCTTCAAGATGGTGATGCAGCTGCACGAGAAGCAGCTGGCCCCCAGCCTGCACTTCCGCGACCCCAACCCCAACGTCGACTGGGCCCGGACGCCGTTCCGGGTCAACAGCGAGCTGCGGGACTGGCCGGCCGACCCCGGCGGCGTCGCGCCGTGCCGGCGTGAGCGCGTTCGGCTTCGGCGGGACGAACTTCCACGCCGTGCTGGAGGAGTACGTTCCCGGCCTGCACCGCTCGGACAGCGCTGCCCGGTCGTTCGCGTCGGCCGAGGTGCCGCGCACGACCGTGAGCGCACCGGCCGGCGGAACGGCCGGTGAGGCCACACCGACGGCTCCCCTGCGCGGGGCCCTGGTGCTCGGCGGGCGCGACGACGCGGACGTGGTCGCCCAGCTCGAGAAGGTCGCCGCTGAGGCGGCGGCCGGAAAGGCACCGGCCCCGGCGGCGCCCGACCCGGCGACAGCCCGCGCTGCGGTACGTGTCGCGATCGACTATCGCCGACGCAGTCGACCTCGCGACCAAGGCCGCCAAGGCGGTCAAGGCGTTCCGCTCGGGGACGGCGGCGATGTGGAAGATGTTGCGCGCCCAGGGCGTCTTCGTCGGGCGTGGCCCGGCCCCCAAGGTCGCGTTCCTCTACACAGGGCAGGGCTCGCAGTACGTCAACATGCTTAAGGACCTGCGCGCCAACGTCCCGGTCGTCGCCGAGACGTTCGCGGAGGCGGACCGGATCATGACGCCGCTGCTGGGACGGCCGCTGTCGTCGTACATCTTCATCGACCAGGAGGACCCGGACGCGGTCAGGACGCTCGAGCAGCAGCTGCTGCAGACGGAGATCACCCAGCCGGCGGTCCTCGCCACCGACCTGGCGCTGACCAGGCTGCTCGAGACGTATGGTGTACGGCCGGACATGGTCATGGGCCACAGCCTGGGGGAGTACGGCGCGCTCGTGGCCGCCGGAGCCCTGACCCTCGAGTCGGCGCTGGAGGCCGTGAGCGCCCGAGGACACGAGATGGCCGTCATCTCGGTGGGCGACAACGGCGCGATGGCAGCGGTCTTCGGTCCGCTGCCGGAGATCGAACGCGTCGTCGCGTCGGTCGACGGCAACGTCGTGATCGCGAACATCAACAGCTTCAGCCAGGCCGTGATCGGAGGGGCGACCGAGGCGGTCGAGCGGGCTGTCGCTGCCTTCCGCGCGGAAGGAATCACCGCAGCGCGGATCCCGGTGAGCCACGCGTTCCACACCTCGATCGTCGCACCGGCGAGCGAGCCGCTGAAGGACGCGCTGCGCCGGCTCGACCTCCGTGCCCCTGTGCTCCCGACCGTCTCGAACGTGACCGGCGACTTCTACCCGGCGGGGGCGGACAGCGAGACGATGCTCGACCTGCTCGGTCGCCAGGTCGCGTCACCCGTGCAGTTCGTCCGCGGGCTGGGAACGTTGTACGACGCGGGCGCGCGGGTCTTCGTCGAGGTCGGCCCGAAGAAGGCGCTGCACGGCTTCGTCGAGGACGTCCTTGGTGAACACGACGACGTGCTCGCACTGTTCACGAACCACCCGAAGAACGGCGACCTGGCCTCGGTCAACGCCGCGCTCTGCGGGCTGTGGGCCGCGGGCCTCGGCTTCTCCGAGGCCGTCGCAGCACCTGGTGCGACGGTCGCAGGGCCCCCCGAGGCCGTGTCAGAGCCGGTGTCAGGACCCGTTCCAGCTTCCGCGAGTGCGCCATCGAGCGAACCCGTGTCGGCGGCAACAGTCACCTCGACTCCGACCGGAACACCCATGAGCACCGACCAGTACGTCGAGCTCGGCCGGGTCTTCGCCGATGCCCTCGAGCAGGGTCTGCGGGTCTACGGCGGGCCCCGGTCCTCGCCTGCCGGGCCGCCGGCGACTGAGCCCGTGGTGATCACCGGCGCGGCGCTCGGCCTGCCCGGTGTCGAGCATGTCTTCGACGACGAGAACCTGCAGCGCATCCTCGACGGCCAGCAGTTCATCGGGTCGATCCCGCAGCGGTTCCGGCAGCAGATGGTCGACCTGAACATCACCCGGCTTGTGAAGCGTGAGTCCGGCGACCCGACGTTCGAGACCATCGACGACGAGGCCGAGGTCGTCAAGCTGGCCGGCAGGCACGCACCCCTCGATGTCGTCGAGGAGTTCGGCATCGATGCCTCCCGCGACGCGGCACTGGACTCCGTGACCCGCCTGGCGATCGGAGCTGGATTCGACGCGATGCGGGACGCGGGGCTGCCGCTGGTGATGCGCTACAAGACCACCACGCTGGGCTCGAAGCTGCCGGAGAGGTGGGGTCTGCCCGACGCGCTTCGCGACGACACCGGTGTGATCTTCGCGTCGGCCTTCCCCGGCTACGACTCCTTCGGCCACGACCTGGGGAAGTACTACGTCAACCGGGGCCGCCGCGAGCAGCTGCTCGCCCTGGAGGCCGTACGCGCCCGCATGGGAGGAGACGAGCCCGCGGCGGCGGAGGTGGACCGGCGCATCGGAGAGCTGCGGCAGCTTCTCGAGCTGGAGCCTTTCACCTTCGACAGGCGGTTCCTCTTCCGGTGCCTGTCCATGGGGCACTCCCAGTTCGCCGAGATCATCGGTGCGCGCGGACCCAACACCCAGATCAATGCCGCCTGTGCGAGCACGACCCAGGCGCTCTCGCTTGCCGAGGACTGGATCCGGGCCGGCCGCTGCCGGCGGGTCGTGGTGGTCTCCGGCGACGATGTCACGACGGACACGCTTCTGCCCTGGGTCACTGCCGGCTTCCTAGCGTCCGGTGCGGCAGCGACCGACGAGTCGGTCGAGGACGCAGCCACGCCGTTCGACCGGCGTCGGCACGGCATGATCGTCGGGATGGGCGCGGCGTCCTACGTCGTCGAGTCCGCAGCAGCTGCTCGGGAGCGCGGCCTCCAGCCGATCTGCGAGGTCCTCGGCGTCGTCACCGCCAACAGCGCCTTCCACGGAACCCGTCTCGACCTCGACCACATCGGCCAGATGATGGAGAAGGTCGTCACGCAGGCCGAGGACCGCGGGGTGAACCGCCGAGACATCGCCGGGTCGACGGTCTTCGTCTCGCACGAGACGTACACCCCGGCTCGCGGTGGGAGCGCCTCAGCGGAGATCAACGCCCTGCGAAGGACCTTCGGGTCCGAGGCGGAGTCGATCGTCATCACGAACACGAAGGGCTTCACCGGCCACGCGATGGGTGCCGGCATCGAGGACGTGGTGGCCATCAAGTCCCTCGAGACCGGCATCGTCCCGCCGGTGCCCAACTACAAGGAGCCGGACCCAGAGCTCGGCAGGCTCAACCTCTCGGTCGGTGGCGCCTACCCTGTGCGCCACGCACTCCGGCTGGCAGCCGGGTTCGGCTCTCAGATCGCCATGTCGCTGCTGCGGTGGACCCCGGTCCCGGATGGTCGCCACCGCTCGCCCGGCGAGCTGGGGTACGCCTACCGGATCGTCGACCCGGACGCCTGGCAGCGCTGGCTCGACGCGATCAGCGGGCTCCCGGCCGCGAAGCTGGAGGTTGCCACCCGGCGACTGCGCGTGGTCGACGCCGGTCCGCCGGCGACGAGGCCGGTCGTTCCATCAGCCGCGAAGACCCCCGCCGAGGCGCCGGCGGCCAGGGCTGAGGCGGTAGTGCCTGCCCAGGCCCCGACTCCTGTTGCCGCCCCTGCGCCCGCGGCGACAGCAGCACCAGCGCCCGCTGCTGCGGTTGCAGCATCGGCACCGGCAGCACCTGCGCCGGCCGCACCTGCGCCGGCTGCACCTGCGCCAGCGGCTCCCGCCGCGGTTGCGGCTGCTCCACCAGCAGCAGCGCCGGTCACTCCGGCCGAGGTCGCTTATGTCGCTGCCGAGACCGCCCCTGCTGCCCCTGCCGCTCCTGTGGCGGTGGCCGAGGCGGTCCCGACGGAGGCTGAGGTGACCGATGCGGTGGTGTCGATCGTCTCGGAGATGACGGGATACCCGCCGGACCTTCTCGACCTCGACCTCGACATGGAGGCGGACCTCGGCGTCGACACGGTCAAGCAGGCGGAGGTGTTCGCCGCGGTGCGCGAGCGGTTCGGTGTGGAGCGGGACGACTCGCTGTCGTTGCGGGAGTTCCCGACGCTGAACCATGTGATCGGTTGGATCCGGGACAAGATCGCGGCGAAGGCGCTCGCGGCTCCGTCAGCCGCGGCCGCACCGGCTGCTTCCGCCGCGGCCGCACCGGCTGCTCCGTCAGCCGGGGCCACGCCAGCAGCTGCGCCTGTGGCCGCACCTGCCGCACCGGCGCCTGCCGAGACCGCCGCGCCCGCGGCGGTGGCCGCGGCAGGCCCGACGGAGGCTGAGGTGACCGATGCGGTGGTGTCGATCGTCTCGGAGATGACGGGATACCCGCCGGACCTTCTCGACCTCGACCTCGACATGGAGGCGGACCTCGGCGTCGACACGGTCAAGCAGGCTGAGGTGTTCGCCGCGGTGCGCGAGCGGTTCGGTGTGGAGCGGGACGACACGCTGTCGTTGCGGGAGTTCCCGACGCTGAACCACGTGATCGGTTGGATCCGGGACAAGATCGCGGCGAAGGCGCTCGCGGCTCCGTCAGCCGCGGCCGTACCGGCTGCTTGCCGCGGAGACCGCGCAGGCTGCTCCGTCAGCCGGGGCCACGCCAGCAGCTACGCCTGTGGCCGCACCGGCCGCTTCCGCGGAGACCGCGCAGGCCGCGCCAGCAGCTTCGCCTGTGGCCGCACCTGCCGCACCTGCCGCACCTGCCGCGCCTGCCGCGGTGACCGAAACTGCTGCAGCCGCGCCTGTGACGGCGGCCGAGGCCACTCCCACGGAGGCTGAGGTGACCGATGCGGTGGTGTCGATCGTCTCGGAGATGACGGGTTACCCGCCGGACCTTCTCGACCTGGACCTCGATCTGGAGGCGGACCTGGGTGTGGACACGGTCAAGCAGGCTGAGGTGTTCGCCGCGGTGCGTGGGCGGTTCGGTGTGGAGCGGGACGACTCGCTGTCGTTGCGGGAGTTCCCGACGTTGACCCATGTGATCGGCTGGATCCGGGACAAGATCGCGGCGAAGGCGCTCGCGGCTCCGTCAGCCGCGGCCGCACCGGCCGCTTCCGCGGAGACCGCGCAGGCCGCGCCAGCAGCTACGCCTGTGGCCGCACCTGCCGCGCCGGCTCCTGCCACCGGCCGCTGCCAGCGGAGACCGCGCACGGCCGCGCCAGCTGCAGTGGCCGAGGCGGTCCCGACGGAGGCTGAGGTGACCGATGCGGTGGTGTCGATCGTCTCGGAGATGACGGGTTACCCGCCGGACCTTCTCGACCTGGACCTGGATCTGGAGGCGGATCTGGGTGTGGACACGGTCAAGCAGGCTGAGGTGTTCGCCGCGGTGCGTGGGCGGTTCGGTGTCGAGCGGGACGACTCGCTGTCGTTGCGGGAGTTCCCGACGCTGACCCATGTGATCGGTTGGATCCGGGACAAGATCGCGGCGAAGTCGCCGGCGGCTCCGTCAGCCGCGGCCGCACCGGCCGCTTCCGCGGAGACCGCGCCAGCCGCTCGCACCTGCCGCACCGGCTCCCGCCGAGACCGCGACTGCCCCTACCGCGCCTGCCGCGGTGACCGAAACTGATGCAGCCGCGCCAGCCGCGCCAGCCGCGCCAGCCGCGCCAGCCGCGCCGGCCGCGCCAGCCGCGGTGGCCGGGGCAGGCCCGACGGAGGCTGAGGTGACCGATGCGGTGGTGTCGATCGTCTCGGAGATGACGGGCTATCCGCCGGACCTTCTCGACCTGGACCTGGATCTGGAGGCGGACCTCGGCGTCGACACGGTCAAGCAGGCTGAGGTGTTCGCCGCGGTGCGTGGGCGGTTCGGTGTGGAGCGGGACGACTCGCTGTCGTTGCGGGAGTTCCCGACGCTGACCCACGTGATCGGCTGGATCCTGGGAAAAGCGCGGGCGCAGACGGGGGAGGTGGTGCAGACCGGCTCAGCCGAGCCTGACACGACGCCGGAGGCACCGGCGGTACACCCGACCACGGTCAGCGGCGACCTCGACGCGGTCGACCGCCTGCCGCGACGAGTGCCCGTCCCCGTGCTGCGCCCGACCCTCGACCAGTGCGTTCCGACCGGGGTCGTCCTCGGGGATGACGTACGCGTAGTGGTGATGCGTGACGAGGGCGGCGTGGCTGACGCTCTGCTGAAGGCGCTGGCGACCGCCGGCGTGACCGCGCTGCCCATCGATCCCGCTACGCCGACCGAGCAGATCCTGAAGTCGCTGGAGGAGTGGCGCTCCCAGGGTGAGATCGCCGGCGTCTACTGGCTCGCCGCACTCGACGACGAGGGCCCGCACAGCTCACTCGATCTCGCCGGCTGGCGAGAGGCGCTGCGCCGGCGGGTGAAGGCGTTGTACGCGACGATGCGCCGGCTGTACGACGACAGCCCGTTCCTCGTCACCGGAACCCGCCTCGGCGGCCACCACGGCTACGACGAGGCCGGCGCCACCGCCCCGATGGGTGGAGGTGTCAGCGGCTTCGCCAAGTCCTACAAGCGGGAGCGTCCGGACGCCCTGGTGAAGGCCGTCGACTTCCCCGCCGGCAGCACGACGACGGACGTCGCCGAACTCCTCGTTGCCGAGACGCTGAGGGATCCGGGATGCGTCGAGATCGGTCACGCGGACGGACAGCGCTGGGGCGTCGGCCTCGCACTGCAGGCGTTCCCACCGCAGGACGCTCCGGCCGAGGGCGCGATGTCGCTCGGCCCGGACAGCACCGTCCTGGTGACGGGCGCCGCCGGCAGCATCGTCGCCGCCATCACTGCCGACCTGGCGCGTGCTTCCGGTGCGACGTTCCACCTGCTCGACCTGACGCCCGAGCCGGACCCGGCCGACCCGGACCTGAAGCAGTACGTCGAGGACCGTGACGCCTTCAAGTCGGTCCTGGCAGCCCGGATCAAGGAGCGCGGGGGACGGCCGACCCCGGTCGCGATCGAGAAGGAGCTGGCCCGCTTCGAGCGGCTCACTGCCGCGCTCACCGGGATCGACGCAGTCCGCGAGGCCGGCGGCACCGTGCACTACCACTCGGTGGACCTCACCGACGCGGACGCGGTGCGCGAGGCCGTTGCCCGCGTTCGCGAGACCACCGACCGCATCGACCTGCTGGTCCACGCGGCCGGTGTCGAGGTCAGCCGCGCACTGCCGGACAAGGAGGCGCGCGAGTACGACGTCGTCCACGACGTGAAGGCCGACGGCTGGTTCAACCTGCTCAACGCCGCGGACGACCTCCCCATCGGTGCGACGGTCGTCTTCTCCTCGGTGGCCGGCCGGTTCGGCAACGCCGGGCAGACGGACTACAGCGCTGCGAACGACCTGCTGTGCAAGATCACGAGCAGCTTCCGCCGTACCCGGCCGGACACCCGTGGCATCGCGGTCGACTGGACCGCGTGGGGCGGGATCGGCATGGCGACGCGAGGGTCCATCCCCAAGATCATGGAGATGGCAGGGGTCGAGATGCTCCCGCCGGAGGCCGGTGTCGCCTGGATCAGGCGCGAGCTCACGGGGCATCCCTTCCGCGGCGAGGTGGTCGTGGCAGGGGAGCTGGGCCGGATGGCCGAGGGGTACCACCCGACCGGCGGGGTCGACCTGGCAGCCGTCAACGCCGTAAGGGGAGCCCTCGGCGGAGAGGTGGTCGAGGCGAACCTGCTCGAGGGGCTCGTGGTGCGCACGACCCTCGACCCGACGGAACAGCCGTTCCTGAACGACCACCGGATCGACGGCACACCCGTGCTTCCCGGGGTGATGGGCATGGAGGCTTTCGCCGAGGTTGCCCGCCTCCTCGTGCCGGACCACTACGTCGTCGCCCTCGAGGACGTCGACTTCCTGACGCCGGTGAAGTTCTACCGGAACGAACCGCGGACCCTGACGGTCACGGCACGCATCCAGCCGGACGGCGCCGACCTGGTGGCCCGTTGCCGGCTGGAGGCCGAACGCCGGCTGCCCGGCAGCGACGTACCGCAGAGGACCGTGCACTTCACGGGCTCCGTCCGGTTGTCGAAGCAGAGGCCGGAGCCGGAAGAGGCGGCCCCGGCCGGAGAAGCCGCGGGCGGCAAAGCAGCCGGGAAGGCCGCGGACGCCCCGGTGATCGCACCTGCGGACGTGTACCGGCTCTACTTCCACGGGCCGGCCTACCAGGTCGTTGCCGAGGCGTGGCGGGACGACGGGGCCGCGGCCGGTCGACTCAACGACCACCTCCCCGTGGACCACGAGCCGTCCGGCGTCGCGCTGCTCCTCGGACCGCGGCTGGAGGAGCTGTGCTTCCAGGTCGCCGGGCTCTGGGAGGCGGGCCACGAGGGCCGGCTCGCGCTGCCGGCCCACGTCGACCGGCTGAGTGTCCTGGGGGAGGTCGCGACCGGAGAGGCCGAGAACGTCGTGGCCGTGGCACGTCCGGTGCCCGGTCAGCCGGGAGTCTTCGACTGCCGGGTGTTCGACCCGACCGGAAAGGCGCTTCTGCGGATCGATGGCTACCACACCGTGCCGCTGCCCGGCCCGATGGCCGACGAAGTCCGTGCGCCGCTGCACGCCGTGATGACCTGACGAGATCGAGGTAGACCGTGAACGACATCCGCAGGCTCGGGGTCGTCAACCGTGGTGAGCCGGCAATGCGCCTGCTCACTGCGGTGGGGGAGCTGAACCGAACAGACAGAAGCCCGGGGACCGGCCAACGCATCACGACGGTCGCGTTCTACACCGACCCGGACTCGGAGGCGTGGTTCGTCCAGGAGGCCGACGAGGCGGTGTGCCTGGGCCCGGCGACCTACCTGGATGCGAACGACGGGCACCGCAAGTCCAGCTACCTGGACGAGGCAGCGGTGGTGAAGGCCCTTGTCGAGGCGTCCTGTGACGCGGTCTGGGTGGGCTGGGGCTTCGTCTCCGAGCGGGCCTCGTTCGCCCAGCGCTGCGAGGAAGCCGGCATCGTCTTCGTGGGTCCGGACAGTGCCACCATCCGGGCGCTCGGCGACAAGGTGACGGCCAAGAGGCTGGCCGAGAAGGCGGATGTGCCGGTCCTGCCGTGGGGAGGCGGGCCGGTCGACGACCCCGAGGACGCGGCTCAGCAGGCCGAGCGTCTCGGTTACCCCGTCATCCTGAAGGCGTCCGCCGGTGGAGGCGGACGCGGTATCCGGGTGGTCCGTGCTCCGGAGGAGCTGGCGCCGTCCCTGGCCTCGGCACGTGCCGAGGCCGAGCTGGCCTTCGGCGACCCCGCCGTCTTCCTCGAGCGCTACGTCGAGTCGGCCCGCCACGTGGAGGTCCAGGTGATCGCGGACCGCCACGGGACCACCTGGGCGGTGGGGGTCCGCGACTGCAGCATCCAACGCCGTAACCAGAAGGTGATCGAGGAGTCTGCCTCCACGGCACTCGATGGTGCCACCGAGGACGCGATCAAGGCGGCTGCCGTCCGGCTCGCCTCCGCTGTGGGGTACCGCAGCGCGGGCACCATCGAGTTCCTCGTCGACCCTGCGACGGGTGAGTTCCTGTTCATGGAGGCCAACACCCGACTCCAGGTGGAGCACCCGGTCACCGAGGTGACCACCGGTCTGGACCTGGTGAAGCTTCAGCTCCACGTGGCCGCCGGCGGGAGACTCGAGGGCGAACCCCCTCGCGTCAACGGTCACGCGGTCGAGGCCCGGCTGTGCGCCGAGGACCCCGAACAGGGCTTCGTGCCCGCTCCCGGGCGGATCGCGATGCTCCGGCTGCCCACCGGCAGCGGGGTGCGCGTCGACTCGGGCGTGCGGGAGTGCGACAGCATCTCGGCAGAGTTCGACTCGATGATCGCGAAGATCGTGGCCTGGGGGCAGGACCGCGACGAGGCGCTGGCACGGCTTCGTCGGGCCTTGGCGCAGAGCGCCGTCGTGGTCGAGGGCGGCACCACGAACAGGTCCTTCCTGCTCGGGCTCCTCGACCGGCCGGAGCTGCGGTCCGGGGACTTCGACAACCGCTGGCTCGACCGGCTCACCTCGGCCGGCGAGCACGTGCCTTCTCCCCAGCCCGTGGCGCTGCTCGCCGCTGCGGTCGAGGCGTACGCCGCCGACCACGCCGCCGTACAGGCAGCCTTCCATGCCGGCGCGCGCCGCGGCCGCCCCGAGGTGCCTGAAAGCGTCGGGACGAAGGTCCAGCTCCGCTACGCGGGGGTCACCTACGACCTCGCCGTCTACCGCACGTCGCCCGGCACCTACCGCGTGCGTTGGGGGAAGGTCTCCGCGGACCTCTCTGTGGACTACGCGAACGCCTACGAGCGCCGCGTGCGGTGCGCAGGCCGCCACTACCGGGTCGTGGCGGTGACGCAGGGCGCGATGTTCCGGATCGTCGTGGACGGCACCACCCACCGGATCACCCGCGACGACGGTGGCGTCGTCCGTGCCGGGTGGCCGGCTTTCGTTGTGTCCATCCTCGTGAAACCCGGTGACCAGGTCGCCGAGGGTGACCCGGTGGCAGTCCTGGAGAGCATGAAGATGGAGTCGACGATCAGCGCCCCCTATGCCGGGGAGGTCGCCGCCGTCGACGTCGTCGCGAACGCCCAGGTGGGCACCGGCGCCCCCATCCTCCGGATCCGGGCAACGGAAGCCGCAGTCGGCGGCCCTGTCGTGAGCTCCGGAACCATCGACCTCACCGGGATGGAGTCACGGCCGGCTCCGGGAACCCCTCCGTGCGACCGCGTGTTCGGGTCGCTGCGCAACTACCTGCTCGGCTACGACCTGGACCCGGCGACCGTGAAGCGGCTGTTCGTGGAGCAGCGGCGGCTCGGTGAGATCAGCCCTCCCGCCGACGCGGGCCTGCTGCGATGTGAGGACAGCCTGCTGGACCTGTTCGCCGAGGTCGGGGCGCTCTACAGGCCGAGGACCGAGACCCAGCCCGACGACGAGCTGACGGCCACGAGCACGCAGGAGTACCTGCTCGCCTACCTGCAGTGGATGGACGCGGACCGGGCGGGACTGCCCGACGTCTACCGGGCGCGGCTGGAGGCGAGGCTCGCGAACTACGGCGTCGTGGGCCTGGAGCGCACACCCGAGCTCGATGCCGCGGTGGTGTGGATGGCCCGCTCGTTCAGCCGGGTCGGTGAGCTCGTTCCGGTGGTGCTGCTGATCCTCGAACGCAGGCTGCGAGCCGGGGCAGTGCTCGCTTCGTTGGCGGGCGCGGAGATGCGCGCACGGCTCGACCGAGCTGGCGACCTCGGCGCAGGGCAGGTACCAAGGCATCGCCGACCTGGCCAGGGACGTGCGGTTCCACTACTTCGACGAACCCGTGCTCGAGGCGCTGGCGGCCAGGGAGTACGACGAGACCGAGCATGCCCTTGACGCCGCGGAGGCCGATCCCGACGGGGAGGGGCGCTCTGACGTCATCGACCGGCTCGTACGTTCGCCACACCCCCAGCGCGGCGCGCTGCTGCGTCGTTGGACCGGCTCGACCGACCCTCGCTTCCACCGGACGCTGCTGGAGGTCTACGCCCGCCGGTTCTACCGGATCCGCGAGCTTCGCGATCTGGCCTTCGACGAGCACGGCGGACGGTTGCTGTGCTCTGCGGACTACGACTGGGAGAACAAGCACATCCATCTCGTGGTCGCGTACACCGAGCTGAGCGGCCTTCCGGAGATGGCCCGGGCAGTGGCTGCGCACCTGGCAGACGTCCCGGCTGACCGCCAGGTCGTGGTCGACCTTGCGACGTGGCGCGAGGGAGACCGCACGTCGGTCGACGAGACCGCGCCACAGGTGGAGGCCCTCCTCGCCAGGTGCGACTTCGGTCGCGAACCGTGGCGCGTGGACGTGACCGTGACCAGCACGGGAGGAGAACAGGCGGAGCACTTCCGCACGCTGCACCTGAGCTACCGCCCCAAGGCCGGCGGCGGCCTCGGCGAGGACCGGCTCTACCGCAACCTGCACCCGATGCTGGCCAAGCGGCTGGACCTGTGGCGGCTGTCGAACTTCCGGCTCGAACGGCTGGCCTCCGCGGAGGACGTCTACCTCTTCCACGGCGTGGCTCATGAGAACGCGAAGGACCATCGGCTGTTCGCGCTCGCCGAGGTCCGGGACATGACGCCGCTGCAAGACTCCTCAGGGGCGACGTCGTACCCCTGGCTGGAACGGATGGGACTGCAGGCGCTGGCCGCGATGCGCGCGGCCCTCACCACCTTCCCGCCGCGGGAACGTCCCAAGGCGAACCGGATCGTGCTCTACGTCCGGCCGCCCTTCCACGTGCCGCGCGAGTCGTGGCCGACTCTCGCCCGGTCGTTCGCACCTCTGGCGGAGGGCGCGGGCCTCGAGAAGGTGCTGCTGCGGGTCCGGCTTCCGGAGCCGGACGGCTCCTCGCGCGACGCGGTGCTCGACGTGCAAGGGATCGGGGGCCACGGCGTGACGGTGCAGGAGAACCCGCCGGGCAGCGAGCCGGTCCGCCCGCTCACGCCGTACCGGCAGAGGGTGCTCGTCGCGGAACGGTTCGGCGTGCCCTACCCGTACGAGATCGTGCGGATGCTGACCGCGGAGCCGGGCGCCTCAGCCGACTTCCCGCCCGGGACCTGGGTCGAGCACGACCTCGGCCCGGACGGCACGTTGCAACCGGTTGACCGGGAGCCCGGCCTCAACACCGCGAACGTGGTCGTGGGCGTCCTCACCAACCGCACGGCGAAGGTGCCGGAGGGGATGAGCCGCGTCGCGTTGCTGAGCGACCCGACCCGGGGGCTCGGCAACCTGGCGGAGCCGGAGTGCCGCAGGATCCTCGCCGCGCTCGACCTCGCGGAGCGGATGAACGTGCCGGTCGAGTGGTTCACGGTGTCCTCCGGCGCCCTCATCGCCATGGAGAGCGGCACGGAGAACATGGACTGGATCGCCGACGTGCTCCGTGGGCTGATCGAGTTCACCCAAGGCGGCGGGGAGATCAACATCGTGGTCACCGGCATCAACGTCGGCGGGCAGCCGTACTGGAACGCCGAGGCCACGATGCTGATGCACACCCGCGGCATCCTGGTGATGCTGCCGACGAGCGCCATGGTGCTCACGGGCAAGCAGGCTCTCGACTTCTCCGGTGGGGTCTCGGCCGAGGACAACCTCGGCATCGGCGGCTACGACCGGGTGATGGGTACCAACGGGCAGGCGCAGTACTGGGCGGCCAGCATCGAGGACGCCTGCCGCCTGCTGCTGCGGCACTACGACCACACCTACGTCGTTCCCGGGGAGCGCTTCCCGCGTCGCGCGAGGAGCACGGACCCGGTCGACCGTGACGTACGGACCTCCCACCATCCGGCAATGCCGGGGAGCGACCTCCATGCGGTCGGCGACATCTTCTCGGCGGAGCGCAACCCCGAGCGCAAGAAGCCCTTCGACATCCGGTCCGTCCTGAGGGCAGTGGCCGACGTCGACTCCGAGCCGCTGGAGCGGTGGAGCGGTTGGCGAGGCGCCGAGACCGCGGTGGTCTGGGACGCCCACATCGGCGGGATCCCCGTCTGCATGCTCGGCCTGGAGTCCCGGACGCTGGCCCGGCGTGGCTACGTCCCCGCGGACGGGCCCTCGTCGTGGAGCTCCGGCACGCTGTTCCCGCAGTCCGCGCGCAAGTCAGCGCGAGCGATCAACGCGGCCAGCGGCAACCGGCCGCTCGTCGTACTGGCCAACCTGTCGGGGTTCGACGGGTCGCCGGAGTCCATGCGGCACTGGCAGCTCGAGTACGGAGCGGAGATCGGGCGCGCGGTCACGAACTTCAGCGGACCGATCGTCTTCGTCGTGATCTCGCGCTACCACGGCGGCGCGTTCGTGGTGTTCTCCAAGAGGCTCAACCCGTTGATGGAGATCGCCGCGGTCGAGGGGTCCTACGCGTCGGTCATCGGCGGAGCGCCTGCCGCGGCCACCGTCTTCGCCCGGGAGGTGCGGGCCCGCACCGAGAGCGACCCGCGCGTGGTCGAGCTGAGTGACGCGATCAGCGCTGCGGACAGCACCGAGGCCGGGGCGCTGCGTGGGCAGCTGGTGCGCCTGACCGAGGAGGTCCGTTCGGAGAAGCTCGGGCAGGTCGCGGACGAGTTCGACGCGATCCACACCGTGCAAAGAGCCCTCCGTGTCGGGTCGGTCGACGAGATCATCCCCGCGGCGCAGCTGCGGCCCTGGGTCATAGACGCCCTGGAACGTGGCATGGCGCGAGTCGCTCCGGTGGGCTGATCCGGCCGGGTCGACTGATCAGGACGAGAGTGGCCGGTCCACCCACGAGTGCACCGGACGGGCGGACCCGAGGTCGACCGAGCCTGCCAAGGACAGGGGCGCGGCGAGAGGTTCCACGGAGGCGACGGTGACCAGGAAGTCCCCGTCGCGACGCCACCAACCCGGGAACGACCCACCTTCAGCAGTCCGGACCTCCAGCGGAGCCCATCCGGCGGAGAAGCCGTCCCCGGTCGCGTCGGGCGAGGCCTTCCCGACGGTGACCTCGACGCTGCGGGTGTCCCGGCGCAGCCCGGTGTGGAGCACCTTCAGCGCGCTCTCCTTCGCCGACCAGATCAGGTTCGCGTGCGCGTCCTGGTCGATCCTCGGCAGCGATCCGAGGTAGGCCTGCTCGCCCGGGGTCAGGAAGTCCGTGACGAACGCCGCCGAGCGGGGCTCGACGATCTCGAGGTCGCAGCCGACCCGGCTGAGGTCCCCGCCCACCAGGCAGACGGCCCAGCCCGCGCGGTCGCTGAGCGAGACGTCGAGCTGCAGGGGGCTGCCGTCGACGTGCACGTAGGGAGCGCCGCTCGGCTGGTTCCCCACCTCGATCCGGGCCAGCGCCGGCAGGTCGCTCGGCAGCCCGGCCGCGACGGCCACGGCCTGCTTGCAGACCCAGCGGCGCAGGAGGTACTCCGTCTGGCGCTTGGTGAAACGCATGCCGGCCAGACGGTCCGCCTCGCGGACCGTCAACCAGTCCACTGTCTCGGGGACCTCGTGCTCCCCGCGCGCCATCCACCGGGTCGCCCGGGCCGTCTGTGCGGCTGTCACACCCACACGCTAGGTCGTCGAGGCCTGCTGCGGCCAGGGCCTCGCCCCTTCGTGGGGATCTCAGGCGATCTCGGCGTCCCACTCCACGAAGTGCGCGTCGAGCTTCCGCTTGATCCGCTGCAGCGCGTTGTCGATCGACTTCGCAGGTCGGCGCAGCAGCCTCGCAATCTCCTGGTAGCTGCTGCCGTCCACGTGGAGGCGCAGGACCTCCGCCTCGAGGTCGGAGAGTACGGCGTCGCAGTGCCGTCGCAGCACACGCACCCGCTCGGCGAAGACCACCTGTGCGACAGGTTCGGTGTGCGGGGATGCAGGCAGCACGTCGCCGAGCGTGCACCCGGCTTCCTCGTCGGCGAGCAGCGGGCGGTGGAACGGCACGTAGTCGTTGAGGGGACCGTGCTTGTGCCGGGTGGCCGTCCTGACCGCGGTGACGATCTGGCGGCCGACGCAGACCTCGGCGAAGGTCCGGAAGCTCGACCCGAGGTCGGGGTCGAACTCGCGAACGGCCTTGTAGAGACCGATCATGCCTTCCTGGACGATGTCCTCGCGCTCCGCTCCGGCCAGGAAGTACGAGCGTGCCTTGGCGCGGGCGATCCCGCGGTAGCGCAGCAGCAAGGCGTCGAGGGAGCGGTCGTCTCCGGAGCGGGCACGCGCGAGGAGCTCCTCGTCCGTCGCCTCGTCGAGCAGCATCGACACGTCTCCCCTCGGATCAGGGTTCGTGCCCCGTACGTCGCCTCGGGGCCCGCCTGCTACAACGAGCCCCCGAGCCGAAGGTGACGTCGGTCAGCCCGGGACGTCTCGTACCGCGATCAGGCCGCCGAGGACGCCGACGTACGCCGTCGCGTCGGGACCCAGCGTGATCGGTGCGTAGTTGTTGTTGTAGCCGAGCCCGGTCCCGGTGAGCGCCGACCAGACCCGGTGGCCGTCACGGGCGTCGAGTGCCGTGAGGTACCACGGGTCCTCCGGGCCGGTGGGCGGCTCCTGTCCTGAGGTGTACCGGACCTCGTCGGCAGACGGGTGTTCGTACACGTAGACCAGTCCCGTCGCGGTGGACACCTTGCTCACGCTGGTCGGCACCCGCACCTCGTCGTTGCTCCACCTGGTTCGGCAGCCGCCGTTGTCGTAGTCGACGTCGATGCGGGTGACACCGGGCTCGGTCGTGGGGGTGTTCCGGTTGGGGGTCATGGCGGGCGGCATCTGCTCGGGGCCGGTGTACCCGTAGTTGTTCTCGACCACGATGGCGTTGCCGAAGGCGATCAGCGAGTTGTCCGTGGCCCCCCGGCCGGGTTCGAAGACCGGCATCGAGCACACCGGTCTCCTGCCCGGCCCGCTGCGGTCAGCCCGGAAGACGAGCACGTGCATCCGCGGGTCGGCGTTGTCCGTGATGGCGACGTAGTGCTCGGAGCCGCGCCGGATGACGGTCGGCGTGGTGCCGGAGCCGAACTGGCTCTGCCCTGGCTTCTTCCGCGTGCCCGCGTCGTAGGGCTGACGCCAGCTGATCCCGGGCCCGCCCGCGACGTCCGCGTCGAACCGGTAGAGCGCGCGGTCGGAGACGACGAACACGCCGCCGGTCTCGTCGACCGCGATCGAGTTGCCGATCGTCTCGCCGCCGGGCAGCGTCCTCGCCTGCGTGGCGCCGGTCTCCGGGTCGACGACGCCCACCACACCGGAGCCTGTCACGAACCACAGCCGTCCGGCCCAGTCGGGCAGGACCGAGAGGATCACCGAGTCGCCGACGAAGGAGGACACGTCGTACTCCCGCTGCAGGGTCAGCTCCGGCGCCTCGGCGGTGCCCGTGTCGGCGATGACGTCGATGTGGCCGTCCGAGGTGGGTACGACGACGCGGTCCTCGTGGTCGAGGTAGAAGTAGCCGCCACCGCCGAACGCGGTGAAGGGGTTGGACAGCGACGAGGCCGGCCGGGGCGGCAGCGAGTAGTCGGCGAGGACGTCGAGGGTCTGCGGGTCGAGAAGCCGCAGGTCGACGGTCGCGAGCCCGACGCAGACGGTGAGGATCCGTCCGCGCGCGTCGAAGGTCACCGACGCACATTCCTGCGTGTACAGCGTCGAGGTCACGTCGGGGGAGTGGCCGAGCGGCCCCGGCGTCGTACCCGCGTCGGACTGGTAGGCGTCGTTGTGCAGGTTGCTCCGGTCGTTGGCCGCCATGAACGGGTGCCGCGGCGCGAACCGCACACCTCGGATGGGCTGCGCCGGGCGAGGGGCGCCGAGGAAGGGCTCCACGGTCGAGGGGCCGGGGTCCTGCGGGATCGGCACCGCCGGTGCCGACGCGGCCTGGCTGGTGGCCGGGTGCGACGAGGGCGAGCGACGCGGCGGCGACGGCGGTGGCGAGTCGGAGGGTGCGAACACGGGTCGGGGCCATGAGCCTCCTTTCGACGCCGGCGGTGAACTTCCTCCCGGCCGCGGAAGGATTTCTCGTCCGGGCGTCGAACTACGGACGCATGCGCGTCCTCCTGGCACTCACCTGCTCCGCCCTCCTCGCGACGGTCGCCGTCGGCGCCCCCAGCTCTGCCGCCACTGCACCGGCCGCGGAGCACTACGGCGACGTCCTCAACATCCTGCCGCCCGGCTCGAACGGCAACGTCGACGCGGCGTCGCTGCTCGCGCTCGGGCCGGGCAAGGCCTCCGGTGACCCGGCGTCCCTCATGTCCGGGCTGCAGGACCCGAAGGGCTTCTTCACGACGGCGACCCCGACCCAGCCGGCCAACTTCGCCGACCAGCTGGAGAAGTACGACGCGCTGAACACCGCGGACCCCGGTTCGCTCACCGATGAGAAGCTCACGAGCTACTTCAAGGACGCCTCGCTCGGGGTGGACCCGGCGGACGTCGTGCGCACCGAGACGCCGCGGCCAGGGGTGACGATCCAGTGGGACAAGGACGGGGTCCCGCACATCACCGGAAAGACCGACGCCGACCTGGCCTACGGTGCCGGCTGGGTGAACATCGAGACCCGGATGTTCCTGACCGACGTGCTTCGGCACACCGGCGCGGCCACGATGGCGGAGTTCGTGGGGCCCACCGAGGAGAACATCGCGCAGGACGCGGCGCAGCTCCGGGTGGCGGCGTACACCCCTGAGCAGCTGACCGAACAGATCGAGAACCTGGCGAGGACCTCACCCGAGGCGGCGAGGCTGGTCAGCGCCTTCGACGCCTACATCGACGGCATGAACGACCAGCAGGAGAAGCTCTGCCCTGCGAGCACGGCCTCGGTGCCGTTGCCGGGGGGTCTCGGGTCGGGCTTCGGCGAGCACTGCCCCGTGGAGTACGCCGTGCTGCAGCGGCCCCCGACGCCGTACACCCGTTCCGACATCGTCTCGATCGCCTCACTGGTCGGCGGGATCTTCGGCACCGGCGGTGGTGGGCAGTACACCAACGCGATCTGGCTGCAGCAGCTGCAGGAGAAGTTCGGCGCCGAGGAGGGACGCAGGATCTACGACGACCTGCGCGAGAAGAACGACCCCGAGTCGCCGGTCACCTCGCCGGTGCGTGCACCCTACGGTGGCTCCGGCGGTGTGGACCCGACCCTGCCGGGTGTGGCGATGCCCGACCTGCACCCCAAGGCCACGCAGCTCGGCACCGGCGCGATCGTGAACCTCGACGGTTCGCTCTCGGCACCGCCGGACGGCGCCGCGGGCAGCCATGGCAACGGGAGTACGACGGACCCGAGGCCGACCCCGTCGTCATCAGGTGCGGCCTCGCGCCTGGGCGTCGACCCCGTGCTCGAGGCACGCCAGATCAGAGGCAGCCTCCAACGGGCCATGGAAGGGGAGCTCGTCGGCATGAGCAACGCGCTCCTGGTCGACGCCAAGCACTCGGCCACGGGGCACCCGACGGCCGTCTTCGGCCCGCAGACCGGCTACTACGCCCCCCAGCTCCTGGTCGAGCAGGAGCTTCGAGGCCCGCACACGGCTGCCCGAGGGGTCTCCTTCGCCGGCACGAACTTCGTCGTGCAGCTCGGCAGGGGCGTCGACTACGCCTGGTCCGCCACCTCGCCGTACACCGACATCACCGACATCGTGGTCCAGCGGCTGTGCAACACCGACGGCAGCGCGCCGACGGTCGACTCCACGGCGTACGTCGGCCCGGACGGGCGCTGCACGCCGATGGTGAGCTACGAGCACACCGAGACCGGACTCCCCAACATCGCCGCGCCCGCGGCGCCGAACCGGATCTCCTTCCTGGTGCTGCGGACCGACCACGGGATCGTCCGTCTGCGTACGACGGTCGACGGAGATCCGGTCGCCGTGGTCGCCCAGCGGTCCACGTACATGCACGAGACCGACTCGGTGCTCGGCTTCCTGCACCTCAACGACCCGGGCTTCGTCAAGGACGCGCGCAGCTTCATGAAGGCGGCAGCGGGGATCCAGTACACGTTCAACTGGTACTACGTCGACGACGAGGACATCGCCTACTACTCCTCGGCGCGGCTGCCGACCCGTGCGCCGGGCACCGACCTGGACCTGCCACGCTGGGGGTCTCCCGAGTACGACTGGAAGGGCTTCGAGCCGTTCCGCGCGCACCCCCACGTCGTCAACCCCGCTCAGGGCTACATCGCGAACTGGAACAACAAGCTCGCCCCCGGGTTCGCGTCGGCCTCCCAGAAGTGGGGCGACGGATCGGTGTACCGGAGCCTGACCCTGAGCGACCGGATCGACGCGTTGCTCGCGACCGGCAAGCCGGTCACCCGGGCGGATCTGGTCGGGTCGATGATCGACGCCGGGACGGTCGACGTCAGAGGTGCCTACGTGCTGCCCGACGTGCTCGATGTGATCGGGACACCCGAGGACCCGGAGGACGCCGAGGCGGTCGAGCTGCTGCGTCGATGGGTGGCGTCCGGCGCCCACAGGGTGGACCGCGAGCGCACCGGCGCCTACGCCGACCAGGCCGCGATCGCCCTGTTCGACACCTGGTGGGACCCGACCGACATCGGTGCGTCGTGCGCGGACGCGTGCGGCTTCGCCCTGCCCAAGGACGCGATGGCCCACGGACTCGGGAAGTACGTCGACGCGCTCCCTCAGCCGCTGGACGACAACCCCCGTGAGCACATCGGCTCGGCGTTCAACGGGATCTCCTGGTACGGCTACCTCGACAAGGACCTGCGGACAGGTGCTGGGCAAGCCGGTCCGCGGCCCCTACTCGAGGAGCTACTGCGGTCCGCTCGCCGTCTGCCGCGCCGCGCTCACCGCATCGCTGCATGCGGCGGTGCAGGAGGCGCTGGCCACCCAGGACGTCTCCTCGGTCGAGGAGCTCACCTACGACAAGACACGGGACGACATCGTCTCCGTGGCTGCCGGAGTGGTGGGCGCCCGAGACATCGACTGGCAGAACCGGCCGACCTTCCAGCAGGTCGTGCAGTTCAGCCGGCACCGCTAGGCAGCCGCGTCCCGGCATCCCGGGTGAGCCTTTCGACGAGCTCCGTCAGGCGGTCGACGTACTCGGCTAACCACCGACGCCGGTGTCGGACAGGCCGCTGCACAGGAACTGGCCGGGTGACTCCTTCACCCAGGCGCCGTCCTGCACCTTCACCACGGACTGGCACTCTCCGGTCCGCTTGCCCCCGGGATCCTGAGGCGCATGGATGCCGTTGCCGGTCCACTTGTGGACCCGCCGGAGGGACGAGACCAGCTCGCGGCGGCTGAGGCGACCGCCCAGGGCGAGCGACCGCTCGACGAACAACCTGGTCGCGGACCAGGCGTAGACGCCGAACGGCGTCGGCTTGGCCCCGGGCTTGACCTGCTGCAGCCACTGCTCGTAGAGCTGCATCTCGCGGTTGGACCGCGCCTCCTCGAACATGGCGGTGCTGATGAAGACCCTCGAACCTTCGACCGCCTCGCCGCCCGACTCGATGTACCGCGAGTCGTACATCGGCTGGTGCAGCTCGAACACCTCCGGCTTGAAGCCCTGCTGCTGCATCGCCTCTGCCAACCTGACCGCCTGCGGGTAGGCGCCGAGGAAGTCCACGAAGCGGACGCCCCGTTCCTTCATCGTCTGGACGTACGGCGCGTAGTTGAACTCGGACACGTCGATGCCGGACTCGTAGACGACGTGGAACCCACGTTTCCGCGCCGCTTCCGCCCGGCTCTTGCTCAGCGTGGGCGATCCGCCGGCGTTGAGGTGCAGGAAGGCGGCCTTCTGGGTGGCCGCCCGGTGTGTCCGGTGGAAGAAGTCGAGGACGGCGTTCGGGACGAGGCTCGGGTTCACCGACTGCGTGCCGAAGCAGGTGGAGCAGGCGCCGCGCTCGGGCGTGATCGAGATTGCGCGGATGTCTGGGAGGCCGCACTTCTCGGCAGTGGCTGCCCCACCCGAGTCGAATGCCGACGTGGATCCGACCGCCGCGAAGGCCTCCTCGCAGCCCTTCGCGTATGCCTGCTGGTCGCCGCCCGAGTCGCTGCGAGTGTCCAGCGCCAGCAGCCTGAGCTTGCGGCCGCAGATGTCCGAGGTGGCGTTGAAGTAGGCGACGTACGCCTTCGCACCTTGCTGTGCCGCCTCGAACAGTCCGGGCACCGGGCCACTGATGTCGGAGGCGTTCGCGAGCACGATCTCCTTGTCCGTGATGCCTGTCTGGTTCTTCAGTCCTGCGCAGCTCCCGGCCCTCGCGGTGCCCGAAGCGGAGTGCTTGCCGGTTCCGAGCGCGGTTTTACTGCCGGATCCGCCCGCCTTGGCCGCGTCGCCGTTCACACCGTCCGGGACGCCGCCCTGCCCTCCGCCGGACAAGCCACTCGTGGCCGCTCCTTGGTCGACGTCGCCCGACCCGCCTCCGCCGACGTCGTCGGCGTTCCCGCCTGCCGGACCTGCCTGCTCTGCGACGGGTACGCCCGCACCGACGTTCGCCGCACGAACGTCCTGGGGGCTGAGCTGAGACCCGCAGGCGGTCAGCACCAGCGCGGACAGGGCCACGGCGGTCGCGACGGGCAGGGGGAACGTGTGTGAACGCACGACGACTCCAGTTGTCGGTCGCCTACTGGCGGCGGCTTCTTCGCACCATGCCTTCGGCAAGTGCGGCATTGTCCAGGTCGCCCGCCGCGATCCGCTGCGCGACGGCGCGGTTCACGAGCCTGTCCGCCAAGGCGGGGAAGTGACGGGCCACGCCCATCTCGAAGGCTCCGCGTCGCGTCGTAGCCACGTCACGCGGCGCCTTCCGGGCGGTGACTGCCCGGACGACCGCGTCGACGACTCCCTCCACCGGTTCCGGACGGGACACTGCATCCAAGGAGAGGCCGGCACGAGCGGTGCTGTCGTGGATCGGGCTGCGAACCATGCTCGGGTAGATCGTCGTCACCCCGACATGACTGCCCACCTCGAGTCGGAGCGCATCGGCATACGCCGCCAGGGCGCGCTTGGACACGCCATAGGCAGCCGCCAACGGGAGGGGAAGGACTGCCATGCGTGAGGCGATGAACACCACGTTCCCGCGCTGCCTGATGAGATGGGGGAGCGTCGCAGCAGTGACCCGCCAGGCGCCGACGAGGTTCAGCTGTAGCTGGGCCTCGACCTCCTCCTCAGGAACCCGCTCCGCAGGGGCAGGTCCGCCTCGACCGGCGTTGTTGACCAAAATGTCGATCCCTCCGAGCAGATCCACAGCCTGCTTGACCGCCAGGTCCACCGACTCCTGGGAGGTCACGTCGCACGTGAGCACCGGTATCCCGGCGTCACTGCTGCTCACGAGGTCCAGACCCACGACCGCGGCTCCCGCCGCCGTGAACCGCTCGGCCATGGCCGAGCCGAAGGTACCCGCGGCACCCGTGATGAGGATCCGCTTCCCCGAGAGCCCTCGAGAGGCCGTCCGCAAGTCTGCTTCGACGGTCCGGAGGTACTGGTCGACGTCGATGCGCATGTGGGGTCTGCGCTCGCCCCACCGCTGTCGAGCCTCCTCCAGCTCCTGCGTCGCGACACGTCGCGCCACATGCTCGTCGGGAAGCTCGTAGCTCCCCGTCAGATGGGCGGCCAGCAGTCGCCCCTGGGCCTCGACGACAGGGAGGGCCGAACCGGTGGACTGCATCAGCCCCACGTAGCTCAGGGACCGGTCGCCGGGCGGGAAGACGTGTCGGTAGAGCAGGAGGCTCGACGGTTCCTCTTCCGTGTCCAGGAACGGCACCACCGCGCGGTAGCCGGTGCACCAGATGATGTGGTCGACCTCGTCGGAACGGCCGTCGACGAAGGCCACGCGGGAGCCGTCGAGGTGAGCGATGCCCGGGCGGGGGAGGATCCTGCCCTCCGCCACCAGTGCCGGCACGGAGTCGCTGAGCGTCGGATGGTCCTGCAGCACACCGGTCCGCGGCTTCGGCAGGGCCGGCCCGTCGAGCCGGGGGAGGGCGAGACGGAGCGTCGCCTGGGACACCCGCTGTCGTAGCCGCCAGGGCATGGCCGCGGCGAGCGCTCCGTTGATCTGGTCAGAGGGTCGTCCGAAGAGCGTCTTCGGGAGTACCCACACACCACGGCGTGCCGAGAGCAGCACGGTGGCCGCGTGGTCAACGAGCTCGGCCGCGATGTCCATCGCCGAGTTGCCGGTCCCCACCACGAGGACCCGTTTCTCCGAGAAAGCGTTGGGGCGCACGTAGGTGTGGGCGTGCGACTGATCACCCGAGAACGATCCGGGGTAGTCCGCCTCGACCCGACGCGACTCGTGGTTGTGACCGTTGGCGACGACGAGGTGCTCCACGACCTCCTCGCGTCTGCCGTCGGGGCCGTCGAGCACGAGGTGCCACTGCTCGTCCACGCGACGGGCGGACTCCACCGTCGTGTCGCATCGGTACCTCTCGGTCACGCCGAAGTGGTCGGCGTAGCCCAGGAGGTACTCCAGCATCTGTGCGCGCGTCGGGTAGTCGGGCCAGTCCGCGGGCATCGGGTAGTCGCGAAACTCCGTCCGCGCCTTGCTGGTGTTCAGCCGCAGTCCCTCGTAGGCGGCGGTGCCTACGTCCAGGCGCCACAGGCCACCCAGCGACGATGCCCGTTCGACCCCGAAGACGGGTACGCCTGCCTGGGCCAGGGCCTTCACTGCGGCGATGCCTGCGGCTCCGCCGCCGACCACCGCGGTGAGCGGCCTCCTCGTCCCGGTCGATCCAGCCACGCGCCGCGCTCCTCGAGAAAGGCATTAATCCAACGAGTGACGGAATATACCTACAACGCGGGTGCGGCACCAGGGTCGTCGTACATCCGGTCGATGAACCGATGCGCGTAGGCCCGGAACTCGATCTTCTCCCGGGTGACGGCGAAGACGTCCGTCATGGCGGAGAGGGCGGTGACGTGTCCGTGAACCGCCCAGACCAGGCTGCGCACCGTCACGTGCGGCGTGGCCTCGACGATGAGCCCGCGAGAGGTCGCGGTGAGGAGGGTCGACTCGATCGCGGCGTAGATCGGAAGGGCGTAGTCCTCGTCCAAGGGCACGAGCCCGGTCGGGTCCAGCCACCGCCTGAGCCACAAGGACGTGGTGTGCGGGTCGCTCTCGAGAAAGTCCACGAACGCGTCCACCAGACCGTGCAGCGATCCGAGGAACTCGTCGCGCGACAACCTGGCGCCGGCGTGCGTGACCTCCCGGACCGCCGGCTCCAGAGCCGCCCTCTCGTCCTCGTAGACCCGGGCGAAGCAGGCGTCGTAAAGCGCGCCCTTGGAGGGGAAGTGGTGGTGGACGCTGGACACGTCGATCCCGACCTGGGCGGCGATCTCGCGCATGGAGACCCCGTCGATACCGCGGGAGGCGAACATGTCCGTCGCCTGCTGGACGATCCGGTCGCGTGTGGGAGGCGTCGACCGGTCGCGTGGCGGCCGGCCGCGCCGAGGAGCTTGCGACGCCGGACGTCGATCTGCCATCTTCCTGGCCCTCTGCTTTCCCGATAGAGTCCGCGGTCAGTAATCCAACACTAGGGGGATTAATGGCTCCACTGTCCGGGTCCGATGTCGTGCGTGTCGACAGTGACCCAGCCGAGACGACGGCGGGCGTGGTGAAGTATGCCGCGGGCTCGGTCGGCATGGGCATCTACGTCACGGTGCCCGGTCTGCTGCTGTTGTACTTCCTCACCGACACCCTCGGGGTCAGCCCCTGGCTCGCGGGAGCAACGCTGTTCCTGCCGAAGATCGTCGACATCGTGCTGCATCCAGTGATCGGCTCGTTGTCGGACCGCGACCGGCGCAGGAACGGCAGTCGTCTGCGGCTTCTCACAGCGGGGTGCCTGCTCGCCGTCGGCTTCGGGGCCACCTTCGCGGTGCCCGGGTTCGCGCTGGAGACGCAGTATGCCGCGGCCTTGTGGGTCGGCACGTGGTTCACGGTCAGCAACACCTTGTTCGCCCTCTACCAGGTGCCGTACCTCGCCACTCCGACCGACGTCGCCGTTGGTTACCACGAGCGGACGCGGATCATGTCCTTCCGAATGGTCGTCCTGACGCTGGGGATCCTGGTCGGGGGTGCGCTGGCACCCCTTCTCGCGGAGCGCGGTGACGGGGGAACGGGCTACGCGACCATGGCGATCAGCCTCGGGGTCGCGATGCTGCTCTTCCAGGGCGTCGGCGTCCTGGGCGTCCGGAGCATGGCACCCGACTGTCGCCGCGGAACGCGTCAGCGACGGTGCCACCGATACGCACAGTCGGCCGTTCAGCGCGCCGTGGGCCGTTCTGCGCTCCAACGCGACGTTCCGCGTGCTCGTCGGTGCGTACCTGCTGATGTCGACGACGTCGCACCTGGTCCTGGCGGGGCTGCCCTACTTCGCGAAGTACGAGCTCGGCCGTCCAGGGCTCACCACGGTGCTCGTGGCCTCCTTCGTCGCGCCGGCTCTGCTGGCCACGCCCGTGTGGTTCGCGATCTCCAAGAGGCTCGGCAAGCAGCGCTGCCTTCTGCTCGCCCAGGGTGGGTTCATCGCCGGGGCGCTGGTGATGCTGGCGGGCACGTGGCTGGGTGTGGGCGTCGTGCTCCTCGCCGCGCTTGTGCTGGGGGTCGCGTTCTCCGGGCTGCAGCTCTTCCCGTTCTCGATGGTGCCCGACGTGGTCCGGGAGTCAGGCCCTGGGGAGCTGGACCGGGCCGGTGCGTACGCCGGCGTGTGGACGGCCACCGAGGCGGTGGGAGGCGCGGCCGGGCCGTACCTGTACTCCGCAGCGCTCGCCGTCGGCGGGTTCGTGGCAACCCGCGCGGGCGAACAAGTGCGGCAGTCCGCCGAGGCCCACGCGGCGGTAGCCTACGGGTTCACGTTGATCCCGGTGCTTCTCATGGCGGTGTCCCTGCTGCTGCAGCGCCGTTACCGCCTCGACGCCCAGGCGCAGGGAGCGGCAGTCCGGGCGGTCTCGTCGTGAGCGGATTCGCCGGGAAGGTCGCAGTTGTCACCGGAGCCGGTTCCGGTATCGGCCGACAGCTTGCATTAGGGCTCGCCGACCGGGGTGCCAGCCTCGCTCTCTGCGACGTCGACCCCGGCGGGCTGGCGGAGACGGTCCGACAGGCAGAGGCTCGCGGAGCCACAGTCAGGTCCGACCAGCTCGACGTCGTCAACAGTGCGGATGTGGTGAAGTACGCCGACGACGTGGCCGGTCACTTCGGCACGGTTCACCAGCTCTACAACAACGCGGGCATCAGCATGACCTCGGACATCGACGCCACGGGGTTCGATGCCACCCGCCGGGTGATGGACACGAACTTCTGGGGGATGGTCCACGGCACTGTTGCCTTCCTTCCCCACCTGCGTGCCTCCGCCGCCGGGCACATCGTGAACATCTCCAGCCTCTACGGTCTGATGGCGTCCCCCGGCAAGAGCGCGTACGTGGCTGCGAAGTTCGCGGTGCGCGGCTATACGGAGACGCTACGGACCGAGATGCTCCTGAGCAGACAGCCGGTCCGGGTGACCTGCGTCCATCCCGGTGGCGTGCGCACCAACGTTGCCAGGAACGCCATCGTGGGAGAGGGGTACGACGCGTCCAAGATCGTCGACCTGTTCGAGACGAAGCTGGCCAGGACAACTGCGGAGAAGGCGGCGAGGGTGATCCTGAAGGGAGTCGCCGAGAACCGGGCCCGAGTTCTCGTCGGTGCCGACGCGAGGCTGATGGACCTGTTCGTCCGGGTCAGCGGCTCCTACTACCAACGCCCGCTCGCCCGGTTCTTCGGCAAGGACCTCCCCAGAACGACGTAGGGGGGTGCGTCGCGGGCGCACGCCCGCTGGTCCGCGCTGGTCCGGCAACCACCTGAACGTGCCATGCCGAGAAGCCGCGTCGCCTGGGCATTCTGGGACACAGGTGTCGCACCCGGACGGGAGAGGTGGCCACATGCGTTGCCTGCTCGCCAGATCGGCCGCGGTCGGCACTCTTCTGCTGGTCGTCTCCGCCTGCACCGGCGGGACTCCGTCCGGGGGTCCGACGACGCCGTCCACGCAGAGTGGAAGCAGCGCCCCGAGCAGCCCGAAGACCCCCGCGGCACCCTCGGAGTCGGCGGCGGCCGGCACCGTGACGAAGCTCCTGGTGTTCGTGGAGGAGAACCACACCATGGAGCAGATGCGGGACGGCATGCCCTACACGTTCGGGCTCGCGGAGAGGTACGGCTACGCCACCGACTACTCCGCTCTGACCCACCCGTCGCTGCCGAACTACATCGCGATCGCGGGCGGCGACACCTACGGGATCACCGACGACGACTCGCCGTCGGACCACCCGCTGGACGGCAGCTCGGTGTTCGGCCAGGCGATCGAGCGCGGAAAGACTGCGGCCGTCTACGCCGACGGGATGCCGGAGAACTGTGCCGTGGAGGACGGAGGGGACGACTACGCGGTCAAGCACAACCCGTGGGCGTACTTCGTCAACGAGGCCGACATGTGCCGTGCCAACGACGTCCCGGTGACCGAGCTCGACGCCGCCATCACCGAGGGCAGGCTGCCCAATGTCGCGATGGTGGTGCCGAACCGCTGCAACGACGCCCACGACTGCGACCTGTCGGTCGCCGACGACTGGTTCAAGGGGTACATGGAGGAGATCTTCGCCGGTCCGGACTGGAAGTCGGGCCACCTGGCCGTCGTGGTGACCGCGGACGAGGACGACCGGTCCGCGGACAACCGGGTGCTCACCGTGGTCATCCACCCCAGCCAGCACGCCAATGTCGTCACCGAGCCCCTGGACCACTACTCGCTGACCCGCTTGTACGACGACGTCATCCAGGCGCCGTACCTGAAGCAGGCGGAGTCGGCGACCTCCATGGCGGACGCCTTCGGGCTGCCGGTGGGCTGAGTACCGCGTTCCCCCTGCGGCGAGATGAGAATGACGACGCAGGCTTGTCGAAATCCGACCGGGACGTCCGACGTAGTGGTGACAGCAACCGTGAGAAAGGTGAACACGATGCGCTACATGGTCTTCGTGAAGATGGCCGAGGACGTCGGAGACGCCCCCGTCGAGCTGCAGGAGGCGATGGGCCGGGAGATGGCGGATGCCTTCGCGTCCGGACTGATGGTCGACGCCGGCGGCCTGTACCCCCCGGCCCAGAGCACCGAGATCCGGCTCACCGGAGGAAGCATCACGACCACCGACGGCCCCTACGCCGAGGCGAAGGAGGTGGTGGGCGGCTACTCCATCATCGAGGTCGGCTCGGAGGAGGAAGCCGTCGCGAACGCCCGCCGGGTGGTCGAGCTGCACCAGCAGTTCTGGCCCGGCTGGGAGGGCTCGGTCGAGGTACGTCGGATCTCCGGCCCGGAGTAGGCCCCGCACCCGCGGACCTGACCCGGCGCGGCGTCGCGGCCCTACGATCGACCCGTGGGGAGTGACGCCGCGTCCGCCGTCAGCGCAGTCTGGCGGGTCGAGTCGGCACGCCTGGTCGCCGGCCTGACCCGGGTGACGCACGACCTCGCCCTTGCCGAGGACCTCGCCCAGGACGCGCTCGTCGCTGCGCTCGAGCAGTGGCCCTCGGACGGGATACCGAAGAACCCCGGTGCGTGGCTCATGGCCATCGCCAAGCGACGCGCGGTCGACCACTTCCGACGCGCGGAGACCCTGCGTCGCCGTACCGCAGAGCTCGGCCGCGACCTCGAGGAGGCGCACGTGCCCGACCTCGACGCCGCCGTCGACCACATCGAGGACGACGTACTACGGCTGATCTTCCTGACCTGCCACCCGGCCTTGAGCCCTGAGTCCCGGGCAGCACTGACGCTACGGCTCGTCGGCGGCCTCACCACCGAGGAGATCGCCCGCGGGTTCCTGGTCAAGGACGCGACCGTGGGCCAGCGGATCTCACGCGCCAAGAAGACCCTCTCCGGGGCGGACTTCGACCTGCCATCCGGGTCCGAGCGGCAGGAGCGGCTGGCCGACGTCATGTCGGTGATCTACCTGATCTTCAACGAGGGCTACTCCGCCACCGCCGGTGACGACTGGATGAGACCCGAGCTGTGCCTGGAGGCGATTCGCCTGGCCCGCATGCTGGCCGACCTCGTCCCCGGAGAGCCCGAGGTGCACGGCCTGCAGGCGCTCCTGGAGATCCAGGCCTCCCGGACGGCTGCAAGGACCGGTCCCGACGGCGAGCCCGTTCTCCTGGAGGACCAGGACAGACGTCTTTGGGACCAGATCCTGATCAGGCGAGGCTTCGCCGCGCTCGAGCGCGCCGAGGCCCTCGACAAGCCGGTCGGGCCCTATGTCCTGCAGGCCGCGATCGCGGCCTGCCACGCCCGGGCCCGCCGCCCCGAGGACACGAACTGGGCACGCATCGCAGAGCTGTACGACGTCCTCGGCGCACTCACGCCCAACCCCGTCGTCGAGGTCAACCGTGCCGTGGCGCACGGCCGTGCCTTCGGGCCCGATGCCGGGCTGGCGGTGCTCGACGGCCTCGACCAGGGAGCTCTCGCGCAGTCCCACCTGCTACCCAGCGTCAGGGGCGACCTGCTGGCCCGCGCGGGCCGCGACGTCGAAGCGGCGGCCGCCTTCCGCGACGCCGCCGGACGCACTCGCAACGACAGCGAACGGAGGGTACTGCTCCGCAGAGCCGACGAGTTCACCTGAGGGGAGCTGTCGAAATCCCCGAGGACCGTCCGACGTCCTGGTGAGACCACACCCCCAAGGAGGCAGACATGACCAGCACGACCGTTCGAACCACCGAGTTCGCGACGTCCGCAGATGGCACCCGGATCGCCTACGAGGTGAGCGGCAGCGGCCCGGCGCTCGTTCTCGTCGACGGCGCGCTGTGCCACCGGGCCATGGGACCCTCCCGCGGACTGGCCGGGGAGCTCTCCGGCGGCTTCACGGTGCACACGTACGACCGGCGTGGTCGCGGCGAGAGCGACCCGGGCGGCTCGCCGTACTCCGTGGCACGCGAGGTCGAGGACCTCGTCGCCGTGATCGAGGCCGCGGGCGGCGCCGCACACGTCGCGGGAGTCTCCTCCGGTGGCGCGCTCGCGCTCGAGGCAGCCCGCCGGCGAGCGCCGATCGAGAAGCTCGCGGTCTACGAGGCGCCGTTCATCGTCGACGACACGCACCCGGGCAACGACCCGCAGCTGCCACAGCAGCTGCAGGCGATGGTCGATGACGGACGGCGCGGTGAAGCAGTGAAGACCTTCATGCGGACCGTCGGCGTGCCCGCGCCCTTCATCGCGCTGATGCGGTTCATGCCGGCGTGGAAGCAGCTGACCGCGGCCGCGCACACCCTGCCCTACGACTTCTCCATCGTCATCGACCACGAGCAGGGCGAGCCACTGCCCGCGGGCTACTACGACAATGTCCGGTCGGAGACCCTCGTGATGGCAGGTGGGAAGAGCCCGGCGTACCTGCGCAACGCCCAGGCGGCGATCGCCGACGCTCTGCCGCACGCGCGCCTCGAGGTCCTGGCCGGCCAGACCCACATGGTGAAGCCGAAGGTGGTTGGGCCCGTGCTCGAGAGCTTCCTCGCCGGCTGACGGAGTCGGGCTGGCGTCCCGGAGGAGTCGACGGCGAGCGACTGACGCCGTAGAGCAGTCTCTCGCCACGCCGAAGTCGCGTACCCGGATTAGCCCTTCAGGGCTCGCCGTCCACGGCTAGCGTGGGATGCGATGAGTACGCCGCGGGGGAGACACCTGCTCACGGCCCTGGCCGCCGGGCTGGCCTGCCTGCTGTGGGTTACCGGATGCTCAGGGGCCTCGAGCGGATCGAGCAGATCGGCCGAGTCGCCGGTCGCGGACGACGGTCCGAGCTCCGATCCCGCATCAGCCTCCGGACCCGCGCCGTCGGCCCCCCGAAAGCCCTACGTCGCCCCGCAGTTCCGCAACCCACTGCCCGGGATGCCGCCGGTGATCGACAACGACGTCTACGCCGCCACACGTGCAGGGATGCTCTCGCCCAGGACCGCCGGAGACCCGCAGTACGTCTACGTGCCCGACTCGAAGGGCTCGACCGTCACGGTCATCTCGCAGAAGACGCGCAAGGTCGTGAGGGTGCTCGAGACCGGCTATCTCACGCAGCACGTCACGCCCTCCTACGACCTCCAGCACCTCTACGCCAACTCGAGCGCCGCCAACGAGTTCATGGAGATCCGGCCGCGCACCGGTCGCAAGGTGCACGCGATCTCCGTGCCACGGCCCTACAACCTGTACTTCACCCCAGACGGCAAGCAGGCCGTCGTGATGGTCGAGCAGCACGACGTCATCCGGTTCTCCGACCCCCGCACCTTCAAGAAGCGCGACGACGTCAGCCGCCGCGCCTGCAAGGGCCCCAACCACGCCGACTTCTCCGGCAACGGCCGCTTCATGGTGGTGACCTGCGAGTTCTCCGGGACGCTGCTCAAGGTGGCCACCCAGTCCCACCGGGTGCTCGGGAGGCTGCACTTCGGACACATGAGCATGCCGCAGGACGTCCGCCTGTCGCCGGACGGAAGGACCTTCTACGTGGCCGACATGGGCGACGACGTCGTGCGACTCGTCGATGCGGCCCGGTTCAAGCAGGTCGGCCGGATCCGGATGCCGGCCGACCCCCACGGGCTGTATCCGAGCCGCGACGGCAAGGTCATGTACGTCTCGAACCGGGGTGCCGGCAAGGTAAGCGTGGTGTCGTTCAGGACCAACAAGGTCGTCGACACCTGGACGATCCCTGGCGGTGGCAGCCCCGACATGGGCGGTGTGTCCGCCGACGGCAGAACCCTGTGGCTCTCGGGCCGCTACGACGGCGAGGTCTACGCGTTCAACACGCGCACGGGCCGGCTGGTCGCTCGCATCCCCGTCGGCGCCAGCCCGCACGGCTCGGCGGTGTGGCCCCAGCCGGGCCGGTACTCGCTGGGCCACACCGGAAACATGCGGTGATCCGGCCCGTCGTCGCATCGCTCCTGGCGGTTGCCCTGCTCGGCGTCGCTGGATGCACCTCCACCAGGGTCCGACCGGCGCGGCCAGGCAGCAGGGGGCGCCGAAGCACTCGGCCGGTTCGGCCGCCTCGGCCTCCTCGGTGCCCTCCGCCGCGCCCACCCGGGGTCGTCCGACGCGGGTCCGTGCCGTGCAGACGTCCTGGCGCCTGCCGCAGGCGGTGAGCCGCGGCGTCGCCGTCCCGGTGCCGGGCGGCGCGGTGCTGGCCGGCGGGCTCCTGTCCGGTGACGTCTCCACCGACCACGCCTACCGGATCACCCTCCCCGCAGGTCACGTCACGCGGCTCCGGTCCCTCGGCGTCGCCGTGCACGATGCCGCGGGCGCGCTCCTGCGCGGGCGACCGGCGGTGCTCGGGGGCGGCAGCTCACGAGAGCTCTCGGTCGTCCAACGTCTCGGCGGCGACGGGGTCTGGCACGCCGTCGGGCGGTTGCCGGGCGCGCGCTCGGACCTCTCCGCAGTGCCGCACGACGGCGGTGCCGTCGTCATCGGGGGGTACGACGGGACCCGATCGCCGCGAGCCATCCTCCGCACCGCCGACGGCCACCGGGTCACGAGGCTGGGCGCACTGCCCAGGGGAGTGCGCTACGCAGCCACCGCGGTGCTCGGGGAGACGGCCTGGGTCCTGGGAGGCGAGGAGAACGGCCGCGAGCTCGCCGAGGTCGTCGCGGTCGACCTGCGCTCCGGTCGCGTCCGACGCGATGGCCGGCTGCCACACGGGCTGGGTCACGCGGCAGCCGCGGTGGTCGGCGACCGGATCCTGGTGATGGGTGGTCGAACCACGGGTGACCGGCCGACGGACGAGATGTGGTGGTTCCAGCCGTCCACGGGCGCCTGGCGGCGAGCGGGACATCTGCCGTACCCCGTCGCGGACGCCTTCGCCGTGGCGAGTCCGGACGGCGCCTACCTCCTGGGTGGGGAGACCCCGGACTTCACCGACCGGGTGACCAGGGTGGTCTGGCGCTGACCGGTCAGACCCCCGCGGCGGTCACGATCGCGTCGGTGAGGAAGCCCGCGACGAGGCCCAGCAGGATGCCGTAGGCGAGCAGGTCCGTGCGTCGTGCTCGTGCCGCGACGCTGATCAGCTGCGTGATCACGTAGATGAGCGAGCCGGCGGCCAGGGTCAGGAACGCGACGCTGAGCGGCTCGCTGGTGAAGCCGTGACCTATGAGGGTGCCGACGAAGGTCGGGCCACCGCCGATGGCGCCGAGCGCCAGCAGGAACGGCCAGCTGGGTCGACGTACCTGCCCTTCGCCGTCGAGGTCGGCAGCAAGCGGCGCAACGATGCCGAAGCCCTCCGTGGCGTTGTGCAGGCCGAAGCCGATCACGAGCATCAGGGCCAGGGCGATCTCGCCGCTGGCCGCGGACTGCCCGATCGCCAGGCCCTCGGCGAAGTTGTGCAGCCCGATGCCCACGGCGATGAGCAGCGAGAGGCGGCGGGCGGCCGACCACGACGCGATCCCTCGAGGCGGCTGCACCTCGCCGATGGTCATGGCGCCGGGACCGGTCGGACGCAGCCCGTCGGCCGGCTTCGCGGGAACCTGCGACGCCATCCAGCGCTCGTAGAAGACGAGGGAGACCAGGCCTACCGCGAGGCCGCCGACGAAGATCAGGCCGTAGCCGATCGCCGTGCCCAGGCCGCCGTTGCCGTCGTGCACGGAAGCCAGTGCAGCGTCGATCGGCTCCCAGGCGGCCGAGAGCACGTCCCAGACGAGGAAGAGGAGCACTCCCACCGCGGTGGCGTTCAGCAGGAGCCGCAGGGACGGTGCCGGGCGGCGCATCCGGCCCATCGGCAGGCCGAGCAGGATCGTGGCGCCGGCGATGAAGCCCAGGAGCAGAGTGGCGGTGAGGCTCATGGCCGGGCTCCGATCGGAAGAGAACGGGGGAGTCGTTCACAACCAGGTTAGGCATACCTAACCGTCGCGACAACAGTGGGGAGCCTGGTGTGGCGGAGCATCTGCTGGAATGGACGGGTACGGCGCTCTTCCCGGCGCCGTGACCCATCCACCGCGACAGGAGCCCACGGATTGTCCGGCGAGCAGGAGGCCGTGTCCGGCGAGCGGCGAGACAGTCTGAGGGCAGACTGCTCCAGCTGCTTCGGCCTGTGCTGTGTCGCACTGCCGTTCGGCGCATCTGCGGACTTCCCGGTCGACAAGGCGGCCGGGCAGCCGTGCGTGAACCTCCTGACGGACTTCCGGTGCGGCATCCACGCGCGCCTGCGTGAGGAGGGGTTCGCGGGGTGCACGGTGTTCGACTGCTTCGGCGCGGGCCAGAAGGTCTCCCAGGAGACCTACGGCGGCGAGGACTGGCAGCAGGCGCCGGAGACCGCGCGGCAGATGTACGACGTGTTCGCCGTGATGCGGCAGCTTCACGAGCTGCTCTGGTACCTCACGGAAGGCTTGTCGAGGCCAGAGGCGGCCGCGGTCCACGACGATCTCCGTCGGGCGCTGGAGCGCATCGAGGACCTCACCAACAGCAGCGCCGAGGCGCTCGTCGCCGTCGACGTCGCAGCGCTCCGGCAGACCGTCAAGCCGTTGCTGGTGGAGACCGGCCGGCTCGTGCGTGCCGAGGTCCCGGGCAGCACGCAGAACCTCAGGGGAGCCGATCTCAGCGGCGCCCGGCTCAGCGGCGCCGACCTGCGAGGCGCGGATCTCGGCAGCTCCTACCTCCTCGGAGCCGACCTCACGAGCGCCGACCTACGCGCGGCCGACCTGATCGGTGCCGATCTTCGAGGCGCCGACCTGAGCGGTGCGGACCTCACCGGCAGCGTCTTCCTCACCCAGCCCCAGGTCAACGCCGCGAAGGGTGACGCCGCCACCCGGTTGCCGGCGGCGCTCACACGTCCCGGCCACTGGCGGGCGCGTCCTTCCTAGCGGGCCCCCACCAGATCGAGCCAGCGCTCGAGCTGGGCGGCGTCGACCTCTCCGCAGCGGAACCCGACATGGCCGTCCGGTCGTACGGCGACGAGTCCACGCCCTGGGGCGCTGCTGATGCGGTGGACGGAGACATGCGGGCCCAGCAGGTGGTCGTCGAGGTCCATGGCGTCGCGCTCCAGCAGGACGTGTACTCCCGGGTGAGCGGTCACCTCATGGAGGCGGACCACCTGCCCGTCGTACGTCACGTCCTGGTCAGGCAACCGGTCCCCGGGGCGCGGCCACCGGCTGTTTCCGGGCGTGCCGTCCACCGACAGCGCACTGTGCCGGTAGCGCACCCAGCGCTGGGACAGCATCCGCACCACCTGCGCCATGAGCAGCGGCTGCTTCAGCAGGAGTGGCAGCGCCGGTGCGGCCAGCGGCACCAGCGTCCCGCGCAGGAATGACGGGAGCGGGTTCGTCGACGCCTCGGCGAAGAACACGAGGTGGGTGAGAGCGAGCACCTGACGAGCGACGGGGCGCCGCTCCAGCTCGTAGGAGGCGAGCAGGTCGGCGTGGTCCCCGTCGTGGGCAGCGACGAAAGCCAGCTTCCAGCCCAGGTTCACCGCGTCCAGGATCCCGGTGTTCATGCCCTGCGCCGCCGCCGGCGAATGCGCGTGTGCAGCGTCTCCGGCGAGGAACACCCGACCGTGCCGGAAGGACCCCGCGAGCCGGTGCTGCAGGCGCACGGCGGCCGACCACGTCAGGTCCGTCACGGTGGCCGGGAGCCCCGCGCCGTCGAGAAGCGCTTGTACGTCGGTCACCGGGACCTCATGGCCCGGCTGGCCGAACGGCGCGTCGTTCTGACGACTGCGGCGGGTGGCGAGGAGCCTCCAGGTGGCGCCCTCTCCCAGGGCGAACACGAAGACGAGCCCCTCGCGGCCCGCCACGACGTGAAGCACACCCGGGGTCAGGTCGCCCTCGAGCTCCACGTCCGCGAGGACCACCTCCTCGCGGTAGGTCCCGCCGTGCCACCCGATCCCGGCGATGTCGCGGACGGTGCTCGCCGGCCCGTCGCACGCGGCGACGAACCGGCAGGCCGCCTCCTCCACTCCGGCGTCTGAGCGGAGCGTCGCCCGACGCGTCGTCCGGCCCGGTGGTCACGTCGAGCAGCTCCGTACCCCGCTCGACGTGGACTCCGCGTGCGGCCAGGGCGCTCGTGAGGATCTCCTCGACGTCCATCTGCCGGAGCAGGGTGAGGTGGGGGAAGGGGGTGTCCGGAAGGGCGACATCGGCGAGCCGCGCCCGGACGCGACGGCGTCCCAGATGGAGCTCGGCCTCGGGGGCGATGTCGCCCCGCTCGAGCAAGCTCTCTGCCACCCCGAGCGGGCGCAGGCTCTCGAGGGTCCGCGGGTGCATGATCATGGCGCGCGACGGTCGGTACGGCTCGGGCCTTCGCTCCACGACCCTGACCGTCGCCCCGTGAGCGTGGGCCTGGAGCGCCGTGGTGAGCCCGGTCGGACCTGCGCCGACGACGAGCACGTCCGGGCGTCGGGTCACGCCGCGCCGACGACCCGCCACCATGCCCCGGCCTCCGGCCTGACCTGCCCGTCCACCCGGCTCGGGTCCGCGAGCAGGTCGTCGCGCCGCAGGCCGGGCAGCACCCGGAAGTCGATCGAGCCCTTCTCGCTGACGAGCTCCAGCACGCGCCACAGTGAGCGCGCGTAGCTGTCCGCCTGCTGCGGGCCGTCCCACTCGTACAGGCCGCGGTACGTCCCGCGGCTGTCGTGCGCCATCCAGAGCTTGGACACGAAGCCGGGGAAGCCGGCGAACAGCGGTGTGTTGAGGATGCTCTCCCACTCGAACGCGACATGCCCCCAGCCCCGGACTCTCCTGAGCCGGAACGAGACCACCAGGACGCAGGGGTCGGCCGGCGCCGGGCGGCCGACGGTGGTCTCGCGGTAGACCCGCCCGGACGTGCCGTCGGCGAAGCGGATCACCCGGCCGACGTTCTCCTTGGGCAGACGAAGGTCGCGCTGGGCCAGCATCACCGCGGTCCTGGCGGCACACCGAGCCACGGCACGCCAGGCCACGGCCCGCGGCAGCGGACGTCGATCACTCATCGTGGCCTCCCCCGACGAACGGACCATGGCTGCGCGTTGGTAGCACGGCCGTGCCACCAACATGCGAAGCCTTTGTTCCAGCATGTGCCGGGTGCTGCGGGGCTCGTAGTGGCGAAGGTCCCGGGGTCTGCCGGTTCGACCCATCCGCGGAGCACCGCCGTGCCATCATGACCCGCATGGGGCTACCCGCCGACCAGCTCTCACCGGGCGAGAACATCGTCCTCGAGATGCACGAGCACTGGAAGCATCTCCTCGGCACGATCCTGATCTGCCTCCTGGCGCTCGTCGGCCTGGTCGTCGTACTCGCGATCTCTCCCACCGAGGGCTTCCTCGCCTGGCTCGACACCCTCGGCTGGATCGCGTTCGCCGGCGTCGTGCTCATCTTCGGTGTGTGGCCGGTCCTCGCCTGGTGGAACCGCACCTACACGCTCACCAACGAACGGCTGGCTACCCGTACCGGCGTGCTGCGCAGGTCGGGCAGGGACATCCCGCTGACCCGGATCAACGACGTCGCGTTCGACCAGGGGATCGTCGACCGCATGGTCGGCGCGGGGACGCTCAAGGTCTCCGCTGCGAGCGAGGAGGGCACGGTCGTCCTGAAGGACATCCCTCACATCCACCAGGTCTCGCTGCAGATGAACGAGCTGGTCCGGGAGACGCGCGACCGCGGCGGCAGCTGAGGCAGCTCAGAAGCTCTCGGCCTTCGTCTCCTTGCCGTGCATCGCGATGGCGTAGATGACCAGGATGTCGAGCGTGATCACCATGATCGACCACAGCGGGTAGGCGGCGATGAACGCCATGTTCACGAGGGCGCTGACCAGTGCCATGGCGATACCGACGATCCTGGCCCACATCTGGCCGGCGAGCAGGCCGAAGGCGGCCGCCACGGCGACGGCGCCGAGGATGATGTGCGCCCAGCCCCAGGCCGTGAAGTCGACGTTGACCAGCAGGCCCTGCTGGGGGACGGCGTAGTAGCCGCTCTTGAACAGCGAGGTCAGTCCGATGACCACCTGGAACGTGCCGACCATGATCATCATCACGGAGGCGAAGACGATCCAGCCGACCCAGCCTGTCGCTTGGGGTGCCGGCGCCTCGCGGCGCTCGGTGGCGTGCCGGGGTGTCCTCTCGTCCTGGCCCCGCGTCTGCGGCGGAACCGGTGCGGAAGCAGTGGTCTTTGCCTGTGGCGTCTCACTCATGTCAGTCCTCCTGGTAGCGACCACAGATGGCATCTCCACTCTCGAACCAGGAAGCCGGGTCTGCGCATCATGCAGAGAGGATGAGGTCGCGCCGACGTGGATGCGTTCTTCTGTAGAGGTTCTGGTCCAGCGGCCCCGAGGACGACGCCGATGTCTCACCGCACGTACGAAGTCCGCGTCTCCGGACTCGTCCCGACCCAGCAGCTGCTCGAGGATCTCGGTTGCCTCGAAAGAGCCGAGCAGGAGTTCCGCACCGTGCTCTGCGGCAGCTTCCCCGACCAGGCAGCCTTGTACGGGCTGCTCCACCGGCTCCGCGCCTATGGTCTCGAGGTGGTCGAGGTCAGACGGGTGCCGCGCGGCGAGGACGCTACTGCCTTCGGCGAGGCGCGAACGCGATGGTGACCGGGGCCGCGGCAACCGCGAGCCCGGCAGCGGCGGTCAGCGCCGCCAGTGCCGACGCGGCCGCATACCCCGACAGGAGGGTCGTGGGCGCGGCCACTGCCAGGGCGACCGCCACGAGCAGCGGCGGCCAGGCCGGCCGGGCCGATGCACGCAGCTTGGCCCGCCGACGTTGGTCCTCGGCGGCCAGCGCGTCGAGGATCGCCTGAGGGATCAGGGCAGCGGCGATGGCGACGTACTGCCACTGCTGGTCGGTGTGCCCGGTTCGGTGCACGATCGCCGCTGCGAGTACGACGAGCGCGCCACCGGCGAGGTGACGCATCGCGTTGCGGCTCAGGTCGGCCCGGCTGGGGATCGCGTCCGGACGTCCGGTGAGGCGGTCGATGCAGCGACGGGTGATGCGGGTCAGGGTGCCGGCCACAGGCAGAACCTCCTTCGTCCAAGCCTCCGGGAGCCCGTGCGGCGCGGGCACGGCAGAAGGTCCCGTGGGGAGTGGCCGAAGGTCAGCCCTTCCTGGCAGGTAGGGACTACGGGGTGCACGCCCGTTCGACGCCCGGGCGGGCCGGTTAGTGTGAGCCACGTGACCAGTCCCGAGGCCCCACTCCACGCCCACCGGTGGGACGACTGGGACCTGGACGAGCTGCTGCGCGAGAAGGCCCGGAGGTCCACGAGGGTGAGTCTCGTGCTCCCCGCGCGTGACGAGGAGGCGACGGTCGGCGAGCATCGTGGACCGCGTGCGTGAGGACCTCGTGGAGAGGGCGCCACTGGTCGACGAGGTCGTGGTCATCGACTCCGACTCCTCCGACGCGACCGCCGAGGTCGCCCGCGACGCCGGCGCCGTCGTCCATGCGGCAGCCGACATCCGTCCCGACCTCGGCACGCGGCCTGGCAAGGGTGAGGCCATGTGGAAGTCGCTCTTCGTCACCTCGGGCGACGTACTCGTCTTCATGGACGCCGACCTGACCGGCTGGGACACGCACTTCGTCACGGGGCTCCTGGGACCGCTGCTCAGCTCTGACCGGGTGGACCTGGTCAAGGGCTTCTACGACCGCCCTCTGACCGGCGACCTCGCCGCCGCGAGCGGGACCTCCTCGTCGGAGGGCGGCCGGGTCACCGAGCTGGTCGCGCGGCCGCTGCTCGCCCTGCACTGGCCCGAGCTCGGAGGAGTGGTGCAGCCACTTGCCGGAGAGTGGGCGGTACGTCGCAGCCTCCTCGAGCGCCTGGCCGTGCCGACCGGATATGCCGTGGAGCTCGCGGTCCTCGTGGACGCCTACGAGGAAGGTGGGCTCGACTCCATCGCGCAGGTCGATCTCGGTGTGCGCACGCACGGTCACCAGGCGCTGCGGGACCTCGGGGTGATGGCACTCGAGATCCTCGCGATGACCGAGGCCCGCACCACGGGCCGAGCCCGAGAAGGGGAGCTCACCCTGCGTCAGTACGACTCGACCGGGCCGAGCGTGGTGCCCGTCGACCGGCGGGTGGACGTCGGTCGACGACCGCCCGCCCTCTCCGTGCCCGGCTACCCGGGTGCCCGAACCGTCCCCACGAGCCGAGGAGCCGCCTCATGTTGAAGCTCGGCCGCCGAGAGTTCGACGACGACGCGATGCTCGTGATGGCCATCGTCAACCGGACCCCGGACTCCTTCTACGACAAGGGCGCCACCTGGGCGGAGGACGCCGCGCTCGACCGGGTCCGGCAGGTCGTGGACGAAGGCGCGGAGATCGTCGACATCGGCGGGATCAAGGCGGCTCCCGGCGCTGAGATCGACGCCCGTGAGGAGGCCCGGCGCGTGGTCGACTTCGTCGCGGCCGTGCGCTCGGAGTTCCCCGACCTCGTGATCAGTGTCGACACCTGGCGGGCGGAGGTCGGCCGGGAGGTCTGCCGCGTCGGAGCCGACCTGCTCAACGACGCCTGGGGAGGCTACGACCCGGCGCTCGCGGAGGTGGCCGCGGAGTACGACGCGGCGATCGTGTGCACGCACACCGGCGGGGTCGTGCCGAGGACCCGGCCGCACCGGATCGGGTACGACGACGTGGTCGCCGACGTCATCGCCGACACGGTGGCCTACGCCGAACGTGCCGTGTCCCTCGGCGTCGACCGGCGGAGCGTGATCATCGACCCGGCCCACGACTTCGGCAAGAACACCTGGCACTCCCTCGAGATCACGCGAAGGCTCGACGAGATGACGGCGACCGGCTGGCCGGTCCTCGTGTCGTTGTCCAACAAGGACTTCGTCGGTGAGTCCCTCGACCTGCCGGTCGGGGAGCGGCTCACCGGGACTCTCGCGGCCACCGCCGTGTGCGCCTGGCACGGCGCTCGGGTCTACCGGGCGCACCAGGTCACGGAGACCAGGCAGGTCCTCGACATGGTGGCCACGATCCGCGGCACCCGACCGCCCGCACGCACCGTGCGCGGCCTGGCATAGGACGAGCATGCGACTTCTTCTCAACGAGATCGACCCGTCGGTCGCGCCAGGGACCGAGGTGGACGGCGCCCCCCTCGGAGCGCTCTACGCCTACCCGGACCGCTCGCCCGACGCCGCCCCGGTCGACCGGAAGTGGCTCAGGGCCAACATGGTGAGCACCCTCGACGGCGCCGCCTCCGGGGTCGACGGCAGGACCGGCTCGATCAACACCGAGGCGGACCGGCAGGTCTTCCAGCTCCTGAGAGCGCTCGCGGACGTCATCGTCGTCGGAGCGGGCACCGCCCGGGTGGAGGGCTACCGGGCGCCGCGGCCTCCCTCGGGGTGGCTGGCCTCGGTGCGTGACGGCCGGCCGCCGGCGCCCTCGCTCGCGGTGGTGACCCGGACCGGGAACCTCCCCCCGCAGCTCACAGTGCCGCCGGACGACGACGCCGGCGACTCGGGCGAGGTCTTCCTCGTCACCTGTGGCGCGGCGGACCCGCGCGCGGTCGAGGCGGCCCGCGAGGCGCTCGGCGAGGAACACGTGCTCGTGCTCGGCGAGGAGCAGGTGGACCTCGCTGCGGCGGTCGAGCACCTTGCTGACCGAGGCCTCACCAGGATGCTCACCGAAGGCGGTCCCCACCTGCTCCACGACATGGCGGCGGCCGGCCTCGTGGACGAGATCTGCCTGACCGTCGTACCTCATCTGCTGGCCGGGGACCATCCGCGGATCCTGGCGGGAGGGGACGTCGACGTCGCGCTGACACCGCGGTTGCTCCTCGAGTCCGAGGGCACGCTGCTGGGCCGCTGGTCATCGGTCTGAAACCGTCGTACTGGCGCAAGCTGTCTCACAACGGACGGGCAGATGCCCACTCGGAGGTATGCGCGCGGAGTGCCCGCGTTCCTAGGCTGGCTGGACACCGGCTTTCGCCTATGGGGGTGCCGCATGAGGAAGAACCGGCTACTTGTCGCGGCGACGACCGTGGCGCTGGCGCTCACGACGTGGGCGATCCCCGGCTCGACGGCGCAGGCGTCGGCACCGGCCTCCGTCCGCTCGCGCGAAGGCAGTCGCGCCGGTCGCCTGGGGGCAGTGTGCCGACCCCACGTTGAGGCAGATCGGTCTCCAGTGCGGCTACGTCAGCGTCCCGTTGGACTACGACAACCCGGACGGCCAGAAGATCCAGATCGCCGTCTCCCGGGCAAGGCACACCACGCCCGGGACCCAGGGCGTCATGCTCGTGAACCCGGGGGGACCCGGTGGCTCCGGCCTGCTCTACGCCGCCCTCGGCCGCCTCATGCCGGCCAGGAGCGGTGCCTCCTACGACTGGATCGGGTTCGACCCGCGCGGCGTCGGCGCGAGCAAGCCGGCGCTGTCCTGCCGGCCGAACTACTTCCACGCCAACCGGCCTCCGTACGTGCCGAACAACCAGACCGACCTGCAGACCTGGCTGGACCGTTCCGCGTTCTACAGCAAGGGCTGCGAGAAGTACGGCGCCCTGCTCGACCACATGAAGACGACCGACACCGTCAAGGACATGGAGCAGATCCGGCTCGCCCTCGGGGTCCCCAAGATCAACTTCTACGGCTACTCCTACGGCACCTACCTGGGACAGGTCTACGCGACCATGTTCCCCTCCCGCGTGCGCCGGATGGTGCTCGACAGCAACGTCGACCCGACCAAGATCTGGTACGCGTCGGGTGAGGCCCAGACCCGCGCCTTCCAGCGCGTCTACGACCTGTTCTTCCGGTGGATCGCGAAGAACTACCGGACCTACCACCTCGGCCGGACCGGTGCGCAGGTCCAGCGGAAGTACCTCGCTCAGCGCCGGCTCCTGCGCGGACATGCCGCGCAACGGGGTGCTCGGCCCGAGCGAGTGGGACGACGCCTTCACGATCGCCGGCTACCTCGAGGCCGCGTGGCCGCTCGTCGCCCAGGGCTTCTCCACCTGGGTGCACAAGGGCAACCCCAGGCCGCTCATCCGGATCTGGAGGATCATCGAGTCACCCGGGAACGACAACACGTTCGCCGTCTTCAACGCGGTCTCGTGCACCGACGCGCCCACCCCCGGAGTGAACACCGTCATCCAGGACTCCAGGCGGCTCTTCAAGGTCGCACCGATCCCCACCTGGTCGAGCACGTGGTTCTCCGCTCCGTGCCTCTCCTGGCCCGCGGAGCCCGGCACGCCCGTGACCGTCCGGGGCGGCGCCACCAGCGCCCTCCTCCTCGGCCAGACCCTCGACGGCGCCACTCCCTTCCAGGGCAGCCTCAGGGTCCGCAGCCTCTTCCCGAGTGCCCGCCTGATCGCCATCCGCGGTGGCGCCACCCACGGCTCCTCACCGGACCTGTCCGGGCCGTGTGCCGCCGCCCGGATCGCCGCCTACCTCAAGACCGGCGCCCTCCCTCCGCGGCTGCCCGGCTACCGGGCGGACGTGACGTGTGCCGCGCCGCCGCCACCACCGGCGACCATGGCAGCCGGTGCACGAGGTGCCGCACGAGCTCGTGAGATGGTGCTCGGCCGCGCGGCAGCGCTCACCCGGGCAGGTCGGTAGGCCGTCACCACGAACCGGGCCACCTCGGCGACTGCGTCGAGGTGGCCCGGTTCGTCGCGCGCCCCGCTGACACAGCGAGACGTTCGGTGGCTGTTGACGCCCTGTGCTTGAGGATTTTCCGCAAACTCTTGCAGGACCTTGCCAGGATCTTGCATCACGCCTAGCGTTGCGACCGATTCGCCCTGTCTAGTCCGCTACGCGTGATTTCTGGAGAACCCGTGCAACGTCGTGTGCCACGGCGGCTTGCAGCCGCTGCCGCTGCCCTGCTGACCGCCCCTCTGATCGTCTCGACGGCTGCCGCACCTGCCTTGGCCGACCACACCGCCCAGCCAGGTCATGTCGCCCTCGTCGGCTCGCTGCAGGACGAGATCGGCTGCGCCGGCGACTGGGCGCCCTCGTGTGAGACCTCGCGCCTCCAGCCGGTGCCGGGCTCCACGTCGACGTACGACGCCGTCTTCTCGGTGCCGGCGGGCAGCTACGAGTTCAAGGTGGCGCTGAACGACACCTGGGACGAGAGCTACGGCGGTGGCGCGGACGGCAAGGCGAACATCCCGCTTCACCTCGAGCACGACGCGAAGCTCCGGTTCAGCTACGACCACGCCACGCACGCGGTCGCGGTGGCACCGGCGGAGCTGCCTTCGGACAAGCCCACGGCGGCCGACCGGGCGATGGCGACCGACTCCCTGCGTCAGCCCACCACGCGCGAGAACTTCTACTTCGTCATGGCCGACCGGTTCGCCAACGGCGACACCTCGAACGACACCGGCGGGATCACCGGCGGCCGCATGGAGAGCGGCTTCGACCCGACGGACAAGGGCTTCTACCACGGCGGTGACATCGCCGGTCTGACCAAGAAGCTCGACTACATCCAGGGCCTGGGTACGACGGCGGTCTGGCTGACCCCCTCGTTCGAGAACCGTCCCGTCCAGGGCACCGGTGCGAACGCCTCGGCCGGCTACCACGGCTACTGGATCACCGACTTCACCAAGATCGACCCGCACTTCGCCACCAACGAGGAGCTCAAGGCCTTCATCGACAAGGCCCACTCCCGCGGGATCAAGGTCTTCTTCGACATCATCACGAACCACACCGCGGACGTCATCGACTACGAGCAGCAGAAGTACTCCTACATCAGCAAGGAGGCCAGCCCGTACAAGAACGCCGAGGGCGACACCTTCGACGACGCGGACTACGCCGGCAAGGACTCCTTCCCCGAGCTCGACGCGAAGACGTCCTTCCCCTACACGCCCACCTTCCGCAACGACGCGGACCGCACCGCCAAGACACCCTCCTGGCTCAACGACGTGCGGAACTACCACAACCGGGGTGACTCGACCTTCGCGGGAGAGTCGTCCACCTACGGCGACTTCGTCGGCCTCGACGACCTGTTCACCGAGAAGCCCGAGGTCGTCAAGGGCATGACCGACGTCTACAAGTCCTGGGTGGACTTCGGCATCGACGGCTTCCGGATCGACACCGTCAAGCACGTGAACATGGAGTTCTGGCAGAAGTTCGCGCCGGCGATCTCCGACGAGGCGGCCCGGATCGGCAACGACGACTTCTTCACCTTCGGTGAGGTGTACGACGCGGACCCGAGGCTGATGTCGACCTACACCACCAAGGGCAGGCTCGACGCCACCCTCGACTTCGGCTACCAGTCGGCGGCCGTCGGGTTCGCGCAGGGCAAGGCCACCGCCGGACTCCGTGACTTCTTCGCGGGCGACGACTACTACACCGACACGGACTCGAACGCGTACTCCCTGCCGACGTTCCTCGGCAACCACGACATGGGCCGCGTCGGCAGCTTCCTGGCGGCCGGGGCCAAGGGCGACGAGCTGCTCCGGCGCGACGAGCTCGCGCACACGCTGATGTACCTCACGCGCGGACAGCCGGTCGTCTACTACGGCGACGAGCAGGGCTTCACCGGAGACGGCGGCGACAAGGACGCTCGCCAGGACATGTTCGCGAGCAAGGTCTCGTCGTACAACGACGACGACCTGATCGGCACCGACGCGACCACGGCGACGGACAGCTACGACACCGGCCACCCGCTCTACAAGCAGATCGCCGCGCTCGCCGAGCTGCGCAAGCGTTACCCGGCCCTGGCCGACGGCGCGCAGCTGCACCGCTACGCCAGCAGCAAGCCCGGCGTCTACGCGTTCAGCAGGATCTCGCCGGAGGAGAACCGGGAGTACGTCGTCGCGGTCAACAACTCGACGACCGAGCAGTCGGCGACGTTCCAGACGCTGATGAAGCAGGGCACGTTCAAGCAGGTCTGGCCCGCTCCGACCGCGAATGGCGGAGCCTCCACGAAGTCCGACCGCGAGAGCCGCATCAAGGTCACAGTGCCGCCGCTGTCCGCCGTGGTGCTGCGCGCCGCCGGCACGGTCGCCGGCCGCGATCACGCACCCGCGGCGTACTTCCGCACCCCCAGCGCCGGAAGCACCGTCGGCGGTCGCCAGGAAGTCGCGGTGTCCGTGCCCGACGGCGGCTTCAACCAGGTGAGCATCGCCTGGCGGACCGCCGGTGCGAAGGAGTGGACCAAGCTCGGCACCGACGACAACCCGCCCTACCGCGTCTTCCACGCCCCCGGCGAGCTCGAAGCACTGCCCAAGGGCACCCTCGTCGAGTACCGCGCGGTGCTCCGCGACTCGTCGGGCAACCTGTCGGTCGCCTCGACCTATGCCACTGTCGGACAGCCTGCGTCGAGCGGCGGCGGAGACACCGGCGACAACGGTCCTGTGACCCAGCCCGACGCGGTCGCCATGCCCGGGAACCACAACAGCGAGATCGGCTGCTCGGGCGACTGGATGCCGGCCTGTGACCAGGCCCAGCTGTCCCTCGACCCCAAGGACAAGGTCTGGAAGGCCACCGTCGACGACATCGCTGCCGGTGACTACGAGTACAAGGCAGCCATCGACAAGAGCTGGGACGAGAACTACGGATCAGGCGGTGCGCCGGGCGGCTCGAACATCCCGCTGAAGGCGCCCGGTGGCCGGGTCTCGTTCTTCTACGACCACGCCACCCACTACATGACCACGGACGCCCAGGGGCCGATCGTCACCGCGGCGGGCAGCTTCCAGGACGAGCTCGGCTGCCCGGGTGACTGGGCGCCCGACTGCATGGCCGCGTGGCTCAAGGACATCGACGGCGACGGCACCTACACGTTCAGCACGACCGCGCTGCCGCAGGGCTCCTACCAGGTGAAGGCGACGCATGGTCTGTCGTGGGATGAGAACTACGGGGCAGGAGGTGCCAAGGGTGGAGGCAACATCGACTTCGACGTCCCGTCCGACGGGGTCCAGGTCCTGTTCAGCTACGACATCGCCAGCCACGTGCTGAGCGTGACGTCCCGGGCGGCGGGTGCCAGCCCCGACCTCACCAAGCAGAAGGCGCAGTGGGTCCGCGAGGGCCTGGTCGCCTGGAACGTCAAGGACCCCGCGTCGAAGAGGTACCGGCTGCACTGGTCCGCGGACGCCGGCCTCGCCGTCGACGACGAGGCGGTCACCGGCGGCGACTCCGTGCCGCTCACCTACGACCCGAAGGGTCTGCCCGCCGATGTGCTCGCGGACTTCCCGCAGCTCAAGGACTACGAGGCGTTCCGCCTGCAGAGGAAGGACCTGAAGCAGGTCCCGGAGATCCTCCGCGGACAGCTCGCGGTCGCGGCCTACGACGACCTCGGCAGGCTCGCCGACGCCACCGGCGTGCAGATCCCGGGTGTGCTCGACGACGTGTACGCCGACGCGCGGGACCGGGACCTCGGCGTCACGTGGAGCAACGGCACCCCGTCCTTCGCGCTCTGGGCGCCGACCGCGCAGAAGGCCGACCTGCTCGTCTGGCGGGCCGGCGCCGACCAGCCGGTGCGCACGCCGATGAGCCGCCAGGCGGACGGGACGTGGACCGTTCGCGGTGAGCGCGGGTGGAAGGGTGCGTCGTACCTCTTCGACGTCACGGTGTACGCACCGTCGACCGGCAAGGTGGAGCGGAACCGCGTCACCGACCCCTACTCGGTGGCGCTGACCACCAACTCCGAGCGCTCCGTCGTCGCGGACCTCGAGGACTCCTCGCTGAAGCCCGCCGGCTGGTCGGCGCTGAAGCCGCCCGCGCTGGCGCAGGACGAGGACCGCAACATCTACGAGCTGCACATCCGTGACTTCTCCATCGGTGACAAGTCCGTCCCGGCTGAGCAGCGAGGGACCTACCTGGCCTTCACCCAGAAGGGCTCGGCCGGGATGACGCACCTGCGCAGCCTCGCAAGGTCCGGGCTGAACACCGTGCACCTGCTTCCCGCCTTCGACATCGCGACGATCGAGGAGAGGCGTAACGCGCAGAAGGCCCCGCAGTGCGACCTCGAGTCCTACCCTTCGGACTCGACCGAGCAGCAGGAGTGCGTCGGCAAGGTGCGCGGCGAGGACGGGTTCAACTGGGGCTACGACCCGCTGCACTACACCGCGCCCGAGGGCTCCTACGCGACCGACCCCGAAGGACCGGGTCGCACCCGTGAGTTCCGCCAGATGGTGAAGGGACTCAACGACACCGGACTGCAGGTGGTGATGGACGTCGTCTACAACCACACCGCGGCGTCCGGGCAGGACCCGAAGTCGGTGCTGGACCGGGTGGTCCCGGGCTACTACCACCGCCTCTCCGCGACCGGAGCCCAGGAGACCTCCACGTGCTGCGCGAACACCGCCACCGAGCACGCGATGATGGAGAAGCTGATGATCGACTCGGTGCTCACGTGGGCCCGTGAGTACAAGGTCAACGGCTTCCGGTTCGACCTCATGGGTCACCACTCCAAGCAGAACATGCTCAACCTGCGTGCTGCTCTCGACGAGCTCACCGTCGAGCACGACGGCGTCGACGGCAAGAAGATCTACCTGTACGGCGAGGGGTGGAACTTCGGCGAGGTCGCGGACGACGCGCGCTTCGAGCAGGCCACCCAGCTCAACCTCGGCGGCACCGGGATCGGGTCCTTCAGCGACCGGCTGCGCGACGCCGTACGCGGTGGCGGGCCGTTCGACGAGGACCCGCGGATCCAGGGCTTCGGCTCCGGGCTCTTCACCGACGCCGAACGACGCGAGGGCCGCCAACGGCACCGTCCGAAGAGCAGCGCAAGCGCCTGATGCACCTCCAGGACCTGGTCAAGCTCGGGCTCGCCGGCAACCTGGCCGGCTTCACCTTCACCGACTCCTCGGGACAGCAGGTGGCAGGTCGCGACGTCGACTACAACGGCTCACCGGCCGGCTACGCCGAGGACCCGAGCGAGACGGTGAGCTACGTGGACGCACACGACAACGAGACGTTGTTCGACGTGCTGACGATGAAGCTGCCCACGGACACGTCCATGGCGGACCGGGTCCGGATGAACACCGTGTCACTCTCCACGACGGCGCTCTCGCAGGGAGTCGTCTTCTGGCACGCAGGCACGGACATCCTCCGCTCGAAGTCGTTGGACCGTAACTCCTACGACTCGGGTGACTGGTTCAACCGCGTCGACTGGACCCGCAAGGAGAACACCTTCGGGTCGGGGCTTCCGCTGAAGGCGGACAACGAGGCGAAGTGGCAGTACATGCAGCCGCTGCTGAAGGATCCCGACCTGCGGCCGGGGCCGGCGGACATGGACGCGGCCCGCGCGGCGGCGGAGGACCTGCTCAGGATCCGGAGGTCGACGCCGCTGTTCCGGCTCGGGACCGCTTCCGCGATCCAGGACAAGGTGTCCTTCCCGAGCGCAGATCCCGGCGTGATCGCGATGCACATCGACGACACCAAGGGAACCGACGCGGACCCGACGCTCAGTGGAGTGCTGGTCGTCTTCAACGCCTCGCCCGAAGCGACGACCGTCGCCGGTGTCGGCAACGGTTGGACCCTCCACGAGGTCCAGGCGAAGGGATCGGACCCGGTGGTGAAGCGCGCAACGGCTGCCGGGGGAGACGTGACCGTCCCCGCCCGCACGACGGCGGTCTTCGTCCGCCGCTGACGTGAGCCACGGGGCGCTGGGCCGGTGCAACCGGTTCAGCGCCCCCGGCGCGCCCGCAGGTAGTCGGAGACGACGTACTCGCCGAGCCGCCCGACGTCGGGCGTGAACACGCGCCCTCCTGCCCTCCGCGCCATGGCGTCGACGAACCGGGCGAGTCCGGGGTCCTCCCCGAGCATGAAGAAGTTGATGGCGGCGCCGTACCGCGTGAGCTCGTCGACCTGGCGCACCGTCGCCCGGACCGTCTCGTTGGTCGTGGGCCAGTGGAAGTAGGGCGTGCCGTCCTTGAGCAGGTGGGCGGTCGGCTCGCCGTCGGTCACCACGAGCACCACGGGCTCCGCATCCGGGTGCCGTCGCAGGTGCCGTGCGGCGATCATCAGCGCGTGCTGCAGGTTCGTGCCCTGCACCCACTCGGGTTCCACGGCGGCGAGCTGGACCGGCGAGAGCCGACGGGCACCCAGGTCGAAACCGATGATCTGCAGGACGTCGTGGCGGAACCGGGTCTCCATCAGGTGCGAGAGGGCGAGCGCCGTCTGCTTCATGGGTCCCCAGCGGCCCTCCATCACCATGGAGAACGACAGGTCCACGCACAGGGCCACCGCCGCGGAGGTACGTCGCTCCGTCTCCACGACCTCGAAGTCCTCCACGAGCAGCCTCGGCGCCTCGGTCGACATGCCGCCTCGTCGGAGCGCGTTGCCGACGGTCCGCGCCGCGTCGATGGGCAGCTCGTCGCCGAAGACCCACGCGCGGCTGGAACCGGTCGGCTCGTCGGCGGAGCCCGTGCGGTGGTCGAGGTGGTCGCCCGAGGCGATGGACCGGTCGCTGAAGATCCGGCGGAGTGCCGTCTCGCCGAGGCGCCGCAGCGCCCGGGGCGTCAGCCGCAGGCCCTCCTCGGCGCGAGTCACGTAGCCCTGCCGCTCCAGCTCCCTCTCCAGGTCGCGCAGCGCGCGCAGGTCCGCGGCGGCCTCGCTGCCGAGATGGCGCTCGAGGCTCTCCACGTCGACGTCGTCCAGCGACGCACCGGGGTAGGTCTGGGCGAGCTGGCGCTCGAGCGCCTCCAGGTCGGCGAGCTCCGCGACGGTCTCGACCGCGTCGCTGTACTCCATCGCCTCCCCGCCGGGTCGCATGTCGACCCGCTGCCCGCTGAACCGGCCCGGGCGCAGCGCGCGGAGGTTGTCCGACAGCTGTGCCATCTGCGACGCCAGGTCCAGGTCGGACATCGCCTGGCTCATCAGCTGGGCGAGCTGCTCGCGTTGCTCGGGGGAGAGGGAGGACATCAGCCGCTCCGCGGCCGCCTGCCTGCGCGCCAGCGCGTCGATGAGCTCGTCGACGTTCTCCGGCTGCTCGGGGAAGAACTCGCCGTGCCGGTCCATGAACTGCGCGAACTGGTCCGTGGTGTCCTCACCGCGAGCGTGCGCCGCCAGCAGCGCGTTGAGGTCCGCGAGCATCTCCTTGACGCGCTCCAGCGCCTCGGGGTCCTCGCCGGACAGGGCCTGCTTCATGCCTTGGAACTGCGCCTCGAGGACCTCCTGGCGGAGCATCTCCAGGATCTGCTGGTACGTCGCCCGGGCCTCGTCCGACGTCCAGTCATACGGCTCGAGCGCGCGTACGGCGCCCGCCACGTCGTCCGGGAGCGTCTCGAGCTCCAGCTCAGCCATCCGCGCGTCTTCGCCCTCCTCGGCCGCCAGAGCCTCACGCTCCTCGGCGAGCGCCTGGTCGAGAGCGGCACGCACCCGGTCGAGAGTCCCGCCGAGGTCGCCGCGACGGCGGGCCGCGGCCCGGGCACGCCGGACCCGCTCCATGAGCTCGTCGAGGCCGCCGCGGTCGCCGAGGCCCCTGCGCATCAGGTCGCGCAGCGAGTCACGCAGTGACCCACCGGCCAGCACGTCCCGGCCCACCTCGTCGAGTGCGGCGCGGACGTCGTACGGCGGCGCGAGCGGGTCCGGGCCACCGCGCCAGGGGCCGTACCGGAACCGGTGACTGCTCATCTCAGGCTCCGTAGACGACCCGGCCGTCGAGCGACTCCTTGGCGATCCGGCGGGTGAGGTGCAGCCCCTCGAGCACCATCTCGACCGCCGCGGCGACCTGGCCCCGGCCGGCGTCGTCGCCCTGCCCGAGCCGGTCCATCACCTTCGAGAGCCCGGGAACCGTGCCCACCTGGCCGAGCAGCTCGTCGGCGGTCACCAGCTCGCCGGTCTCGACGACGGCTCCGTCCGCGAACAGCGCTGTGAACCCGGAGAGGTCCAGCCCCGAGAGCCGCTCCCGGAACGTCTCCGCGGTCGCCACCCGGAGCAGGTGCTCGACCACCTCGGCCTCGCGACCCTCCTCGCCCATCTCGAACTCGAGCTTCCCGAGCAAGGTCGGTACGACGGTCGGCACGTCGCAGATCCTGGCCACCGCCTCGGCCTCGCCCGTCCGGGCACTGCGGCGGAGCGCGGACGCCGCGATGCCCTCGGACGCCGCGATGCCGAAGCGGGCGCTGACCCCGGATCGCTGGTCCACCGATGGCGAGTGACGCAGCGCCCGGGTGAGCCTGGCGACGACCTCGAGGAGGTAGCCCGGCACGTCCGCGACGAGGTGCGCCTCCTGCGCCACGAGCTCGGTCTCCTCCTCGACCTCACCGGGGTAGTGGGTGCGGATCTCCGCGCCGAACCGGTCCTTGAGCGGCGTGATGATGCGCCCCCGGTTCGTGTAGTCCTCCGGGTTGGCGGTCGCCACGAGGAGCAGGTCGAGCGGCAGCCGCAGGGAGTACCCGCGAACCTGGATGTCGCGCTCCTCCAGGACGTTGAACATCGCCACCTGGATCCGCTCCGCGAGGTCCGGAAGCTCGTTGAGCCCGAAGACCCCACGGTTCGTGCGAGGCAGCAGCCCGTAGTGCACGGTCTCCGGGTCACCGAGCGTGCGTCCCTCCGCGACCTTCACCGGGTCGACGTCGCCGACCAGGTCACCGACACTGGTGTCCGGGGTGGCCAGCTTCTCGGCGTACCTCTCGTCACGATGGCGCCAGACGACGGGCACCTCGTCACCCCGCTCCTCGACGAGCCGACGGCAGCGCAGGCACACCGGCCGGAGCGGGTCGTCGTTGATCTCGCAGCCCTCCACCGCCGGGCTCCACTCGTCCAGCAGCGAGGCCAGGGTGCGCATCAGCCGGGTCTTGCCCTGGCCGCGTTCCCCGAGCAGCACCAGGTCGTGCCCGGCGAGCAGGGCGCTCTCGAGCTGGGGGAGGACGGTGTCGTCGAACCCGACGATGCCGGGGAAGGCAGGCTCCCCACGCCGGAGGGTGTCGAGGAGGTTGCTGCGGATCTCCTCCTTGACCGACCTCGGCTGGTAGCCGCTCGCACGGAGGAGACCAAGGGTGCTCGGACGCGTCATCATCCCAGCGTAGGTCGGGGTGGCCAGGGCAGTAGGTCTCCGCGGGTCCTTGGACCCGTGTGCCCCGGTGCAAGACCGCCGCACACTGGGTGAAGGAGGAAGAAACCGCTTCTCTGGAGGGGACGTCATGGACGCAGTGGAACGGATCATCGTGTGCGGTGTGGACGGCTCACCCGCAGGACAACGGGCCCTTCGGTGGGCTGTCGACGAGGCGATCACGCGTCAGGGCAAGGTCCGGGCCGTGACCGCGTGGTCCTGGGACGGGGTCGAGGAGCTGGCCGTGCCGACCACCCCGGCGGAGGCGTTGGCCCGTGCCCGGCGCCTGCTCGACACCGTGGTCGACGAGGAGCTCGCAGGCATGGAGAACCCACCTGTCGTCGACCGGGTCTGTCAGCGGGGCGTGCCGAGCGACGCGCTGTGCGCAGCGTCCGTCGACGCAGAGCTCATGGTGCTCGGGAGCCACGGCCACGGTGCGGTGCACGACAAGCTGATCGGGTCCACCAGCGAGCGCGCGGTCCACCACGCTCCGTGCCCGGTCGTGATCGTCCCCGACCCGCGGCACGTGGAGAAGAACCTCAAGCGGGCACAGGAGCAGCTGCGGAACCAGTCGGCCCAGCCTCCGGTGCAGGTCGTCTGACCGAGCGCGCTCAGCCGATCATGGACTACGTGGGCTGAACGGTGTAGGCGATCGTCTGCACCCGGAACATGCCGTCCTTGACGACGAAGGTGTCGATGCCGTCCTCGATCTTGCCCGTGGTGCCGGTGGCCTTCCACTCGAGGTAGAGCACGTCGTCGACGAAGGTCGTGTCGAGCTCCCACTCCGCCTGCGGGACGTCGGCGAGCAGCTGGGTGAAGACCTCCCGGGCGCCGTCCTTGCCGCGGTAGACCGTCTTGTGGAGGACGATGATCGCGTCGTCCGCGTAGTCCGCGATGATCTCCTCGAGGTTCTCCGCGCCGAGCGACTGGCCGTGGTGGGCGAAGACTTCTTCCGGCGTGCGTGTCGCCATGGTTCCCCTTCCCTATAGGGCTCTGGATGTTGAGGCCGCCCGACCGGCTTCCTCCAGTCTCGGCCCGTCTTCAGCGCTTGTCACCCGATGGTCATCGGGCTTGGGTACAGTCCGAAACGAGGAAGGCCACGATGTCGTCGAGGTGTTCGGGAGGCGTGATGAAGGCGGTTCGGCTCCATGAGTACGACAGGCGCCCCGTGGTGGAGGAGGTTCCCGAGCCGGAGGCCACCCATCCCTTCGACGTGGTCGTGAGGATCGGCGGCGCCGGCCTGTGCCGCACGGACCTGCACATCGTCGAGGGCCAGTGGGCAGCGAAGAGCAACGTCGCGCTGCCCTACACCCTGGGCCACGAGAACGCCGGATGGGTGCATGCAGTCGGACCCGCGGTCGAGCACCTGCAGCCCGGTGACGCGGTCATTCTTCATCCGCTCGTGACGTGCGGGTTCTGCCGGGCCTGCCGGGCCGGCGACGACGTGCACTGCGAGGCATCGGCGTTCCCCGGCATCGACACCGACGGCGGGATGGCCGACTTCATCAAGACCTCCGCGCGGTCGGTGGTGAAGCTCGCCCCTGGCGTGCAGCCGGCCTCGGTCGCAGCGCTCGCCGATGCCGGCCTGACGGCGTACCACGCGGTGAAGAAGGCGGTGCCGTTGCTCTACCCGGGCAGCACCTGTGTGGTCGTCGGCGCCGGCGGGCTCGGTCACATCGGCATCCAGTGTCTCGACGCCATGAGCGCCACCCGGATCGTGGTCCTGGACCGCAACGAGGAGGCCCTCGCGCTGACCAAGGACTGGGGAGCCGACGAGACGGTGGTGGTCGACGGCTCGCACGTCGACCGGGTTCTGGAGCTGACCGACGGCAACGGGGCCGAGGTGGTCCTGGACTTCGTCGGCGAGCAGGGGGCCGAGCGGGAGAGCTGGACGATGACCCGTCGGGCCGGCAGCGACTTCGTGATCGGCTACGGCGGGACCATCGAGATTCCGGCGATCGACGTGATCTCGACCGAGCGCAACGTCGTCGGCAACCTCGTGGGCAGCTACAACGACCTCGTCGAGCTCATGGCACTCGCCGCCGACGGCAAGGTCGAGATGCTGACACACACCTATCCGCTCGATGCCGTCAACGACGCGATGGACGACCTCGACGCAGGGCGCCTTCGCGGGCGGGGAATCCTGGTGCCGGAGGGCGCCGGGAGCTGAGGCCGATGTGAGCAACCCGGTCGCTCAGGACGTCCGCACGATCCTCTGGCGCAAAGGCGGCGAGGTGGTCGAGGGGTTCTCGCTCGACGACCTCTCGGACCACCTGCGGGAGGAAGGCGCGCTGGTCTGGGTCGACCTGTGCCGGCCGAGCGAGGAGGGGTTGAGCAGGCTTGCGGAGGAGCTCTCGCTCGACCCGCATGCCGTCGAGGACTCGGTCGCGCACGCGGAGCGCCCGAAGGCCACCCGCCACGTCTCCCACACCTTCGTGACCGTGTACTCCACGCGCCTCGAGACCGCCGCTGCCCCTGAGCGCAGGCTGCTCGAGTCGCGTCTGGAGACGAGCCGGGTCTCGTCGTTCGTGCTGCCCAACGCGATGGTGACGGTACGTCCGGACGACCGCTTCGACATGGACGAGGTGGTGCAGCGCTGGCAGGACCACCCCGACCTGCTCGAGCACGGGCCCGGAGCGCTGCTGCACGGCCTCCTCGACGTCGTCGTCGACGGGCACTTCGACACCATCCAGCTCATGGACGACGCGATCGAGGCGCTCGAGGACGAGCTGTTCGACGATCGCGCCAACGTGCGTGACCTGCAGCAGCGCACCTACCGGATCCGCAAGGAGCTCGTCGAGCTCCGCCGTGTGGTGCTGCCGATGCGGGAGGTGGTCAACACCGTGATGCGGCACCGCGCCGACAGCAACGGCCACAGCACCGAGCTCGACGGCTGGTACACCGACCTCTACGACCACGTCCTGCGTGCGTCCGAGTGGACCGAGTCCCTGCGCGACATGGTGACGACCGTCTTCGAGACGAACATCGCGCTTCAGGACGCCCGCCTCAACGTCGTGATGAAGAAGCTGACCGGGTGGGCAGCCATCATCGCCGTGCCCACGGCGGTGACCGGCTGGTTCGGGATGAACGTGTCCTACCCCGGTATCGCGACGAAGACCGGCTTCATCGCCAGCACCGTGGTGATCTCGACCCTGGCGTTGCTTCTCTACATGATCTTCAAGCGCCACAACTGGATCTAGCGTCCGCTACGTGGACCTCAGCGGCCGCGCACGGAGTACGACGAGCAGCAGGACCAGCGACAGGACCTGGAACACCGCGATCACCGCCACCAGGTCGGTCCGCCCTCCGGCGTACAGCCAGCCGGCCAGGCCTCCTCCGGCCAGTGCCGCGGCGCCCTGGAAGGCCGCGAACACGCCGTACGCCGTGGCCAGCCGGGGCGAAGGCACGAGATCGGCCACGAGCGCCTTGACCGTCGAGTCGTGGATCCCGACCGCGCCACCCCAGATCAGCACTCCGAGGACGGCGACCCACAGCCGGTCGGCGAGCGTGAGCAGGGGGACCGTGACTACGAGGAACGGCAGTGACAGCAGGATCCGGGCACCCCAACGGTCGTAGGCGAAACCCGTCAGGAGCGCGGCCACTGCCTCGGCCGCCATCGCGGTGGCGTACACGATCGGCACCAGCGCGGCCGCGAGAAGGCCCGTGTCGACGAGGTGGAAGGAGATGATCCCGAAGGTCATCAGCCCCAGGGTGCTCGCGGCGCTTGAGAGGGCGAACAGGTAGAAACGCCGGGGCAGCCTGCCAGCGTCCAGGCGACCAGGAGCCCGAGGAGCCGCGGCGTCGGGGTCGTACACCGCCGGGTCCGGCACGCGCGCCCGGATCCACAGCAGGAGGACCATCGAGACCACGGCGGGGACGGCGAGGACCGCCAGGCCGGCCCACATCGCCGAGGTGAGGGCCACGATGCCGGCCACCAGCAACGGTCCGGCGAAGGCGCCGATCTGGTCGAGCGACTTGTGTACTGCGAACCCGCGACCGCGGCCGACGGCTTTGGCGGCGGACGCGAGCAGCGCCGTCTTGGACGGGCTCCGGACCGCCTTGCCGGTGCGCTCGAGGATCACGAGCGTGGACGCCAGGACCAGGCCGGCCCCGCCGACGAACGGCGCGACCGCCATGAGGGGCACGCAGACGGCGGTCATCGCGTAGCCGAGGATGGTGAGACCCCAGTACCGGCCGCTCCGGTCGGCAAGCGGACCCGAGACGAGGCGCAGCACCAGCGCGGCGGCCTCGCCCGCACCGGTCACCAGCCCGACGACGAGGGCAGTCGCGCCCAGCGACGCGAGGAAGGGCCCGGTGATGGACCGGGCGCCCTCGTAGACCATGTCGGCGGCAAGGCTCACCACGCCGAAGCCCGCCACCGTGCGCCATGCCGACCATCGGGGAGCCGTCGCGGTCGAAGTCACGGCCACGATGATAGGCAGCCGCCTCAGGTGCTCAGGCGGGTCACACCGAGCCGCGCTCCCGGGGTCGCGCGGCCGGTGCCGTGACGGTGGTGGCGCTTACTGGGTGTGTCCTTATTGCTGGCTGCGCCGGGCTCACGCGATCACAAGAACTGTCGATGAGCGGTAGAGCGATGAAGAGTCAAGCGGGATCTGCGTTGTTGCTGTCGATCGCCTTTGCTTGGTGGACGATCTCATCGACGACGTCGGCTAGCGGTGCGGTGGCGTCGATCGGGATGCCGTTCTTCGGGGTGTCTTCTTTGGTGCGATGCAGCCGCACGATGAGGTCGCGTTCCGCTTGCTGTGCTCCGAACTCGTCTTCTGGTCGCTGATCGAGTCGCCTGTTCAGAGTGTCCAGGTCGATCTCCAGGACAAAGACGCCGTCGAACAGGTCCTGGAACTTCGAGAAGTTTCGCGAGCCGCCGCAGAAGAAAGTGACGGGCTCATTGTGGTCGGCGACCAGGGCTCGGACCGTGTCCACGTGCCAGATGTGATGCCAGTGCGACGGCACGTCGTCCGTCGGCTCACCCGTTTCCGGGTCCCCTTGATAGGCCAGGTCGGTGTCACCGTTGATGGCGTGGAAGCCACGGCGGCGTAGTTCCTGGCAGACCGACGTCTTGCCGGTGCCCGAGACGCCCTCGATCAGGTAGTTCCGCATGCCCATCGCTGGACCGTATCCGACCGTCCGGCGCGGGATCATGCGCATTCTCGACGTTCGCCGCCCGGTGGGACACGCGCGGACCGAACATGCGCATTCCGCGCGGTGCTTGGCGGGCAAACGCTCACGCCGCGACCGCCACTCTGCGCCGGCGAGCCGTCTCGTGTGACAGGTGGCGCCGGCCGAGCGTGCGGGCAGCAGCCGCGGTGACCCCACGGTCAACCAGGACCAGCTCGCGCCGGTTGGTGGCGCCCTGCCGGTCCAGGTGCTTCAGCATCAGCTCGCTGGCCAGGTTCTCGTGGGTGGAGGCGGGCACGACCAGGGCGCCCACTGGGAGGCCGGTCATGTCGACCGCGACCAGCGGCGGAACTGCGACCACACCCGGGTCCAGGGTCCGAACGACGCCGGCAGGTAGCGCCACTGACAACCGGTCTGGGCGATGTAGAGCATTGCGTCCACGATGCTGCGTAGGTCATCGGCGTGTTTGCGCCCGCGCTTGCCGCGTTGAAAACCCGCTCCAGTTAGAGCAGTGCCCAGCTGATCGCGACCTTGCCCGAGTGCTTGCGGCACCAGGTCCGGTGGTCGTGGCAGTAGCTGACGATGTCCTGGAAGTTCGTCGTGGTCTTGGCTCCCCAGGCGTTGTCGCTGGCCCAGACGTTGAAGTACCAGTCCTGCGACCTGCCCGGCGCGCGGTCCTTCACGGTGAGGGTGGCGTTGCAGCCCCACCACTTCACGCCGTTGGCGTCGATGCGGGTCGTGTACTTGATCTTGGGGTTGCTGTACCAGTCGCAGATCTTGTGGACGGACCTGCCGTACCCACCGTCCTGGTTCCTCAGCTTCGCGATGAACTCCGTGCCCCGCATGTCGTCCTTGGAGATGCACTCCAGGCGGGCCTTGCCCACGCTGACGTTGACGTTCGACTTCGACGGCCAGGGGCCGGTCATCCGCGCGCGGCACAGCTTGTAGTAGTCGCTGGTCGGGTTGCCGCCGTCGTACATCGGCTTGTTGTGCCACTTCCGGTCCCAGCCGGCGCCGCCGATCGGCTGTTCGTTGCTGGCGATCGCAGCCGGAGAGACGAGCAGTGCGAACACGCAGGCAAGCACGAGCACGGTGATTCGTCGCATGAAGAGGTCCCCCTGGAGAAGAAGTGGGCGGGCGCCCAGGCGAAACAACCTAAATCCGGGCGAAGGACAGCGCAAGACCCGAACCATGCCGAGATACGCCGAATCAGCCGACGAGGGAGTCGCTGGGGAGGTCGGTGGGTGCCTCTGGCCGGCTGCGGCGACGGTGGCGGTGCCACGCCACGACTCCGGCCACCACGACGAGCGCGAGAAGGCCTGCGCTCGTGCGGCCGAGTGACTTGGCGACGAGGTCGTAGGAGCCTCCGGCGAGGTAGCCGAGCAGGGTGACTCCGGTGCCCCAGAGCACACCGCCGAGCACGTTGAACGTGAGGAAGCGTGGGTACGACATGCGGCTCGCTCCGGCAAGGGCCGGGGTCATCGCCCGCAGGAACGCCGTGAAGCGTCCCAGGACGACAGCGCGTCCGCCATGTTGCCGTAGGTAGGTGCTGGCGTTCTCCAGCCGGCTGCGGTGACGGCGGAGGAACCGCAGGTCCATGATCCGAGGCCCGAGCCTTCGGCCGACCTCGAAGCCGACACTGTCGCCGACGACGCCGGCCACGACCACCAGGGCGAGCAGCGTCGCCAGGGAGAGGTGTCCCGTCGCGGCGAGCAGACCCCCGAGCAGGACGGCGGTCTCGCCCGGCAGGACGAAGCCGACGAAGAGCGCGGCCTCGGCGAACACGAGCACCGCGATGGTCGCGTAGGCCCAGGGGCTCGGCAGGCTCAGGAGATGCGCGATGAGAGCGTGCATGTCCCCTCCGTCCGCCGTCGCCAGGGAGTCGTCCCCTGCCTACCTTCGACGCTAGGGCGCGCACATGAAGACCTGATGAAGGCGGGATGTGAGATGCCGAAGAAGGCCGGCCCTGATCGTGGTGCGGCTACGGTCGAGGGCGTGACGTGGAGATCAGCCTCATGCGCATCCTCGTAGCCGAGGACGAACCCCGGCTCGCCGCACTGCTCGAGCAGTCGCTCGCCGAGGCCGGGTGGGAGGCCGACGTGAAGCCCGACGGCCGGTCGGCGTACGAGGCCGCACTCGGGGACGGCGACGAGCCGTACGACGTCCTGCTCCTCGACTGGATGCTCCCGCGGATGGACGGGGTCACAGTGTGCCGGCGCCTGCGCGAGCTGGGGATCCGCACACCCGTGCTCATGCTCACCGCACGGACCACCGTGCCCGACCGCATCACCGGCCTGGACGCCGGAGCGGACGACTACCTGGTCAAGCCGTTCGATCTCGACGAGCTGTTCGCGCGCCTGCGTGCGCTGCATCGGCGAGCCGGCGGTGACGAGGAGGAGCCCTTGCAGGTGGGCGATCTGGTGCTCGACCCGCTGTCACGGCGGACCACACGCGATGGCGTGGAGATCGAGCTTTCCGCCCGGGAGTTCGACATCCTCGAGCTCCTCATGCGGCGGGTCGGCCGGGTCGTCACCAGGTTCACGATCCTGGACGAGGTCTGGGACGGCGACACCGACCTCAAGAGCAACGTCATCGACGTCCACGTCGCCGGCCTCCGGGCCAAGATCGACAGACCGTTCGGCACCAACACGATCACGACCCTGCGTGGTGTCGGCTACCGCGTCGACGCCCGATGACAAGGCGTGGCCGGCTGGCTCGGCTGCCGCTCCGCGCCCGTCTCGTCGCGGGCTTCTCGGCGACCATGTTCGTGGTGCTCACGGCAGCCGGGACCTTCGTGTACTGGCGTGTCGAGTTCGCGCTGGACCGCCAGGTCAACACCGAGCTCAACGATGTCGCGAGCTTCCTCGCGCCCCTGGTCACGCCGTCGGGCGAGCTGGCCCAAGGAGCACCACCGGTCGCCGAGGGCCAGCTCTTCCAGGTGATGAACCGGGACGGCGACGTCCTGTCCTACAGCCCCACGCTCGGCTCCAAGCCCGTGGTCGGCCCCGCCACGGTGCGCCAGGCACTCACCGAACCGGTACGCCGGGACATCGGCACGCTGCTCCCCATCAACAACCGGCCGTTGCGGGCGTACGCGACGGCGCTGCCACCCGAGAAGGGGCAGAAGGCGGCGGTCCTCGTCGTGGCGGTGCGACGAGACCACCGGGACGAGGCACTCCTGGAGCTGCTGGGCCAGCTCGCCGCAGCGGGCTTCGGCGCCATGGTGGTCACGGCGCTCGTAGGGGAGCGGCTGGCCAGGTTCGCCCTGCGACCGGTCGAGCGGTACCGGTCCCAGGCCGAGGACATCATCGCCGGGGCGTCCGGGGTCCGCCTCGACGTCCCCGACGACCGTGACGACGAGGTGACCAGGCTGGGCCACACCTTGAATGCCATGTTGGACGCGCTCGAGGAGGCGCTGGACAGGGAGCGTCGGTTCGTCAACGACGCCAGTCACGAGCTGCGGACCCCGCTCACCCTGCTGAAGACGCGGGTGCAGCTGGCCCGCCGGCGTTCCCGGTCGCCGGAGGAGCACGAGGCGGTGCTGGCGGAGATCGAGACCGACGTCGTACGCCTCACGCGGCTGGCCGAGCAGCTTCTCCACGTCGGCGCGCAGGGACCCGAGTCAGCCGACGGGGACCGTTCCGACCTCGCCGACGTGGCCGAGCGTGAGGTCGAGCGACGCAACGCCCTCGTGAGATCGGCCGGCGAGGGGGCCGGGCACGTACCGGTCCATGTGGCCACCGTGCCGCCCGTGGAGGTCTCGCTCGGGGCCATCCAGGCATCCCAGGTCCTGGGCAACCTTCTCGACAACGCGGCCCGCCACGGCGCACCACCCGTGACTGTTTCGGTCGACAGCGTGGGCGGCCGGGGGCGCCTCGTGGTCACCGACCACGGGCAGGGCATGGACGCGGACATGCTCGCGACCGCGACCCACCGGTTCACCCGCTCCGCGGAGGCGCGGACCCGCGAAGGGTTCGGGCTCGGCCTGTCGCTCGTGGAGAGCATCGTCGTGCGAGCGGGCGGAGAGCTCCGGCTGTGCCATGCCGGCAGGCACGAGAGGTTCGGCAACCTCGGCGGCGAGGGGTGCGCACATGACGGCGCCATGACCGTGACCGTGCTGCTGCCGCTTGCGGAAGCGACCGCCGCGCCTCAGGAGAGCAGCGACCGCGGCTGAGCAGGAGGCCGGCTCCGCCGCTTCATCCCCTCTTCATGTTGTCTTCCTACTTTTGTCCTCTGCTGTTCAGCGGAAGGACAAGGTCGCATGGTGCAACACATCCTCGCGGGGATCGCCGGTGAGGCAGGCAGCCTGGCACGGCTGGGCCTCGACGTCGTGTCGATGCTGGTGCTCGTCGGGTGGCTCTACCGCCGACGGGTGGCAGCGCCGGAGATGACGCTGGTGTTCACCGCCCTGAACATCGGCCTCTTCGCCGCGGTGAGCGCGATCGGCTCGGGCGACTTCCCGACCGGGATCGGGTTCGGGCTGTTCGGTCTCCTCAGCCTGGTGCGGCTCCGCAGCGCCGCGTTCACGCTGAAGGACGTCGCCTACACGTTCGTCGCCCTCGTGCTGGCGCTGGTCAACGGCCTTCCCGAACGCAACCTTCTCGTCGTGGTCGCCCTCAACACGGTCCTTCTCGTCGCCATCTGGGTCACCGACGAGTCGAGGTCGACGAGGCCGAGCAGGGTCATGCGCCTCACCCTCGACCGCGCCTTCACCGACGTGGAGTCGGCCACCGCGGAGCTGCGGAGCCGGCTGTCGCTGGAGCCGCTGAGCGTGACCGTCGACGAGGTGGACTTCGTCCGCGAGACCACGAGGGTCTCGGTGAGGTACACCGTCGAGGACTCCTGGTGGCAGTGGGCGGACGCGAACGCGGCCGTCCAGCGTGTCGACATGCTGGAGAGCGAGCGAGCCGATGCTCGGTAGCTCGCCATCGCCCCTCGACGTCTCGGCGTTCGCGACGGTCGGCCTCGCGGAGGTGCTCGACCGGGCGGAACAGCTCGAGCGTGTCGACCGGAAGTACCTCGTGAGCCGTGACCTGGCCACGACGTTCCTGCGCGACCTCTCAGGCGACTTCCGCGTCCTCAGCGTCGACGGACGCACCTCCACGTCGTACACCAGCATCTACTTCGACACGCCCGGGCTCGCTGCCTGCCGTGACCATGTCCAGAGGCGACGCAGGCGCTGGAAGGTGCGCAGCCGGTTGTACGTCGAGGACGGGCTGTGCCGGATCGAGGTCAAGACCAAGGACGGGCGTGGGGTGACCTCGAAGGCGTTCGCTCCGAGCGACCCGGCCCGTCATGGGCGACTGGACGGACCCGAGGCGGAGTTCGTCGCCGACGAGCTGACCAGGCGAGGCGTCGACATGGCAGTCGAGGAGCTGCAGCCCTCCATGCGGGTCGACTACCAGCGAGTGACCCTGGCGGACACCGAGCAGGGCACGCGCGTGACGCTCGACCAGGGGGTCGACTGCCGTCTCGACGGCGGTCGCGTCTGGGTGGACGACGACTGGGTGCTCGTCGAGACCAAGGGCGGCATCCGGCCCTCGCGGGCAGACCGTGTTCTCACCTCGCTCGGCGCGAGGCCGCGCTCGTTCAGCAAGTACGTCTCCGCCGCCTCGCTGCTGCGTCACGACATCGCCGACAACGACGTACGCAGGCTGCGGGGCCGAGCGTTGCACGCCATCACGCACGACCCGGACCAGGAGAAGTCAGCATGAGCCGCTCCCGATGGGGCCTGAAGAACCGGTACGCCGTCGTGGGGATCCTGGCGCTGATCGCAATCCTCGTCGGAGCGGTCGGCCCCTGGGCCTACGGGGCCTTCGTGAACACCTCCGCCAAGGACCGGATCGAGGCAGACCCGCCGCCCGCGCTCTTCCCCGACCCGGTGGTTGCTCCCATCGGCGGAGAGATCGACCACCAGGCGACGACGGCCAGGACGTTGCTGTCCCGGTGGTGGGCGTCGCACGACACACAGGCCCATGACGCGCAGTTCGTCGCCTGGGTCGAGCGGACCCTGCCCGGTCCTCCCTCCGCGGAGGCTCGCAAGGGCGAGATCCGCGACGTGCAGGCGCTCGCGCCGCGTCGGACCGCAGCCGGTAAGGCTGCCGCGACCTGGCTCGAGGTCCACGGCAAGAAGGACGTCTGGAAGCTCGCCGTGCACGACCAGGCGGAGATGCTCAGCAAGCCGGTCGGCGCCCGTCGCAAGCAGGCGGTGGACGACATGCTGAAGATGTCGAAGGACGTGGCCGACGCTCTCGGGGCCAGGTACCACCAGTCGGCGCCGTACGTCGTCGACCCCTCGCTCCGGCCCGACCACACCGTGAAGGCAGGGCAGGTGTGCCCGTGCTCCTACCCGTCACGACACGCCACCGGGGGCGCGGCCTCGACGACGTACCTCTCCTACTTCGCGCCGCACAGGGCCGTCGACTACCGGTGGACCGAGGACGAGATCGCCTACTCCCGCATCTACATGGCCGGCCATGTGCCGAGCGACATCACGGGCGGTGCGCTGCTCGGCGACATGATCGGGGAGTACTTCCTGGTCACGCGCGACCACGTGAGGCCGTCCGCCCTCTGAGCGCCGCGGGACCGATTCGGGCCGTTTCCCTTGGGGACGCGAACACCGATGTGACGGTGCCCGTTTGCGACAACCGCGGCAGGTAACGTCCGAGCCTGTGACCGGTCGTCACGCACCAGCTCAGGCACCGACGGGAGAACCCATGCACCTGGCCACGATCGTCGTCGAAGGCACGGAACACGCCGCCGTCGTCCACCCCGAGCGAGGGGTCGCGCGCATCGCGGACCTCGTCCCGGATGCGCCCGACGACGTGATGGCGGTGATCGCGGACGAGCTGTTCGGCAGCGTCTCGGAGGCGGCGGACGCGGCCCCCGGTCACGTGTTCCGGGCTCGTGCCGACGTCCGCTTCGGTGCGCCGTACCGCCGTCCGCGCAAGATCTGGGGCATCGGGCTGAACTACGTCGACCACGCGGCCGACCTCTCGGAGTCGGTCCCGGAGGAGCCGGCGTCCTTCATCAAGGCCGACCACACCATCGTGGGTCCCGACGAGCCGATCCCCGTGCCGCCGCAGAGCGAGCGCACGACTGCGGAGGGGGAGCTCGGCCTCGTCATCGGGCGGTACTGCCGCAACGTGTCGGAGGAGGAGGCCCTCGACTACGTCTTCGGCGTGACCACCGTCCTCGACCAGACGGCGGAGGACATCCTCCAGCGGAACCCGCGCTTCCTCACGCGTGCCAAGAACTTCCCGGGCTTCTTCTCCTTCGGCCCCGAGATCGTGCCGCTCGGCGAGCTCCTGGAGCAGGTCGGCCGGATCGAGGACGTGCAGGTGTCGACCGTCGTCAACGACAGCGACACGCGGACCAACACGGTGGGGCTGATGCGGTACTCCCCGGCGTTCCTGGTGAGCTTCCACAGCGCCGTGATGCCGCTGTTCCCCGGCGACATCATCTCCACCGGTACGCCGGGCGCGATCCACGTGCGTCCCGGCGACGTCGCCGAGTGCCGGATCCCCGGAGTCGGAGTGCTGCGCAACCCCGTCACGCAGGGTTCCTGAACCAGCGGGTCATCACGCGACCCAACGCACCGAGCGGCGAGTCCGGGGCGTGTATCGGCTCCGCACTGGTGCCCGTCGCGCCCCTTTGTGACGTGGGGGACAGCCGGGCAGGTCCAGGTGTAACGCATTCGCGGTGCCCAGCGGTTACAGAAGTGACAGGAGTGTCATTTGTAACGGATCGGCGCGGGAGGGCGTATGGATCTGTCGCTTGCGACGGTTGTGGAGACCCTGGCTTACGAGTTCGGAGGTCTGCGGATCGGGACCGTTGTCAGCGTGCTGTCTGCGTGTGTCGACGAGTACCCGTACGACGGCCCGCACTTCATCGAGCAGGCTGCCAGGGCGCGGTTGTCACGGCTCGCGCAGCCACGAGGCCGGTGGTCCACCATGCCCGGGCGGGACGCGTTGGACGTCTCCCTCCACGACAGCGATCTCGCGGCCGAGGTGGAGCTGACGGCCAGTCTGATGGTCGCCGCGAACGAGTCGTCCCACGCGCTGGCGCGAGAGGAGGTCGACAGGATCCTCGGCGTCCGCAGGGACTGTCCGGCGGTCTCGCGACACACGCTTCCGGTCCAGCAGAGACGGCACTTCTGAGCGCTCACGCACCACATCAACCACTTGTGTTTATTTGCATCGACCCTGGCTACTTGGTAGGAATGCCGCTTGTTTCTCGGGGGCCGATGAGTTGGAGGGAACTCTAATGGCTACACAGAACGGGCAGTTTTCTGCCGACATGAGCGACTACGACCGGATCGGTGGAGGGCCGGCGGTCAAGGCAGTCGTGGATCGCTTCTACCAGCTGATCATGGCCGACGAGCAGCTCGTCGGCTTCTTCGAAGCCACCGACATGGCGCAGCTCAAGCGTCACCAGGTGCTGCTGATCTCGCAGGTCCTGGGCGGTCCGGCGAGCTATGACGGTCGTGAGCTCCAGGAGGCCCACGCAGGCATGGACATCGCCCGCGACGACTACATCAAGGTCGTCGCGTACCTCGTCCAGGCACTCGAGGAGGCCGGCGTCGATGCGGAGATCATCGGGCGCGTGGGCTCTGCGCTGGCTGCGACGGAGAAGGACGTCGTAGCCGCCGGTACGAGCTGAGAGGCAGCATGGATACCGATGCTCTGAAGTACAGCTGGGAGCAGGTCGCCAAGTCGGGTGACGAAGTCCCGCTCTACTTCTACTCACACCTGTTCCTGTCCCATCCCGAGGTCCGGGGCATGTTCCCCATCGCGATGGCAGGGCAGCGCGACAAGCTGGTCGGAGCGCTCGGCCACATCGTCAGCCACGTCGACGAGCTCGACCAGGTCACTGCGTTCATCCAGCAGCTCGGACGCGACCACCGGCGGTTCTCCGTCGCTCCCGACCACTACAACGCCGTGGGCGGTTCGCTGCTCGCCACACTGAAGCAGTTCCTCGGTGCGGCCTGGACCGACGAGCTGGCCGCGGACTGGGCGGCGGCGTACGGCGTCATCGCGCGCGTCATGGTCGAGGCGGCGGAGGAGTCCTCCGACACCAGCCCCGCCTGGTGGGACGCCGAGGTGGTCTCCACCGAGCGGCGCACCATGGACATCACCGTCGTCCAGATCCGTCCTGAGCAGCAGTACGACTACTCGCCCGGGCAGTCGTTCGCGATGGAGATCCCGCAGCGGCCGCGTCTGTGGCGCTACTTCAGCCCGGCCAACGCGCCGCGGGAGGACGGCACGCTCGAGCTGCATGTGCAGCTGGTCGACGGTGGCCAGGTGAGCAGTGCGCTGGTGCGTTCGGTGCGCACCGGCGACACGGTGAAGCTCGGTGCGCCGGTCGGTGACCAGCTCGTCAGGCAGGAGGGCGACCCGCGGGACCTGTTGCTGGTTGGTGGCGGGACCGGCCTGGCGCCGTTGCGTTCCGTGGTGGAACAGGCAGACCGCGAGTGGCAGACCCAGGGCTCGGGGCCGCGCGTCCACCTCTTCCATGGCGCCCGCGTGCCCTGGAACCTCTACGACCGTGACCGTCTCATCGACCTCGCCCGGAACCGCTCCTGGTTCGAGTACACCGAGGTCGTCTCCGGCGACCGCTCCTACCCGGGTGCCAGGGGGATGGTCGGCTCCGTTGCCGCGCGCAAGCAGTCCTGGCGCGGCTGGACCGCGATGGTCTGCGGCGGACCGGAGATGGTGTCGCACACGGTTGGCGAGCTGACCGCTGCGGGCATCGCGGCGGACGACATCAGCTACGAAAATTTCAACCACGTCGGTGCCGGTGACACGGACGACGCGGAAGCCACTAGGTCAGGTGATGACGAGTGACGCAACAACAGGAACAGGACTTCCCCTACTACCGATCGCCTTCAACCATCCGCAACGAGGTGTTCAACCATCGGATGCGCGGGCTCGACGAGGACGAGGTTCGCGAGTACCTCAGCCTCCTGGCCGACCAGGTCCAGGCCATGGACCGGGAACGCGCAGCCCAACGTGCTGAGATCGAGGACCTTCGGGCTGAGGTGAACCGGCTGCGGGAGCAGTCCGACCACACCACGGACGACATCAGCCCGCAGGCCGTGGCCCTGTTCAGCCAGGCTCAGCAGGTCGCAGACCAGCTCGTGGAGGAGGCCGTGCGCCACGCCCGCGACCTGATGACGTCAGCGCGGAACCAGCAGCGGGACATCCTCCAGCGGGCGCACGAGGCGGCCGAGGAGGCAGTCCGCAGGACCGGCGCAACGCAGGTTCAGGCACCGCCGCGTGGCTACACCACCCCGGTCCCCGAGGTCGAGTACGTCCGGACCTTCGCCCGCGTGGCGCAGGTCCAGCTGCGCTCGGTGCTCGACGCCCTCGCGGACCAGGTCGACAGGCTGGGAGAGGTGCCCAAGCTGGACAGCCGCGGTCCAGAGGTCGATCCGCAGGACTTCCCGTGGCCCCACAGCGGCGCACCGCAGGAGCCTGCGATGCCTGAAGCCGCTGGGAGCGACCCGGGCAACGAGGGTCAGGGCCTGAGCATCTACGAGCAGATCTGGAGCATCCAGGGGCGCGCCATCGAGTAGGCAGCGCCTCCTTCGTCGGTGTCCACGAACCGAAGGCCCGGTCCAGCTGCCTTGGACCGGGCCTTCTGTGTGGGGCCTGGGCTCTCCGGACTATGTGAGCCGGCCCGGACGCGCGCACCGTCGTGGTGCCCGACCGGTGGGCGAGGCCTGCGCCTCGAGATGTCAGAGTCCCACGCGCTGGGCGTGGCGACCGAGGTAGGCAACGACCTCGTCTGCAGGCTTGTCCGGCAGGCCCCAGATCACCTCGGTGACGCCCGCTTGTTCCCAGGTCGTGATCTGGTCGGCCGAGGGACGCGCGGCGGCCAGGACTGCGATCTCCGGGTGTCCGGACCTGCCCGCGTCGGCCCAGGCCTGACGGAGTGCGTCGCACTTGGCGGTGACGTCCTGCTCCGCGGGTGTCGTCATCCAGCCGTCAGCGTGTGCGGCGATCCAGGCGAGAGTCTTCGGCCCGCCGCCGGCTCCGATCATCAGGGGCAGATGCGGCTGGACCGGCTTCGGCCAGGCCCAGGACGCCCCGAACGACACGTGCTCCCCGGCGTACGACGCCTCGTCCTGGGTCCACAACGCGCGCATCGCCTCGACGTACTCGCGAAGCACCGTGCGCCGCTTGCTCGCGGGGACGTGGTGGTCGGCCAGCTCGTCGGTGTTCCAGCCGAAGCCGGCGCCGAGCGTGACGCGGCCACCCGAGAGGTGGTCGAGGGTCGCGATGGTCTTGGCGAGCGTGATCGGGTCCGACTCGACGGGGAGTGCGACGGCGGTGGACAGGCGGATGCGAGACGTCACGGCGGCCGCCGTCGCCAGCGAGACCCAGGGGTCCAGCGTGCGCATGTAGCGGTCGTCGGGGAGGGTCTCGTCGCCTGTGCCCGGATGGGCAGCCTCGCGCTTGACCGGGATGTGCGTGTGCTCGGGGACGTAGAACGTGTGGAAGCCGTTCTCCTCGGCGGCCTCGGCCGCGGCGGCGGGCGTGATGCCCCGGTCGCTGGTGAACAGCACGATGCCGTGTCGCATGGCAGCCATGCTAGAACGCGTTCTACCTTGCGAGAAAGGCCCTGTCCGTCAGCGACTCAGTGGCCGTGCCGCGGTGAGGCAGACCCCGAGGGCCGGGCTCGGCCCGTGATGCTGCGCGGGCTGGTCCAGCGATAAGGCAGTCGGACTAGACCCGGGCCGATGCGCCGCGACGGCGGTGGCTGGGCTGGGGCCTTCTCCCGACGAGCCCCTGGATCTGCCGGCGGCGCATCAGGCGTACCCCGCTGACGTGGACGACGTGAGGGAGGTGCCCTTCGTCGAGCATCCGCTTCACCTGCTGCGGGGAGAGGTGCAGCATCCGCGCGGCCTCGCTGACGGTCACCCAGTAGGACTCCGGGTCGTGAAGATGGCTCCGCCACGCGTAGTGCCTCATGGCCACGCTCTCGACCTCGCCCGGAGTCACGCGTTTCCCCTGCAACAGCGCAGCCGCCTCGGACGGGCTGCAGCCTAGAACGTGCACAGGGTCGAAGACGTACGACATTTGACGTCCTCCTGGGGGGAAGGTGGGCGACTCGTTTCTAACCGGGCGGTTACCGACGCTACTGGTTCGTGACTCTTACGAGAACCCCAGTACTCGACCCCTGGGGTAGCCGTGGTATTGGACCCTGGGGTTGGAGACTCTCCGCGTCACACTACGTCGGCTCGTCGTGGTGGTGCCGGTGTTCCAGGAACACTGCAGTGCCGTCGAAGTGCGGGTCGGCGACGAGGTACTGAGCCACCAGGCTGTCGTGGCGGTGGTGCGCCGGCCGCGTCGGCTCAGGCACCATGCGTCCCTGCGCGCTGTCCCAGAACCGGTCTGCGACGGCCCACAGCCTCCGCGCCGCCTTGCCGAACCGGCCGGTGTGGGGCAGGTACGGGTGCGGCCTCGTCGGCGCCCTGAGCTCGGCTCGGAACATCTGCTGAGCCAGGTCGTCGACGTCGTCGCCGGTGTCGGCGGCCAGGAGCAGCGCGCCGAGTGCCGTCTCGAGCTCGTCGTGTCGCGACAGGTCCTCCTGGGTCACCTGCAACAGCTCGGGCCACGAGAGACGGACGGCATGCGCCTCGCCGTACAACCGGGCCTTGACCAGGCAGAGGTCGGACTCGAGGTGTCGCGCGGCGGCCAGGTACTCCGTGGCGAGGCGACCACCGTCCGGCCCCGTCGCCTGCACCGCCGGGACCAGCACCTCGTCCACGGCAGCCAGATGTCGACTCGTCGCGGCGAGGAAGGCGTCGGTGCTCCGGTGGGTCTCGCGTGCGCCGTCCCCGTTGTCGGGGGCTCGAACCTCGGCGAGCCGCCCCCCGATCGACTCATGCGTCGCCTGGATCGTCTGCTCCAGCGACTGTGCGTACGTCATGGCACTCACCTCGTACCCGAGAAGTGGGTGGCCCGACGCCTGAGCGGTCGCGTCGGACCGCTTCTCCCAGTGTGGACTCGTACCGGGGAGTCGACAAGCGTCGAGGCAGAGGACCTTCGCCCCGTGTGCCGCACCTCCGTGGTCCCTACCGTGGAGACATCGCAGGAGGGAGGCGGCCAGCGATGGTTGAGTCCATGCGCAACAGCGACGCGTTCGCCTGGTCGATGGAGCACGATCCGACCCTGAGGTCGACGGTCGTCACGATCATCATGCTGGACAGGTCGCCCGACTGGGACGTGGTCGTCGACCGGTTCGACCGCCTCGGGCGGTTGATGCCGATGTTCCGGGAGCGCGTCGTCGAGGCCCGACCTCCGGTGCCGCCTCGGTGGGAGATCGACCCCGACTTCGACCTGCGCTACCACATGCGCCGGGTCACGGCTCCGCGACCGGGAACGTTCGACACCGTGCTCGAGATGGCCCGGCGTGCCGAGATGTCCGAGTTCGACCATGCCCGACCGCTCTGGGAGGTCACCCTGGTGGACGGGCTGGCCGACGGTGCCGCAGCACTTGTCTGCAAGCTGCACCACTCGCTCACCGACGGCATCGGTGGCGTCCAGATCGCGATGGTCCTCTTCGACGTCACCGAGCAGCCGCAGGACCTCGGCCCGCTCCCGCCCGAGCCCACACCGGAGCCACCGTCGACGCTGGACGGCGTCAGGTTCTCCATCGGGTACGACGCGAAGCTCGTCGGCAAGCTCGCGAGGACTGCCCTGCGGGGAGCACCTGGAGCGCTCATCGGGAGCATCCGCCATCCTCGCGCCACAGCCGTCGAGGCGTTCGAGACCGCCGCCTCGGTGTACCGGACGATCCGGCCCATCAACCACACCGGATCGCCGATCATGAAGGACCGCCGGCTGGTTCGCGAGCTCGGGGTCCACGAGGTGCCGATGCCGGCGCTACGAGAGGCAGCCCACCTGGCCGGCGGGCACGCTCAACGACGCCTTCCTCGCCGGTGTCACCGGGGCGTTGCGGCGGTACCACGAGTACCACGGCGTCGAGGTGGGCGACCTGCACGTGACGATGCCCGTCAGCATCCGCAGCGACGGCGACCCCGCCGGAGGCAACCGGATCACGCTGATGCGCTTCGACCTCCCGGTCGGGGTGGTGGATCCGGCCGAGCGGATCCGCCAGATCCACCCCCGCGCGCGACTCGTGCAGCACGAGCGGTCCCTGCCCCTCACCCAGATGATCGCCGGCGGCCTCAACCTCCTGCCGCGCTGGTACATCGGCGCGGTCCTACGGCACGTCGACTTCCTGGCCAGCGACGTCCCTGGCGTCCCGGTGCCGGTCTACTGCGGTGGCGCGGCGGTGACGATGCAGTACGCCTTCGGTCCGACGATCGGTGCCGCCGTGAACGTGACCCTGATGACGTACGTCGACACCTGCGCCCTCGGCATCAACGTCGACACCGGAGCGATCCCGGACTTCGAGGTCTTCCACGAGTGCCTCGTCGCCGGATTCGACGAGGTGCTCGCCCTGGCATCGCCTGCCGTCTCCGCCCTGCCCCGGCAGCGGCGCAGGGGCGGATCGCCGGCCAAGGCAGCCAAGCGGTCACGCACCAAGGCGACGTGACACCCCGCCCGGCGTACTGTCCTGGATCCGCGGCCACGGCTTGGCCGCCTCGAGCTCGAAGGCCAGCTCGAGCAGTGTGCGTTCGTCGCCGATGTCGGCCGAGAAGTGACAGCCGATCGGCAGCCCCCGAGTGGTCATGCCGAGCGGAAGGGAGATGGCGGGACCGCCCGAGGCGTTGTTCAGCGGGGTGAACCCGGCGTAGGCCTGCAGCCTCGGGAAGAGCTCGTCGAAGGGCACCGTCGGCGACAGGTGACCGAGCAGCGGCGTCGTGTGGGTGAGAACCGGGGACAGCAGCACGTCGTGGCGGGTGAAGATCCTGCGGTACTCCTTCGCGGTCCTCCGCAACCGGTAGACCATGCCGGGCGTGCGAGCCAGCTGCCCTCGGCACATCTCGGCGAGCCCCTTGGTCAGGTTGTCGGTCCGCGAGACGTCGAAGGCCGGGTCGAACACCCGCGTCCCCATGCGCGAGGCCAGCAGTCCCAGAACACCCCAGTACAGGCTGAAGTCCTGCGCGAACTGCCGTGACACCGGCATCGGGATCTCCTCGACCTGGTGGCCGAGGTCCTCGAGGATGGCAGCGGTCTCGTGGACGCAGACCCGGGTCTCCTCGTCGGTCCCTGTGCCGATGACCGAGTCGACCACCATCGCGATCCGCAGGCGGGTCCGGCTCGGCCCCTCGACCGAGCGGATCGGCGGCAGCTTCGGGTTGCGCCACAGCCCCTCCGCCCCTGAGTAGAAGCGGGCCGTGTCACGCACCGATCGGGTGAGCACCCCCTGGGTGATGATCGGCACCGGCAGGCGCGTGTCGGCCGGATCCGGCACGAGCCGGCCACGCGAGGGCTTGAGCCCGACCAGGCCGCAGACCGCCGCCGGGATCCGGGTGGATCCTCCGCCGTCGTTGGCATGTGCGATCGGGACCACTCCGCTGGCGACCAGGGCCGCCGCTCCTCCTGAGGAGGCACCGGAGGAGTAGTCGAGGTTCCACGGGTTCCGCACCGGCTCGGCTCGGACGTACTCCGTGGAGGCGCTGAAGCCGAACTCCGGCATCCGGCTCTTGCCGAGCACGTTGACGCCGAGGGCCTTGAGCTGCGAGACGACGGGGCTGTCCTTGGCGGCCGGCTTCGCGACGAAGGCGTCCGTGCCCTGGTTGGTCGGCAGCCCGGCTACGTCGACGTTGTCCTTGATGTAGGTGGGCACGCCCGCGAAGGGCCCGCTGGTGGTGGCCTCGGCGGCAGCCCTCGCACGGTCGTAGTCGGCGTACTCCACCGCATTGACCAACGGCTGCATGGCCTCCGCGCGAAGGATCGCCGCCTCACACACTTCTGCGGCGCTGACCTGCTTGGTCCGGATCAGCTCCGCGAGCTCCGTGGCGTCCGAGTCGCCGAGTGCGTCGTCGCCGAACGCGTGGACCGGGGTGGATGCCGTCATGGGCCGATCCTGCCTGATCTGCGCGTTCGCGGCGCGGGGCGGTCGGCAAGATCGCCACAATGGCGTCATGACCCAGCAGTGGGTGCTCCATGTCGACCTCGACCAGTTCATAGCGGCGGTCGAGGTGCTGCGGCGCCCGGAGCTCGCCGGGCTGCCCGTGATCGTCGGCGGCCGTGGGGACCCGACCGAGCGTGGCGTGGTCTCCACCGCCTCCTACGAGGCACGCAAGTACGGCGTCGGGTCCGCCATGCCGCTGCGGACCGCGGCCCGGAAGTGTCCCGACGCGGTCTTCCTGCCGGTCGACGCGCCGGCGTACGAAGCGGCATCGGCGCAGGTGATGGAGACGCTCCGCTCCCTCGGCGCTGTGGTGGAGGTGCTCGGCTGGGACGAGGCGTTCCTCGGTGTCCGGACCGACGACCCGGAGGCGTTCGCGGCGCAGGTCCAGGAGGCGGTGCTGGCGGCCACCCGCCTGCACTGCTCGGTCGGCATCGGTGACAACAAGCTCCGCGCGAAGATCGCCACGGAGTTCGGCAAGCCCCAGGGGATGTTCCGGCTCACCGAGGAGAACTGGTACGCCGTGATGGCGGGCCGACCCACCGACGCCCTTTGGGGGATCGGCAGGAAGACCGCCAAGCGCCTGTCCGGCCTGGGCATCGAGACCGTCGGTGAGCTCGCCCAGGCCGACCCCGCCTGGCTCGCCTCGGAGCTCGGACCCACGATGGGCCCGTGGTACCGCCGCCTGGCCCGAGGCGTCGACCGGTCGCCGGTGGAGGGAACGCCGTGGGTGGCGCGTTCGCACAGCAGGGAGACCACCTTCCAGCAGAACCTCACGGACCCGGAGCAGGTCCGGGCGGAGGTGCGGCGGCTCGCGCGGCAGGTCACCGAGGACATCCGCCGGGAGGAGCGTCCGGCGCTGCGGGTGGCGGTGAAGGTGCGGTTCGCGCCGTTCGACACCCACACCCGGAGCGTGACCCTCGAGGGGCCGACCAGCGACCCGGAACGCATCGCGGCAGCGGCCGTCGGCCTGCTGGACGGGTTCGACTCCTCGCGAGCGATCCGGCTGCTCGGAGTACGCGCCGAGATGGTCCCTCCGGCCGCGGCTTCCTAGCTTCTCGACCACCGCTCCCGCGCGGCTCCCACGTTCAGGGCGCGCGCTGTTCTACGGTCGGCGGAACCGACGATCGACTTGGAGCAGAGGCAGACCGGTGCTCGCCGCCATCCGTGGACTCAACCGCAGCCCTCGACTGAGACTCGTCGCTGTTCTGGTGACGCTCGGTGCCGTCGTGAGCCTCGCCGCCGTTCCTCCAGCCCCCGCAGACGAGCTCGGAGCCCGCGACCGGCGGGTGCACCGGCAGATCGACCAGGCCAAGAAGTACCTGCGGCACTCCAGCATGGCGCTGGTCCGGGCGACCGCCCGCGTGGCACAGGCCGAGGACCGCCTCGACGCCGCGGAGCGCGAGCTGGCCGGCCGCCGCTCGGAGCTCGCCGCCGCCGAGATCCTCGACGCCCAGATGCAGTCCGAGCTCGACGCCGCGACCGCGCGGCTCGAGCGGGCCAGGGTCGCGCTGCAGCAAGGGCGTCGCAGCCACCATGCCCAGGAGCAGGTGCTGCGTCACATTGCTGCGGAGACCTACCAGGCGGGGTCACCGGAGCTGATGGGGCTCACCATGGTGCTGACCTCCAGGGACCCGTCGGAGCTGAGCGGCCAGCTCAACGTCGTGCAGAACCTCCTCGACAAGGAGAGCGCCACCCTGCGCCGGCTCGAGGCCTCCGGCGTGCTTCTCGAGCTCCAACGCGAGCGGGTCGCCAACGCCAGGACCGAGGTCGCCGCCCGGCGGGCAGCCGCGGCGGAGACGCTCGCCCGCACGAAGGTGCTCGAGGCGCGCGCGGCCCAGGCCACGGCGCGGGTCGCCACAGCGCTCGACGAACGCGAGCAGGCGCGCAAGCAGGCCGCTCGCGCGAAGAAGGCCGACCAGCGCAGGCTGCAACAGCTGCGCAAGGAACGCGACCGGATCTCGCGGCTGATCCGCAAGCGCGAGGCGCGTCTGCGAAGGCACCGGTCGAGGGCCGCGACAGCCCGCGCGATCAAGGCGTCGCGCTCCCGCAGCGGGCCGCTGATGCACCCCATCGACAGCTACATCACCTCGCCGTACGGCATGCGCCTGCACCCCGTGTACCACCGTTGGACGCTCCACGACGGGACCGACTTCGGCGCCTCCTGCGGCACGGCTGTGCACGCCGCGGCCGGCGGGCGGGTGATCGGCCGCTACTACAACGTCGGTTACGGCAACCGGGTGATCATCGCCCACGGCTACATGCGGGGGGTGTCGGTCACCACGACGTACAACCACCTCAGCCGCTACTCCACCTACGTCGGCCAGCGAGTACGACGTGGTGACGTCATCGGCTACGTGGGCAGCACCGGCTTCTCCACCGGGTGTCACCTGCACTTCATGGTCTTCCGCAACGGCGTGACCGTGGACCCGATGAACTGGCTCTGACCCGGCTGAGCACCCGCCAAGCTGACCCGGCCAAGCACACCCGGCCGCGGTGACCTTGGGCCCTACCGGCCCGACTTGGGTGGGAGTGTCATGGGTTCAGGAGGTGCGCCATGCCCAGCGTTCCGCAGACCCCCGATCCCGCGTCCCTGACCTTCCTCGGCGCCGCCCGCACGGTCACCGGCAGCAAGTTCCTCATCGAGAGCGACGGCACCAGGGTGATGGTCGACTGCGGGATGTTCCAGGGCGAGAAGGTCTGGCGGCAGCGGAACTGGGAGCCGTTGACGGTGGACCCGGCCAGGACCGACGCAGTTGTGCTCACCCACGCCCACCTCGACCACTGCGGCTACCTGCCGGTGCTCGTCCGCGACGGCTTCAACGGCCCGGTGATGTGCACTCCTGAGACCGCGAAGCTCGCGGCGATCGTGTTGCGCGACGCCGCGCACCTCGCCGAGGAGGATGCCGAGCACGCGAACCTGACCGGCTACTCCAAGCACAGACCTGCCCTCCCGCTCTTCGACGACGAGGACGCGGAGAAGGCGATCTCGCTGATCACGCCGGTCGACCACGACGTGGCCACGACGATTCCGGGCGACATCGGCCTGACGCTCCGCTCGGCGGGACACATCCTCGGCTCGGCCTTCGCGGAGCTCGACGTGGCCGGCGTACGCCTGCTCGTCAGCGGGGACATGGGCCGGCCCGGACACCCGTTGCTGCTGCCGCCGGAGTCGCCACGGGACTCCGACGTCGTGGTGGTCGAGTCGACGTACGGCGACCGCGTGCACGAGGAGCACGGGGACGACGTGCTGGCCGACGCCATCACGCGCACGATCGGGCGCGGTGGTGTCGTGCTGATGCCGGCGTTCGCTGTCGACCGCACGTTCGTGCTGCTGATGACGCTCGCGCGCCTCGAGACCGAGGGACGGATCCCGCAGGTGCCGGTGTACGTCGACAGCCCGATGGCCTTGCGGGCGCTCGACGTCTACAAGGAGGCGATCGCGGCCCACGACCCGCAGCTGCGCCCCGAGGTGACCATGGCGAGCACGGCGTACCGGCCGAGCCACCTGAAGCTGATGCCGAGCCGGCAGGAGTCGGAGAAGCTCAACCGGCCCGGGAAGCCGTGCATCATCGTGTCCGCCTCCGGCATGGCCACCGGTGGCCGGGTGCTGCACCACCTCGCTCACCAGCTGCCCAACGGACGCGACACCGTGATCCTCACCGGGTTCCAGGTGCCCGGTACACGGGGCCGCGCGCTCGCCGAGGGGGAGCGGCAGATCAAGATCCACGGGCGCTACATCCCCGTGCGGGCAGAGGTGTGCGCTACGAACGCCTACTCCGCCCACGCCGACGCCGAGCAGATGGTGGCGTGGCTGTCGGGCATGAGGCCGCCCGACACCGCCTACGTGGTGCACGGCGAGGAGGAGGCGGCCAAGGCCCTGGCCGACCGGCTCGCGGACGAGCTCGGGTGGAACGCCGTGGTGCCGCGCTATCTGGAGCGGGTCCGACTGACCTGAGAGGCCACGCCGAGATGGTCCGCCGACAGAGCATCGCGTTCATCTCCCTGCTGCTGGGTGCGCTGGTGCTGGCCGCCTGCGGCACTCGATGGTGAGCAGCGTGGGTCGGCGAACACGTGGGGCAGGGGCGCCGAGGAGTGGCTCGCCAACGTCCAGGAGGCCGGCCGTGAAGGCGTCCCCAACCTCGAGGCGTTCCTGACGGCTGACGTGGTGCTCGACCATCGTGGCACCGGGGGCGAGGTGGCGAAGGGCGTCGGCGAGAGTCTGAGCCTGGTCCGGCGTCTCGAGTACACCCAGCCGAGGACCCGGTTGCGTCCGCCTCCCTACCTGTCGCGCGGCGGGATGGTCGTCCCGGCGGTGTGGGAGGGGCCGGATCTCCTCACGGTCCAGGACGCGGTGCTGGTCATGACGCTCTCGCCCCTGGGGACTCGTGCGGGAGGAGACCGCCAGCGCACTGGTGTCCGGGCACAATCTGGTCGACCCCGGTCGGGACTGGGCCTCGTTGGAGGCTCTCGCCGACAATTACGTCGACGACCACACCACCGCGGACCTCACGACCACGCTGGATGCCATTCCCGGTCGCGGAGGCCCGGCGGTGTTCGGGATACCCAGGCTGCGATCCGATGAGGGCTTCCGACAAGTGATCATGCTCCTGACCTCCGAGGACGACGCCGGCTGCCCTGGGCGGATCGCGGTCGCCCTGAGCCTGGCGAAGGACGGTGCGGTGCTCCGGGAGCAGCGCTACCTCCGTCTCGACGACGCCCGGCGGTGTCTCGACGCGAACGCCCCTCTCACCGGCTGGTGGACGGCCATGGACGTGCCGGAGCCGGTCCAGCTCAAGCGCACCGGCACGGTCATCGCGGACGGGGCCACTGTCGAGATCTGGAACGGCACACCCGCGCTAGAGTCCTTGGTCGAGTGGAGCATCGGCCGGTACGCGGAAGCCGGTCTCCCCGTGCCCCGGCCCACCTCGGTCACGTTCTACCCGGCAGCCGACCGTTGCGAGGGCAACCTTGCCGTTGCCGGGGGCGAGTCCAACGACGAGATCGTGGCCTGCTTCGGCGAGGGCCTTGCCTGCCGGACCTCCCCGTGCCCACCGTGGTCAGCCAAGGCGGAGGCGACGATGCTGCACGAGCTTGCGCACACCTGGATGGCCCAGAACCTGACGGAGGAGACCCGCGCGGCCTACGAGGACCTGGTCAACCTCAGCTGGGCCTTTCCCCGGGACGCCTGGGAGGACAGGGCGATCGAACGCGCCGCCGAGGTCATCGCGTGGGGTCTGCAGCAGCAGCCGAGCCCACCCCAGGAGTTCGCCGTGACCAGGAGAGAGCTTGCCCGGGAGTTCCGGCTGCTGACCGGCACGCCACCGACGAGTGCTCGCTAGCCACCGGCCTCCGGTCCCGTCCTTGTCGCGAACCGGGACGGTCCCCTTCGTCAGGGAGCCATGACCACGGCCTGCGTGATCCGACCGTGCTCGTACTTCAGGACGACGACCGCCGACCCTCCGCCGTAGTTCACCGAGAAGGTCGCGACTCCACCGAGCTCGACGACATCGCTCGTCCGCCTCAGGTTGAAGTCCCCGGACTGTGCGTAGGTGAGGGCTATGTCGTAGGCGCCGCGGGTGACCCTGCCGTCGATGAGATCGGTGAACACCGCGTCCTTGGAGAAACCGGCCGCCACGGCATCGACGTCCATCGCGTTCACGTCGGCGATGCCGGCGTCCACGCGCCTGACGACCGAAGGATCAGCCACCTGAACGGCGGCCCCGTCCTCGGCGCTGTCGCCGAAGAGCACAGCCCCGAGGGCACCCCCCACGAGGAGGGCGAGCGCCAGCAAGAAGACCATCGACCTCGAGGGCCGCCGGGTCGGCCGCTCCGGGCTCGACTCGACGCTCGGTCGCGGCGTGGCCTTCATCGCCATGGCATGCCCCTTCCCGGACGGCTGACCCGCCTCCAGCGTGCGCACGCCGACGAGGTGGTCGCCAGTGCCGGACGGTGTCGACCTGGCTACCGATCGGCCCTAGCCGGGCGATCGGTGCCAACCTCGCGAAGAGCCCGGGGCCCAGGCGCCGAACTCGTCCCCCGTCCCGACCGGCACGCGTGGCCGGGGCACTTACGCCCAACGGCAGGGCGGTCTACCGTCAGAAGATGAGCAGCGTGATGGAGCGCCTGACGGAGGCGCAGAACGCCCATGATGCGCAGCGGATGGCCGCACTGTTCTCCGAGGAGTACGTCAGCGCCCAACCTGTTCATCCGAGTCGCGCTTTCACAGGGCGCGCGCAGGTGCTCGCCAACTGGTCCGCGGTCTTCCAAGGGGTGCCGGACTTCGATGCCGAGCTGGTCGCTTTCACCTCGAACGGAGTGACCGAGTGGGGTGAGGTCGACTGGCGTGGACAGCACGCCGACGGCTCGCCCTTCGCGATGCGCGGCGTCATCATCCTGACGATCCGTGACGGCTTGATCGCCGAGGGGCGTCTCTACGTGGAGCCCGTCGAGCGTGCGGGTGACGACATCGACGCGGCCGTGCAGGAGCTCTTCGTGCCACCCACCTCACCCTCGGCCTGACGCGCAGCTCGGGCCGGAGGCTAGAGTCGCGCGGGTGCCCGAGCCCTCCTCGAACCCTGACTCGCCTTCACCCGCTCGCGTCCTCTCGCTCCGATGGTGGGTGTGCGACCACGACGGTAGAACGGCCGTCGCCCAGTGGCCGAACCCGGCTCTGTGGGTGTGGCTCGTCGCGGTCGTCGTCGGCTGGACCGGGGTGCTGGGGTCCGACCGGACTGCGACGTTGCAAGTCGTCGGTCAGGGCGCGCTCGTCGCCTGGTCGGTGGACGAGCTCGCCCGAGGTGCGAGCCCGTTCCGCAGGCTGCTCGGCGCAGTCGTGCTGGCGTTCGAGCTCATCCGCCTGTTTGCGACCTAGTCCGGAGTCTGGCTGGACTCGTGCCTGGTCTTCTCGGGATGCTCGGTACGGTCGTCGGACTCTTCGAGAATCGCTCTGGCCTGCTCGTCGGGATCCTCGCTGCCGGCCACGACCTCCTCAGGAAGCGACTCCGCTCGTCTCTCGATTCGGCCCTCATCGACTGGCTCGGTCATGCGTCGAACGTACCGCGCCGCGTGTTCACCCGCGCCGGCTGCTGTTCGGCTGCTGCGTGCTCAGCGTCCCTCGTGGGCCATCATGTCGAGCGCGACGGTAGCGGCGAGGACGACCACCGGTTCCTGCCCCGGCGCGATCTCGACGCCATACGTGTCGGCGGCGCGGAACCACTTCTTCGACACGGTGGCCACCTCCGTGCGCCCATCGGTGAACGTGTACTCGTGGTCCACGATGTTGCCCTTCACGTCGAGGTCCGGTCCGTCGCCGATCTGCACCGTCCAGCGATCTCGCAGCGGGCTGATCAGCGCCTTCTTCACCATGGCGATCCGGTTGCCGTCGTCATCCTCGACCTCCATGGAGTCCCGGACCCGGACGACCTTCTCCTTGATCTTGGCCAGCTTGTGTCCCGCCGGGTCCTCGAAGACCAGTGTCTTGCGGACTCTGAGGGCCTTCCCGTTCACCTTGTACGCGCGTTGCCCGTCGTCGGTCTCGATCCAGAAGTCGTCGCCGATCGACAGCAGACGTTGACGCATCTTGTAGTGCACGTGCTCGTCACCCCGCCGCTCCTCGCGGCGCTCCTTTCGCCGACCTCGCAACATCACGGTCACCTCTCCCTCGACACGTCTGTGACCGTAGGACGTTCTCGGTGGCACTCACATCACCCGCTGTGGGGGAGGGGCTGGTGCGTTGGGAGTGCTTGCGCGCGACGTGTCCGTGCCGGTGGGCTGCCCTCCCGTGGGTTCATCCGCCACGGATGATGGCGAGCCTGGCCATCGATGCGAGCGTTGACCGCATCCCGAGTCCACGAACCCTTGCTAGGAGAGTCATGACCTCACAAACCGCTCCCGAGTCGGCCTTGAGCAGCATCGCCCAAGGGGATGCCCCAGTCCTCGAACGCCTCGTCGCCATGAACCTGGACTCACTGGAGCACTCAGGACTGGACCCGAAGACGTACTTCCTCGTCCGGCTCGCCGCCCTCGTCGCGATGGATGCCGCTCCGGTGTCGTACATGATGAACCTCGGGCTCGCCGCGGACGCAGGTGTGACGCTCGAGGAGGCGCAGAGCACCCTCATCGCCATCGCGCCGGTCGTCGGCAGCGCCCGGGTGGCCTCGGCTGCCTCCAAGATCCTGCGGGCGGCGTTCGGCGTGGCGGTCCTCGAGGCGGAAGGCTCGGTGCCCGAGCAGCGGAAGGCCTGACGCAGCTTTGTAGCTCGAGCGGCACCGCGATGGTTCTCAACGGTGCCCCGCGCACAGCCCGCTCACGTGGTCGGCTCCGGCACCGTGCCGCGCACCGCCCAGGCCCGGGCACTGAGCCGGATGGTGCCATCGGGCTCGGTCAGCAGCCGGTCTCGTAGCTGGTCGCGCAGTGCGAGGCGGTGCTCGTCGGACAAGGAGGCAACGTACCCCGGGGCCGGTCCTTGGCCGCCGAGGAAGGGACGCCAGAAGTCGTCGAAGTCGATGAACGGGGTCGGCACCTCGATCGCCCGCACCGCGACCTCGTCCAGCCCGGCGGCGGTCCAGAGCTCGTGGAGCGGCTCGGGCCGACACAGCGGGAAGCGAGAACCCTCGTCCTGCTCGGCAGCGGCGGGGTCGAGGGCCGCGGCGGCGTCCCAGAAGTGCCGCAGCATCTGCATGCCCTCGGCGTAGTCCCAGACGTACGCAGCGGCGACGCCGCCGGGTCGGGCGACCCGCGCGAGCTCCGCCACCGCACGGCGCGGGTCGGGTACGAAGTTGAGTGTCAGCCCGCTCACCACGGCGTCGAACCGTTCGCCGGGCAGCGACAGTGACTGCGCGTCGCCGACGTGGAAGGTCGCCCGCGCATCATCGACCTGAGCGTTGGCGGTGGCGAGGAACGCTTCGGACGTGTCCACGCCCGTCACATGGTCCGGGTCAGCCTCGGCAAGCACGGCTTCCGTCAGCGCACCGGTGCCACAGCCCACGTCCAGCCACACCTGACGGGCGGGCACGTCCAACCAGTGGAGGAATACGACCGCGACGAGGCGGCTCCACCGGCCGACGTACGCCTCGTAGGCGTCACCGACGGCCCACGTCTCGCTCACGAACCGAGACTATGCCGTTGCGCGTCGGGCGGGCGGCCGAGCCGGTCAGGTCCTGCCGGGTGAAGGTTTCAGGCCGCGTGGGCGTGGTGTGCTGCGTGTGGTGCTGAGTAGAGGCGGAAGCGCAGCAGCATGACGGCGAGCATGACCGGGCACGCCAGGCTCGTCTGGATCTCGATGAGGCTGCTCTTGGCGACGATGCCGAGCCAGTAAGCCACGATCAGCAGCAGGCCGGTCGTCATGGTTGCGCCCGTCATCTCGAGGGTCGGTCGCCAGTCCATGCCTCTGAAACGCATCCAGGCTGCCATCGGCACCGAGAGGTTGATCGCGATGACCAGGACGGAGAGCCCAGGCGCCGTCTGGGGAAGGTCGGTGTACCCGAGCCACACAGCGGACTGGAAGAACAGCACGCTGAGCAGGATTCCGCTCGCGCACATGACCACGCACATCTCCACGTAGTGCAGCAGGAATCGACCCGCGGGCCTCGCGGCAGCGAGGACGGGCCCGTCGCGGGCCGGTGCCCTTTCGGTTGGTTTGGTGTTCGTTAGGACTCGCATGGCGAACCTCCTTCGGTCTCGGCCCGGCAGCCGTGCGCTGCGCCTTGGCAAGCCGTCCGAGGGTGAGGCTCCCGGGCCGACCAGACGCCCAGGCAAGGGTCTCTTGACTGTCACGATCCGCTCCTGGGTGGCGACCACAAGAGTCCTGCGGCTCTCGCGCGCGGGACCAAGGCCCCACGGCCAGTGGGAGGGCCCGGCCGGCTTCGTCGAACCAGGTTCGGCCATCGGCGTGATGACGGCAGCGTTCGCGGCCCGGGACGACTAGGCTCCCGCCTCGTGACCAGGTACGTCGCCATCGGTGACAGCACAGTGGAGGGGCTCGAGGACCCGGGGCCCGACGGTGTGTACGTCGGATGGGCCGACCGTCTCGCCGAGCACCTCGCCGCGGTGGAGCCCGAGCTGACCTACGCCAACCTCGCGGTCCGGGGCCTGACCGCACGGGAGGTCCGCGAGACCCAGCTCGAGCGGGCCCTCGCCCTGCGTCCCGACGTCGCGGTCGTCGTCGCCGGGGTCAACGACGTGCTGCGCCCCCGCTTCGACCGGGCGGCGCTGCGCGAGGACCTGCTCGCGATGCACGCTGCGCTGCACCACTCCGGCGCACGGGTCGCGGCGTTCACGATGCCGGACATGACGAAGGTCGCTCCGCTGGCCGTCGTACTCCGAAGGCGTCTGGAGGCGCTGAACGAGATCGTCCGTGAGGCGGGGGAGCGCTACGGCACCGCGGTGGCGGACCTCGCTGCCGAACCGCTCTCGTCGGACCCGGCGCTGTGGCACGACGACCGGCTCCACGCCAACAGCGAGGGCCATCGGCGGGTGGCGCTGGCGCTGGCCGAGAGCCTCGGGATCGACGCGGGCGACTGGCGCACGCCGCTGCCGGAGGTGCGACGCGAACCGGTGGCCGCAGTGGTCGTCCGCGAGCTCGGCTGGGTCGCGACGCATCTCGCGCCCTGGCTGTGGGGACGGCTGACCGGACGTCCTCCGGAGCAACAGCGGACCTGCAAGCGGCCGGACCTGCTGCCGGTCAGTCCTGGTCGAGGCTGACGGACGGGGTGGGGAAGGCGTCCTGGGGGAGACCGGCGGCGTCGTAGGCCTCCTCCTCGTTGAGCGTCTCCTTCTCCAGCAGCCGGCGGGTGATCCGTTCCAGGCTGTCGCGGTGGCTGCGCAGGGTGGCCAGCGCCTCGGTGTAGCAGGCGTCGACGATGCGACGCACCTCTGCGTCGACGAGCTCGCGGGTGGCCTGGGAGGGGCCGGTCGCATCGAAGATCGACTGCTCCTGTCCCGCGGGCGGTAGCACGGTGACCGGCCCGATCTGCTCCGACATGCCCCACCGGCCGACCATCTGGCGCGCGATCTGGCTGGCGACGTCGAGGTCGGACTCGCCACCGGTCGTGAAGTCTCCGTAGACGATCTGCTCGGCCGCGCGTCCGCCGAGCGCTCCGACGATCCTGCCGCGGAGGTAGGTGGTGGAGTACCCGTGGTGCTCGGTCTCCGGCGACTGGAACGTCCCGCCGAGGGATCTGCCCCGGGGGATGATCGACACCTTGCGCACCCGGTCGGCGCCCGGCGTGACGATCCCGAGGAGCGCATGCCCCGCCTCGTGAAAGGCGGTCCGCTCCTTCTCCTCGGGCGTCAGCATGATGTGCCGTGCGGTCCCGAGGACCACCTTCTCCAGGGCGTCGGTGAAGTCGTTCATGGTCACCGTCGTGTGACGGTGCTTCGCGGCCAGCAGCGCCGCTTCGTTGACCAGCGTCTTCAGGTCGGCGCCCACCATGCCGGGGGTCGACGAGGCCACGGCCTGGAGGTCGACGTCGTCGGCGAGCGGCATCCCGCGGGTGTGCACACCGAGGATCTGCGCTCGCCCGGTCTGGTCGGGGGCGTTGACGACGACACGGCGGTCGAACCGCCCGGCGCGCAGGAGGGCGGGGTCGAGGATCTCGGGGCGGTTGGTCGCGGCGAGCACGACCACGCCCTCGTTGCCGGTGAAGCCGTCCATCTCGGTGAGGATCTGGTTGAGGGTCTGCTCTCGCTCGTCGTGACCGCCGAGGGCCGGCCCGGCACCGCGCGTGCGGCCGACGGCGTCGAGCTCGTCGATGAAGATGATCGATGGAGCCGCCTTCTTCGCCTGGTCGAACAGGTCCCGGACCCGGCTCGCGCCGACGCCGACGATCATCTCGATGAACTCCGACGCGGAGAGGTGGAAGAACGGCACCCCCGCCTCGCCGGCAACCGCCCTGGCCAGCAGGGTCTTGCCGGTGCCGGGGGCCCCGGTCAGAAGGACTCCGCGCGGGATGGTCGCCCCGAGCCGTCGATAGCGCTCCGGGTCCCTCAGGAAGTCGACGACCTCCATCACCTCGTCCTTGACCTCGTCGATGCCGGCGACGTCGGCGAAGGTGGTGCGCGGGCCGGACTCCGGCTGGTACAGCTTGGCTCTGGAACGTCCGAGAAGGCTGAGGCCGCCTCCGGCCATCTGCGTGCTGCGGCGGAGGAACCACACGAGCAGCGCGATGAAGAGCAGGGTCGGGCCGAAGCCGAGGATCACCTGCTGCCACAGCGGCGCCGTCTGCTGCTCCGCCTGGACGGTGACGCCCTTGTCGATGAGGACCTCGGTGAGGTTGTCGTCGGCGAAGACCGGACGCTGGGTGGTGAAGTCGGTGACCTCGGTCGCGGCGGCCTGGTCCGGCTTGTAGCGGACCTCCTTCTTGAACGAGCCCGTGATCTTCTGCTCGACGGAGGTGACCTCGTCCACGTTGCCGCTCTGGACCTGCTTCCAGAACAGGCTGTAGGGGATCTCGGTGCGCTCGGGCTCCCGCAACAAGGTGGTCATGGCCAGCCAGTTGAGGAGCAGGAGTACGACGAGCAGCCACCTGACCCACGGAGGGGAGGTCGACCAGAAGCCCTGCCGCTTGCGGCCGGCGTCGTCGCCGGCGTTGTCGGGGTGCGCGGGATGGTCCGGCGGCACACCCTCGACCTTCCAGGGGCGCTGTCGGCCACCTGGCCGGGTAGGTCCGTCTGCCATGAGACCTCCGATGACGACCTCGCTCTTCCAGCGTTGCTGTGGGGTCCGTGCCTGGAAAGTGCCGAAGGTCCCCGTGGGCGTCGGGAGTACGGTCGACGACGTGGAGTCTCGCGCCGGTGATGGGGTGCTCAGCCTCGCCTGGCTGGGGCATTCGACCGTGGTGATCGACCTCGACGGTGTGCGGATCCTGACCGACCCGCTGCTCCGGCCGCATGCCGGCCTGCTGCGGCGGATCGCACCCAGGCCGGATCCCGCCGAGTGGCACCGGCCCGACGCCGTGCTCATCTCACACCTGCACCACGACCACGCCGAGCTCCGGTCGCTCCGGATGCTTCGAGGCGTCCCGGTCATGAGCGCCCCGACGAACGCCGCCTGGCTGCGCCGGCGGGGGCTGAGGTCGGCGGCGGCGCTGGGCGAGGAGTGGACCCGGCTGGACGGCGGCCCCGTCGACGTACGGCAGGTGCCGGCGGTGCACCGACACCGGCCGATGCCGCACCGCCCCAACGACGCCCACGGCCATCTGGTGCGGGGACCCTCCGCGGCGCTGTGGGTCGCCGGTGACACCAGCCTCTACCCCGAGATGGCCTCGCTCCCCGACCTGTCGGGCGGTCGCATCGACGTCGCGGTCGTTCCCGTTGGGGGATGGGGTCCGCGGCTCTCGGAGGGCCACATGGACCCGGTGCAGGCGGCGAGGGCCTGCGCCGTCTCCGGTGCGCGTCGGGCGGTGCCGGTGCACTGGGGAACCCTGCACCCGCCGCTCGTGGCGCGCTTCGGCAAGGAGTGGCTCGAGCGGCCCGGCGAGCACTTCGCCGAGGCCCTCCGGCGTGAGGCGCCGGGCTGCGAGGCGGTCGTCCTCGAGCCGGGGGAGCGTCGGGTCATCCGGATCGACGCCGGTGGGGCGACTGCCTGACCCAGGCTCAGACCTCGGCCTCGGCCAGGAACCGCACGTCGTGGACCGGCCGGAAGCGGTCGTAGAGCGTCACGAGCAGGGTCAGCAGCAGCAGGAAGAACAGCGTCGTCGCGACGTTGAGGTCGCCCTCGGAGCGCCGGAGGAGGAGGTCGCCCACGAAGACGAACAGCACGTTGACCACGGCCAGGATCGTGAACGACCACGCGGCGGACTCGATGGTGCGTTCCTTCCGGGCCTGCCGCAGCGTGAGCACCGAGTTGAAGGTGGCGACGACCGCGACGCCGAGGGTGAGCTGCAAGGGCGTGGCTTTCACCTGGGGGATGACCTGGCCGAAGATCACGCTGATCAGCGACACCAGCACGATCTTCTCGGCGAGGTTCGCATCGAGCACCCGCCAGTGCGTGCTGAGCAGCCAGGCCCTCTCGCGGGCCTCGTCGATGTTCTCCGGCAGCGGGTCGGCGCGCAGCCTCAGCGGGTGCTCCGGCGGCCCGAGCACAGCATGTGCCCATGCCCGCCCCGCCAGCACCAGGCCGACGACGGCGAGGACCAGCACGACGAGGACGACAGGCCGGTTCGAGACCGCCTCCGACCACGAGGCGTCCGCGCTCACACCGAAGACCCGCTCCTTGACCTCGTCGGTGAAGTCGAGCTGCGCGACGTGGATCCAGTACTCCTGCGGCAGCTTGATGAAGATCCAGATCGCGGCTGCGGCGACGACGTAGAAGCGCCCGCTGAAGCGCTCCGGAGACCATCGGGTCCGCAGCAGCTCGTAGAAGATGAAGAAGTACTCGAACGTGTTGGGGAAGATCAGCAGCAGCGGGCGCCACTCGGTGAGCTCGAACGCCGTGACTCCCACCAGGCGGTAGTAGAACAGGAACCTCGCGGTCGCGGCGGCAGTCGGCTGCGTCCAGTTCCGGAGGACGGCGAGCATCGCGATCGTGAGGTAGAAGATGTCGAGCGACTTGTCGATGCCCTGGTACCTCGCCAGGTCGAGGTTGCTGAAGTTCGCGAAGATGTCCCGGTCGACGGCGTCGAGGACGAGCGCCGTGACGATCGCCGGGAGCGGGAACCTCGGGATGAAGAGCGGGGTGACGAACCGGGCCAGCACCACGGCGGCGAACACGAGGTCGCCCGCGGTCGCCGCGTCCATCTACTCGCTCCCCGGGAGAGTGCCACGGTCGAGCGCCTCGTGTGCCAGCTTCCGGCCGAGCACGATCATCTCCGGCGCCTTGTGGAAGTCCAGGGTCCGGCAGGCGTTCTTCGGGATCGTGATCAGCAGGTCCGGCGGGTAGCCGGCCAGGCGGTACCTCGTCACGACGCTCTGCAGCGTGTCCAGCGACAGCTCCATCACGTCCAGCGTGCGCAGACCGGGTGGCAGCGTGCCGAAGATCTCCTCCTCGACCTCCTCGGCGGCGTTGCCCGGTGTCGTGCTCCGGCCGGCGCCGAGCTTGCTCGTCACCAGGCGCACCAGCTCCCGGTCGAGGACCTGCGCGGCAGTACGGCGGAAGCGGTCCATCCACTCCTCGGCCGGCCGCGGATCCGCCGACTCCTGCACCGCGGCCCGGCCGGACTGACCGTCGGGGTCGCCGGCCAGGGAGACGGCCACCGTGACGTCGGCGTTCGACGAGGCCATCGGCGCGATCGGGATCGGGTTCAGCAGGCCGCCGTCGGCGAGGAGACGGCCGTTGAGCATGACCGGCGTGATGATGCTCGGCAGCGCGATCGACGCCCGGATCGCGACGTCCACCGGGCCCCGCTGGAACCACACCTCCTTGCGGGCGATCAGGTCGGTGGCGACCGCGGTGAAGGGGATCGCGAGGTCCTCGATCCGCGCCCCGCCGAGGAGCTCGCTGACCCGGGCGAGGATCTTGTCCGCACGGATGACGCCGGGTGCCTTGATCGAGGGGTCGAGCAGCCGGAGCAGGTCACGATGGTTCAGGTCGGTGACCCAGTCGGTGTACCCGTCGAGCTTCCCGGCCGCATGGAGACCGCCCACGACGGCACCCATGGACGTTCCGGCGATGCAGACGATGTCGTAGCCGCGCTCCTCGAGGGCGGCGATCACACCGATGTGCGCGTAGCCGCGAGCGCCACCGCTGCCGAGGGAGAGGGCGACGCGGGTCGGTGCGGTCACCCTTCGATGCTAACCACGGGAGCCCCGTCGGGTCGCCGATCCGGCGATGCACCCGATTGGTCCCGTTAGTTGGGGTCGTAGGTCCCTTATTACGGTGCCGCAACAGACCTAGCCTCCGTATGAGGAGGCGCCATGTTCGCCGTACGAATTCACGGACGAGGCGGCCAGGGTGCCGTCACCGCCGCAGAGATACTGTCGGTCGCGGCGTTCAACGAGGGTCGTCACGCGCAGGCCTTCCCGACCTTCGGCTCCGAGCGCATGGGCGCTCCGGTCGTGTCCTTCTGCCGCATCGACGACCGGCCGATCCGGCTGCGTGAGCCGATCACGGAGCCGGACGCACTGATCGTGCAGGACCCGACGCTGTTGCAGCAGGTCAACCTGTTCGACGGCCTGCGGCCTGACGGCTACCTCCTCGTCAACACCGGCCACGATCTGGCCGAGCTCGGCATCGGTGACGTGGTCGGCGCCTTGAAGGCCGAGCGGGTGGTCGCCGTGCCCGCCACAGACCTCGCCCGGGAGCACCTGGGCCGGCCGTTGCCCAACGCGGCGCTGCTCGGAGGCTTCTCCGCGCTGACCGGGCAGGTCGGGCTGGCCGCAGTGCTCGACGCCATCCGCGCGCGCTTCCCGGGCAAGGTCGGCGAGGGGAACGCCGCGGCCGCGGCGGCGGCGTACACCTTCGTCCGCAACCAGATCGGGAGACTCGCTGATGCTTGAGCAGATCGAAGGTTCACAGGCCGTCGCCAGGACGGTTGCCCGTTGCCGACCGGAGGTCATCGCGGCATATCCGATATCGCCGCAGACCCACATCGTCGAAGGCCTGTCCGATCTGGTCCGCACAGGTGAGCTCATGCCGTGCGAGTACCTGATGGTCGAGTCCGAGTTCGGCGCGTTGTCGGCGTGCATCGGCGCCTCGGCGGCGGGAGCGCGAACCTATACCGCGACGTCGAGCCAGGGGTTGCTGTTCATGGCGGAGGCGCTTTTCAACGCCTCCGGGCTCGGTCTGCCCATTGTGATGACGGTGGCCAACAGGGCGATCGGCTCGCCGATCAACATCTGGAACGACCACTCCGACGCGATGTCCATGCGCGACTCCGGCTGGCTCCAGCTCTACGCGGAGTCCAACCAGGAGGCGGTGGACATGCACCTGCAGGCGTACCGGCTCGCCGAGCGGCTGTCCCTGCCGGTGATGGTGTGCATGGACGGCTTCGTCCTCACGCACGCCTTCGAGCAGGTGGACCTTCCTACGCAGGAGCAGGTCGACGCGTTCGTGCCCTCCTTCGACCCGCAGCAGCTGCTCGATCCGGAGGAACCGGTGACGATCGGCGCCATGGTGGGTCCCGAGGCGTTCGCGGAGGTGAAGTACCTCATGCACGCCAAGCAGATGGAGGCACTCGACGAGATCCCGGTGATCGCCGCGGACTTCAAGGCCGCCTTCGGTCGTGACTCGGGCGGACTGGTCCGTCCCTACCGGCTCGAGGACGCGGAGACCATCGTGGTAGCCCTGGGATCGGTGCTCGGCACGATCGACGACGTGGTCGACGAGCTTCGCAACGAGGGCGTCTCGATCGGTGCGCTCGGTGTCAAGTGTTTCCGGCCCTGGCCCATCGCAGAGGTCCGCGAGGCCCTGAGCCGGGCGCAGCGGGTGATCGTCGTGGAGAAGGCGTTCGCGGTCGGGGCCGGCGGCATCGTCGGCCAGAACACGAGGGACGCGACGCGCGGCCTGCCGGTCGAGGTGTACGACGTCGTGGCGGGTCTGGGTGGCCGGCCGATCACTCGTGCCTCGCTGCGCCGCCTGCTCGACGACGTGACGAGCGGGCGCCTCGACGCCCGAAAGCTTCACTTCCTCGACCTCGACACCGGGCTCGTGCAGCGCGAGCTCGAGCGGTCCCGGCGAGGCACCAGGCCCGGCCCACATGCCGAGCACATGATCCGCGACATCGGCACCGTCGCATCCGGGGCCTACGAGTAGGAGGCGTGCCGTGGCATACCAGGAGATCAAGCTCTACCAGGCCGGGACGTTCGTGGCCGGGAACCGGCTCCTCGACCCCGAGCAGCGGTCGGTGCAGGCCCGCATGGGACGGTCCAACTCCCTCACGTCGGGTCACCGCGCCTGCCAGGGATGTGGCGAGGCGCTCGGCGCCCGCTACGTCCTCGACGCTGCGATGCGTGCCACCGGTGGGAAGCTCGTCGCCGCGAACTCCACCGGCTGCCTCGAGGTGTTCTCGACGCCGTACCCGGAGTCGTCGTGGCAGCTTCCGTGGATGCACTCGCTCTTCGGGAACGGCCCGGCGGTCGCCTCCGGAATTGCGGCGGCGCTGAAGGCCAAGGGGCGCGAGGACATCAGGGTCGTGGGCCAGGCCGGTGACGGCGGGACCGTCGACATCGGGTTCGGCTGCCTGTCGGGGATGTTCGAGCGCAACGACGACGTGCTCTTCGTCTGCTACGACAACGAGGGCTACATGAACACCGGCGTCCAGAGGTCCGGTGCCACACCGCCGGGGGCACGGACGGCGAACACCAAGCCGCTCGGAAACCAGCCCGGCAACGTCTTCGGCCAGGGGAAGAACGTGCCGCTGATCGCCATGGCCCACGAGATCCCGTACGTCGCGACGGCCACCGTGGCCGAGCTCCGCGACCTCGAGTACAAGGTCGAGAAGGCGATGACCTTCCGCGGCGCCCGCTACCTGCACGTCTTCGTGCCCTGCCCGCTCGGCTGGGGATCCGCCTCCAAGGACACGATCCGGTTGTCCCGCCTGGCGAAGGAGACCGGAATCTTCCCCGTCTTCGAGGCCGAGCACGGCCAGATCACGGAGGTCTCCAAGATCCGGCACCAGGTCCCGGTCGTGGAGTACCTGAAGATCCAGAAGCGCTACGCACACCTGTTCGGGGAGCACCCGCGACAGGACATCATCGATCGGATCCAGGCCGGCGCGGACCACAACATCGAACGGTTCGGACTTCTCGCCAAGCAGGGCGAGGGCGCGGAACTCCCAGGAGCCTGACATGGAAAAGCCCTTCGCCATCACCCTCGACGTCGGCTCGAGCCGCGCGAACAAGACCGGCTCCTGGCGCACCGAGCGTGCCGTCTACACGAACCGGATGCCGCCCTGCAACGACGCCTGTCCCGCAGGCGAGAACATCCAGGCCTGGCTCTACGAGGGCGAGGAAGGCGGCGCGGGCTACGAGCGCGCCTGGCGCAAGATCATGGAGGACAACCCGTTCCCGGCGATCATGGGTCGGGTCTGCTACCACCCGTGCGAGACGGCCTGCAACCGCGGCCAGCTCGACGAGTCGGTGGGCATCAACTCGGTCGAGAGGTTCCTCGGCGACGAGGCGATCCGAAAGGGGTGGACCGTATCCGTCGACCTGCCGGCAACCGGCAAGCGCGTGCTCGTCGTGGGGGCGGGTCCCTCGGGTCTCTCCGCGGCCTACCACCTCGCACGTCGCGGTCACACCGTGACGGTCAAGGAGGCCGGACCGATGGCCGGCGGGATGATGCGGTTCGGCATCCCGAAGTACCGCCTCCCTCGTGAGGTCCTCGACGCCGAGGTGCAGCGCATCCTCGACATGGGCGTGACGCTCGAGCTCGACGCGAAGGTCACCGACCTGATGGCGGACAAGCAGGAGTACGACGCGGTCTTCCTCGCCGTGGGGGCGCAGATCGGAAGGCGTGCCTACATCCCCGCCGGCTCCGCGTCACATGTCCTCGACGCAGTGAGCATGCTGAAGGGCCTGGAGGAGGGCGAGAAGCCGCTGCTCGGCAGGAGGGTCGCGGTGTACGGCGGCGGCAACACCGCCATGGACGCCGCCCGCACCGCCAAGCGTCTCGGCGCGTCCGAGGCGATCGTGGTCTACCGCCGCAACAAGGACCGGATGCCCGCGCACGAGTCGGAGTTCATGGAGGCCGAGGAGGAGGGCGTGCTCTTCAAGTGGCTGACCACGATCAAGCAGGTCGACCAGGGCAAGCTCGTGATCGAGAAGATGGAGCTCGACGAGAGCGGCTTCCCGCAGCCGACCGGTGAGGTCGAGGAGCTCGACGCCGACTCGCTGGTCCTCGCCCTGGGCCAGGACACCGACCTCTCGCTGCTCGACAACGTGCCGGGACTGGTCGTCGACGGCGGTGTCGTCACGGTCGGGCCCGACATGATGACCGGCTGTCCCGGGATCTTCGCCGGAGGCGACATGGTGCCGTTCGAACGGTCGGTGACCGTCGCGGTCGGGCACGGCAAGCGGGCGGCGAAGAACATCGACGCGTACCTGTCGGGGGCCGCTCCCGAGCCCGTCGTACGCCCTGCGCTGGCGACGTTCGACACGCTCAACACCTGGTACTACGCCGACGCCCCGCGGACGCACCGGCCGGTGCTCGAGCGGGCGCGACGCGAGTCGACGTTCGACGAGGTCGTGCAGGGACTCGACGAGGACAACGCGCTGTACGAGGCCAGGCGCTGCATGTCGTGCGGAAACTGCTTCGGCTGCGACAACTGCTACGGCGTCTGCCCGGACAACGCGGTGATCAAGCTCGGTCAGCCGGGGGAGAAGTACCTGATCGACCTCGACTACTGCAAGGGCTGTGGGATCTGCGTGGCCGAGTGCCCCTCCGGTGCGATCCAGATGTTCCCCGAGGAGATCTGACCCTCCCAGGACAGGACGGGACCTTCGACCCCGGAGGTCGAGGCGTTGAGCACCTCCTTCGGGGTGCCGCAGACGGTTGGCTGGTCGGCGGAAGCAATCCCGCAGAAGGAGACGAAATGACCATGAAGGCAGCCGTCGTACCGGAGCTCGCCGCACCGCTCGAGATCCGGCACGTTCCCGTGCCGGAACCCGGTCCCGGGCAGATCCTCGTGCAGATCGAGGCGAGCGGTCTCTGCCACACGGACATCCACGCCGCCCGCGGCGACTGGCCGGTCAAGCCGAAGATGCCGCTGATCCCCGGCCACGAAGGTGTCGGGCGCGTCGTCGTGGTCGGCCCCGGCGAGTCACAGGTCGAGGTGGGCGACCGGGTCGCGCTGCCATGGCTGGGCCACGCGTGCGGCCGGTGCCGCTACTGCATCGCGGGCTGGGAGACCTACTGCGTGACGCCGCAGTACATGGGCTACACGATGGACGGCGGCTACGCCGAGTTCACGATCGCCTACGCCAGCCACGTCGTGAAGGTCCCCGAAGCCGTGTCCTCGCTCGATGCCGCCCCCATCACCTGCGCGGGCGTCACGACGTACAAGGCACTCAAGGTGGCGAAACCGCAGCCCACCGAGACCGCGATGGTCGTGGGCATCGGTGGGCTCGGGCACATGGCGCTGCAGTACGCCAACATCTTCGGTACGACGACCATCGCGGTCGACGTCGAGGACGAGAAGCTCCAGCTCGCGAAGGACCTGGGCGCCCACCATGTCGTGGACGGCAGGGGCGACCAGGCAGCGAAGCTTGCAGCGCTCGGCGGGGTCGACCTCGCGGTCGTCACCGTGCCGTCGCCCGCCGCCATGCGCGCCGCCCACGCATCCCTGAACCCGAACGGGCGTCTCGTCCTGGTCGGCCTCCCTGCCGACAACCGGCTCGAGCTCCCCGTCTTCGAGACGGTGCTCAAGGGCATCTCCGTGATCGGCTCGCTGGTCGGCACGCGCAACGACCTCGCCGAGTGCTTCGCACTGCATGCACAGGGGCGCACGAGGGTGGTCGCCGAGACGCGGCAGCTCGAGGACGTCAACGAGTGCTTCGAGGAGGTCCTGGCCGGACGCGTGCCCGCGCGCCTGGTCTTCGACATGTCCTGACGAGACAGGGGCGCTTCAAGAGCGAAGCAGACCGAGGCTCGTGCCGTGCTCCACGACACGAGCCTCGGTCTCCTGGGTCCGTCAACGGTGGCGTTCAGCCCGGCAGCTCCTCAGCGGCACGCTGTTGTAGGTACTCGTGCATGGCGGTCGCCGCCTTCCGGCCTGCGCCCATGGCGAGGATGACGGTCGCAGCCCCGGTCACGATGTCGCCCCCGGCGTACACGCCCGGGCGGCTCGTGGCGCCCGTCTTGGGGTCGGCGACAATGCAGCCGTGGCCGTCGATCTCCAGGCCGTAGGTCGTCTGAGGAACGAGCGGGTTCGGGTTCGTGCCGAGGGCGATGACGACGAGGTCCGTCTCCATCGTGAACTCCGAGTCCGGCACCGGGACCGGGCGGCGGCGGCCAGACTCGTCGGGCTCACCCAGCTCGGTGCGGATGCACTCGAGGCCGCGAACCCACCCGTTCTCGTCTCCGATGAAGCGCTTGGGGAGGGTGAGCCAGTCGAAGATCACGCCCTCGTCGCGTGCCCGCTCGAAGTCCTCGGCTCGCGCCCCCTTCTCCTGCTCGGAGCGGCGGTACACGATGTGGGCCTCGTCGGCGCCCAGGCGGATCGAGCAGCGCACCGCGTCCATCGCGGTGTCGCCGGCGCCGATCACCGCGGCCCGCCGGGGCCGCTGGATGGGAGTGTCGTACTCGGGGAACGAGTACGCGCGCATCAGGTTGACCCGCGTGAGGAACTCGTTGGCCGAGTAGATGCCCTTGAGATTCTCCCCGGGGACGTTCATGAAGATCGGCGAGCCCGCGCCCGTGCCGACGAAGACCGCCGAGTAGCCGAGCTCGTCGAAGACCTGGTCGATGGTGACCGTCTTGCCGATGATCACGTTGCGCACGAACTCCACACCGAGCGCGGTGAGGTGCGCGACATCCTCGTCGACGATCTCCTTGGGCAGACGGTACTGCGGGATGCCGTAGCGGAGGACGCCGCCGAACGCGTGCAGCGCTTCGAAGATCGTCACCGGGTAGCCGAGCTGAGCGAGGTCGCTGGCCACGGTGAGACCGGCCGGGCCCGAGCCCACGATGGCGATCTTCTGGTCGCGCCAAAGCTCCGGAGCGGAGGTCTCGCCACCGTTCCCGTTCTTGCGCTCCCAGTCGGCGACGAAACGCTCCAGCCGACCGATGCCGACCGGGTCCTGGCGGGGGAACAGCACGCAGCGCGACTCGCACTGGTGCTCGACGGGGCAGACGCGGCCGCAGATCGCCGGCAACAGGTTGCGACGGCGGATCGTTGCGGCGGCCCCCTCGAAGTCCCCGAGGGCGACGTGGCGCACGAAGTCCCGGATCGGCACGTTGACAGGGCAACCCTGCTCGCACACGGGGTCCTGGCAGTTGAGGCACCGGCGCGCCTCCGCGATGGCGCGCTCCTCGGTGTAGCCCTCGGCCACCTCGTCCCAGCTCCGGCGGCGCTCCTCCGGGTCTCGACACGGCATCTCGGTCTTGTGCGGATACACGATGGGCATGGCGCTTACCTCCCCAGTCCTGCCATTTCGCAGGCCAGGTCCTCTTGCTCCTTGTAGGTCGTCAGGCGGGCGTCCGCCTCGTCGAAGTCCACTTCGTGCGCGTCGAAGAACGGGCCGTGCACGCAGGCGAAGAGCGACTTGCCGCCGACGCTCACGCGGCAGCCGCCGCACATGCCGGTCCCGTCGACCATCAGCGGGTCGAGGGACACCATGGCCGGCAGGCCACGTCGTAGGGTCGTGCTGGCGACGGCGCGCATCATCGGCATCGGGCCCACGGCGAAGCAGTGCGTGAACCCGGCGCCTTCGTCGAGCAGCTCCTCGAGCCGGCCGGTGACGAAGCCGCGGTACCCCAGGGAGCCGTCGTTCGTGCACACGTGCACCTCGTCGCTCTCCGTCGCCAGCAGGTCGTCGAGGATCACCAGCTCGCGAGTCCTGGCGCCGACGATCGACGAGACGCGGACGCCGCGCGCGCGGAGCGCCCGGGCCAGCGGGAACACCGCCCCCGTGCCGAAGCCGCCGCCGATCAGCACCGCGTGGCCCTCGTCGGGAAGCGGCACCTCGAGGCCGAGCGGGCCGGCGAAGTCGAGGAACACGTCCCCGACCTCCAGGTCGCAGACCAGTGCGCTCGTGCGGCCCACCTCCTGGACGACGATCGTGATCGTGCCTTCTGCCCGGCTGAAGTCGGTGATGCTGATCGGGATCCGCTCACCGGTCTCGGTGACCCGAAGGATCACGAACTGGCCGGGCGCCGCGTTTCGCGCGACGAGCGGGGCGTGCACGACGAACAGCTTCGTGACGTCCGTCAGGTCGCGCTTCTCGATGATCCGTGCGGTGGTGTCCATTGGTTCCCTCACAGGAGCGGGTTCTCGTCCTTCGCCTTGAGCCGTAGCCAGCGACGCTCCACCTCGGCCTCGATCGCTGCGAGCGTCGCCTCGTTGCCGGGCTTGCCGAGGTGCTTGGTCTTGCCCATCAGCTTCAGCCAGTCGCCGACGGGCACGCGACGCCCGATCAGCTCGGGGTTGTAGGTGATGCGGGTGATCCCGCGCTCGATCTCGTACAGCGGGAAGAAGCAGGAGTCGACCGTGGCCTGGACGATGTCGACGCCGACGCGGTCCTCGGTCTTCCAGTTCAGCGGGCAGGAGATGAGCACCTTGCCGTACGCCATGCCCTGGTGCTTCGCGTACCACTGGGCCTTGGCAGCTTTCGCCATGAGGTCGTCGGGGAAGCCCTCCACGCCGGTGAAGACGTACGGGATGTTGGTCGCCGCCATGATCTGCGGGGTGTCCTTGTGGTGGAAGGCCTTGCCCAGCTCCGCGGGCCCGACGTGGCTCGTCGACGTCAGGTGGCCGAGCGGCGTCGAGTAGCTGAGCTGGCTGCCGGTGTTCATGTAGCCCTGGTTGTCGTACTCGACGATGATCATCCCGTGGTTGCGGAGCGCGGCCCCGATGGCGGCGCCCATTCCGATGTCCATGCCGCCGTCGCCGGTGACCATCACGAACGTGATGTCCTCGCCCGCGGGTAGCTCGCCGCGGCGCATGCGTTCGTGGAACATCTCGACGAGCCCGCTGAGCGTGGCGGCGCCGTTCTGGAAGAGGTTGTGCACGTAGGTGATGCGGTGCGCCGTGTACGGGTAGCCGGTGGAGACCACCATCGCGCAGCCCGTCTGGTAGAGCACGACGACGTCGCCCTCGATGCCGCGCAGGAACTGGTCGAGCGCGGGGAACATGCCGCACCCGGGGCACGCGCCGTGGCCGGGCAGGACGCGCTTCGGCTTCGTCGCGAGCTGCCAGTACGGCGGCGCTTCGACGTCGAGCCGACCGTCCGGCCCCGGCTCGACCTTGAGCAGGCCGCTGGTCGTCTCCTCGCGGGTGAGCGCGGGCGCGCCCCGGCGCGGACGCGTCTTCGCAGGATCGCCGGGCTCCACGCCGTAGTAGTCGAACGGCACCTCGACCACGCCGCGCTCGGCGGTCTCGAGCGCGAGCCGGAAGAACGCCTCGGCGTCCTCGGCGTAGAAGTCACGCCCGCCGAGGCCGTAGACGCGGCTCAGGCACAGTGTGCGGTTCTCGGGGTCGTCCTTCAGCGCCGACTTCACCTCGTGCGAGAGGGTGGAGCCGTGCCCGCCGTAAGAGCCGGAGCGCTCACCGAGCACGACCGCCCGTACGCCGCGGAGGGCCTCACGGATCGTGTCCGCCGGGAACGGCCGGATCACGTTGGGGCTGATGACGCCGGCCCGCACGCCCTGCGCGCGGAGCCGGTCGGCGACGTCCTTCGCGGTCTCCGCGGCGGAGTTGAGCAGGAAGACGGCGACCTCGGCGTCGTCCATGCGGTACAGGTCGACGGGGTCGTAGCGCCGGCCGCTCAACGCCTCGTACTCAGCGACGACCTCGGGGAGCGCCGCCTGCGCGGCGTCCATCGCCCGCTCGAGCTGGTACTTGTTGTTGATCAGGTCGGGGTCGTTCATGTACGGCCCGATCGTCACGGGGTGCCGCGGGTCGAGTGCCGTCACCATCTCGGGCACGGGGCCGAGCCAGTCCTGCACGATGGCGTCGTCCTCGAAGCTCGAGACGCGGCGCTTCTGGTGGCTTGTGAAGAAGCCGTCGAAGGCCACGATCGCGGGCAGCCGCACATCGGCACGCTCGGCGACGCGCATCGCGATCAGGTTCAGGTCGTAGACGGCCTGGGGGTCGCGCGCCATGAAGATCAGCCAACCCGTGTTCAGCGCGAAGTAGACGTCGGAGTGGTCGCCGCGGATGTCCAGCGGTCCGCTCACCGCGCGCGTCGCGAGGTCGAGCAGCATCGGGAAGCGCGTCCCCGACTGCACGGGCAGCTCCTCCAGCGAGTACAGCAGCCCCTGGGAGCTCGTCGCGTTGAAGACGCGGCCGCCACCGGTCGCGGCGCCGTAGCAGATGCCGGCCGCGCCGTGCTCGCCGTCGGCCGGCACCATCACGATGTCGTGCTCACCGGCGGCCTTCATCTCGTCGAGGAACTCCGCGATCTCCGTCGAGGGCGTGATCGGGTAGTAGCCCATGACGTGGAAGCGGATCTGCTTCGCGGAGAGCGCAGCCATCTCGTTGCCGGTGCGGAACCCGACGACTTGGGCGGGAGCAGCGCTCAGCTTCGGTGATGTGATGGTCATGAGTCGGTGCTCCTCTGGTCCTCGAGCCACGGGAATAGTGGGACACGGTGCGCGTCGGCCCAGCCGTCTTCCTCGCGGAGCTCGGTCAGCGAGCCGGTCGGGCACGCGTCGACGCATTTGAGGCAGCCCTTGCAGTAGTTGTAGTCGATGCCGAGCAGCCTCACGGCGGGCTCGCCCTCGCCGTCGTCGGACCACACGAAGCAGAGATCGGGACAGACGATGTCGCAGATGCCGCAGTGTGCGCACGACTCGACGTCGTAGGCGGGCACGAAGCCCTGCCGTGACGTGCTCAGGTTCTTGAGGATGCTGTTGCCCGAGTCGAGGATGACGCCGCCGATCGGCGCGTCGAGGTAGCCGAAAGCGGGTGCGGCCCGTTGCACCGGACGATCCGGGTCGCCGGGCGCGGCGGGCCAGGTCTCGAGCCGCACCTCCTGGTAGCCGCGGTCGAACGTGCGGAGGTTCGCCTCGACCAGGTGCGCGTAGCGGGCCGAAAGGCTCCCGCGGATCGTCTCCTTGATCGCTTCGGGGTCGAGGAACGGGCAGATGCGGGCGACTGCGCCGAGCATCGCGGTGTTGACGCGTGTCTTCTCCTCGAGCGCGATGCCGAGCGCGTCGAGCACTGCCACCGTGCCGGAGGGGAGGCCGAGCGCCTCCCGGATCTCGCCGGGCGTCGAGCGCGTGTTGACGATCAGCGTGCCCGTGGCACTCAGGCCGGCGGCCACGTCTATCGAGCGGGCCAGCGCCTCGTGGAAGACGGCGACTACCTGCGGGTTCTCGACCGGGCTGCTCGTGCGGACCTCGTGGTCGGCTGGGCAGAAGCGCACGAAGGACTTCACCGGCGTGCCCTTCTTCTCCGAGCCGTAGGACGAGAAGTGCGCGCCGTTCAGGCCCTGCCGCAGCACGCCGGCCTCGGCGAGGATCTTCCCCGCGAGGTGGGCACCGAGCCCGCCGATCGACTCGAAGCGGATTCCGAAGAAGCCGTCCTCGCCGGCGCCGGGGAGCACGTCGGCCCCAGTGGCGGCTGGACCTGCACCCAGCGCTGACATCGCACACCTCCGAGATTCGAATAGTGGCCCGCCCGGACCTCGTCCGGTCCAGCGCCTCATCTCGTGATGTCTACGCTGCGCCGTATGGTCCACGGCGCCTAGGGCCGGAGTGATGCTGCCTAGCGGGCCGAAAGTCCCGCGTGTGCCGAGGACGGCGGCGGCGCCGTTCACCACTGCCTGGTCGAGCGCAGATGTCGCCGCCTGCACCGCCGGACAACGCCTGGGTGAACGGGTGCGGAAGACTGGAGCCTGCACCCGCGGAGAGAAGGAAGTGCTTTGATCACCGGCCTCATCGTCCTGTTCGTGTGCCAGCTCGTCGGTGAGGTGGTGGTACGCACGCTCGACCTGTCGCTGCCCGGGCCGATCCTCGGCATGGTGCTCTTGCTGGTCGTGCTCCAGGTCCGGAGGCCGCATGCCAAGTCCGGCCTGGTCCGCGCCCCGTCGACGCTGCTGAAGTACCTGCCGCTGCTCTACGTGCCCGCCGGAGTGGGCGTGATCGCGCACCTGTCCCGGCTCCGCGCCGACGCGCTGCCGATCGCAGGGGGCCTCCTCGTGTCCTGGGTGGCGGGCCTGGTGGTGACGGCGGGGGTGGCGGCGCTGACGCTGCGGCTCACCGGGGCTCGGAGGGTGGCCCGGTGACGTTGCACCTCAGCGAGACGTGGAGCTGGCTGATCAGCTCGCCGCTGTTCGGCGTGACGCTCACGCTGGTGTCGTACAAGGCGGCCCGGGTGGTGTTCGAGCGCACCGGCCGGCACCCCTCCCTGAACCCCGTGCTGGTGGCCATCGTCATCACCGCGGCGACGTTGCTCCTGCTCGGTGTGGACTACGCCGACTACATGGTGGGAGGGCGAGTACATCGCGTTCCTGCTCGGCCCGGCGACCGTGGCGCTCGCCCTGCCGCTGCACTACGAGGCCCGGCTCGTCCGTCAGGCCGCCGGCCCGATCCTGCTCGGGCTCGTGACCGGGTCGGTGGTCTCGATCGTCGTCGCCTTCGAGGTCACCAAGGCCCTCGGCGGAGGCGAGGACCTGGCGCTCTCGATGGCGCCCAAGTCGGCCACCACGCCGGTGTCGATCGCGCTGTCGGAGTCCATCGGCGGCATCCCCGCCCTGACCGCGGTGTTCACGATCGTCGCCGGTGTGGTCGGAGCGGTCGCCGGGCCCGCCGTACTCTCCCTCCTCCGGTTCCGCGACCTGAGGGTGCGCGGGCTCGCGATCGGTGCCGCCTCGCACGGAATCGGCACGTCGCGCGCGCTCGAGGAACACCCGACGGAGGGCGCCTTCTCGGGGCTCGGGATGGGACTCAACGCGCTCGCCACAGCGCTGCTCCTGCCGTTGGTCCTGGCCGTGTTGCGCTGAACCTGACGTCCGGGGGTGCGGCGAGGCAGATCCCCGACCGGCGACCGGCGACCGGCGACCGGCGACCGGCGACCGGCGACAAGAATCGTGCACCTGCGGAGCTTTGACGCGTACCCAACCCCATCCGCCGTAAGGATCGGACATGTGCACGCTTCTTGCCGGGCGAGGGGTCCTCGACGTCCCGCGTCTCGGGCTTGCGAAGGTCGTCCCTTTTGACCTGCCGTGTCAGGACCTTGGCCCCTTTGGGGGACATGCTGCACCGGGAGATGGTTGACCTGTCAACGAGACACAACCGGGGCCACGGAGCCCCACCCGACCAAGGAGCACAACCATCATGCGACGCAGGACTTTCGACGCACTTCTCACCGTCGGCGGCCTCATCGTGGCGACCGTCCTCGTCGCCGCGGGCGGCCTTCTCATGTGGGCGCACACCTTCGTGAGCGACCAGGTGACCACGCAGCTCTCCGCGCAGCAGATCTACTTCCCCGAGGCGGGCACCGACAGCGCCAACGACCCGGCCGTCAAGAAGTACATCGCTCCCTACCTCGGTCAGCAGCTCACGACCGGCGAGCAGGCCCGGGTGTACGCCGACCACTTCATCGCGGTCCACATCGAGGAGATGACCGGAGGCCAGACCTACGCCCAGCTCAGCGGCAAGGCGATGGCGAACCCGGACGACGAGAAGCTCGCCGGCATGGTCGCGACCACCTTCAAGGGTGAGACTCTCCGCGGTCTCCTCCTCAACGCCTACGCCTTCTGGCAGATGGGCCAGATCGCTCTCTACGGCGCGATCGCGGCCTTCGTCGGAGCGGCCCTGATGGCCCTCCTCAGCATCCTCGGAATGGTTCACCTGCGCCGTGTGCCGGCCGAGCAGGAGGTCCGCCTCGGGAGCGGCGTCCGCGCCGCGACCGGACCGGCGACCGCCACCGCCTGACCCCCCCGCAACACCTGGCAGGGCCCGGACCTCACGGTCCGGGCCCTGTCGCATGCTCTGGCCGAGCGCCTTACGAGCTCCGGCCGAGGAAGGCCAGCAGGCGCTCACCCGGCGAGGCGTCGACGGGTCGGGGGAGTGCGGGTCCGAAACGCGTGCCTCGGTCCTCGGGCCTGACGAGAACGGGCGCGACCCGGAGCAGGTCGGCGGCCAGCGCGTCGGGAAGCGGCCGGGGCCGGTCGCAGGCGACGGCGACGTCCCAGCCGTGCACCGCAACCTCGAGGGCGCCGGCGCTGGTGAGGACCGAAGGCGTGATCGGCCGGTCGTCGACCAGCACGTCCTTCCCCCGCGTCGGTGCCCGCTGCGGACCAGCTGGCGCTCCACTCCGCGAGCAGCTGGCAGGCCCGCCACCGGATGGCGGCCACCACGTCGGTGGAGACGGCCGGCGGTACGTCGACCCGGACCCGCCGTACCGACCCCGCCTCGTGCAACGACACCAGCGAGTCCTCCATGTGCACCAGGAGCGTCCGGAGGTCCCAGCCCTCGCAGGGGGTCGGTGCCGACATCCGGTCCGCGGTCACGAGCGTGAGGGTGCCGCGTGTGTATCCGATTGCCCGTTCGAGCAGCTCGACGCCTCGCCAGGGCGATGCAGCGCTCACCCCGGGTAGACCTCCGGCAGACCGAACCTCTCGAACAGACCGGTGTCGAAGAAGGCGCCGACGTGGGAGACCCCGCCCTCGCTCACGGTCAGCACCTGGAGCTGGAAGGCGTGGTGCAGGCCGTCCACGTCGCGCATGTACAACGCGAAGGCGGGCTGGCCGTTCGCCCGCGCCGGGAGCATCCGCATGTCGGCCGGGCCGCTCGCGGGGCACTGGGCCGAGATGAGGTTCCCGATCGAGCGGGCCCCTTGGTACCAACCCGTGAAGGGAGGCATCTCCCAGACCGCGTCCTCGGTGAAGAGGCTGACGATCGCCCCGACGTCGTAGCTCTCGAACGCGGCGACGTACCTGTCGAGCAGCTCGCGGTGCTCCGGGTCCGTCGGCTCGACGACGTCGTCGCGGGTCAGCTGCGCCTGGTCGAGCTGTGCGCGTGCGCGCTGCAGCATGCTGTTGACCGCGGCGGTGCTGGTGCCGAGCAGCTCGGCGACCTCAGCGGCCCGCCAAGCGAGCACCTCGCGCAGCACCAGCACGGCACGCTGGCGCGGCGGAAGCTGCTGGAGGGCTGCCACGAATGCCAGCCGGATGCTCTCCCGGGAGGTCACCACGGAAGCCGGGTCGTCGGGCAGGTCGGAGACCATGGCGTCGGGCACCGGCTCGAGCCAGGGCACCTCCGGCTGCTGCACGAGAGTGGCGTACGGGTCCGACGCCTCCTGCCCCAGGCCGGTCGGCAACGGCCGGCGGCCCCGGCTCTGCAGGGCGGTCAGGCAGGCATTCGTCGCGATCCGGTAGAGCCAGGTCCGCATCGACGAGCGGCCCTCGAACTTGTCCTGAGCCCGCCAGGCCCGGAGGTACGTCTCCTGCACCAGGTCCTCGGCGTCGTGCACCGAGCCGAGCATCCGGTAGCAGTGGGCGAGGAGCTCGGGGCGGTAGCGGTCGAGGCTCGAGAGGTCCTCGGTGCCGGCTCGTGCCTGAGGCGACGTCTGAGGCGTCGTCGGTGTCGTCGGCGTCGTCATGGGGGGCGCCTCAGGCCGGCTGCTCGACCGGCTGCTGTTCCAGGGCCGCGGGGTCCATGTACAGGACCTCCCACAGGTGGCCGTCGGGGTCCTCGAAGCTCCGCGAGTACATGAAGCCCTCGTCCTGCGGGTCGTTGGAAGCGGACCCGCCGCTGGCCAGCGCCTTGTCGGTGAGCCTGTCGACCTCGTCACGGCTCTCGGCGGAGATCGCCATGATCGCCTCGGTGCTCCCGGCGGCGTCGGCGACCGCCTTCTTGGTGAAGGTCGAGAAGAACTGGTCGGTCAGCAGCATCACGCAGGCGAGGTCGCTGACCACCATGCACGCCGCGTTGTCGTCCGTGAACTGCGGGTTGAAGTCGAAGCCGAGACCCTTCCAGAAGCCGACCGACCGCTGGAGGTCGTTGACGGGGAGGTTCACGAAGATCATCCGGCTCATGGCATTGCTCCTAGCGGTGGTCGAGGCCGTTCCAGAGTTGGACCAGGGGACACGGTGAAACTCATCGGCGGCCGCCCTGCCTCGCGCCGCCCTTCCTCAGGTCTACACCCGCTTGGGCATACTCGGGAACAGGTTTCCCGACGGAGGAGGTAGCGCATGTCGCTCGCCGAGGATCTTCTGGTGGACGCGTTCGGCCGGGTCAAGGAGGCGGTGCACGCGGCCGTCGAGGGGCTCGACCAGGAGCAGCTCACCTACCGGGTCGACCCGGACGCGAACACGATCGCCTGGCTCGTCTGGCACCTCACGCGGATCCAGGACGACCACGTCGCCTCGCTGGCCGGCACCGAGCAGGTCTGGCTCCGCGACGGGTGGGTCGACCGCTTCGGGCTGCCCTTCTCCCGCAAGGCGCACGGGTACGGCCATGGCTCCGAGGACGTCGCGGCGGTCGACGTACCCGCGGAGCTCCTGGTCGGCTACCACGACGCGGTGCACGAGCAGACCGTGTCGTACCTGAAGGGGCTGGACGACGAGGACTACGCCGAGATCGTCGACCGGTCCTGGGACCCGCCGGTCACCCGTGCCGTGCGCCTCGTCAGCGTCGTCGGGGACGACATGCAGCACGTCGGCCAGGCGGCCTTCCTACGCGGCGTCGTGAGGCGTCGAGCGAGGTGAGCGTCAGCGCCGCCGTGCCGCGCAGCTGACGCAGGTGCGTGCGACGGGCCGGACCTCGAGCCGTTCGGGTCGGATCGCCGCGTCAGTCTTGGAAGCGGACGGACAGCACGCCCTGGACCGACCCGGCGACGACCTCCGCGACCCGCCGGTGGTGCGGCTCGGACGGCCCTTCGAGGACGCAGTGGCCGTCCTCGACGTCCACCTGGTACTCGAGCCCGGCGCTGCGCAGCAGCTCGTCGATCTCGGCGCAGATCTTCTCGTCGTTCCGGGCCAGCAGGTGGACGATGTCGCTACGGCTCACCACACCCACGACCCGCCCTCTCTCGACGACGGGAAGGCTCTTGGCCGCGGTCGAGGTCATCAGCTCCACGGCGTCGCTCAGGTCGCTGTCGGGGGAGACGGTCAGGGAGAGCGTGGACATCACCTCCTCGACGCTGCGCGGCAGGCTGTGCGTGTGCTCGTGCGGGATCAGTGTGGTGCGTTCGTCGTGGCGCACGGCGTCCTGGAGCAGGTCTGCCTCGCTGACGATGCCGAGCAGGCGGCCGTCGCCGGCCACCACCGGCATCGCCGTGACGCGGTGACGGTCGAGCAGCCGCAGGCCGTCCTTGACAGACGCCTTTGCCGACACCGTGATCGCGGGCTGGGTCATCACGTCACGGACGAGCATCGCCGCCACCTCCTCGTAGGACTCTTCCGAGTCCGTCCTTTGACGACATCGTGCAGCGGGACGTACTTGTCCAAACAGGGCCGAACGTCCTTCGGCCCGGGTGACCGCCGGCACTCCTCATGAGGGCCCTCCGGGCGCACGCTGGAGGTGAGTGAACAGGAGGCCCGAGATGGCCAAGGACACGAGCCTGCCCATCGTGGTCGGCGTCGACGGGAGTGAGCAGAGCGACCGCGCGGTGCGCTACGCCGTGATCGAGGCCAGGCGGCGCGGCTGCGGGATCACGCTCGTGCACGCGATCCACGAGACCGCGCCGATGGCAGCGATGCTGCCGCTGTACAGCATCGAGGCGTTCACCGAGGTCGGTCGCCGACTGGTCGAGGACGCCGAGAAGCTGGCGCACGACCTCGACCCCGATGTCGACGTCGGTACGTCGGTCAAGGCGGGCAGCCGGGTCGGCGTCCTGGTCGACGCCGGCGAGAAGGCGTCCTGATCGTCCTGGGTCACCGGTCGCGCAGCTTCACCGGACGGGTGCTGGCCAGCTCCACCACCACCGGCACCGCGGCTCGGTCACACTGCCCCGTGATCAGCGTCCCGGACGGCTGGACCATGGGCGAGGAGCGAGGGCGCATCGTGGTCGGTGTCGACGAGTCCGACGCCTCCCACGACGCACTGGACCTCGCCTTCCGTGAGGCGCGCCTTCGTGATGCCAGGCTGATCGTCCTGCACGCGTGGCGGCTGCCCACCGCGTACGACGACATCAGCTTCTCGGAGGTCACGGTGGACGACTGGATGGCGGCGGCACGTGACCTGATGGAGAAGACGCTCGCCCCGTTCCGCGAGGTGTACCCGGAGGTCGAGGTCGAGATCGCCCTGCGGCACGAGTTCGTCGGGCCCGCGCTTCGTCGCGGCCACCGAGACCGCCGACCTGATCGTCGTCGGCCGCCGCGGGCACGGAGCGCCCCTGGGCGTCTACCTCGGCTCGCTCGCGCGGATGCTCATCCGTGAAGGCAGGTGTGCGGTCGAGGTCGCACCCCAGCACGGACGCCATGTTCCGAAGGTGGAGGAGCGGCTCCTCTCGGAGGAAGAGGTCCTGCCGCAGCTGTGAGCCTGCCGGCCGGGGACAATAGGGCGTTGTGCGCACCCCCGACACCCATGCCCTGCAGGCCCGCAACGCCGTCGCGCTCGTCTTCGCGCTCAACGGCTTCGCGTTCGCGTCGTGGGTGGCGCGGATCCCGGAGGTGCGCGCCGCGCTGGCGTTGACCCCGGGACAGCTGGGCATCCTGCTTCTCGCACTCTCCCTGGGTTCCGTCGTCGCCCTGCCCACGGCGGGGATCTGGGTGCACCGCTTCGGCGCCGGGCGGGTAGTCGCCGCCGCCGCCGTCCTCGACGCCGTGGGGCTTGCCCTCGCCGGCCTCGGGGCGGGTCTCCTCGAGCTGCCCTGGGTCACCGCGGCCGGTCTGCTGATGCTCGGGTTCGGTTCCGGCACCTGGGACGTCGCGATGAACGTGGAGGGCGCGGCGGTCGAGCACCGGCTCCGGCGCACGATCATGCCGCGCTTCCATGCGGCGTTCAGCATCGGCACGGTGGCCGGTGCCGCGGCCGGTGCGGCGGCTGCGGCGCTCGACGTACCGGTGGGTTGGCACCTCGGGCTCGCGGCTGTCGTCGTCGCCACGGTGCCGCCGGTCGCCGTACGCCGCTTCCTGCCTGTCGCCGAGGAGCGGGAGGAGGCAGAGCGCCGGAGCCCCTGGCGTGCCTGGCTCGAGCCGCGCACGCTCGCCATCGGTGTGATGGTGCTGGCGATGGCGCTCACCGAGGGGGTGGCGAACGACTGGCTGGCGGTCGCGCTCGTCGACGGGTACGACGTGCCCGCCTATGTCGGGGCGAGCGGCTTCGCGCTGTTCGTGACCGCGATGACCGTGGGACGGCTCGGCGGTGTCGGGGCGCTCGACCGGTTCGGCCGGCTCCCGGTGCTCTGGACGAGCATGGCGGTGGCGGCGTCGGGAGTGCTTCTCGTCGTGCTCGGACAGGTGGCGGGTCTGGTGGTGCTCGGCATCGTGCTGTGGGGCCTCGGGGCCTCGCTCGGGTTCCCGGTGGGGATGAGCGCCGCGGCCGACGACCCGGTTCACGCCGCTGCGCGGGTCAGCGTGGTGTCGACGATCGGCTACACGGCGTTCCTCGCGGGGCCGCCGGTCCTCGGTTTCCTCGGCGACCAGGTCGGTGTGCTCAACGCTCTCCTGCTCGTGGCGGTTCTGTTGGTGCCCTCCGCCCTCGTGGTCCCCGCCGCCCGGCCGCCGCGCGGTTCCACGGCCGCCTTCCCGGAGCGGCGCCCGACATCAGCGGGGTGAGCCACGTCGACCGGGGGTCGGAGTCGACGAGCAGTGCCTTGGCGAAGAGCGTGAGCGGCACCGCCATGAGCGCGCCCATCGCGCCGAGGGTGTAGGCCCAGAACACCAGCGAGATCATGGTGATCGTGCTCGACAGCCCTACGGCGTCACCGACGATCTTCGGCTGGATCACGCTCTGGATGACGACGTTGAGCACGCAGTAGACCACGACGACGTAGATCATGAGGCGCGGCCCGCCCTCGAGCAGGCCGATCACCGCGGGTGGGATCAGGCCGATCAGGAAGCCGACGTTCGGGATGTAGTTGGTGATGAACGCCAGCAGGCCCCACAGGAAGGCTGCGGGCACTCCCAGCCACGCGAGGGCGATCGTGTCGAGCAGCGCGACGACGAGGCCGAACACCGTCGAGACGACGAGGTAGCGGCGGGTCGCGACGCCGAAGGACGTGAGCGAAGCGGTGAGGCGCGCATGTCCGGAGGGGAGTGCCAGCAGCCGCTCCGAGAAGGTGGCCGCGTCGGCCACCATGAACAGGATCAGCGTGATCACGAGGAAGAGGCTGGTGAGCACGCCCAGCAAGCCGCTCGCGAGGCTCCCCGCGAGGTCGACCACACGGCCGAGGTCGAAGCCGCCGAGCAGCTTCTGGATCTGGACGTCGCCGATGCCCTGGGCGGCGAGCCAGGAGACGACGGAGTCGAGCATCCGGTTCGCCTGGGCCTCGTACGACGGGAGGAGGGTCGCGAAGCGGGCCACCGCGAGGGTCATCGCCAGGGTGAGCCCGATGAGGCCGGCGTAGATCGTGACGATGGCCACCGAGCTGCCGAGCCAGCCGGGCAGGCCATGGCGCTCGGCGGCGATGCGCATCGGCTGCGTCGCGATCACGAGCACGAAGGCGAGGAAGATCGGCCCCACGATGTCCGAGAGGCTGCGGAGGCCGGCGACGACGAGGAACCCTGCGGCGAGCCCGACCAGGACGACGACCGCCCTGGGCAGCTCCGGGCCGGACTGCGGAGCGCCCTGCGGGTCGGAGCGCGCAGTGGACATCGGCGTCAGCCGCTTCGCCGCACCAGGAAGTCGGCGCATCCGGCGACGGTGGTGAGCTCCGGGTAGTCGTCCTCGTCGATACGCACGCCGCTGTCGGCGACGAGGAGCTCCACGAAGCTCAGGAAGTCGAGCGAGTCGAGCTCGAAGGTACGGCGGAGGTCGGCATCGGGCGAGACGCCCGCGACGTCCGCGTCGGGAACGATCTTGCGCACCGCCCGCGCGACCATCTCGCGGGCCTCGTCCTGGGTGATGCTCATAGCTCCTCCGGTTGCTGCAACAGGCCGTCGAGGTAGTTGAGGAACCGTGCTCCGGTCGCCCCGTCGGTGGCACGGTGGTCTCCCGAGAGGGTCAGCCGCACGGTGGGGCGGACCCCCAGCATGCCGTCGACCGCCCAGGGCCGGTCGGTGATGCGGCCGACGCCGAGCAGGGCGACCTGAGGTGGGTAGATCACCCCGATGACCTCCTCGACGCCCTGGTCCCCGAGGTCGGTCACCGTGAGGGTCGGGTCGGCCAGCTCGGCGCGGCGCAGCCGCCCGGCGCGAGCGCGCTTGACCAGGTCGCGGAGCGCGGCCATCAGCTCGGGCAGCTCCAGGTCGGCGGTGTGGTGGATCGCGGGCGCGACGAGGGCGCCGCCCCTGACGCTGACCGCGACACCGAGGTGGACGTCGTCCCCGGGCACGAACCCGTCGTCGACCCAGAACCCGTTGAGCTCGGGATGCGCTCGCGCGGCGAGCGCGGTGGCCTTGAGGAGTGCCGCCGCGGGCACGAGACGCCCGCTCACCGGCCGCTCCCGGTTGGTCCGTCGCAGCCACTCCACGAGCGTTGCCAGGTCGACGGTGGTGGCTACGTAGTAGTGCGGGATCTCCCGCTTCGCGCGGGACATCAGCGCCGCGATGGTGGCGCGCGACGAGCCGGTGTGGGGCTCAGCTGCTCGGGCGACCGGCGCCGGGGCGCGTGTCGGCGGGGCCGCGGGTCCGGGCGGCAGGAGTGAGTCCGGCCGCAGGCGCTTCGGCAGTCGGTGCCGTTGACCGTGCGGCCGCTGCTCCCAGCACGTCCTCGGCGCGGATCGAGCCGCCCCTGCCGGAGCCGTTCAGCTCGGCGAGATCCACACCGAGCTCCCCGGCCAGGCGCCGTGCGTACGGGGACACCCGGCGGGTGCGTCGGTCTGCCGCACGGTCGACGTCTGCCCGCGTGATCTCGCCGTGGGCGCCCGACCCGGTCAGCTTCGCCAGGTCGACGCCGAGCTCGGCGGCGTGGTGCCGCAACGGGGGAGTGCCGATCCGCCGCTTCGGGATGCCCCCTGGCGGTGCCACGCTCGGTGCACGAGTGGGTGCCTCGGCGGGGGGCTTGGTGGGTGCCCCAGTGGGTGCCCCGGTGGGTGCCCCCGTGGGTTGCTCGGGCGATGTCCTGGGCGGGGCCGGCGCGGGAGTCTCCGGAGCGACGGCCGCCGCGGGTGCGGCCAGCGGAGTCAGCGAGGCGAGCGGCGTACCGACAGCGACCCGCGTGCCGGGCTCGACCAGAAAGGACTCGACGACACCGTCGTCGAACGACTCCACCTCGATCGCCGACTTGTCGGTGTCCACGACCGCCATCGGGTCGCCGCGGTGGATGGTGTCCCCTTCGTGCACGAGCCACTCGACGAGCGTGCCCGCGTCCATGTCGGCGCCGAGGGAAGGCATCTTGAACTCAGGCACTCACCCCACCACCTTGCGGGCTGCGGCGGCGATCGCCTCGGGCTGCGGCAGTGCGGCGTCCTCGAGGTGCTTGGCGTACGGCATCGGCACCTCGACGGAGCACACCCGTTCGACCGGGCTGTCGAGGTCGTAGAAGCACTGCTCGGTGATCCGCGCGCTGATCTCGGCCGAGAGCCCGCCGCTGCGCCACCCCTCGTCCACGATGACCGCCCGGTGCGTCCGTCGTACCGACTCGGTGATCGTCTCGTCGTCGAGCGGCCGCAGGCTCCGCAGGTCCAGCACCTCCGCCTCGATGCCCTCGCCGGCCAGCGTCTCCGCCGCCACCAGGGTCTTGGACAGCGAGCCGCCGTAGCTGACCAGGGTCAGGTCACGGCCCGGCCGTCGTACGGCGGCTCGCTGGATGTCCACAGGGCCGGCGTCCTCGGCGAGCGACCCGCTCATGTTGTAGAGCGTGCCGTGCTCGAACAGCAGCACCGGGTCGGGGTCCTGGAGCGCGGTCCACAGCATCCCGCGGGCGTCCTCGAGCGTCGCGGGCGCGATCACCTTGATCCCGGGGATGTGGGCGTACCAGCCCTCCAGGCTGTGGGAGTGCTGGGCCGCGAGCTGCCGGCCGGCGCCGGTGGTCATCCGGATCACCAGCGGCACGTGCACCTGGCCGCCCGACATGTGCCGCAGGGTGGCGGCGTTGTTGAGGATCTGGTCCAGCGCGAGAAGGCTGAAGTTGACGGTCATGATCTCGACGATCGGCCGCATCCCCGCGATCGCGGCACCGATTCCCGCGCCGACGAAGCCGGACTCCGAGAGCGGGGTGTCCCGCACGCGCTCCGGTCCGAACTCCTCGAGCAGGCCGAGGCTGACGGCGAAGCAGCCGCCGTACATCCCGACGTCCTCGCCCATCAGGAAGACCCGGTCGTCCTTCTGCAGCGCCTCCCGGATCGCCTCGCGCAGCGCCTCGCGGTAGGTGGTCTCGATGGTCCCGACCGTCGCCGTGGTCATCGTGACACCTCCTCCTCGGCCGCCTCCGAGTACACGAAGCGGGTGAGGTCCTCGACCGGTTCGAGCGGTGCCGCCTCGGCGGCCTGGACGGCCTGGTCCACCTCGGCGGTGACCACCGCGGACATCGCCTCGCGGTCACCGGCGGCCAGCTTCCCGTCGTCGGTCATCCGCCGGGCGAGGAGGTCGAGCGGGTCGCGCTCGCGCCAGCGGGCGATCTCGGCCTTGTCGCGGTAGCGGTCCGGGTCGTACATCGAGTGCGCCCGGAACCGGTAGGTCCGCAGCTCCAGGAAGCAGGGCCCGCCGCCGTTGCGGATCCGGTCGACGGCGTGCCGTGAGGCCTCCTCGACCGCGAGCACGTCCATGCCGTCCACCGGCCAGGAGGCGATGCCGTACGACGCCGCCCGGAGGGCCAGGTCGGTCTCGGCCTGTGCCCGCGCGATCGCGGTGCCCATCGCGTAGAGGTTGTTCTCGCAGGCGAACAGCACCGGCAGCCGCCACAGGGCGGCCAGGTTCACGCACTCGTGGAACTCGCCCTCCGCGAACGCGCCGTCGCCGAAGAAGCACGCGGTCACGGCGCGACGTGCCTGCATGTTGTCGGCGAGGGCGAGCCCGATGGCCAAGGGCAGACCCCCGCCGACGATTGCGTTCCCGCCGTAGAAGCGCTTGTCCACGTCGAACAGGTGCATCGACCCGCCCCGCCCGCGGCTGCAGCCTGTGACCTTGCCGTACATCTCGGCCATCACGGCGTCCATCGGCACCCCACGCGCCAGGGCGTGCCCGTGCTCCCGGTAGGTCGAGACCACCGCGTCCTCGGGGGTGAGCGTCTGCATGACACCGACCGCCACGGCCTCCTCGCCGATCGCGACGTGGAGGAAGCCGCGGATGTTGCCGGCGCTGTACAGCTCGACGCAGCGCTCCTCGAACAGCCGGATCCGGGTCATCTCCCGGAGCAGCTCGAGATCGTGGTCCTCGGGTGCAGGTACGGGTGTCGGCGACTTCTCCGAGCGCGTCGTCGTCCTGGACGCCACCGCTGGTCGTCTGCTCATGAGTCACGCTCCAACGTGGAGAGGTCGCCCTCGGGCAGGCCGAGCTCGCGCGCCTTGAGCAGGCGTCGCATGACCTTGCCGCTGCGGGTGTGGGGGAGGTGCTGGTCGAAGACGATCTCCCGTGGCGCCACCGAGCCGAGGCGGCGCCGGCCGAAGGCGACGAGCTTCAGCCGCAGGTCGTCGGTCGGCTCGACCCCGTCGCGCAGGGTGACGAACGCCTTGACCACCTCGCCGGCGACCGGGTCCGGCTTGCCGATGACCCCGGCTTCGGCCACGGCGGGGTGCTCCATGAGGGCGCTCTCGACCTCGAACGGGCCGATCAGGTGGCCGGCGGACTTGATCACGTCGTCGCCGCGGCCGACGAACCAGAAGTAGCCGTCCTCGTCGCGCCGGGCGAGGTCGCCGGTGAGGTACCAGCCGCCGACGAAGCAGCGCTGGTAGCGCTCCTCCTCGCCGAGGTAGGTCCGGAACATCGAGGGCCAGCCGGGCCGGAGGGCGAGCTCCCCGGTGCCGCCGGGGCCGAGCTCACAGACCTCGCAGTCCTCGACGAGAACGCGCCCGTCGGCGCCGCGGGCGAGGATGGTCGCCTCGACGCCGGGGAGCGGGTGGCCCATCGAGCCGGGCCGGACGGGTACGTCGGGGTGGTTGCTGATCATGATCGCGCCGGTCTCGGTCTGCCACCAGTTGTCGAGCACCGGCTTGGCGAAGGTCTCCTGGCCCCAGACGACTGCCTCGGGGTTGAGCGGCTCGCCGACACTCGCGATGTGCCGCAGGGCCGACAGGTCGTAGTCCGCGACGATCTCCGCGCCTGCCCGCATCAGCATCCGGAGGGCGGTGGGGGCGGTGTACCAGACCGTGACCTTCTGGTCCTGGAGGATCCGGTACCACCGGCGCGCGGCGAACTCACCGGCGTCGACGACCACGGTCGCACCGTGCGTGAGCGGCGCGATGATGCCGTACGACGTGCCGGTGACCCAGCCGGGGTCGGCGGTGCACCAGAACACGTCCTCCGACCGGAGACCCAGGGCATAGGCGGCCGTGGCGTGGTGCGCGACCACGGCCTCGTGCACGTGGAGAGCGCCCTTGGGCGTGCCCGTCGTACCGCTGGTGAAGTGCAGCAGGGCGGGGGTGTCGGGCTCGGTGGCAGGGACGTCGTAGAAGCTGAACGCGTCGTCGAGCAGCACGGGCAACGACAAGGTGTTCGCGGGGCGGTCGTCGTCGGCGTCGACGAGCAGCACGTGCTCGAGCTCGGGGAGGTCCTTGCGGAGGTCCGCGACGCGGCGCCCGTAGAGCTCGGTGGTGGTCACGAGTACGCGGCCGTGCCCGAGCCGGAGGCGCTGACTGATCGGCTCGGGGCCGAAGGCGGTGAACAGCGGACAGAAGACGGAGGTGTGCTTCAGCGTGCCCAACGCCGTCACGTAGATGTCGAGACCGCGACCGAGCAGCGAGAAGACCGTGTCACCGGGCTTCACGCCGAGGGTGTCGAGGACGTTGGCGAACGTCGCGGAGAGCCGGGCGAGCTCCGCGTAGGTGGTCTCGGTGACCGACTCGTCCGGGGCGATGCAGCGCAGCGCGGTTCTGGCCCCGCGACCGTGGAGGACATGCCGGTCCACGGCCTCGTAGGCGATGTTGAGGCCGCGCCCGTCCGGAAGCCCGTCGAGCTGGCGGCGGGCCGCGGCCCAGGCGCCGCTGACCGAGGCCTCGGTGGCCGCGGTCATCACGAGCTCCGCCGGTCCCGGTCCTCGGACTTCTTCTTCTCGGACGTGGCCTTGCGCGCGTGCCGTGCCTCGGCGGCGAGGTACTTCGCGAGCCCGTCCCACATGCGGGCGCGCGTCGACCGGTCGACCGGTCCGAGGGTCTCGCGCTTCGCCTCTTGCTGTGCGTCGAATCCTTCCCGCTCGCTCATGGCGCTCTCCTTGGGTGTGCTCCCCCACTCATCACGCTCCTCCGAGCGGGTGGGGGACCGTAGGGCCGTTGGGCCCGAAAGGGCGTGACGCAGGCCTCGTCGCCGGGGTGGGAGAGCGGAGGTTAGGCTTACCTTAGAACTGCTGTCGTACCGAGCCTCGAGCTCGTGAGGAGAGGCCCGATGCGCCGCCGCCCCCTGCTCGCTCTTTCCGCTGCTGTCGCCGCGCTGGCTGCTGCTGTCTCCGGATGTGGGGTCCTCGGTGTCGGTGACGAGCCCGCCGACATCCAGGTCTACTCCGCCCGGCACTACGACCTGGAGAGCGCCTTCAAGGAGTTCACCGACCAGACCGGCATCACCGTCGACTTCCTCTACGGCGACGACGCCGAGCTGCTCCAGCGACTCAAGGCGGAGGGCGACGGCACGCCGGCCGACCTGTACATGACGGTGGACGCCGGGAACCTGTGGAACGCCGCGAACGAGGGGGTGCTGGCACCGCTGAAGTCGGCCGAGCTCGACGCCGCCGTACCCTCTGACCTCCGCGACCCGCAGGACCGCTGGTTCGGGCTGGCTCTGAGGGCACGGACCGTGGCCTACAACCCGGGTGCCGTCGACCCCTCGGAGTTCGACCCGAAGAACACCTACGCCGGCCTCACCGACCCGAAGTGGAAGGGCCGGCTGTGCATGCGGGACGAGACCGAGGCCTACACCCAGTCCCTCGTCGCGAGCCTGATCGACCTGTACGGACGTGACAAGGCGCTCGAGATCGTCAAGGGCTGGGTCGCCAACGACGTCGAGGTCATGAGCAACGACATCCTGCTGCTCGAGGCGGTCGACTCGGGTGCCTGTGACGTGGCGCTGGTCAACCACTACTACTACGCGCGCAAGCTGACCGAGAAGCCGGACCTCGACGTCAAGCTGTTCTGGGCCAGCCAGGAGGGTGAGGGCACCCACATCAACATCTCCGGCGCAGGCGTGGTCAAGGCCTCCGACAACAAGCAGCAGGCCCAGCAGCTCGTCGAGTGGCTCGCCACGAAGGGTCAGAGCGACTTCGTCGACGGCAACCACGAGTACCCCGTCAACCCCGACGTGAAGCCCGAGCAGATGATCGCCGACTTCGGGACCTTCAAGCGGATGCCGCTCAACCCGGAGGCCTACGGCAAGCTCAACGCCGAGGCGACCGACCTCCTCGCGGAGGCCGGCTACAAGTGACCGACTCCCGGGTCCTCGCGGTCCCACGCGCCACGCGCGCTGCCGGGCGACCACGTCGCGCGACCAGCGTCGGTCGCCCGACGTGGTCGTTCCTCGTGCTGGTGATCGCCGCCCTGGTGGCGACGCCCGTGGTCGCGGTGGTCGTGGACGCCGTCGCGGCCTCCGGCTCGGTCTCCCTCCCGCGGGGGCTCGGCGGGATGGTCGTCACGACCCTGCTCCTCATGCTCGGCGTCGGACTGGGGACGCTGGTCGTCGGTGCGGGGCTGGCCTGGCTGGTGACCGCCTACCGGTTCCCGCTCCGCGACGTGCTCGTGTGGCTGCTCGTGCTGCCGCTCGCGATGCCGGCGTACATCCTCGGCTTCGTCTTCCTCTCCACCTTCGACATCTCCGGCCCCGTGCAAGGAGCGGTGCGCTCGCTGTTCGGGCCCGACGTGTGGACCCCCGACGTCCGGTCGCTGCCCGGCGCGATCGTCGTCATGTCGCTCACGCTCTACCCCTACGTCTACCTGCTCGTCCGGGCAGCCCTCGTGGAGCAGGGCAGGAGCACGTACGACGCGGCGCGGACCCTCGGCGCCAGCCGGGCCCGGGCGTTCCGGAAGGTGCTGCTTCCCCTGGCCCGGCCGTCGATCGCGGCGGGTCTGGCGCTGGTGATGATGGAGGTCCTCACCGACTTCGCCACCGTGCAGTACTTCGGCGTGAAGACCGTGTCCGTCGGTGTCTACCTCGTGTGGAAGGGCACCTTCGACTTCCACTCCGCGACCCAGCTCTCGGGCCTGGTGCTGCTCTTCGCCGTCGCCGTCCTCGCGGGCGAACGCCTGATGCGAGGCCGTGCCCGCTACCACCAGAAGGGCGGCCGTGGCCAAGGGCTCGAAGCACGATCGCTCACGGGCTGGCGCGGATGGGGCGCCGCGCTGCTCTGCGTGCTCGCGCTCGGTGCCGGCTTCGTGCTGCCGGTCCTGCGGCTGCTCACCTGGGCGGTCGACGACGCCCTCAGCGACCCGGGCAGCTTCCTCGACCCCCGTTTCGTCGAGTACCTCGTGAACAGCATGGTCGTGGCGAGCATCGCCGCCGCGTGCTGCGTCCTGCTCTCGCTCGCGATGGGGCACGCCCTCCGGCTCGGCGGGGGCCGTGTGGTGCGCTCGGCGGCCCAGCTCACCACCTTCGGCTACGCCGTCCCTGGTGCCGTGATCGGCATCGGCGTGCTCATCGCCTTCGCCGGCCTCGACACGGCGCTGAGGAACCTCGGAGTTCCCGGCGGCACCGGCCTGGTCGTCACGGGGTCGGTGATCGGGATCCTGTACGCCTACGTCGTGCGCTTCCTCGCCCCCGCCTACCAGGCCGTGGACGCCAGCTTCGCGAAGGTCTCCCCGAACATGACGCTCTCCGCGATGAGCCTCGGCGCGAGCCCCCGGCGGATCCTGGCCCGGGTGCACCTGCCCCTGGTCCGGTCGGGTGTGGCCGTCGCGCTCGTGCTCGTGATGATCGACGCCGTCAAGGAGCTGCCCATCGTGCTGCTCCTGCGTCCGTTCGGGTTCACTACCGTGTCCGTGTGGGTCTACGAGCTGGCATCAGAGAACTTCTGGCAGCAGGCGGCACTGCCGGCGCTGGTCATCGTCGCGGTCGCGGTGGTGCCGGTCTTCTTCCTCTTCAGCCAGGTCCGGCTGACCGACGCACACAGAAGGGTCCGATGACGTGGGAGTCGACCTGGTGACCCCTCACCACGGCCAGGGCCACGGCCACGCCGACACCGAGGCAACACCCGCCCTGGTGCTCGAGGCCGTCACGAAGCGCTACGGCTCGATCGTCGCCGCGGACTCCGTCGCGCTGAGTGCCTCGCCGGGCGAGCTGGTCACGCTGATCGGCCCCTCGGGCTGTGGGAAGTCCACGACCCTGCGTCTGGTCGCGGGCCTCGAGCGCCCCGACGACGGAACCATCCGTATCGCAGGGGAGGTGGTGGCCGACCGGCGCCGCTTCCAGCAGCCCGAGCACCGGAGGGTCGGCCTGGTCTTCCAGGACCATGCGCTCTTCCCGCACCTGACCGTGACCCAGAACGTCGCCTTCGGGCTGAACAAGGTGTCGCGGCCGGAACGCCACGCCCGCGTGGGGGAGGTGCTCGAGCTGGTCCGGCTTGGCCATCTCGCCGGCCGTTACCCGCACGAGCTGTCCGGCGGCGAGCAGCAGCGCGTCGCGCTGGCCCGTGCCCTGGCCCCCCGGCCGGCGGTCGTGCTGCTCGACGAGCCGTTCTCCAGCCTCGACGAGAGCCTGCGAGCACAGGTCCGGGCGGACACCGTCGAGGTGCTCCGGGAGACCGGCACGACCGGCATGCTCGTCACGCACGACCAGACCGAGGCGCTGTCCGTCGGCGACCGCGTCGTGGTGATGCGGGACGGGCGCGTCGAGCAGGCCGACACGCCGGAGCGCGTGTTCGAGCATCCCTCGTCGCGTTTCGTCGCCTCGTTCATGGGTGACGCGGACTTCCTTCCCGCCCATGTGCGCGACGCGCTGCTCACCTGTGAGATCGGCGTGGTGTCCACCGTCCCGGGCTGGGCGAACACCGACTGCGACGTCGACGTCGTGCTCCGGCCTCACGAGGTGGCGCTGACCCTCGACGCGACCTCGGCCGCGCATGTCGTGGCGGTGGAGTACCACGGTGCGTTCGTCCTGCACACGGTCCGGCTCGCCTCGGGGCGCACGCTGCGGTCCTGGCAGCCCCACGCAGTCCGGCACCCCGTCGGTACGGCGGTCGCCGTGACCGTCGTACCCGGGATCACGCCGACCCTGCTCGTCGGGGACGAGGCGGTCACCGCCCCGCCGTCGACGGGTGGTGCCGCGTAGTACGTTCGGGCGCGTGACCACGACCCCGACCCTGGACCTCGGCGCCGACCCAGGACTCGACGAGAACCGGCGTATCGCCCTGCGGCGGATGCGCACCCTCGCCGTGTCGCTGCTGCTGTTCGCGGCCGTGGTGTACCTCCTCACCCTGGGCCAGGAGGGCCTGCTGGGCTTCGTGAACGCCGGCGCCGAGGCGTCGATGGTCGGCGCGATGGCGGACTGGTTCGCGGTGACGGCGCTGTTCAAGCACCCGCTCGGACTGCCGGTGCCCCACACCGCGCTGGTGCCCAACCGCAAGGACGAGCTCGGCCGCAGCCTCCAGGAGTTCGTCGGCGCCAACTTCCTCCAGGAGACGGTGATCCGCGACCGGATCGCCCTGGCGAGGATCAGCGAGCGGGTCGGGCACTGGCTCGTGGAGCCCGAGAACAGCAAGCGGGTCGTCGACGAGGTCGCCAGCGTCCTGCAGGTCGGGTTGCGGCGGGTCCGCGACGAGGACATCACCGCGCTGGTCTCGGACGTGCTGATCCCGCGGTTCAAGGAGGAGCCGATCAGCCCGATCGCCGGCAGCCTGCTGTCGGAGGTGGTCAGCGACGGCGCCCACCACGGGCTCGTCGACCTCGCTCTCGAGGAGGCGCACCGCTGGCTGGTCGAGAACGAGGAGACCTTCGCCGAGATCGTCGGCGAGCGGGCGCCCTGGTGGTCGCCGCAGGCGATCAACGAGCGGGTGACGCACCGCCTCCACGTCGAGCTCGTCGCCTGGGTGGAGGACATCCGCAAGGACCCCTACCACCATGCGCGCACGGCGCTGGACAGCCTGCTCGCGCAGCTCGCGCACGACCTGTTGCACGACGAGGCGACGCAGGCGCGGGCCGAGCGGCTCAAGGAGCGGGTCCTCGACCACCCGCAGGTGGTGGTCACCGCGACCTCGCTGTGGAACGCCCTCCGTGTCGCGCTGCTGAAGGCGCTCGAGGACGACGACGGCGCCCTGCGCCATCGCGGCGTGCTCGAGCTCACCAGGTTCGGCGCACGGCTGGTCACCGAGGAGCAGCTCCGGGAGCGGCTCGACGGCCACGCCGCGGACTTCGCGGTGTTCGTGGTCGGCCGCTACGGCGACGAGCTCACCGCGGTCATCACCCACACCATCGACCGCTGGGACGGCAAGGAGGCCGCGCGGCGCATCGAGCTGTACGTCGGCCGGGACCTGCAGTTCATCCGCATCAACGGAACCATCGTCGGCGGCCTGGTCGGTGTGTTGATCCACGCCGTGAGCGTGCTGGTCCGCTGAGCCCCGCCGGCCTCCGTGGGAGAGCGGCTCGAGAGCGACCGCGCGGCGCGCCGCCGCGGCAAGAATCGTGCACGTGCGCGATTTGGTCGTCCGGAGTGATGCCTGGCGCGTAAGAAGGGTGCACGTGCGCGGTTTGGACGTCCGAAGTGATGCCTGGCGCGGCAAGAATCGTGCACGTGCGCGATCTGGTCGTCCGAAGTGATGCCTGCCGCGTAAAAAGCGTGCACGTGCGCGGTTTGGACGTCCGAAGTGATGCCTGGCACGTAAGAAGCGTGCACGTGCGCGGTTCTTGACGGGAGGTGCAGGTGGCGCAGGTGCGCAGGTGCCGGCGCGCCGACGGGCAGAGACGACGCAGCCGGGGGAGCCGGCGCTGTTCGGCCGCCGGGCGGTCGCCCGGTGACGGCAGGGTGGAGAATGGTCGCTGTGAGCCACCCCCGCGACGTGCCGATCCGTGACGAGTCGATCCGCCTCGGTCAGTTCCTCAAGCTCGCCGACCTGATCGACAACGGCGCCGACGCCAAGCCGCTGTTGATGCAGGGCCTCGTCAGCGTCAACGGCGAGGTCGAGACCCGCCGCGGCAGGCAGCTCCGACCCGGCGATGTGGTCACCCTCGACCGCCACACGGTGCGGGTCGCCGCGAACGCTCTAGGCCCGCAGCCGCTGTCAGGTCCTGGGCGGCAGGCGGTGCAGCTCGACCTCACCGAGGCGAGCATCCGAGACGGTGAGCGTCATGAACGTGCAGTACGGCTGGCGCCGCCGGTCGGTGGGCGACCCGGGGTTGAGCAGCCGCAACCCGGACTCGGTCGTGGTGTCCCACGGGATGTGGCTGTGTCCGAAGACCAGCAGGTCGGCGTCGCCGTACAGCTCCTGGCAGCGCTGCTCACGCCCCTTCGCGGGGCCGGTCTCGTGGACCACTGCGAGGCGGAGGCCCCCGAGGGTCTCCCGTGCGACCTCCGGGAGCCTCCGCCGCAGTGCGGGTCCGTCGTTGTTGCCGTAGACCGCCACCAGCCGCCTCGCCCGTGAGTCGAGCGCGTCGAGCAGAGGTTCGTGGACCCAGTCGCCTGCGTGGACGACGACGTCGGCCTCCTCGACCGCCTTCCACAGCGGGCCGGGAAGGTCGCTTGCACGCTTGGGAACGTGCGTGTCGGCGACGAGGAGGAGACGCAGCGGGTCCACGCTCAGAAGGGTTGGGGCCTCAGCGGACGTCGAGCAGGTCGACGACGAAGATCAGGGTCTCGCCGGGCTTGATGACGCCGCCGGCGCCACGGTCGCCGTACCCGAGGTGGGGCGGGATGACCAGCTTGCGGCGGCCGCCGACCTTCATCCCCGTGACGCCCTGGTCCCAGCCGGAGATGACCTGGCCGACGCCGAGGCGGAACGACAGCGGCTCACCGCGGTTGTAGGACGCGTCGAACTCCTCACCGGTGGAGTGCGCCACTCCCACGTAGTGCACGACCACGGTGCTGCCGGCTGTGGCCTCGGCGCCTTCGCCGGTGCTGACGTCGGTGACCTCGAGGTCGGTGGGCGGGGGAGAGTCGGGGAAGTCGATCTCGGGCTTCTCGGGCTGGTGCGAGCTCACGAGCTGGAGCCTCCTACGTCTGGGAACTGTGAACGTAGGAGTCTAGTTGGTCGCGCTCGAACTCGAGCTCCTGCAGGCGGTTCTTGACGACGTCCCCGATGCTGATGACCCCGACGAGCTCGCCGCCGTTCACGACCGGCACGTGACGGATCCGCCGCTCGGTCATCACCTGCATCAGGTCGTTGACGGGATGCTCTCCGTCGCAGGTGTGCACGTCCACGGTCATGATCGAGGAGACCGGAGCCTCGAGCAGGCGGTCGTTCTCGAGGAGCCTACGGACGACGTCGCGCTCGGAGACGATGCCCTCCAGGCTCTTCCCGTCGGTGCTCACCACGAGCGCGCCCACGTTGTGCTCGGCGAGGACCCGGAGCATCTCGCCCACCGTCGCGTCCGGACTGACAGTGACGACCTCTTTGATCGCTTTGCTCGCGAGTACCTGGTTGATCCGCATCCGTACCTCCATGTTTCGGCGTCTCGTGCACCCGCGGGCGCCGCGGCCCGCTCTTGAAGGCTAGTGCTCGGCGACCGGTGTTGGTAGGCCTTCTGACCTACGTCCCGACAGATGGTTGGATGGCCGGGTGAGTACGGCGGTGGGGATGGACGTGGCGCGCTGGCCCGCGCGGTCGGCGACCCTTGCCGCGGTCCTCATGATGGGCTGGCTCAGTGTCGTGCTCTGGCTCGACCGTGCCGCGCACGACGGCGGGATCTGGCTCCAGCGCGGTCTCGGTGTCCTCACGTGGGGCGTGCTCGTGCTCGCACTGCTGCGGATGACGCCGATGGTCCGGGCGCAGACGGCGGTGGTCGTGGCCTTCGCGACGGTCGTCGAGTACGTCTTCAGCCCGACGCTCGGCGTGTACGTCTACCGGTTCGACAACGTGCCGATGTACGTCCCACCCGGGCACGGCCTCGTCTACCTGTCGGCGTTCGCGCTCGGGCACAGCTGGCTGGTGCGCCGCCACTTGCGGGCCGCGGTCGTCGCCGTGGTCCTGGTCGGTGGGGCCTGGTCGGCGTACGGCTTCCTCGTGGCCGGGAGGCCGGACGCGCTGGGCGCGTTCTGGTTCGCCTGCCTGGTCGGGTTCCTGCTCTGGGGTCCGTCACAGCCGGTGTACGTCGGAGCGTTCGTCGTCGTGAGCTACCTCGAGCTCGTGGGGACGGAGCTGCGCACCTGGGTGTGGCAGACCCATGACCCCATCCTCGGCGTCTCGATCGGCAACCCGCCTTCAGGAGCCGCCGGAGGCTACGGGTGGTTCGACCTGGCCGGCCTGCTGGTCGCGCCGTACCTCCTGGACCTGTTCAGTCGGAGTCGCCGCCGGGAGTCTCTGCCTGAGCCGACGCCGTTGGAGGGCGCCGACGCGCGCTGAGGTCGTGCACCCTGCCAGGTCCCCGGCGCGCCAGGTCCGGGTCGTCGTCGTCGTAGACCGACCCCAGGAAGGCCAGCGCCTGCTCGTGGAGCTGACCGTTGGTCGCCAGGGCGTTGCCGCCGAACGGCCCGGGTGTCCCGTCGAGGGAGGTGAACGAGCCGCCTGCCTCGCGCACGATCACGTCGAGCGCGGCCATGTCGTAGAGCTCGAGCTCCGGCTCGGCCGCGAGGTCGACCGCGCCCTCCGCGACCAGCATGTACGACCAGAAGTCGCCGTAGGCGCGGGTGCGCCAGCATCGTCGCGACAGCGAGAGGAAGTCGTCGAGCCGCCCGCGGTCCTCCCATCCGGACAGCGACGAGTAGGACAGCGAGGCGTCGCCTAGGTCGGACACGTCCGAGACGTGGCAGGCCGTGGCCTTGAGCAGCGAGCGGCCGGTCCAGGCGCCGCCGCCTCTGTGCGCCCACCAACGTCGGTTCAGCTGCGGAGCGGAGACGCAGCCGACGACCACCTCGTCGTCGACCATCAAGGCGATCAGCGTCGCCCACACCGGGACGCCTCGCACGAAGTTCTTGGTGCCGTCGATGGGGTCGATCACCCAGCGGCGCTGACTGTGCCCGGTCGAGCCCTGCTCCTCCCCGACCACGGCGTCGCGCGACCGTGCGCGGGAGAGTGTGCGGCGGATGCCCTCCTCGACGGACTTGTCGGCGTCGGTGACCGGCGTGAGGTCGGGCTTGTTGACCACGTGGAGGTCGAGCGCCTTGAACCTGTTCATGGTCAGGGAGTCGGCGTCGTCGGCCAGGACGTGCGCCAGTCGAAGGTCGTCGGTGAACTCGGAGGGCATGGCCACAGGCTATGCCCAGTCACCGTCGTGACGGGGGAGGGGACGATCCATCGCGTGCCGGTACATACCGGCGCCAACGGCGCAGATCATGAGAGCACCCCAAGAATCCTCCGTGCCTCTGCCAAGAACTGGTCGACGTGCGTTTCCGCCACGACCCCTGCGGCTAACCTCCCGTGCATGACAATTGCCGGTTTACCTGTGCACCCACTCGTCGTCCACGCGGCGGTGGTGCTCATCCCGCTCAGCGCAGCGCTGGCCGTCCTGTTCGCGTTGCTGCCCCAGTGGCGGTGGCTGAGCCGCTGGCCGACCACGGCGCTGTCCGTGGCGGCGGTGGGGCTGGGCTTCCTCGCCACCTCGTCCGGTGAGTCGCTGGAGGAGTCGTCGCCGGGTGTCGCCCAGGCGGTCCACGAGCACGCCGAGCGGGGAGACCTGCTCTCCTGGCTCCTCGTCGGCTTCGCGGCGCTCGTGGTCCTGGGCGCCTGGGCGCTGTCGGGTGGCTCGGGGCTGGCGAGCGGCAAGGGGTCGTGGGAGTCGCGGGTCCCGGCGCTCGAGAAGGCGATGCCGGTCGTGCTCGTGCTCGCCTCGGTGGCGATCCTCGTGATGGTGGTGCTCGTGGGTGACTCCGGTGCCAGGGCGGTGTGGGCGTCCGGAGCCTGACCGGCTGAGCCTGACGGCGGACCGCAGCCTCGCGAACCCTAGCGACCCGGCGAGCCGCTGCCTGTCCCTACGTCGTCGCCGGCCTCTCGGCTGGCCAGGAGCCTGCGGAAGGACTCGACGCGGCCCTGCTCGGTGTCGCCGCGCGCCACGGCTTCGTCGAGGCCGCACTCGGGCTCACCCTCGCCGTGGGTGCAGCCGCGCGGGCAGTCGCCGGTCAGCTCGGCGAGGTCGGGGAAGGCCTGGATGAGGTGCTGCGGCTCGACGTGCGCGAGTCCGAACGACCGGATCCCCGGGGTGTCGATGATCCAGCCGGAGTCGTCGGGCAGCCGCAGCATGACGGCCGAGGTCGAGGTGTGCCGCCCTCGGCCGGTCACGACGTTGACGTGGCCGATCGCCCGGTCGGTGCCGGGCACCAGGCCGTTGACGAGCGTCGACTTGCCCACGCCGCTGTGTCCGACCAGCACGCTGGTGCGCCCCGCGAGTCGAGCGCGGATGTCGGAGAGCTCCCGGCCGCGTTCGGTGACGACGTACGGCACCCCGAGCGGCCGGTAGATCGACAGCAGCGTCTCCGGGTCGGCGAGGTCGGGCTTGGTGAGGCACAGCAGGGGTTCGAGGCCGGCGTCGTAGGCGGCGACGAGGGCCCGGTCGATCAGCCGCGGCCTCGGCTCAGGGTCGGCGAGGGCCGCCACCACGACCAGCTGGTCGGCGTTGGCGACGATCACCCGCTCGACCGGGTCGGTGTCGTCGGCGGTACGCCGGAGGACGGTACGACGCTCCTCCACCTCGACGATCCGGGCCAGGCTGCCCTCGTCGCCGCTGATGTCGCCGACCACCCTCACCCGGTCGCCCACCACGACACCCTTGCGCCCGAGCGGCCGTGACTTCATCGCGGTGACCGCGCGGGCGCCGTCCTCGTCCTCGACGAGCAGCGTGAACCGGCCGCGGTCGACGGTGACCACCGTGGCCGTCGTCGCGTCCTCGTAGGTGGGCCGCTCCTTGGTCCGCGGGCGCGTGTGACGACGAGGACGCTCGAAGCGCTCGTGGTCGTACTCGTCGTACCTGCGTCCTGCCACCTAGGCCAACCTCGTCCAGGCGTCGGCGAAGCCGGGGAAGGTCTTGGAGGTCGTCGCGATGTTCTCGACCTGCACGTCGTCGACCGCGAGCGCGATGATGACACCGGCGTGTGCCATCCGGTGGTCGGCGTAGGTGCGGAAGACGCCGCCGTGGAGTGGCGCGGGCCGGATGCTGATCCCGTCGGCCGTCTCGGTCACGTCACCGCCGAGGTTGCCGAACTCCTCGGCGAGCGCGCTGATCCGGTCGGTCTCGTGGCCCCGGATGTGCGCGATGCCGCGCAGGTGCGAGGGGGAGTCCGCCAGGAGGCACAGCGCTGCGACGGCCGGAGTGAGCTCTCCGATGTCGTGCATGTCGAGGTCGATGCCGTGGACGGCTCCGGTGCCGCGAACGGTGAGGCCCTCGTCGGTGAGCTCCACCTCCGCGCCCATACGGGTCAGGATCTCCCGGAGCGCGTCGCCGGCCTGGGTCGTGCGGCGGGGCCAGTCGCGCACCGTCACCTCGCCGCCGGTGACCACCGCCGCGGCGAGGAAGGGTGCCGCGTTGGAGAGGTCGGGCTCGATGTCGACGTCGACCGCCCGGATGGTCCCAGGGAACACCCGCCAGCGGTTCGCGTCGCCGTCGTCGACCTCGACGCTGTGCAGGCGCAGCTGGTCCACCGTCATCTCGATGTGGGGGAGGGAGGGGACGGGCTTGCCGTCGTGGCGTACGTCGACGCCGTGGTCGTAGCGGGCGCCCGCGAGGAGCAGCGCGGAGATGAACTGGCTCGAGGCCGAGGCGTCGATGGTCACGGTGCCGCCCGGGACGCGGCCGGAGCCGACCACCGTGAACGGCAGCGCGCCGCGTCCCTCGTCCTCGACCACCACGCCGAGGGCCCGCAACGCCGCGAGGACCTCACCCATCGGGCGGGTGCGGGCGTGCGGGTCGCCGTCGAAGGCCACCGACCCGCGGGCGAGCGCAGCCACCGGCGGGACGAAGCGCATCACCGTGCCGGCCAGGCCGCAGTCGACCTCGGCGGGTCCGGTGATGGGGCCGGGGGTCACCTGCCAGTCGTCGCCGGAGGTGTCGATCGGCGCACCCAGCGAGGTGAGTGCGTGGGCCATGAGCTCGGTGTCGCGCGAGCGGAGCGCCCGTCGTACCACCGAGGGGCCGTCGGAGAGGGCGGCCAGCACCAGCGCCCGGTTGGTCAGCGACTTGGAGCCCGGCAGCGAGACGGTGGCACGCACCGGACCCCTGGCACGGGGGGCGGGCCAGGGGTCGGCTACGGCAGGCGTCGGTGTCTTGGTCATCGCAGACGAGGGTATCGGCCGCCCCTCGAGAGGCAGAGGGACACGACCGCGGACCGTCGCCGGCTCAGATGCTCTTGCGGGCGAGCTTCGCCTCCCGCTTCGCGGCCTTGCGCACGTGCTTGGCCTCGCGGCGGACGTCGGCGGCGGCGTGCTTGGCGCGCCAGGCGAGCCCCGGCCGGCCCTCGGTGTCCATCCCCGCGATGATCAGGCCGCCGAGCATCGAGACGTTCTTGAAGAAGTGGATCCGCTGATCGGCCCTCGCCTCGGGGTCGGACTCCTCCCAGAACCGGTGGCTGGCAGCCGTGGTCGGGACGAGGGTCGCGGCGAGCGTCAGGGCGGACAGCCGCGGCGCCCGGCCGGTCGCCAGCGCCAGGCCGGCGAGGATCTGGGCTCCGGCGTTGATCCGGACCAGTGTCTTGGGGTCGGTGGGGATCGGCGCGTTGGGCGCGAGCTTCTGCGCCATCGGCACCACGGTGTCCGTCACGGGCTTGGCCCGGTTTGCGGCCATCTCGGTGTTCTTGAGGGCGTTCACGCCGCCGACGACGAACATCGAGGCGAGCATCGGGCGGGCAAGCAGTCTCGTCACGGTCATGGTCCCTTCTTACCCGATCGCCTCCTGATCACGCACGCGCCCCGCCCGGCGGCGCGGCAGCCGCCCGTGCTCCGGCACCCGCTCCGTGCCCCGGCCGCCCGGCCGGCCCCGGTGTGGGCCGAGGCCGGCCGGCGGCCATCAGGGAGCGAGCCGGTGCAGGTCGCGGGGGAACAGCCTCGCCTCCCGGATGTTCTCCGCCCCGGTCAGCCGGGCCACCCAGCGCTCCAGCCCGATCGCGAAGCCCCCGTGTGGTGGCATCCCGTGCCGGAAGGCCTGCAGGTAGCCGGCGTACGGCTCCTCGGGCTGGCCGCTGGCCGCGAGTGCGGCCCGGTAGTCGGAGTACCGGTGCAGCCGCTGCCCGCCCGTGGTGAGCTCCAGGCCGCGGAACAGCAGGTCGAAGGAGTTCGACCAGCGCGGGTCGTCAGGCTGCGGGTGCGTGTAGAACGGGCGCTTCCGCATCGGGTAGCCCTCCACGGCCAGGAAGTCGCTGCCGTGCTCCTCCTGCGCCCAGGCGCTCAGGGCGCGCTCGTGTGCCGGCGCCAGGTCGGGCTCGTCCTCGGCCGCGCCGACCAGCTTCAGGGCGTCGGCGAAGTGGATGACCGGGATCTCGTCGGGGACCGCGGGCAGCTCCACGGACAGCGTCTCGAGGGCCTCCGGTGCGAGCTCGGTGGTCGCCTCGAGCATGCCGGCGAGCGCAGACCGGAGTACGGCGAGCACGTCCCTGTGGTCCTCGATGAAACCGAGCTCGGCGTCGAGGGAGACGTACTCCGCGATGTGCCGCACGGTGTCATGTGGCTCTGCCCGGAACACCGGACCCACCTCGAAGACCCGCTCGAACACACCCACCAGTGTCTGCTTGTACAGCTGGGGCGACTGGGCCAGGAAGGCCTTCTCGCCGAAGTAGTCGACAGCGAACACGTTCGCACCGGACTCGGTGCTCATGCCGACGATCTTCGGGGTCGCGATCTCGGTGAAACCCTCCCGCGTCAGAGCCCGTCGGAACCCCTGCATGCTGGCCGAGGCGAGCTGCCACATCGCCTTGCTCCGCGGATGCCGCAGTGTCACGGGCGCGTTGTCGAGCAGGGTGGGCAACCCCGCGGCGAGGCCCGGCCGCCAGAGCTCGACCGGTGGTGTCTCGGCGGGTTCGGAGAGCGGCGAGATCACTGCTTCGACGAGCTCGACCCCGCCGGGTGCGGACGGGTTGGCCACGACGACCCCCTCGACCGACACCACTGTCTCCTCGCCGAGGCCGGCGACCTGCGTGATGGTGTCCGGCTCCTTCACGACCACCTGCGCGAGGCCGGTGCGGTCGCGAACGATGACGAACGTGACGGACGCCAGCGTGCGGCGTCGGTGGACCCAGCCCTCGACGCGGACCCGGGTGCCCGGGGGTGTGGACGGTAGCTGTCTTGTGAGTGTGCGGTACATCGGTTCACCTCCTAGGAGAGCCCCAGGAGGTGTGGGCGACGGGGGATTTCGCTGTGCCACCACACCTTCACCGGCCCGGGACGGGCGCGGCCTCGTTCGTGAAGCATGCTCGGGAGTGTCTTCGACGCCGGGATGGACTCCGCCCTCTCAGCACTTCGGGCGGTTCTCTGTGCTCCACCGGTCGGCGGCTACTCGTCTCCGTCAACGCAGTGCGAAGAGTGTACGGCGGGCCGGCCGCCGGCCGCGACGCGGTTTCCCTGCCCGCGAGGGGGCGACCGTCAGGAGCGGGCCGCCGCCGCCATCGCAGCCATCAGGGCGTCCCGGATCGAGCTCTGTGTCGTGCTGGCCGCCTCAGTTGACCGGGTGACCGGCACAGCAGCGAGCTTCTCGCCGTCGAGGGAGGCGACGAGGGTGCTGTCCTTCTCGTTGCCCGGGAGCCACGCAACCAGGTTGAAGGCCCGCTCGCTCGCTCCGGGTTGGAGCGTGCAAGTCACGATTCGGCCGCGGTCCGACTTCGGATCCTTGGCCTCTGAGATCGTGCAGTCTTCGGAGGGCTCGAAGCTGTCGGAGCTCTTGGTCAGCTCCAGCACCAGCGACCCACCGGCCTTCAGTCCGGTGAATCTCACCGAGAGGTCGTAGCGAGGCTTGCCGTTCTGGTCGTCCTTGATCGGCGTCGCGATGGGCCCCGTGCCGGGCACGATGGCGAAGGCAGGCTCCTCCACCGGTGGCTGCACCACGGGCGCGGAGTACCGGTACGGGTGCTCCCACTTGTTCACGTCTGTCCGGACGTTCATGTCGGAGGGCGTCACGGTGAGGACGATGTCCGTGTCCGACTGCGTCTCCGGGATGTTCAGGGGGAGCTTCGCGTCGTACTTGACCACGCCGTCGCCGATCATCGGGATCGCCGTGGCGAGGGAGCTCAGCGCCTGGTCCTTCGTCGAGCAGGTCACGGTCGTGTCGTCGACCGTCGTGCACGGGCCGTCCTGCCGGAAGGTGATCCCTCCGGGCTGCGACGTGAGACTCACTGTCACGGCAGCGGGCAGGGCTGGTTCGCCCTGGAGCGAGAACGCGACCTGACCGTCGACCACGGTGTCGCCGCTGGTGATCGTCGAGCTTGGCGCTGACCGCTGGGTCGCCCTGACCGTCGCCGGGACCTGAGCCCGGGTCCGTGCCCGGGTCGCGTGTCCCGGGTCGGTGCCGGGTCGGTGCCTGGGTCGGTGGCCGGGGTCAGTGCCGGGACCGGACCCGGGGTCGGTGCCGGGGTCGGTGTTGCCCGCGCCGGGGTCAGTGCCGGGACCGGACCCGGGGTCGGTGCCCGGGTTGCTGTTGCCCGCGCCCGGGTCGCTGCCCTGGACCCGAGCCCGGGTTGGCACCGGGTGCCGAGTTGTCACCGCCGGAACCGGGGGTGTCGGCAGGCGCGTCGTGCCTTCCCCAGCCGCGCTCGGGACCACCCGACACGTCCACCGGGCCGCTGTCGAACATGTTGGGCCGACCGCTCTCGCCGACGATCCAGGAGGCTCCGCCCGAGGACGCGCCCCGGCGCTGCGGCCGCGTTCGGGCCGGACTTGGAGGAGGTGCCGGCCTTCTCCTGGGTCTTCTGCTGCGTCGCGCCGCCGGGATCCACCGCGCCGCGAGGCGCCTGGACGACACCGGCCGGCTTGTCGGCCTGCTGGATGACCTCCTTGCTGCTGCCGCCACCGAAGACGAAGGCGGCGGTGGTCACCGCGGCGACACCGGCGGCGATCACGCCGGCGCCGGTGATCATTCCGCCGGTCGTCACGGCGCCGCCGGCGATGGCGCCGGTCGAGATCGCGCCTCCCGTGGCAGCCGCGCTGCCGCCCGCGCCGCCCGCGCCGCCGGCACCTCCGGCGCCGCCCGCAGTGCCCGCGCTGCTTCCGCCGCCACCGACCTGCGTGCTGAAGGCGTCGCGGACCCGCTCGATGACTGCTGAGACCCCAGTGAGACCGGCACCAGCGGAGGAGATGTAGCCGGCCGCGGCGGCGCCGAGGATCAGCGGCGCGATGATGCCGGCGAGGTTCGAGTTGACCTCGTTGAGCTCGAGGTACATCGCCGTGCAGCGCCGGCAGCCGTCGAGGTGCTCCTCGACCTTGGCGGTGTCACGGCGGGAGAGACCCTTGCGGACGTATGCACCGAGGTGCTCGTTGACCCAACGGCACTGCTCGGTGGGGCTGTCGGCGAGGTGCATGGTCAGGAACGCCTGGCGCAGCCCCTCGCGGGCACGGTAGGCGAGGGCGGACACGGAGTTCGCGCTCATGCCGAGCAGGGGAGCGATGTCGGCGGGCTTCTGTCCCTCGACCTCGAGGTGCCAGAGCACGAGCTGCCAGCGCTCGGGCAGGGAGCTGAACGCCTTCGCCGCGGCGCCGTTCTCGAAGTTCGCGACCGCGGTGTCCTGGAACGGTACGCCGTCGTCGTACACCGTCATGTCATCCGACGGCTGGACCCTCTTCGCGGCGCGGATCCGGTCCACGTGCAGCCGGCGTAGCGAGGTGAGCAGGTAAGCCCGGAACGCGACGTCGGGGCCGCCGCCGGCCTGGAGCACCTGGAGCGTCTTGGCGAAGGCGTCGGAGACGAGGTCGTCGGCGTCGGTGCCGCGGACGAGCTGGCGACCGAGCCGCCTGGCCGCCTCGACGTGGCGGGAGAAGAGCTCACCGTAGGCCGAGGTGTCGCCGCCGCGGACGCGCGAGATCAGCTCGGCGTCGCTTGGGGCCTCGACCCTGCTCAGTAGCTCTGTCATGTCAGGATGAACGACTCTCCGCGTCGAAGGTGACGGGGCTCACCCACGCCCCGAAAATCACCATAGACGCGACGCGCTGCCTCCGGAGCCGATGTCCGATATCTCCGCTTTGCCCGTGCCGGCCCCCGTTGAGGGAAATCGCCACCCCAGATTGGGGAGAAGAAAAAAATGTTGGCCATCCGCGTCATGGATGCCTCTGCCGCCCGTCTCATCGGTGCACACACGCCGACAGAGGGAGTCGGCTAAGGCGCAAAAAGGGGAGGCGGCCGATGGCGATATTCACGTCGTTCGGTCGTCGCAGGCCGGTATCGGCGGGAGAGTCCCCAGGGCATGAGATGTCCGAAGACGTGCGGCGCTCTTTGCCGCCACGCTTCGAGGCAGTTGGGGAGGCCCTGGAGTCTGCCGCCGATACGAGGCCTGCCTGCGCTGTCGTCGGTCGTGACGTAGCCCGTGATGGTGCCGCCCTGGGTGAGGCATTGGACGGGCTGCGTACGACGTTCGACCTGGTGATCGGCGTCGAACCCGACTTCGCGTCGGTGGAAGCGCTCAGCATCGCCTGGAGCGAGGCGACCCTGGAGTTCCTCCACGAGCTCTCGTGTGAGGACCCGCTGACGGGCATGGCGAGCTTCCCGCATCTGCGGACCCGGCTCGACGAGCTCTACCGCGAGGCGGCCCGGACGGGCGAGCCGATGTCGAGCAGCCACGCCCTCGTGGTCGTGGAGATGGCCGCCGTCGACCCACGCCGACGAGCCGAACATCAGTTCACGCGTGCACTGCACTTCGTGCAGGTCGCCGAGATGGTGCGGGCGGTGTTCGCGGGAGGGGAGACCATCGCCCGCCTCAGCGCTGACCGTGCCGCGATCGTCGTGAGCCGGATGCCGCAGCTCGGTGCCTGTGTCGCGATGCTTCGCGAGCTGCTCGGTGACCTCGACCTCGGTGCCACGGACGTCCGGGTGTGGATCGAGGGGCTGCCCGCCAATGCCCACTCGGCGACTCGTCTGCTCGACGAGCTCGCGCGCTGAGCGTCGGGACGGTCCCGCGTCGGACCGGTCCTCAGAGGGCATGACGAACTAGCCTGACCACCATGTGTGGTCGCTACGCCTCCAGCCGACGCCCGGAAGACCTGGTCGAGGAGTTCGAGATCGAGCAGTCCGAGGTGCGTGAGAGCCTCGTCGCCGACTACAACGTGGCGCCCACCAAGGAGGTGTACGCCGTCCTCTCCCGGCCGCCGTCGAAGGAGAAGGAGCGTCCCGCCCAACGGCAGCTGCGCGTCGTCACCTGGGGGCTCGTGCCTTCGTGGGCCAAGGACCCGGCGATCGGCAACCGCCTGATCAACGCCCGTGTCGAGACCGTCGCCGAGAAGCCCGCCTTCCGCAAGGCATTCGCCGCACGCCGCTGCCTGCTTCCCGCGGACGGGTACTACGAGTGGTACGTCCTCGAGGAAGACGAGGCGGACGACGCTTCAGGCGCCGAGGGCGGAGCGTCCGGGAAGGCCCCCGCGAAGAAGAAGCGTCCCAAGAAGCAGCCGTTCTTCATCCACAACCCCGACGGCTCGGTGCTGGCGATGGCCGGGCTGTACGAGATCTGGCGTGACCCGACCAAGGCAGACGACGACCCCGACCGGTTCCGGTGGACCTGCACCGTCCTGACGACCACCGCGGAGGACGACCTCGGACGTATCCACGACCGGATGCCGCTGCTCGTCGACCGGGACAAGTACGCCGCCTGGCTCGACCCGACGGTCTCCGACCCGCACCTGCTCGAGGGCTTGCTCGTCCCGGCGGCGCCCGGACGACTCGAGGCCTACCCGGTGTCGACACTCGTGAACAACGTCAAGAACAACGGCCCCGAGCTGGTGGACCCGCTCCCCGTCGAGCCCTCGCTGCCAGGGGCGACCGAGCGATGAGCCGGACCCGGACGTTGCCCACCCCGCACGGCGACGCGCGCCTCGTCACCTACCGCGCGGCGACCCCGATCGCGACCCTCCTGCTGACCCACGGCGCCGGCGGCGGCATCGAGGCCCCCGATCTCCAGGCGATCGCAGCAGAGCTTCCCCGCCAGGGGGTCACCGTCGAGCTGCTCGAGATGCCGTGGCGGGTCGCGGGGAAGAAGCTGGCCCCCAGGCCCGCGGTGCTCGACGAGTGCCTGATGGCGGCCGCAAGCGCGCTCCGGCCACGGACCCCCCGGGTGGTGGGCGGCCGCAGCGCCGGAGCCCGTGCCGCCGCGCGTTGCGCCCGCGCGCTCCACGCCGACGGCGTCCTCGCCCTCGCGTTCCCCCTGCACCCTCCCGGCCGGCCGGAGAGGTCGAGGCTGGAGGAGCTGGAGGGAGCGGGAGTGCCGACGCTGGTCATCCAGGGGGAGCGGGACCCGTTCGGCAGGCCCGAGGAGTTCCCCCAGGACGTGGACCTGACCGTCGTACCCCTGGCGGACCACTCGTTCCACGTTCCGCGCAAGGCGGACCTCACGCAGGAGGAGGCGCTCGGCATCATCCTCGAGGCGACGCTCGAGTGGGTGGTCCGTGAGGTGACGGGGAATCGAAACGCGGGGTGAGGTGTTCTCCCGATGCACGAACTGGGTGCACCGTCTCGACTCGTGAAGGGAGTCCTTGTGCTGGCAACACATCCCTCCTGCGGACCTCAGGCCGCGGAGTGGCTTCGTCCCTTGCCGGTAGGCTGGGACTCGATGACAGACTCAACCACCCAGCCGGACCCGGACGTTCCGGAGACCGAGGAGCAGCGGTCAGCGCGCTTCGAGCGTGACGCGATGCCGTACCTCGACCAGCTGTACTCCGCGGCGATGCGCATGACGCGCAACCCGCAGGACGCGGAGGACCTGGTCCAGGAGACCTTTGCGAAGGCCTATGCCGCCTTCCACCAGTACAAGCACGGCACGAACCTCAAGGCGTGGTTGTACCGCATCCTCACCAACACCTTCATCAACTCCTATCGCAAGAAGCAGCGCGAGCCGCTCCAGTCGATGAGCGAGGACATCGAGGACTGGCAGCTTCACCGCGCCGAGTCGCACACCTCCTCGGGCCTGAAGTCGGCGGAGATGGAAGCGCTCGAGCACCTGCCTGACAGCGACGTGAAGAACGCGCTGCAGCAGCTGCCGGAGGACTTCCGCCTGGCGGTCTACCTCGCCGACGTCGAGGGATTCCCGTACAAAGAGATCGCCGAGATCATGGACACCCCGATCGGCACCGTGATGTCGCGGCTCCACCGTGGACGCCGCCAGCTTCGAGGGCTCCTCGAGGACTACGTCCGGGAGCGTGGCCTGCTCCCTGCCACGAGCGGTTCGGACGCCCAGGGAGGTGTCTCGTGACGAACTGTGACGGCGCGCACGACCCCCATTGCGCGGAGGTCCTGCAGCGGATGTTCTTCTTCATCGACAACGAGCTCGACAAGGCCGACTGCGACCAGATCCAGCGCCACCTCGCCGACTGCGGGCCGTGTCTGGAGAAGTACGATCTCGAGCGCACCGTGAAGGCGCTGGTCCAGCGCTCCTGTGCCGAGCATGCGCCGGAGACCCTCCGCGACCGGGTACTGCTCCGCATCCGCCAGGTCCACGTCGACATCTTCACCGACCCGCGCTGACCGCGGCCCGACCCGCAGACAGCCGAGACGACAAAGACCCCGTGCCGAAATGGCCGGGGTCTTTCTCGTATCTGCGCGTCACGCGCAAGAACGCCTGGGCTCAGGCGTTGGGGCGCTTACCGTGGTTGGCGCCCTTCTTCTTGCGGGCGCGGCGCTTGCGGCCGGTCTTACCCATGGTGTCCTCCTCAACGCGGGACCCGGGCCAGGTCGGCTCCGAGTCGCCGACCATTGTCGCAAAGTGCGGGGTCGACGGCCAATCGGGTCGCGTTCACGCAGTCGACCGCCCGGCGCGCGCCCCCGGATCGGGGCCGGCGAGCGCGGGTCGGCAGGATGGCGGCATGGAGATCGGACAGTCAGCGACGCTGCAGTTCGAGGTGACCGAAGGCGACACGGCCGCGGCCCTCGGTTCAGGAGACCTCTCGGTGCTCGGCACCCCCCGGCTCCTGGCCTGGTGCGAGGCCGCCACGTGCGCAGCCATCGCCGCCTCGCTGGAGCCGACGTCGACGAGCGTCGGCACGCGGGTCTCGCTCGAGCACCTCGCCGCCAGCCCGGTCGGGGAGGTGGTCGAGGTGCAGGCGAGTGTGGCGTACGTCGACGGGCGGCTCGTGCGCTTCTCGGTGGCCGCCGGCCACGTCTCGGACGGCAAGGTCGTCGGCACCGGCGAGGTGACCCGGGTGGTCGTCGACCGCGACCGGTTCCTGTCCCGCCTCAGCGGCTCCCGGCGGGAGTGAGGTCGAGCCGGAAGGCGAGCAGCTCTACGTGCGGTGCCGGCTGCCAGTCGAGCTCCGGTGTACGTCGGAAGCCGACCCGCGCATAGATCCGATGGGCCTGTTCCTGGTTGTGCATGCTGCTGAGCACCACCGCGTCGTACCCGAGCTCCTCGGAGCGCTCGACGCACATCCGGACGAGTGCCTCGGCAACCCCTCTTCCTCGAGCCTCCGGGGCGACGGCGAGCATCCGGAACTCACCCTGGCCGGAGTCGGCGAGCTCGCGGTAGGCCGAACCCTCCGGGCAGTACGTCACCGTGCCGAGCAGGGTGCCGTCCTCACCGACCGCGACGTAGAGCTCGGCCTCCCTGCCGCGGGAGGCCGCGTCGCGCAGCTCGCCGGCGTACTCGTCGTCTCCGGTGATGAAGCCGTCCGCGGCGTACGCGACGAGCGTCAGGTCGCCGACCGCCCCGAGCTCCTCGTCGTGTGCCGGCCGGATGACCAGCGTCATCAGACCCCGAAGGTGTTGCGGGGGTAGGGGGCGTTCACGTCGGTGATGACGTTGACGAGGTAGGGCACGTCAGCGGCGAACGCGCGGTCGAGCGCGGCACCGATCTGTCGCGGGTCGGTGACCGTCTCCCCGCCGCCGCCGAGGGCCTTCACGACCTCGTCGTAGCGGGTCTGCGGTGCGAGGTCGGCGACCACGTCGTAGCCGTAGAGCATCTGCATCGGCTGCTTCTCCAGGCCCCAGGCGGAGTTGTTGCCCACGACCATCACCACCGGGAGCTTGTGGCGCACGAGGGTGTCGACGTCCATGAGCGACATGCCGGCCGCGCCGTCGCCGAAGAGCAGCACCACCTGCGACGACGGACGGGCGATCCGGGCGGCGATGGCGGCCCCGAGACCCGCCCCGAGGCAGCCGTACGGACCGGGGTCGAGCCAGCCGCCCGGCTGCTTGGGCTCGACGTACTTGCCGGCGAACGAGACGAAGTCGCCGCCGTCGCCGATGACGACCGCGTCCTGGGCGAGGCGAGGGAGGAGCTCACCATAGATGCGGGCCGGGTGGATCGGGTCCGCCTCAGCGCGAAGCAGGGCGTTGTCGCGGTCGGTGGCCGTGGCGACATCGGCCTGCAGCTCGCTGACCCAGGACGACCAGTCCGGCTTGCGGAGCTGCTGCTCGAGCGCGGCCTCGATGCCCTCGAGGACCAGGGTGAGATCGCCGGCTGCAGCGGCGGCGAGGTCGGCGTGCCGCGAGAGCTGCGCCTCCGAGTCGGCGATGTGCACGACCTTGGCCTGCGGAGCGCCGTCCTTTCCGCCGAAGACTCCGTAGCCGAGCCGGAAGTCCAGAGGCGTGCCGACCACGATGGCCAGGTCGCATGTGCCGAGGGCCTTGCCGCGGGCCTTGGTCATCAGCAGCGGGTGCCCGCCGGGCACGATGCCGCGGCCCATGCCGTTGGTGATCGCCGGCACGCCGGCCTGCTCGACGAGGCAGAGTGCCGCCTCCTCGGCCCCGTCGGCCCACACGTCCGTGCCGAAGACGATCACCGGGCGCTTGGCCTCGGCCAGCATGGCGCCGATCTCGGAGATCGCCTCCGGGTCGGGCTCGACCCGCTTGCGCGGTGCCGGCGCAGGGCGCTCCACGGCCGCTCGGTTGAAGAACTCGTCCATCGGGATGTCGAGGAAGGTCGGCCCGCGGTGCGAGGAGCCGGCCAGCGTGAACGCGTCGTCGACCGCTGACGCGATGTCGCCGACCTGCGTGGACGGTCCGCGCCGACTTCGTGACCGGGCCGAGTACGGCGGGGTGGTCGAACTCCTGCAGGCTGCCCATGCCCCAGCGGTTGGCCGGGGCGCGGCCGCCGATGACCACGAGCGGGGAACCGCTGAACGACGCCTGCGTGATCGCGCTGACGCCGTTGGTCACGCCGGGCCCTGCGGTGAGGACGGCGAGGCCGGGGACGCGGGTCAGCTTGCCGAGGGCCTCCGCGGCGAACACCGCGGTCTGCTCGTGGCGGACGTCGAGCAGGCGCATCGGCGGCTCGGCGTGCACCGCACCGTCGTACATGGGGAAGACGTGCGCGCCCGAGAGCGTGAACATCGTGTGGACCCCGTGGGCGGCGGCGACCGCGACGGCGTGCTCGCCTCCGTGGCCCTCGGTGACGGTCTCGGTGGAGCCCTCAGCGGCTCCCTGGGCGGCGGTGGCTTGCTCGGCTTCGGCGGCCTGCGTGCTGCCTGTGGCGTCGGTCATGGCGGCATGTTACCCGCGCGTAGTGATCGGGCTCACGACGCCCGCCGGTCATGGGACAGCGGCGCTGGACAGGTACTCCGGGTTGGACTCCCGCAGCCGCTCGATCACCGCGAGCAGCACGTCGGGGCGGCTCGCAGGAGGGTTCGGCGCCAGCGCGAGCTGGAGGTGGAGAGCGCGCAGGAAGCTCTGCGCGTTGCCGGCGACGAGGTAGGGGTCCTCCTCGCTGAGCCCATGGGCACGGGCGCCCTGGCTGAGCCTCGCGAGCCACGGCTCGATGACCTCGACGCCGACCAGGTCGCGGCGCAGGATCCGCATGGTGGCGCGCGCGACACGGTCCAGCTCGCCGTGCACCAGGTGGTACTGCGTGGGCAGGAGCAGCCGGTCCGCGATCACGTCGAGCAGCACGGTCAGCTCCAGCCGACCCATCGCCTCGGACATCGCAAGCTCGCCGATCGCGTCGGCGCCGTGCGCGACGCCGTGTGCCCAGCCCTTGTGGGTCACGAACCCGCGCAGGTCGCGCTCGCGGATGAACCAGCTCGCGAGCCGGTCGCCCCAGTTGACCATCGCCCTCGCCGGCACCAGGTGCTGCTGGTTGTCCCGCCTGATGCATTCGCCCAGCACCAGCGCCGAGAAGCTGCGCCGGAAGACGGTGTCGGTGCCGTCCTCGCCCAGCCCGACGGTGAGCCCGGCGGCCATGCCGTCCCCGAGACCCTCGAGCAGGTCGTCGTACACGCCCTGGGCGATCCAGGCGTTGAGCGTGGGGTAGGCGATGCCGTCGCGAACGGCAGGGTTCGGGTCGCCGAGCATCGCCGTCAGCTCGCTGGTCAGCTCTGCGAGGGGGCGGTCCTGAGGGACCTTGAGGCCGTTGGCCCGCACCCGCTCCCAGAACGTCAACGACATAGGCCCCATCCTGCCATTGCGCCCCGGCGCACGCGGACCCGGTTCACCGGCTCCCATAGGCTGACCGCGTGCCCTCGTTGAATGACCTGGTCAAGGCCCACACCGACCTCTCGGACGACGACGTGGCATGGCTGAACCTGCTCATGGCCGACTGGCAGATCGTGGCCGACCTGTCCTTCGCCGACCTCGTCCTCTGGTTGCCGGACAGAGAGGACAGGGGGTTCTGGGCCGGCGCGCAGATGCGTCCGACGACCGGCCCCACGGCGTACGTCGACGACCTGGTCGGTGCCTTCATCCCGCGCGGCCGGCGGCCCCTCCTCGACTCCGCCTACGACCACGAACGGGTCGCGCGGGAGGGCGATCCCGAGTGGCGTGACGACATCCCGGTGCGGGTGGAGGCCATTCCGGTGCGGCACAAGGGCAGGATCATCGCTGTCGTGGCGCGCAACACGAACCTCCTCGGCGTCCGCACCCCCAGCCGCCTCGAGCTCGCCTACATCCAGACCGCCACCGACCTGACCCAGATGATCAGCAACGGGTTCTTCCCGTTTCCGGGTCAGCGGTCCGACCACGTCGACTCTCCGCGGGTCGGCGACGGGTTCGTCCGGATCGACGCGGCGGGACGGGTCACCTATGCAAGCCCGAACGCACTGTCGGTCTACCGCAAGCTCGGGCTGACCGGGGACCTCACCGGCCTGGACCTCGCCGAGATCACCCGCGCGCTCGTGCCCCCGCGTCACCGGCCCGACGAGGAGACCCTGAGCGCTGTGCTCGCGGGGAAGCAGCCGCTCGACACGGAGGTGGGCAACGACGTCGCGACGCTCATCGTGCGCTCGATCCCGCTGCGGCCGACCGGGGAGCACATCGGGGCGCTGGTGCTGCTCCGCGACGTGACCGACCTGCGCCGGCGCGACCGCGAGCTCGTGACCAAGGACGCGACGATCCGCGAGATCCACCACCGGGTGAAGAACAACCTGCAGACCGTCGCCGCGCTGCTGCGGCTCCAGGCCCGGCGGATCCAGGTGCCCGAGGGCCGAGCAGCCCTGGAGGAGGCGGTACGACGAGTCGGGTCGATCGCCATCGTCCACGAGACGTTGAGCCAGGCCTTCGACGAGTCCGTGGAGTTCGACGAGGTCGCCGACCGGCTGCGGCTGATGGTGGCCGAGGTGAGCTCCCGGGGCGCCGAGGTGGTCACCTCACGTCAAGGCAGCTTCGGGACGCTTCCGGCCGAGACCGCGACTCCCTTGGCGATGGTCCTCACCGAGGTGCTGCAGAACGCCCTCGAGCACGCCTTCGGCGAAGGACCCGGTGAGATCACGATGACCGCGCAGCGTCTTGTGGGACGGCTGCGCGTGACGATCGAGGACAACGGCCGTGGTCTGCCCGAAGGGTTCGACCTCGACACGTCGACGAGCCTGGGGCTGTCGATCGTGCGCACACTCGTCGAGTCCGAGCTGGAGGGGTTCCTGGAGATGGGACCGCGTCCGGGTGGAGGCACCCGGGTCGTCATCGACCTTCCGGATCACTGAGCCGGCTGGGTCCGGCCCCGGTCTCACGCCCGGGGCATGTCCCCGGGCGGCAACGGCGGTCGGTCAGGCGGTCCGGACCTTCGCACGGGCGTTACGGCGCTTCAGGGCGCGACGCTCGTCCTCGCTCATTCCGCCCCAGACACCGTGGTCCTGGCCTGCTTCGAGCGCCCAGGCGAGGCACTGTTCGCGCACGTCGCATCGACGGCACACCTGCTTGGCCTCCTCGATCTGGAGAATGGCCGGACCGGTGTTGCCGATCGGGAAGAACAGCTCTGGGTCCTCATCGAGGCATGCAGAGCGGTGGCGCCAATCCACGGCGACGACTCCTTAGCTTGTGCGGTGGCCGCTCGCGGGGTGTGCGAGCCGGTCCTTTCGTGCGTCGTGCACGCGCGTCACTGTTTGTGAACACATGCACGAAGTCCGACGAGGCCCACCTTGTTGGTGAACTTGGTCGGGTGGCGATCACCGGATCCCCAGTCTCGGGCAGGGAAACTCCTACCTCTTGCCGGTGACGCAGTCGATCGTTGCAAGAGAACCCAGTGCAGGCAAGGCTTTCACGAGGTCACTTTGGTCACAGCAGCGAAAATTAGGACGTAAACGACCATGGACGGCGGCGAATCGCCGCTGTGGCGCGCCGAGTACGCTCTGAACCCGTGACCGCGACCCCCCACGACGCCGTTCCGCCGGGACGCCGTCCCGCACCGCTGACCGTGGCCGTCTCGCTCGTCGCCGTGGAGGCGCTCATCTTCGTGGGCCTGGCGGTGTCGGAGATCGCCGCGATCCAGTCGGACAAGGCCGTGATGGGCGCGACCACCTCGATCTTCTTCCTCATCTACGGCGCAGCCCTCGCGCTGTGCGCCTGGGCCCTGTCGCGCATGCGGTCATGGGCGCGCGCACCGATCGTTGTGGCCCAGCTGATCCAGCTGTTCGTGGCCTGGGGCTTCCGAGGCGGCCAGACCACCTGGCTCGCCATCGGGCTCGGGGCCGTCGCGCTGGTCGTGCTGGCCGGGATCTTCCACCCGCAGTCGATCGACGCTCTGGCCGACCGCGACTAGGGCCGCAGCGGGCTGCCGCCGTCGAGCGACGGGTCCTCGGTCAGGCGTTCCCGGAGCTGGGCGAGAGTCTTGTTCAGCAGCCGGGAGACGTGCATCTGGGAGACGCCGATCTCCGCCGCGATCTGCGACTGGGTCATGCCGCGGAAGAACCGCAGCGTGAGGATGTGCTTCTCGCGCGGGTCGAGCGCCTCGAGGAGCGGCTTGAGGGACTCACGGTTCTCGACGTGCTCGAGCGCCTCGTCGTCCTCGCCGATGGTGTCGAGCATGCTCAGCGCGCTGTCCTCCGTGGAGTCGCCGGCGTCGAGGGAGAGCGTCGTGTAGGCGTTCGCCGACTCCAGTCCCTCGATGACCTCCTCCTCGGTGACCCCGATCTTGGCCGCGATCTCGGCGACCGTGGGTGAGCGGCCGAGGTCCTGGGTCAGCTCGGCGGACACGGTCGAGATCGACGCACGCAGCTCCTGGAGCCTGCGCGGCACCCGGATCGCCCAGCTCTTGTCGCGGAAGTGACGCTTGATCTCACCCACGATCGTGGGCGTCGCGTAGGTGGAGAACTCGACGCCCCGGTCGGAGTCGAAGCGGTCGATGGCCTTGATCAGTCCGATCGTGCCGACCTGGAGCAGGTCGTCGTAGTGCTCGCCACGGTTGAGGAAACGACGGGTCAGGTGCTCGACGAGAGGCAGATGCAGCCGCACCAGGTCCTCGCGGGCCTGCGCCTGCTGGGGGTCGGTCGACGCCTCCGCGCGCAGGGTCACGAAGAGCTCGGCACTCCTCGCGCGGATCGCGGTGATGTCCGTGGGGCCGGACTCGTGCAACATGGTCAACCCGTCTCCCCGCTCGTCCGAGACAGTCTGACGGTCAACGTGTCGCCGTCGACCTCGGCATCCAGCGACGTGGTGAGTGCGGACAGCACGGTCCAGGCGAAGCCGTCCCGGTGCGGCGGCCTGGGGGAGTCGCAGTGGGCCGACACCTCCACCTTCAGCGTCTCGGGGGCCAGGTAGAAGGCGCACCGCAGGTCCGACTCCGGCCTTGCCTGTGGCAGCACGACGGCACACGCCTCGTCGACCGCGATGCGCAGGTCCTCGATGTCGTCGAGGGTGAAGTCGAGCCGTGCCGCGAGACCCGCTGTGGCGGTGCGCAGCACGGACAGGAACGCCCCGTCAGCGGGGATCCTCAGCTCGACGTCGGGCCGGTTGTCTGCCACGGGCTACCTCTTCAGGTGTCGGTGGTCGGGTGTTCGGATTGTGGCCGGTCTCTCGCCTGGTGGTCAGACGAACGGCCGTAGTCTCCCCCGAAGACTAGACGGGGCGGAGCACTGAGTGCTCCACCCCGTCGTTGTCGCGCAAGCCTATCGGGACTCGCGAGGCCAGGTCAGTCAGCCTGCTTGGTCTCCCAGAAGATCTTCGCGATCTCGTCGATCTTGGCAAGCAGGTCGTCCGCCGCCTGGGCGTCCAACGTGCCCTTGGCGCCACCTGCGCCGGCGAGCTTGGTCGCCTCGTTGAAGAGGGTGTGCAGCTGGGGGTACTTCTCGAAGTGCGGCGGCTTGAAGTAGTCGGTCCAGAGCACCCACAGGTGGTGCTTGACCAGCTCGGCTCGCTGCTCCTTGATCAGGATCGCGCGGGTGCGGAAGTCCGGGTCGTCGTTGTCAGCGACCTTCCCGATGATCGCCTTGACGGACTCTGCCTCGATGCGGGCCTGGGCGGGGTCGTACACGCCACACGGCAGATCGCAGTGGGCCCGGACTTCGAGGGTGGGTGCGAACAGTCGCGAGAGCATCCTGTTGTGTCCTTTCTGTCGACAGTCTCTTCGGGGTGGGTCATGAAGCCACCTGCGACACTACTCCCGGTCCAGACGGCGGCAACAGCAGGGCGGTGAGCGGTGAGAGGTGGTGCTGAGGAGGTGCCCCGAGAGGCGCCGGCCACACCTCGCCGGCTCGGCATCGCGGTGGTCCGAGGACGCTCGATGCAGCCCACGTTGCACGACGGGGACCGCTTGCTCGTCCTGCACGGCGCGGCACCTCGCCCGGAGGGACTCACAGGGGGACTGGTCGTCGTACGTCTGCCCGACGGGGTGATCGCGGTCAAACGCGCCACGCGCCGGGAACCCGACGGCTGGTGGGTCGAGCGCGACAACCCGAGCGAGGGCGTCGACTCGTGGCAGGTCGGCGCGATCCCCGACGCGGACGTCCTGGCCCGCGTCCTGGTCCGGGTCTGGCCCGTTGTGCGAGGAGTGTCACGTCGGCCACACTGATCCTGAGCGTCCGGACCTCTGTGCCAGACTGTGCCCCAGGGAGACCCCCGCTGACCGTCGTAGTTCCGCCGCTCCACCGCGCGCCGCCGTCGAACTACCTGCTCGTTTTCCCTGATCCGAAGGTTCCAGATGGTTGCACCTGCAGCAATGCCCCACCCCGAGAACCCGTACGCCGGCGATCCGGTCTTCGACCTGCACGTCGGAGGCAAGATGGAGGTCGCCTCGACGGTGGCCCTGGCGGGCCCGGACGACCTCTCCCTCGCGTACACGCCCGGCGTCGCCCGCGTCTGTGAGGCGATCGCAGAGGACCCCGCGCTCGCGCAGGAGTACACCTGGATCGCGAACACCGTCGCCATCGTCACCGACGGCACCGCCGTTCTCGGCCTCGGCGACATCGGTCCCCGCGCGGCGATGCCGGTGATGGAGGGCAAGGCCGTGCTGTTCAAGCAGTTCGGCGGGGTCGACGCCGTGCCGATCTGTCTCGACACCACCGACCCCGACGAGATCGTGGAGACGGTGGCCCGGCTCGCGCCGAGCTTCGGCGGGATCAACCTCGAGGACATCTCGGCACCCCGGTGCTTCGAGATCGAGCAGCGTCTCAAGGACCGCCTCGACATCCCGGTCTTCCACGACGACCAGCACGGGACCGCCGTCGTCGTGCTCGCCGCGCTGGAGAACGCCCTGAAGCTGACCGGGCGCGACGTCGGGGACGCCCGCGTGGTGATCTCCGGGGCGGGCGCCGCGGGCGTCGCCTGCGCCCGGATCCTGCTCGCCGCCGGTGTCCGCGACCTCGCGGTCGTCGACAGGCGGGGCGTGCTCAACTCCGCGCGCGGCGACCTCACACCGGTCAAGCTCTCCCTCGCCAAGGAGACCGCCGACACCACCGGCCGTGAGGGCCGTCTGGTCGACGCCCTGGTCGGCGCGGACGTGTTCGTCGGCGTGAGCGGCGGCACCGTGCCCGAGGAGGCGGTCGCGCAGATGGCGCCGGACTCGATCATCTTCGGGCTGGCGAACCCGGTCCCCGAGGTGCACCCGGACATCGCCAACCGCCACGCGCGGGTCGTCGCGACCGGGCGGTCGGACTACCCGAACCAGATCAACAACGTGCTGGCCTTCCCCGGGATCTTCCGCGGTGCCTTCGACGCCCATGCCACCTCGATCACCGAGGGAATGAAGCTCGCAGCCGCGGATGCCCTGGCGGCTCTCGTGGGCCCGGAGCTCAGCGAGGCCTACGTGATCCCCTCGCCGTTCGACCCACGAGTCGGTCCGGCGGTCGCCGCGGCCGTCGCGGAGGCGGCCCGAAGGGACAAGGTGGCTCGTCGGTAGGGTCGGCTGCATGTTCGCTGTCTACGCCGAAGGCTTCTCCAAGGAAGACCCGCTGTCCGGACTGGTCGTGGGCGAGCGCCCCGACCCGGTCGCCCCTGACGGATGGACCACGGTCACCGTCAAGGCCTCCTCGCTGAACCACCACGACCTGTGGTCCCTCCGAGGGGTCGGGCTTCGCGAGGAGTCGTTGCCGATGATCCTCGGCTGCGACGCGTCCGGCTACGACGAGGACGGGAACGAGGTCGTCGTGCACGCGGTGGTCAGCGACCCGGCCTGGCGTGGCGACGAGACGCTCGACCCGAAGCGGTCGCTGCTCAGCGAGCGGCACCAGGGCACCTTCGCCGACAAGGTCGTCGTACCCCGGTCGAACATCGTCCCGAAGCCGTCCTCGCTCTCCTTCGAGGAGGCGGCCTGCCTGCCGACCGCCTGGCTCACGGCGTACCGGATGCTGTTCACCCAGGGCCGCCTCAAGCCCGGCGACACCGTTCTGGTGCAGGGAGCCGGGGGAGGCGTGGCGACCGCCCTGATCGCCCTGGCGCACGCCGGTGGGCTTCGGGTCTACGCGACCAGCCGCGACGAGTCCAAGCGGTCCCGGGCCCTCGAGCTCGGTGCCGACGAGGTCTTCGAGAGCAACGCCCGGCTGCCCGAGAAGGTCGACGCGGTCATGGAGACCGTCGGACGCGCCACCTGGTCCCACTCACTCAGGTCGCTGCGCCCCGGCGGGCGGATCGTGATCTCGGGCGCGACCAGCGGCCCCAACCCCGACCAGACGGAGCTGAACCGGATCTTCTTCCTCCAGCTCGAGGTGATCGGGTCGACCATGGGCACCCGCGCCGAGCTGGCGTCACTGGTGAACCTGCTCGACGTCAGCGGCCTGCGTCCGGTCATCGACCGGGTGCTGCCCATGACGGAGGCACGCGACGGCTTCGCGGCGATGGCCGAGGGCGACGTCTTCGGCAAGATCGTCTTCACCCGCTAGGACCCCGGGATGCCGACTCATCTGATCACCGGCGCCGGTGCCGGCATCGGGGCTGCGGTCGCGAAGGCCCTGGCCGGCCGCGGCGACGAGCTCGTCCTCGTCGCCCGCAACGAGGCGCGGGCCGACCAGCTCCGCGAGGAGTACGCCGGCTGCCGGACACTCGTTGCCGACCTGTCGGAACCGATGGCCCTCGCCGACGCCCTGGCCGAGCAGGAGCTTCCCGGCCGGCTCGACTCCCTGGTGCACGTGGCGGGAGTCGTCGAGCTCGGCCCGGTCAGCGAGCAGAGCGCCACGGGTGTGGCGCCGGACGATGGACGTGAATGTCCTTGCTCCGGCCGAGCTCACCCGTCTCTGCCTCCCGGCACTGCGGGCGAGCCGTGGCCACGTCGTGCTGGTCAACTCCGGTGCCGGCCTCCGTGCGAACCCCGGATGGTCCTCCTACGCCGCGAGCAAGCACGCGCTCCGGGCTCTCGCCGACTCCCTGCGCGGTGAGGAGCGGCAGTCGGGGGTGCGGGTGACCTCGATCTTCCCGGGTCGTGTCGCCACTGCGATGCAGGCCAAGGTGCACGACCAGGAGGGCAAGGAGTACGACCCTTCGGACTGGATCGCGCCCGAGTCGGTCGCGACCGCCGTGCTCACGGCTCTCGACCTCCCGCGCGACGCCGAGATGACCGACGTCACGGTCAGTCCTGGCCCCCGCTGACCTTCACCGCGGCTTCGTCCGCCAGGCCGCTCTCGCGGCAGCGCCCGCCCGCCACATGAGCGGTCGACGTACGTCGTGACGGGCGGTCGTCGTTCACCGACAGGCAGAAGTCCTGGCTGACCGGGCACGCTTCGCGTGCCAGGGCGCCTCCCTGCGGACTTGTGCCTGTTCGTGTACGACGGCGCCACCGACGACCGGGTGACGCCGACTGCGGGAGCCCGGACACGGAACGGCCCGGCACTCCCGCTGAGGGGAGGCCGGGCCGCTTCACGACGTCGGTCGCTGGGTCAGTCGTCCGGGTCGTCGAGTCGTGCGAGCCAGGTGGCGAGGCGCTCCACCGGGACCTCGAACTCCGGGTGGATGTCGGTGAACTCCTGGAGCCGGTCGGCGAGCCACGCCAGGGTGACCTCTTCGTCACCCCGGCGCTGCTCGAGCTCCTCTATGCCGCGGTCGGTGAAGTACATGTACACCGGACCCGTCAGGAGAACGCCTGCTGCAGCAGGGCCTTCTGCTCGTCGACGTGGCGGGACTGCTGACCCACCGACGGCGACGACGACTCGGGCCGCGACACGCGGTAGAACGGCACCCCGTCCAGCTCCTCCGAGAGGTACAGGGCCATGTGCGGCCACGGGCCCATGTTGGCGGGCTCGTCCTGGACCCAGCGGACCTCCTTGAGGTTGCTGAAGCGTCCGAGCTCGGCCTTGAGCTGCTCGACCGGGCGCGGGTAGAGCTGCTCGACACTGAGGATCGCGGTGCGCTCGTCCTGTCGCTTCTTGCGCTCGGCCAGCAGGTCCCAGGTGATCCGCCCGCTGCACAGCAGCGCCCGCTCGACCTTCTCCGGCTCGACGGTGTCGTCGCCGATGACCGGGCGGAACGTGCCGTCGGTGAAGTCGGTCGGCACCGACATCGCGTCCTTTCGGCGCAGCATCGACTTCGGCGTGAAGACGATCAGCGGCCGGTGTTCCTCGCCGAGCGAGTGGCGGCGCAGCAGGTGGAAGTAGCTCGCCGCGCTCGAAGGCTGAGCGACGGTGAACGCCTCGTCGGCGGCCATCGTGAGGAAGCGCTCGATGCGCGCGGAGGAGTGGTCCGGTCCCTGGCCTTCGTAGCCGTGGGGGAGCAGGAGCACGACGCCGGACTGCTGGCGCCACTTGGTCTCGGCCGAGGAGATGAACTCGTCGATCACCGTCTGCGCGCCGTTGACGAAGTCACCGAACTGCGCCTCCCACAGCACGAGGGCGTTGGGGCGTGCCACGGAGTAGCCGTACTCGAAGCCGAGCGCGGCGTACTCCGACAGCAGCGAGTCGTAGACGTAGAACTGCGCCTGGTCCTCGGACAGGTTCGCCAGCGGCGTCCACTCGTCGGCGTTGCGGCGGTCGATGATCGTCGCGAAACGCTGTGCGAACGTGCCGCGCCGGGAGTCCTGACCCGCGAGGCGCACGGGGCGGCCGTCCATGAGCAGCGAGCCGAAGGCAAGGATCTCGCCGGTGGCCCAGTCGATCGGGCCGTCCGTGATCGCCGCTGCCCGGCGCTGGAGCTGAGGCAGCACCTTGGGGTGCACCACGAACCCCTCGGGGGTGTTGACGTGGGCGTCGGCGATCCGCTTGAGGACCTCCGGGGTGATCGCCGTGACGGCCTCCTCGACCCCGCTCTTCTCCGGGTAGTCGGGAGCCGTGGTCCAGCTCGAGGGAACGCTCGTGGCCTCGCGCACCTCTGTGAAGACCCGCTCGAGCTGCTGCTGGTAGTCGCGCAGCACCTGCTCGGCCTCCTCCAGCGTGATGTCGCCGCGTCCGATGAGCGACTCGGTGTAGAGCTTGCGCACCGAGCGCTTCTGCTCGATCAGGTCGTACATCAGAGGCTGGGTGTACGACGGGTCGTCGCCCTCGTTGTGGCCGCGACGGCGGTAGCAGACGAGGTCGATGACGACGTCCTTCTTGAACGCCTGGCGGTACTCGAAGGCGAGCCGTGCGACGCGGATGCACGCCTCGGGGTCGTCGCCGTTCACGTGGAAGATCGGCGCCTGGACCATCCGCGCCACGTCCGTGCAGTACAGCGACGACCGGGACGAGGCCGGCGAGGTCGTGAAGCCGACCTGGTTGTTCACGACCACGTGGATCGTCCCGCCCGTGCGGTAGCCGCGCAGCTGGGACAGGTTCAGGGTCTCCGCGACCACACCCTGCCCCGCGAACGCCGCGTCACCGTGCATCAGCAGCGGCAGCACGGGGAACTCCGCGCCGCGGTTCAGCACGTCCTGCTTGGCGCGCGCGATGCCCTCGACGACCGGGTTGACGGCCTCGAGGTGGGACGGGTTCGCCGCGACGGAGACCTTGATCTTCGCGCCGGTGCCGGCGGTGAACTCGCCCTCGGCGCCGAGGTGGTACTTCACGTCGCCGGAGCCCTGGACCGTGCGGGGGTCGATGTTGCCCTCGAACTCACGGAAGATCTGGCTGTAGCTCTTGCCGACGATGTTGGCCAGCACGTTGAGCCGGCCGCGGTGGGCCATGCCGATGGTGACCTCGTCGAGCTCCTCCTCGGCCGCGGCCTCGCAGATCTCGTCGATCAGCGGGATCGTGGTCTCGCCGCCCTCGAGACTGAACCGCTTCTGACCGACGAACTTGGTCTGCAGGAACGTCTCGAAGGCCTCGGCCTGGTTGAGCTTGAGCAGGATCCGCACCTGCTCCTCGCGGGGCGGCTTCACGTGCGGCTGCTCGACCCGCTGCTGGATCCAGCGACGCTGTTCGGGGTCCTGGATGTGCATGTACTCGATGCCGACGGTGCGGCAGTAGGAGTCACGCAGTATCCCGAGGATGTTGCGCAGCTTCATGAAACGGCGGCCGGTGCCACCGAACGAGCCGGTGGCGAACTCCCGGTCGAGGTCCCACAGGGTCAGGCCGTGGCTCTCGACCTCGAGGTCCGGGTGGCTGCGCTGCTGGTACTCCAGCGGGTCCGTGTCGGCCATGATGTGGCCGCGCACCCGGTAGGCGTGGATCAGCTCGAGGACCCGCGCCTGCTTGCTGATCTCGTCGTCGTGGGAGGTCGAGATGTCCTTGGCCCAGCGGATCGGCTCGTAGGGGATGCGGAGGGCCCGGAAGATCTCGTCGTAGAAGCCCTCCTCGCCGAGCAGCAGCGCGTGGATGCGCCGCAGGAACTCGCCGGACTGGGCGCCCTGGATGACCCGGTGGTCGTACGTCGACGTCAGCGTCATGACCCGGCTGACCGCGTTGCGGACCAGGGTCTCCTCGGAGGCGCCCTGGTACTCCGGCGGGTACTCCATCGCGCCGACGCCGATGATCGTGCCCTGGCCCTTCATCAGGCGCGGCACGGAGTGGTTGGTGCCGATCGTGCCCGGGTTGGTCAGGCTGACCGAGGTGCCCTGGAAGTCTGCGACCGTGAGCTTGTTGTTGCGGGCCTTGCGGACGATGTCCTCGTAGGCGGTCCAGAACGCCGCGAAGTCCATGGACTCCGCCGCCTTGATCGACGGCACCAGGAGCTGGCGGGTGCCGTCGGGCTTCTGCATGTCGATGGCGAGGCCGAGGTTGATGTGCGCCGGGGTGATCAGCGTTCGGCTTGCCGTCGATGACGTCGAAGCCGTTGTTCATCTCCGGCATCGTCTTGAGCGCCTTGACGAGCGCGTAGCCGATCAGGTGCGTGAACGAGACCTTGCCGCCTCGGGCCCGGGCGAGGTGGTTGTTGATGACCGTGCGGTTGTCCCAGAGGAGCTTGACCGGCACCGACCGGACGCTCGTGGCGGTGGGGACGGACAGGGAGGCGTCCATGTTCTGGGCCGTGCGTGCGGGAGCACCGCGCAGAACGGTGAGCTGCGGCTCGTCCTTGACCTCGGCCTTGGCGGCCGGCTCCGGCTCCTTGGGGACCGGGGCGGTGGTCTTGGGGGTCGCCTTGGCCGGGGTCTCGTCGGCGCGCGGGTTGGCGGCGGCTGCGCTCTTCACCTGCGGAGCGGGGGCGGCGGGCTTCTCGGCGCCCTTCGCCTCGGACTTCTGGGCGCTCGGCTGGGCAGGCTTCGGCTGGGCAGGCTTCGGGGCCGTCTTCGGGGCGGTCTGCTGGGTGGGGGTCCTGGCACCGTTCGGGCCGGTCGGCTTGTCCGTGACGTGCTCGCCGGGGGTGTAGTTCTTGAAGAACTCCCACCAGGCCTTGTCCACGCTGTTGGGGTCCTGCTTGTACCTCTCGAACATCTCGTCGACGAGCCACTCGTTGGCTCCGAATGCCGAGGGTTCGACAGGGTTGCTCTGGGAAGACTCGGCCACGGCCTGAATCGCCTCTTCCGGTGCGTCTCTTATGGTGTGTGAACGGCTACAAGGCTAGACCGTCCGGACAACTCGACGCAGCCCGGATCGGCTGAATGGCCGGCAGGTGTATCCCGGCTCACGCGCAACGACCGCCAGGAGGGTGACGTAGACCTTGAACCATCACCGACGAAGGTTCGGCGGTCCCGTCGCGGGCCGTCTCGCCGCCTCCGTGCTGCTCCTGGCCGTCGCCGGCTGCACCGGCTCCGACGACGGCAAGGGAGCCGCGCCGTCCCCGCTGCCGAGCAGGTCGGTCGACTCGGGCGCGACCCTCGCGGCGAAACCGGTGCCGATGGACGTGACGATCGCCAAGGTGGTGGGGGGAAGGCTGAAGCGCCAGCAGGCCCAGGAGATCGAGTCACAGGTGTCCAGGACCCTCTCCAGGTACTTCGACGCCGCGTTCCTGTCCGGCGAGTACCCCCGCCGCGACTTCTCCAGCGCCCTCGGCGCGTTCTCCCACGGCGCGGCCCAGCGAGCCGCCTCCGACCGCGACCTGCTGACCAACGCCGAGATCGGCGCGGCGACCGAGGCGATCGTGCCTCGCACGAAGCTGGCCCGCCTCGACGTGCTGGTGCCGGGCAAGCTCGTGGCCGGTCTCACCGCGAGGGTGAGGCTGGTGTTCCTGCAGGAGCGCACCGACGGTAACGACCAGCGGGTGACCGTGACGGGACGGCTGCTGATGAACCGCAAGAAGACGGGCCCGTGGCAGATCTTCGGGTACGACGTGACCCGGTCGTCGGAGCCCGTCGCGAAGGGAGCCGACCGATGAGCATCCACCTCCTGCGTCGGCTCCTGCCCCTCGGCCTCGTGCTCGCAGTCACCGCGCTCGTCGTACCCCCGGCCACGGTCCGCGAGGACCCCGCTGCGCTGGTCAGGGTCGAGAACGCGCACAACGTCGACGTCTCCCCGAACGTGATCTGGGTGCTTCTGCTCGGGTCCGATGCCCGGCCGGGTCAGTCGGTGCTGCGAAGCCGGGCCGACGCGATCCAGCTCGTCGGCTTCAACACGCGCACCGGGGCGGCGACCGCGATCGGTATCCCGCGCGACTCCTTCGTGAACGTCCCGGGCCACGGTCGGAGCAAGATCAACGCCTCGATGATGTACGGCGGACCGGACCTCATGGCGAGGGCTGTGGGCGACATGGTGGGGATCCGCCCCCGCTATGTCTTCGCCACGAGCTTCTGGGGCTTCTCGCACATGGTCGACTCCATCGGCGGCGTGACCGTGCAGTCGAAGTACGCCTTCTCCGACCCGCTCAAGCCCCATGGCTTCCGGGTCGGCAAGAACCATGTCAACGGAGTCCAGGCGCTGGTCTTCGCCCGCATCCGCAAGGCCTTCCCGGGAGGAGACTTCGACCGGTCGGCCAACCAGCAGCGGGCCCTCCTCGGCATCTTGAACCAGGTCCGGCGCAACACCGGCCGGCCCGGCTTCATGGAGCGTGGCGTCCTGTCGGTCCTCAACAACATGTCGACGCCGAACATGGGTCCCGCGGAGGTGTACCAGCTGGCCCAGGCCGCGTCACGGGTGAACCCGAACAAGTTCCGGCGCTGCGTCGTCGGCGGCAGCACCGGGTACGTCGGCGCGGCGAGCGTGGTGTTCGCGAACATCGGGCAGGCCCGGAGCATCGCCAGGCGCGCACGCAACGACGCGACGCTCGAAGGCTCCTGCTGAGAGTCTCGAGCGCCGCGTCGGCGCGGTCTGCTTTTCAGCTTGTGACGGGCCCGGAGGCCGGGGTCAGCGCAGGATCTTCGCTGTGGCGTTCCCGATGTTCAGCACCAGGCCGGTGCCGTCGAGCAGCTTCACCTGGAGGGCGTGCACGCGCACGCCCCGCTTGCCGAGGTTCTGGCGCACCCCCGCCTTGATGGTGGCCACACCGGGGATCTCCAGGGTCTCGCCGGGGGCCGGGATCTCCTGGGCGTCGCCGTTGGCGATGATCGCCCCGATGCGGGTGCCGGCGATCGACCGGCGCACGACCTTGCCACGCTTGTTCTGGACGACGTTCACCTGGCCGACGACGCCCTTGATCTCCAGCGCTCCACCGCCGAGGACGATGTCGGCGACCGCGGAGCGGGCACGGGCGACCGCCCGGCCGTCGCGCATCGGCTTGCCGAAGGTCTCGGCCTTGAGCGCCGAGGCGTCGAGCTGGCCGCTCCTCGGCCGCGCCAAGGCGTTGGTCCGCCACTCGCCGCCGGTGCCGGTGCACGGGAGCGGCTGGAACGGTGTCTTGCCGATGCCGAGAACGCCCTTGCCCACGACCGCCTGGACGGCGTAGGCGTTCCCCGTGAAGACCCCGGCCGGGTGCGCGCGCTCGATCTTGGCCCAGGCGCGCCCGATGTCGACCCGGGAGCCGTTCTCGAGCACCACACGGATGCCGTACGCGCCGGCCCAGGACAGCCGGGCACCGGTGACGGTCCGCTGAGCACCCGCGGGGTAGACCGTGCCGAGGCCCGGGATGTCGATGCCGTTCTTGCCCGCTCCCTCGATGACCGCCTCGACGAGCTGGTCGTCGCCCTTGTCGATCGCGCCGAGGAGCTGCTGGAGCTCCTTCGGCGTCTCGCCTCCGCTCGGTGTCGGCCCGAGGAGGTCGACACCTGTCAGGTCGATGTCGGCCCCGGCGCGGAACCTGCCCTTCGCGTTGAAGGCGTGAGCAACGGTCCTGACGCTCTTGATCCGCAGGCGTGGCCCGTCCTGGGAGCCCAGGGTGATGTCGGCGACCTTGTTGACGCTGCGCGACCCGTAGGTCTTCAGCTTCGGCCGGCGGTAGTCGGACGTGACGCTGTCGACGGCGCCGATCCGGATGCCGTCGGCGACGCCTACCTTGGCCAGGTGGTTGCCGTGCGTCGTCGGTGCCATCGCGGTGCAGCCGAGGACCGACCAGGCGCTGGGGCCGGAGGTGAGGCCTCCCTGGTTCGGGTCGCCGAGGCTGACCCGGGTGCCGTAGGCGGATCCCTGGTAGGCGAAGGGTGTCTCGATCCTCTTGATCGCGGCCTCCGCCGGGGCTGCGGTCGTCGTCAGGACGACCGCGCCTGTGAGGGCGACTCCCGCGGCCGTGACGGTCGCGGCTGCTCGTTTGAGCAGGGTGGTGCGTGAGCTCAAGTGACTCCCCGTTCACTCAGGTGATGGATTGAGGCAGAGGTCTCCCCAAGGAGGGGCGTCGCCCGAGAACTTTCCTCCCAGAAAGCACCGCAGCCGTGTGTGGTGCGGCATTCCTACCCAGAACCAACGAGGGACTAACCGAAACGTGACGCTGAGTCACGAAAAAGACGGACCTGCCCGAGATGCGACACTCATGGCGGTTGCCAGGGTCGGTGAGGCGGGATGAGAATGGCGCCCCCGGTAGGATTCGAACCTACGCACCCGCCTCCGGAGGGCGGTGCTCTATCCCCTGAGCTACGGGGGCTCATGGGCTGCGCGAAGAGCGTACATGACCATGCTCGACGACGTGATTGGGGGCGCTGTGTCGGGTAACTCGGTTGGGGCCCAGGAGTCCGCGAACCGGGTGCTCCGTGCGCTCGTCGTGGACGACTCTGCCGTGATTCGTGAGCTGATCACGGTCAACCTCGAGCTCGAGGGGTTCGAGGTGGCCACGGCCGGTGACGGTGAGACGGCCATCGACCTCGCGACGAAGATCCGGCCCGACGTGATCACCCTCGACGTGATGATGCCCCGGCTCAGCGGGTTCGAGACCGTCGTACGCCTGCGGCAGGACCAGCGCACCGCGGACATCCCGGTCGTGATGGTGACCGGCCGGGCACAGGCGGCCGACCTCGAGCGTGGGGCCGAGGTGGGCGTGGAGGCCTACCTGACCAAGCCGTTCGAGCCCGACGCGCTCGTCGAGGTGGTCAGGCGGCTCGCCCGTGAGGGGCGCGGCGGATCCGCGCACTGATATCCGCGTGGGGACGCATGCACCCCGCAGATACTCTGGGTGGGTGACTCCCGAACAGCTTTCCGACACGATCGTCCGCGTCCTCAACGCTCTCGTCGACGAGGGGTCCCTGACCCTGCCCGACGGCGTGCCGGCGAAGGTGGTCGTGGAGCGACCCAAGGTGCGGGAGCACGGCGACTACGCGACGAACGTCGCCCTCCAGCTGGCCAAGAAGGCCGGGGTGCCGCCCCGCGAGCTCGCGACGCTGCTTGCCGAGCGGCTCGGCCAGGCGGAGGGCGTCGCCTCCGCGGAGGTCGCCGGACCGGGGTTCCTCAACATCCGGGTCGAGGCGGGCGCGCAGGGCGCCGTGGCCGCCGAGATCGTCGCGGCAGGTGCGTCGTACGGCTCCTCCGACCTCTTCGCGGGCGAGAAGATCAACCTCGAGTTCGTCTCGGCGAACCCGACCGGCCCGATCCACATCGGTGGCGTCCGGTGGGCGGCGGTCGGCGACGCCCTCGGCAGGATCTTCACCATGACCGGCGCGGAGGTCACGAGGGAGTACTACTTCAACGACCACGGCGCCCAGATCGACCGGTTCGCCCGGTCGCTGCGCGCCAGCGCCAAGGGCGAGCCAGCGCCCGAGGACGGGTACGGCGGTGAGTACATCGCCGAGATCGCCCGCGACGTGATGGCCAGAGCCCAACGTGCTCGACCTGCCCGACGACGAGGCGCAGGAGGTGTTCCGCTCGGTCGGGGTAAACCTGATGTTCGCCGAGACCAAGGAGAGCCTCGACGAGTTCCGGGTGGACCTTCGACGTCTACTTCCACGAGAACAACCTCCACGAGTCGGGCGCGGTGAAGCGTGCGATCGAGAGGCCTCACCGAGCTCGGCAACACCTACGAGAAGGACGGCGCGCTCTGGATGGCGACCGACGAAGTTCGGTGACGACAAGGACCGCGTGATCATCAAGTCCGACGGCGAGGCGCCTACCTCTCGGGTCCGACCTCGCCTACTACCTCGACAAGCGCGAGCGGGGCTTCGACCGGTGCCTGATCACCTGCTCGGCGCCGACCACCACGGGTACGTCGGACGCATGAACGCCATGTGCGCGGCCTTCGGTGACGAGCCCGGGAAGAACCTCGAGATCCTCATCGGCCAGATGGTCAACCTGCTGCGCGACGGAGCACCGCTGCGCTGTCGAAGCGCGCCGGCACGGTGATCACCCAGGACGACCTCGTCGACGCCATCGGTGTGGACGCCGCCCGCTACGCCCTGGCCCGCTACACCACCGACACCACGATCACCTCGACCTCGAGCTGTGGGCGCGCAAGACCGCCGACAACCCGGTCTTCTACGTGCAGTACGCCCACGCGAGGCTGGCCTCCATCCTGCGCAACGCCGCCGACCTCGGGATCGCGCCTGCGGGAGAGGACGACCCTTCGACAGGCTCAGGGCATCCCTTCGACCCCTCGCTGCTCTCCCACGAGAAGGAGGGCGAGCTGCTGCGGGCCCTCGCCGAGTTCCCGCGGGTCGTCGCCGCGGCGGCGCAGCTGCGTGAGCCGCACCGCGTGGCGCGCTACCTCGAGGACACCGCGTCGGCGTTCCACAAGTTCTACGACGTCTGCCGGGTGCTGCCGCAGGGCGACGAGGAGACCACCGACCTGCACCGGGCCCGGCTGCTCCTCATCGCCGCGACCAAGACGGTGTTCGCCAACGGGCTCGGCCTGCTCGGGGTCTCCGCGCCCGAGCGGATGTGAGCGGCTGATGCGAGCACACGAAGCCGGCTGGGCCCACGCCGGCGTCAACCACCGTGGTCCGTCGTGGTTGCGCGAGCCGACCGACGTCAACGCCCTGGTTCCCCAGCTGTGGTCCTCGACGGCACGCAAGAACGCCGACGGGGCCCTCGAGATCGGCGGGGTCGACCTGCGCGACCTGGTCGCAGAGCACGGGTCGCCGGCGTACGTCCTGGACGAGACGGACTTCCGGGCCCGCGCCCGCGCGTTCAAGGAGGCGTTCGCGGCCTACGACGTCTACTACGCCGGCAAGGCCTTCATCTGCACCACGGTGGCCAGGTGGGCCTCAGAGGAGGGGCTGAGCCTCGACGTCTCCTCCAACGGCGAGCTCAGCGTCGCCCTCCGTGCCGGCTTCGACCCGTCGAAGATCGGCTACCACGGCAACAACAAGACCAGCGGGGAGCTCGCGCGGGCGGTGCGAGAGGGCGTCGGCCGGATCATCGTCGACTCCTTCCAGGAGATCGAGCGCCTGGCCGACGTCACCGCCGAGCTCGGGAAGCCGGCCGCGGTGATGGTGCGGGTGACCGCCGGCGTCGAGGCGCACACCCACGAGTACATCGCCACCGCCCACGAGGACCAGAAGTTCGGCTTCTCGATCACCTCCGGCGACGCCTTCGACGCCGTCCGCAGGGTCCAGGAGGCTCCTGGCCTCGAGCTTCTGGGGCTGCACTCCCACATCGGGTCGCAGATCTTCGACACCTCCGGCTTCGAGGTCGCCGCCCGCCGGGTGCTGGCGCTGCACGCCCGGGTGTCGGCCGAGCTCGGTGTCGAGATGCCGGAGATGGACCTCGGTGGTGGCTTCGGCATCGCCTACACCACGCAGGACGACCCTGCCGACCCGGCGCAGCTCGCGACCGAGATCACCAAGATCGTCGAGCACGAGTGCCGCGCCCTCCGCGTTGCCGTGCCGAAGCTGTCGATCGAGCCGGGGCGGGCGATCGTGGGGCCGGCGATGTGCACGGTCTACGAGGTCGGCACGGTCAAGCAGGTCGAGCTCGACGCGGGCGCGGTGCGGACCTACGTCTCCGTCGACGGCGGGATGAGCGACAACATCCGCACCGCGTTGTACGACGCCGACTACTCCTGCACCATCGCCTCCCGGAGCAGCACCGCCGGCGCCACCCTCGGCCGCATCGTCGGCAAGCACTGCGAGGCAGGGGACATCGTCGTCAAGGACGAGTTCGTGCCTGCCGACGTCATGCCCGGCGACCTCATGGCGGTGCCCGGAACAGGGGCCTACTGCCGCTCCATGGCGAGCAACTACAACCACGCGCTCCGACCCCCGGTCATCGCGGTGAAGGACGGAGCTGCCACGGTCGTCGTACGCCGGGAGACCGAGGACGACCTGCTGCGCACGGACGTCGGCGCCTGATGGACTGCCATCTCAGGAGGTGGACGGGCCCGGCTCAGTCGGCCGAAGACCGAGGGGATGACCCAAGATGAACGCCATGGACGGCCAGACGAACGAGGATCCTGTGCGCCCGCCGCTCAAGCTCGCCCTGCTCGGGTGCGGTTCGGTCGGCAGCCAGGTGGTCCGGTTGCTCCGCGAGCAGGCAGACGACCTGACCGCCCGGGTCGGCGCCCCGATCGAGCTGGTCGGCGTCGCCGTACGCCGGCCCGAGCTGCAGCGTGACGCGGAGGTGCCCACCGAGCTCCTCACGACCGACGCGGCGGGGCTGGTGTCCCGCGGGGACCTCGACCTCGTCGTCGAGGTGATCGGCGGCATCGAGCCCGCCCGGTCGCTGATCCTCACGGCGCTGGAGAACGGCGCCTCGGTGGTGACCGCCAACAAGGCGCTGCTCGCCGAGGACGGCAGCACGCTGTTCGCGGCGGCCGAGAAGGCGGGCCGCGACCTCTACTACGAGGCGGCCGTTGCGGGCGCGATCCCGATCCTCCGACCACTGCGCGAGTCGCTGGCGGGTGACAAGGTGCGCCGGGTGCTCGGCATCGTCAACGGCACGACGAACTTCATCCTCGACAAGATGGACTCCTCCGGCGCCGGCTTCAGCGAGGCGCTCGAGGAGGCCCAGGAGCTCGGGTACGCCGAGGCCGACCCCACCGCCGATGTCGAGGGGTTCGATGCCGCCGCCAAGGCCGCGATCCTGGCGAGCCTCGCCTTCCACACCCGGGTCACCGCCTCGGACGTCTACCGCGAGGGCATCTCCGACGTGACGGCCGCCGACGTCGCCTCGGCCCGCGAGATGGGCAGCGTCGTGAAGCTCCTGGCCATCTGCGAGCTGACCGAGGGCCACGACGGCCCCGCCGTGTCGGCCCGCGTGCACCCCGCCATGATCCCGAGGAGCCACCCGCTGGCGAGCGTCCGCGAGGCCTACAACGCGGTGTTCGTGGAGAGCGAGGCCGCGGGGCAGCTGATGTTCTACGGCCCCGGCGCAGGCGGTGCGCCCACGGCGAGCGCGGTGCTCGGCGACCTCGTGACGGTCGCCCGCAACCGGCTCAACGACGTCCGCGGAGCCGGCGAGTCCTCCTACGCGCAGTGCGAGGTGCTCCCGATGGGCAGCACCGGGACTCGCTACCACGTCGCCATCGACGTCGACGACAAGACCGGCGTCCTGGCCCAGATCGCGCAAGTCTTCGCCGAGCACGGGGTGTCGCTGCAGACGGTTCGCCAGGAAGGGCACGGCGACGACGCGCAGCTCGTCGTCGTCTCGCACCGGGCCTCCGACGCCGCGCTCGCGGCGACCGTGGAGGCGCTGCGCGAGAAGGAGTACGTGCACGACCTGTCGTCGATCATGAGAGTCGAGGGTGAGAGCGAATGAGCACGCCGACCGCCCACCAGTGGCGTGGGGTCATGGAGGAGTACGGCGCCTGGCTCAACGTCCCGGACGGCACCCCCACGTTCACCCTGCGCGAGGGAGGCACCCCGCTCGTCGACAGCCGCTGGCTCTCCGAGCTCACCAAGGCGGAGGTCTGGCTCAAGGTCGAGGGGAACAACCCCACGGGCTCCTTCAAGGACCGCGGCATGACCGTCGCGCTCTCGGTCGCCGTGGGCCAGGGGGCGGAGGCGGTGGTCTGCGCGTCCACCGGGAACACCTCCGCCTCGATGGCGGCCTACGCCGCCCGGGCCCGCGTGAAGCCGCTCGTGCTGATCCCTCAGGGCAAGATCGCCGCCGGGAAGCTCGCCCAGGCGATCGTCCACGGCGCCCAGGTGATCCAGGTCGAGGGCAACTTCGACGACTGCCTCCGGATCTGCCGGGAGCTCGCCGAGACCTATCCGGTGGCCCTCGTGAACTCCGTGAACCCGATGCGGATCGAGGGCCAGAAGACCGCCGCCTTCGAGGTCGTCGACTTCCTCGGTGACGCACCCGACGTACACGTGCTGCCGGTCGGCAACGCCGGCAACATCTCGGCGTACTGGAAGGGCTACGTCGAGTACGAGAAGGCCGGCATGAGCACCCGCAAGCCGCAGATGCTGGGCTGGCAGGCCGCGGGCGCGGCCCCGTTCGTCCACGGCGCGCCGGTGAGCGACCCTGAGACGGTCGCCTCGGCGATCCGGATCGGCAACCCGGCCTCGTGGCAGCTCGCCGTCGACGCCGCCACGCACTCCGGCGGGCGGTTTCGCGCGGTGACCGACGAGGAGATCCTCGCCGCCCAGCGACAGCTCGCGCAGGAGGACGGAGTCTTCGTCGAGCCCGCCTCAGCCGCAGGGGTCGCGGGCATCCTCCAGGACCTCGCAGCGGGGGAGAGCTTCGCCGGGAAGACCATCGTGGTCACGGTCACCGGCCACGGGCTCAAGGACATCGACACCGCGCTCTCGACGTTCACCGACCTCGTCGACACCGTCGTCGAGCCTGACGTCGACGCCGCCGCAGAGGCAGCCGGGCTGCACTGACGATGCCGACCTTCGTGACGGGCCCCGTCGAGGTGTCGGTGCCCGCGACGAGTGCCAACCTCGGACCGGGCTACGACTCGCTCGGCATCGCGCTCGGACTGCGCGACGTCCTCACCGGCGAGGTGCGCGAGGAGACCGGCGTGCAGCTCACGGTCAGCGGCATGGGAGAGGACGACGTGTCGCTCGACGAGTCGCACCTCGTCTACCGCGCGATGTGCGCGGCGTTCGCCGAGATGCGCTGCGAGGTGCCCGGCATCCGCCTGCACTGCGAGAACCGGATCCCGCACAGCCGGGGACTCGGGTCCTCCTCTGCCGCGATCGTCGGCGGCATCTGTCTGGCCCGGGGTCTGGTCGCCGGCGGGCGGCTGCTGATGGACGACGACGCCGTCTTCGCGCTCGCGGCGCGGATGGAGGGCCACCCGGACAACGTCGCGCCCGCTTTCTACGGCGGCTTCACCATCGCGCTGTCGGCCGGGGACCGGTTCCAGGCCACCACGGTCGCGGTCGACCCACGGGTCAGTGCCGTGGTCTTCGTCCCGCCGGAGCCGCTCCACACGTCGTTCGCCCGCGGACTGCTGCCCGACGCGGTCCCCCATGCGGCGGCCGCGGCCGACGCAGCCCGCGCCGCCTTGCTCGTGGTCGCGCTGAGCGGGCGCCCGGAGCTGCTGCTGGCGGCCACCGAGGACTACCTGCACCAGTGCTACCGCGAGCCGGCGATGCCCGAGAGCCTGCGCCTGATCCGTGACCTGCGGGCCGACGGGATTCCTGCCGTCCTCTCCGGTGCGGGCCCGTCGGTGCTCGCCTTCGTCGACGCGTCCACCCGCGAGGAAGTACGGCGGAGGGGGCCGGCAGGCTGGGAGACGAAGAGCCTGGCCGTCGACGCGTCCGGCGCCCAGGTGGCCGGAGGGTCCTGAGGCCCTCGCGGAACATTGCGGGACTCGCCCGCGTTCTGACACATGAGCCGCCACGCACCTTCGATGGTGCTAGGCTTCAAATGCGCCACATGATCAGCTCGGTGGCACTCGATGAGCTGGTCCGTCGGTGACGCATCTCTTCCTTGTTATCTCTGTCCCGGAGCATGCAGGTCCTCTGCGACCCATGCCCTCGGACACGGGCGCAGGAACATCCACAACAGATATCGGCCACCGGATCTAACCGAGTAGGCCCCGAACGTGGGAAGGACCTCACGTGACGGAAACAACCGAAGCCGCCCCCAAGCGCCGTTCTGGCAGCGGGCTGAGCGGCATGCTGCTTCCCGAGCTCAAGCAGGTAGCGGCCGGTCTTGGCATCAAGGGCGTCGGCGCCATGCGCAAGAGTCAGCTGATCGACGCGATCAAGGCCGCGCAGTCGGGCGGCCAGCCCAGCATCCCGACGGGTGACGAGGGCGGGGCCCCCGCCGGCGCCCGCAAGTCGAAGGCAGCGGCCGCCGAGTCCCAGCCGCAGCAGGAGCAGGCCCGCGCGGAGCAGCCGCGCGGCGAGCAGGCGCCCAGCCGGCGGCGTGACGAGGGCGACGACCGCGGTGAGAGCCGTGGCGAGCCCGCGGGCGGCCAGGCCGCTGACAAGGACCGGGACCAGGGCCGCGACCAGCGCGGCGACCAGCGCGGCGACAACCGCGCGGACCGCGGCAGCCAGGGTGGCGACCGCGGGGACAACCGCGGGGACCAGCGTGGCGACAACCGCGCGGACCGCGACAGCCAGGGTGGCGACCGCGGGGACAACCGCGGGGACAACCGCGGCGACCAGGGAAGCGACCGCGGCGAGAACCGCGGTGGCAACCAGGGCCGCAACGAGAACCCTGACCGGGACAACCGGAACGACAACCGCGGTGACCGCGACCGGAACGACAACCGCGGTGACCGCGACCGGAACGACAACCGTGGCGACCGGGACAACCGGAACGACAACCGTGGCGACCGGGACAACCGGAACGACAACCGCGACCGCGACAACCGGAACGACGACCGTGACGGTGGCCGTGGCCGCAACCGTCGCCGCCGGGGCCGTGACCGGGACCGGAACCGCGACGGTGGGGGCCGTGCCCCGCGCCGGGAAGAGGCGGAGCCGCAGATCACCGAGGACGACGTCCTCGTCCCCGCGGCCGGCATCCTCGACGTGCTCGACAACTACGCGTTCGTCCGGACCAGCGGCTACCTGCCCGGGCCCAACGACGTGTACGTGTCGCTGTCGATGGTCCGCAAGTACGGCCTCCGCAAGGGCGACGCGATCACCGGTCTCGTGCGCCAGCCCCAGGAGGGCGACCGCAAGGAGAAGTTCAACCCGCTCGTCCGCCTCGACACCATCAACGGCGGCGACGTGGAGTCGGCGAAGAAGCGCGTGGAGTTCTCCAAGCTGACGCCGCTCTACGCCGCCGACCGGCTCCGCCTCGAGACCGAGTCCAACGTCCTGATCACGCGTGTGATCGACATCGTGGCTCCGATCGGCAAGGGGCAGCGCGGTCTGATCGTCTCGCCGCCGAAGGCCGGCAAGACGATGGTGCTGCAGGCGATCGCCAACGCGATCACCACGAACAATCCGGAGACCCACCTGATGGTCGTCCTCGTGGACGAGCGTCCGGAGGAGGTCACCGACATGCAGCGCACGGTGAAGGGCGAGGTCATCGCCTCGACCTTCGACCGGCCGGCGACCGACCACACGACCGTCGCCGAGCTCGCGATCGAGCGCGCCAAGCGCCTGGTCGAGCTCGGACACGACGTGGTCGTGCTGCTCGACTCGATCACCCGCCTCGGACGCGCCTACAACCTCGCCGCCCCGGCGAGCGGCCGGATCCTGTCCGGCGGTGTCGACTCCTCGGCGTTGTACCCGCCCAAGCGATTCTTCGGCGCGGCCCGCAACATCGAGGACGGCGGGTCGCTCACGATCCTCGCCACCGCGCTGATCGAGACCGGCTCGAAGATGGACGAGGTGATCTTCGAGGAGTTCAAGGGCACCGGCAACATGGAGCTCCGCCTGCGTCGCGAGTTCGCGGACAAGCGGATCTTCCCGGCCATCGACGTCGACGCGTCCGGGACGCGTCGCGAGGAGCTCCTGATGAGCAAGGAGGAGCTCTCGATCGTCTGGAAGCTGCGCCGGGTGCTCTCCGGACTCGACGGCCAGCAGGCCCTCGAGCTGCTGCTCGAGCGGCTCAAGAAGACGCAGAGCAACATCGAGTTCCTCATGCAGGTGCAGAAGACGACGCCGATGGCGGGCAACGGGCGCGACAGCGACTGAGCCGCATCGCGTAAGACAGCCGACGGGCGGGACCGGACAGGTCCCGCCCGTCGCGTTTTGCCCCGCCCGGCTCTGCTGCGTCGGTATCCTCTTAGGGCTACTCGGACAAAACAGACACTTCTCGCACTCGGGGTTCCCATGGCCAAGATCGTCGTCGCCGATGACGACGCAGACATCCGCGACCTCGTGGTCTTCAAGCTCGAGCAGTCCGGCCACGAGGTCGTGCCCGTCGGTGACGGCGCGGCCGCGGTCGAGGCCTGTCGGGACCAGCTTCCCGACCTGGCGGTGCTCGACGTGATGATGCCGGGGATGAGCGGCTTCGACGCGTGCCGGGAGCTGCGGGCGGATCCCGACCTGGCCGGTATCCCCGTGATCCTGCTGACCGCAAGGGCGCAGGAGGCCGACATCGAGCACGGGTTCAACGTCGGCGCCGACGACTACGTCGTGAAGCCGTTCAGCCCACGCGAGCTGGCCTCCCGGGTCGCGGCGGTGCTGCAGCGGAGCGCTGGGTGACCAACCCATGAAGGCCGTGGACAGCGTCCGCGACCGGGTGACCCTGCTGCTGCTCGGCATGGTCCTGCTCGTCTCGGTGGTTGCCGCCGCCGGGGCGATCGGCGTCACGTCGCTGACCGAGGACGTCGACGTACTCGTGGACGACCTCCGCCCCTCGGCGTACAGCAACATCGCGCTGCGCGACGACATGAGCGGGGCACAGTCGAGCGCCAGAGGGTGGGCGCTGACCGGCGACCCGCAGTTCCTGCACAGGTACCACGAGGCGGTCGGCGACGCTCGTGCCGAGCTGACCCGGCTCGAGTCGATGATGACGGTCGAGGACCCGCTGATCGAGTCCGTGGGCAGGCAGAGTGCCGCCGCGGAGTCCTGGCTCTCCTTCGCGGACGGGCTGGCACGTCGGGAGCCGGGACCCGTGCCTGCGGCCTACCTGCTCGACGGGCAGGTCGCCTACGACCGGTTCGCCGAGCTCAACGACGCCCTGTCCTACGAGGTCAACGCCGAGATCGAGGCCCGCGGGGCCGAGGCGCGGGCGCGGGCGAACGACGTGATCCTCTTCGTGGCGCTCGCATCCCTGCTCGGCGTCCTCGTGACGGCGCTGCTGGGTCGTTCCGTGGTCCGCCGCGTCAGCGGACCGCTGCGCGACATGGAGACCGGCGTGGAACGGCTCGCCTCGGGTGACCTCGCGGCCCGGGTCTCCACCGACGGTCCTCGGGAGATCCGGCGGGTCGCCAGCGCCTTGAACACCCTGGCGGAGGAGAACCAGCGCTCCCGCGAGATGGAGGAACAAGTCGTCAGCCGGCTCAGGCAGCTCGACCGGGCCAAGGACGAGTTCGTCTCGACCGTCTCCCACGAGCTCCGCACACCACTGACCAGCATCTCGGGCTACATGGAGCTGCTCGAGGACGGGTTCGCACCCGAGCTGACCCCCCAGCAGAAGGGCATGCTCGGTGTCGTCAAGCGCAACGTCGACCGCCTGCGGAACCTCATCGAGGACCTGCTGACGCTGTCGCAGGTGGAGTCCGACGCGTTCCGGACCTCCTTCGACGTGCTGGACCTCAGCCACCTGACCTCCGACGTGGCCCATGACGTCGCCGAGATCGCCGCCCGCGCCGAAGTGACCGTCCGCGAGTCCAACCCTGGCCACCCCGTGCTCGTGTTCGGGGACTCCGGGCAGCTGTCGAGGGCCCTGCTCAACCTGGTCATGAACGCGATCAAGTTCAGCCAGCCGGGCGGACAGGTGCTGGTCCGGCTCACGGAGGTCGACGGGAGAGCGGTCGTCGCTGTGGTCGACCATGGCATCGGCATCCCGGCCGGCGAGCTCCCGACCCTCGGCACCCGCTTCTTCCGGGGGTCCAACGCAGTTGAGGCCGAGATCACCGGCACCGGGCTCGGCCTGCGCATCGTGCAGACCATCGCCGACAACCACGCCGGCCGGCTCGAGATCGAGTCGACGGAGGGCGAGGGCACCACGGTGCGCCTCGTGATCCCCGCCGCAGCGACGCAGACCTGGAATATCCAGGACGAAGCAGGGATTACCCAGGGGTGAGCCCAGGACCTGTCGAGACGCACAGCACGCCCGCAGCCGGGGCCCGTCTCTCCCCTTCGACCTCCACCGCGTCACCCTCGCCGACAGGCAGGCGCTACCTGCAGCTCGTGGTGGTCCTCGGGGCGCTGATCGCGCTCGGGCCGCTGACGATCGACATGTACCTCCCGGCGTTCCCGTCCCTCTCGGCGGAGCTTCACGCCTCCGACTCGGCCACCCAGCTCACGCTCACCGGCATGCTCGGCGGGCTGGCCTTCGGGCAGCTGGTCATCGGGCCGCTCTCCGACGCCTTCGGTCGCAAGCGGCCGCTTCTGGTGGGGCTGGTCGCCCATGCCGTCGCCTCCGTGCTGGCGGCGTTGGCGCCGAGCATCTACCTGCTCGCCTCCGTGCGCGTGCTCCAGGGCTTCGCCGGGGCCGCGATCTCCGTGGTGGCCATGGCGATCGTGCGGGACCTGTTCTCGGGCTACGCCGTGGCGAGGCTGATGTCCCGGCTCATGCTCGTGGTCGGGCTCGCACCGATCCTGGCGCCGTCCATCGGCGGGGTGATCCTGTCGTGGACCTCCTGGCGTGGGATCTTCGCCGTGCTGGCCGGGATCGCGCTCGTCCTCACGCTCGTGGCCGTGCTCGGCCTGCGCGAGACCCTTCCCGTGGAACGCCGCCGACCGGCGAACCCGGCCGCCACGCTGGGCACGTACCGCATGCTGATCGGGGACACCTCGTTCCTGGCTCTGGTGTTCATCGGCGGGCTGATGATGTCGGCGATGTTCGCCTACGTCTCCGGCTCCTCGTTCGTCCTCCAGGACGGCTACGGCCTCGACGAGGTCACCTTCGGGCTGGTGTTCGGGCTGAACGCCGCCGGCCTGACCGTGGCCTCGCAGCTCAACCCGCTGATGATCCGCCGGTTCGGGGTGGTCAACGTCCTCTCGGGGGCGATGCTGACCGGCCTGGTCGCGGCCTCCGTCCTCACGGTGGTGGGCCTCACCGGGGTCGGGGGCCTGGTCGCCGTACTCGTGCCGCTCGGGGTGGTCGTCGCGTCCGTCGGTCTCTCGCTGCCCAACACCCCGGCCCTCGCTCTGACGCGTCACGGTGAGGCCGCCGGTACGGCCGCGGCCATGCTCGGGGCGGTCCAGTTCGGGGTCGGCGCGCTGGTGGCGCCGCTGGTGGGGCTGTTCGGGTCCACGTCCCCGGCACCCATGGCGATGGTCATGGTCGCGGTCACCGCGCTCGCGTCGGTGCTCATGTTCGGCGTCGTACGTCGCGACTCAACGGTCGGCCTGGACTGACCCGGACCCGGCCGGACCGGGGAATTACCACCGGCCGCTGGTTGTTTGGCACAATTGAGCGCTGGTTCCGGTTCACGTGCCCCAAACCGCTGTGGCACGACCCGGCGACCGACAACCTCGAGAGGAAGCCATGAAGAAGGACATCCACCCGGAGTACACCGAGACCCAGGTGACCTGCACGTGCGGCAACACGTTCACGACGCGGAGCACCGCCAAGAGCGGCACGATCCACGCCGACGTCTGCTCGCAGTGCCACCCGTTCTACACCGGCAAGCAGAAGATCCTCGACACCGGCGGCCGCGTCGCCCGCTTCGAGGCTCGCTACGCCAAGAAGGCCGCTGCCAAGAAGTAGCAAGCGTCGAGCGCCGGTCCCCGCATCTCGCGTGGGCCGGCGCTTTGCTTGTCCCGAGCCTGTCGAAGGGCTCGTCCCAGAAGGTCATGCGAGAACGTATGACGTCCGAGTAACGAAGATCCGAGGGTCTGCATGTTCGAAGCCGTTGACGGCCTGGTCGAGGAGCACGCCGAGCTCGAGCACCGTCTTGCCGACCCCAGCATCCACTCCGACCAGGGGCTCGCCAAGAAGCTGAACCAGCGGTACGCCGAGCTCAGCGCGATCGTCCGTGCCTACCGTGAGTGGCAGGGGCTCGGTGACGACATCGAGGCCGCGCGCGAGCTCGCCGCGGAGGACCACTCCTTCGCGGAGGAGGCCGAGGCCCTGGCCGCCCGCCGTGAGGTCGCCGAGGAGCGCCTGCGCCACCTGCTCGTGCCGCGCGACGCCAGCGACTCCAAGGACGCCATCCTCGAGATCAAGTCGGGGGAGGGCGGTGAGGAGTCCGCACTGTTCGCAGGCGACCTGCTGCGGATGTACACCCGCTACGCCGAGCGACGCGGCTGGAAGGTCGAGGCGATCGACGCCACGGAGTCCGACCTGGGCGGCTACAAGTCCGTGACCGTCGCGGTGAAGGCCAAGGGCACACCGGAGCCCGGGGAGGCTCCCTACGCGTTGCTGAAGTTCGAGGGCGGCGTGCACCGTGTGCAGCGGGTGCCGGTCACCGAGAGCCAGGGCCGAGTCCACACCTCCGCGGCCGGCGTCCTCGTGATGCCCGAGGCCGAGCAGGTCGACGTCACGATCGAGGACAAGGACCTTCGCATCGACGTCTACCGCTCCTCCGGTCCCGGTGGCCAGAGCGTGAACACCACGGACTCCGCGGTGCGGATCACCCACGTGCCCACCGGCATCGTGGCCTCCTGCCAGAACGAGAAGAGCCAGCTCCAGAACAAGGAGCAGGCCATGCGCATCCTCCGCGCCCGGCTCCTCGCCGCGGCAGAGGAGGCGGCGAACGCCGAGGCGTCGGACGCCCGCCGGTCCCAGGTGCGCACGGTGGACCGCTCTGAGCGGATCCGCACCTACAACTTCCCGGAGAACCGGATCTCCGACCACCGCACCGGCTACAAGTCCTACAACCTCGACGCAGTCCTGGACGGAGACCTCCAGCCGGTGATCGACTCCTGCGTCCAGGCCGACCTCGCCGGGCGCCTCGAGGCACTCGAGTCCTGATGACGGTCCGCGAGCTCGTCGCCGGGGCGGTCCGCCGGCTCGAGGCAGCCGGGGTGGCCTCACCGGAGTACGACGCTCGCGAGCTCCTCGCTCACGTGTTGGGCACCACGCGCGCCCAGCTGCCGCTCGTCACCGAGGTCGACGAGGCGCAGGCGCGCACCTTCGAGGACCTCGTCGTCCGGCGGGAGGCGCGCGAGCCGCTCCAGCACCTCCTCGGGACGGCGGCGTTCCGGTACGTCGACGTGGCGGTCGGCCCCGGGGTGTTCGTCCCCCGCCCGGAGACCGAGTCCCTCGCCGGCTGGGGCGTGGATCGGGCCCGGGAGGTGGTCGGCGCAGGGCGCGAGCCCGTCGTCGTCGACCTGTGCACCGGTTCGGGGGCGATGGCCCTGGCCCTTGCCACCGAGGTGCCCGAGGCCGACGTGCACGCCGTCGAGCTCGACGAGTCGGCGTACGCCTGGGCGACCCGGAACCTCGCTGGCAGCGGCGTCGACCTGCGCCAGGGGGACATGGCCGACGCCTTCGGCGACCTCGACGGCACCGTCGACGTGGTCGTGTGCAACCCGCCCTACATCCCGCTGGAGGCCTACGAGTCCGTCGAGGCCGAGGCCCGGGACCACGATCCCTCCCTCGCCCTGTGGTCGGGGCAGGACGGCCTCGACGCGATGCGGGTGCTCGAGCAGGTCGCCGCGCGGCTGCTGCGTCCCGGGGGAGTGGTGGGAGCCGAGCACGCCGAGGTGCAGGCCGAGTCGGCTCCCGGCGTGTTCGCCAGGACGGGACGCTGGTCCGACGTACGCGACAACCCGGACCTGGCAGGTCGCCCGCGCTTCGTGACGGCACGACTGGCACGATGAGCCGGGTGAGCAACCGGTTCGACACGAACGACGACATCGAGCGCGAGGAAGGCATCGCCGCCGCGGCCCTCGCGGTCCAGCGGGGCCAGCTCGTGGTCTTCCCCACCGACACCGTGTACGGCGTCGGCGCCGACGCCTTCGACCCCGCCTCTGTGCGCCGGCTCCTCGCCGCCAAGGGCCGGGGGCGCGACATGCCTCCGCCGGTCCTCGTGTCGGCGGCGACCACCCTCGACGCACTGGCCGTCGGCGTCCCGTCGTACGCCCGGGCCCTCATCGAGGAGCTGTGGCCGGGACCGCTCACGATCGTGTGCCGCCAGCAGCCCTCGCTCCAGTGGGACCTCGGCGACACCAGGGGCACGGTCGCGGTGCGGATGCCGGACCATCCCGTGGCCCTCGAGGTCCTCGCGCGCACCGGGCCGCTCGCCGTCAGCAGCGCGAACCTCACCGGGAAGGACGCCGCCACCGATGCCGACGAGGCGGAGGCGATGCTGGGCGACGCCGTGGAGGTGCTGCTCGACGGCGGGCCCACTCCCGGGTCCGTGCCCTCGACGATCGTGGACGCCACGGAGGACAGACCGCGGCTGCTCCGACTGGGGGCGATCCCGGTCGAGCGCCTCGACGAGGTCGTCGCGCCGCTCGGCGTACGCGTCGAGGACGGGGCCGAGGACGGGGTCCAAGACGGGGACACGAGGCGGGGACACGAGCGACACCGAGGGCCGGGGGTAGCGTCCGGCCGTGCGTGAGTACCTCACCGTCTTCCTCGTCGCCGCCGTGGTCACCTACCTGTTGGGGGTGGTCGCCCGCGAGGTCGCGCTCCGGACCGGTGCCGTGGCGAAGGTCCGCGACCGCGACGTGCATGCGATCCCGATCCCGTACTTCGGAGGGGTCGCGATGCTGGGTGGCCTGGCGGCCGGCTACGCCGTTGCCCGGCAGCTGCCGTTCCTCTCGCTCAGCGACGAGAAGATCTTCCGCGACGCGGGCGTGGTGCTCGTGGGTGGAGCCCTGATCTGTGCGGTGGGTGTCCTCGACGACCTGCTCGAGCTCGACGCGCTCACCAAGTTCGGCGGCCAGCTGCTCGCCGCGGGCTTCCTGGTCTTCTTCGAGGTGCAGTTCTACTCGATCCAGCTGCCTGGTGGCACCCAGTTCGCCCTCGACACCACCCAGGCGGCTCTCGCCAGCGTCGTGCTCGTCGTCGCCACCGTGAACGCGGTCAACTTCGTCGACGGCCTCGACGGTCTCGCCGCGGGTGTCGTCGGGATCGGGGCGGTCGCGTTCTTCGCCTTCTCCTACAAGCTCGCCGACGCCAACGGCGAGACGCTGGCGATCTCGGCGGCCCTGCTGACCGCGGCGCTCGGCGGAGCCTGCGCAGGATTCCTCCCGCACAACTTCTTCCCGGCCCGGATCTTCATGGGCGACTCCGGCTCCATGCTGATCGGGCTCGTCCTCGCCGGGTCGGCGCTGACGCTGACCGGGCAGTTCGCCTCGGTCGACCTGCGACAGGGGGCCGGGGGGAGCGAGGCCAGCCTGCTGCCCACGCTGCTCCCGATCGTCCTGCCGATCTCGATCCTGATCGTCCCGTTCGTGGACCTGGTGCTGGCCGTCGTACGCCGGACCCGCGCCGGTCGATCGCCGTTCGCGCCCGACAAGCAGCACCTCCACCACCGCCTGCTCGAGATCGGTCACTCCCACCGGCGCGCGGTGCTGATCATGTGGCTGTGGGCGGGCCTCATCGCCTTCGGTGGCGTGCTGGCCAGCCTGTACTCCGGCCCGGTGACCACGGCTGTCCTCGTCGGGTGGGTGGTGCTCACCGTGGCCCTCACGTTCTTCCTGCCGCGGCTGCACCGGCGAGGCGTCCCACCGCCCGGACTCTAGACAGCGGATTTCCTCGCGATCAGGACTTTGTGCTAGTTTTCACAAGCGTTCCTGAGAGGATCCTGAATCCCTCCGGAGCACCTGATTCGAGCCCGTACCGGACGACAGAACGGCCGCCTCATGACGACCGCCCAGCCGACACCACGCCGAGGTCGACTCGTGCTCGGTCCGCTGTCGGTCGCAGGTCTCGTCGGCCTCGTCCTCTACCTCGCCGCGGCTGCGACGACCGGGTCCCCGGGCGCCGCCGGCGTCGCCATCGGCACTGTCATGGTGTGCGCCGTCTTCGCCTTCGGAGCGATCGCTCTCGGTGTCGTCGCGACCGTCGCGCCGGCCGCCTCGTTGTTCGTGGCGCTGCTCACGTACACGCTCCAGGTCGTGGTCGTCGGCCTCGTCTACGCGGTCCTGAAGAGCCGGGGAACGCTCGACGCAGCGGTCGACCCGAGATGGCTCTCAGCAGCCGTGATCGCGTGCACTCTCGCCTGGACAGCGGCCCTCGTGGTGGCCTCCACCAAGGTCCGTCTGCCCCTCTACGACCTGCCTTCTCAGGGGGAGGAGGCGAGTGTCCGATGACCTGCGGTGACTGCTATTGTCCGGTGCGCGATGAATCAGCAGAATCCCAGCTCTGCTTCCGATCACGAATCCCCCAAAGGCGATCCGTGGCATGCCTTCGGCTATCTCGTCTCGGGCGTCATGGTCTACGGGTTTCTAGGGTGGCTCGCGGACCGGTGGCTCGGGACGACTTTCCTGGTGGCCGTCGGGATCCTCGTCGGTGCCGGGCTCGGGCTGTACATGACTTTTGCCCGGTTCAACCGGACCCACGACCAGCAGTCGAAGCAGGAGAAGAACTAGTGCAGGAGAACACGTGAGTCTCGCTCTCAGCCGCCTGGCCGCTCTCGGTCCGTCCGCGGAGGGGTTCACTCCTCCGGGTCCGGGTGACTTCAACCTTCCCCCGGTGGGGCCGGACAACACCTTCGAGTTCCTCGGCCAGACGATGTACGCCGGCGTCACCAAGCCGATGCTCCAGCTGGTGCTCGCAGCGGTCCTGGTGTTCTGGTTCTTCTACGCCGCCGCCAAGAAGCGCGCGATGGTCCCCGGCAAGCTGCAGTACGTCGCGGAGGCCGGCTACGGCTTCACCCGGAACACCATCGGCCGCGACATCATCGGCAGCCATGACTTCATGCGCTTCGTGCCGTACCTGTTCGCGCTGTTCTTCTTCATCCTGCTGAACAACATCCTCGCCACCGTCCCGTTCATCCAGTTCCCGACGTTCTCGCGGGCCGGCATGGTCTACGCCCTGGCCGGGCTGAGCTGGGTCCTCTACAACGCGGTGGGCATCCAGAAGCACGGCTTCGGCGGCTACATGAAGCTGCAGACTGTCCCGGCCGGCATCAAGGGTCCGCTCCTGCTCCTGCTCGTCCCGCTCGAGTTCATGTCGAACATCCTGGTCCGGCCGGTCACGCTGGCCCTCCGTCTGTTCGCCAACATGCTCGCGGGCCACCTGCTGCTCATCCTCTTCGCCCTCGGCGGTGAGTACCTCCTGATCCACGGCAGCACCCTGGTCAAGCCGGTCGGCATCCTCGCCTGGCTGCTGTTCATCGCGATCAGCTTCCTGGAGATCCTGATCCAGTTCCTGCAGGCCTACGTCTTCGTCCTGCTCAACGCCATGTACATCTCCGGTGCTCTCGCAGAAGAGCACTGAGAGTCCGCTCGATCCCGGGCGACCGTAGAAATAACCGAAAGGAATCATTGTGACCGGCAACCTGAACATGATCGGCTACGGCCTGGCAGCCGTCGGCCCCGGTGTGGGTATCGGCCTCATCTTCGCCGCCTACATCAACGGTGTCGCGCGTCAGCCCGAGGCGCAGGCTCGCCTCCAGACGATCGCGATCCTGGGCTTCGCTCTCGCCGAGGCGCTCGCCATCATCGGTATCGCCCTCGCGTTCGTGCTCTGATCCCACCCACAAGCACTGACGAAGGACCACGCCCATGAACTCGATCACCCTCGCGGCTGAGGAGAAGCTGAACCCCCTCATCCCGCACCCGGTGGAGATCGTCCTCTCGCTGGTCGTCTTCGGGCTGCTCTACCTCGCCGTCAAGAAGTGGGTCGTCCCCAACTTCGAGAAGACGTTCGCAGAGCGCACCGAGGCGATCGAGGGTGGCCTGGCCGCCGCCGAGACCAAGCAGGCCGAGGCGGACGCCAAGCTGGCTGAGCTCGACCGGCAGCTCAGCGAGGCACGTCACGAGGCTGCCCGGATCCGCGAGGAAGCTCGCGAGCAGGGTGCGACGATCATCGCCGAGATGCGTCAGCAGGCGCAGACCGAGGCCGCGCGCATCGTCGAGCACGCTCACACGCAGATCGAGGCCGAGCGCCAGCAGGCGGTCACCTCGCTGCGTGCGGAGGTCGGCACCCTCGCCACCTCTCTCGCGGGCCGCATCGTCGGTGAGTCCCTCGACGACGACGCACGCCAGAGCCGCGTGGTCGAGCGCTTCCTGGCCGACCTCGAGGCCGAGCCGACGTCTGTGAACGGGGCAGGCTGATGCGAGGCGCTTCAGCCGGCTCACTCGAGAGGCTGACCGAGCAGCTCGGCTCGGCCATCGAGAGTGGTTCGGACGCAGCCAGGATCGCCGACGACCTCTTCGCGGTGTCGGCGCTCCTGCGCAAGGAGCCGAGCCTGCGGCGTATGGCGACGGACCTGTCGCTGCAGCCGGCCGCCAAGTCCGACTTCGTGCGGAACCTGCTCGGCGGCCAGCTCGACCCGGCGTCGATGGACCTCGTGGCCAGCGCCGTCGCCCAGCGGTGGGCGGCCACACGTGACCTCGGCGACGCCCTCGAGCAGCTCGGGGTCATCGCGGTCGTCAAGGGAGCAGAGCGGGCCGGCCAGGCCGACGCGCTCGAGGAGCAGCTGTTCGGCCTCGAGCGTCTGCTCACGGAGAACCCCGAGCTGCGTGACGCGCTCTCGGACCCCTCCCGCTCGGTCGAGGACAAGAACAGCCTGCTCAGCAGCCTGCTCGAGGGCCGTGCGACCGATGCCACCATCCGGCTGGCGAAGCAGGCCCTGGTGAGCAGCCACCGCACCATGCCGGTGGCGATCGAGGAGTACCAGAAGGTCGCGGCGGAGAACCGCCACCGCCTCGTGGCCACGGTCCGCGTCGCCCGCGAGCTCGGTGACGGCGAGCGCCAGCGTCTGCAAGGCGCGCTGGCCCGGCAGTACGACCGGCCCGTGCACCTCAACGTCGTCGTCGACCCCGAGGTGGTCGGTGGCGTCAAGGTCGAGATCGGTGACGATGTCATCGACGGCACCGTGGCAAGCCGCCTCGACGAAGCACGCCGCCGCCTCGCCGGCTGAGACAGCCGGACCGCACACCAGACCTGAAGAAGACGAGAGAGCAGGGACAAGAAATGACGGAGCTTTCGATCCGTCCGGAGGAGATCCGGGACGCGCTGCAGCGCTTCGTGTCGGACTACAAGCCCGAGACGGCAAGCCGTGAAGAGGTCGGCGCTGTCGCCGAGGCCGGTGACGGTATCGCTCGGGTGACCGGGCTGCCCTCGGCCATGGCCAACGAGCTGCTCGAGTTCGAGGACGGCACACTCGGCCTCGCGCTGAACCTCGACACCCGCGAGATCGGTGTCGTCATCCTCGGTGACTTCGAGGGGATCGAGGAGGGCCAGAGCGTCCGCCGTACCGGTGAGATCCTCTCGGTCCCCGTCGGCGAGGGTTACCTCGGCCGCGTGGTCGACCCGCTCGGCACCCCGATCGACGGCCTCGGTGAGATCGAGACCGAGGGGCGCCGCGCACTGGAGCTCCAGGCTCCCGGCGTGATGATGCGCAAGTCGGTGCACGAGCCGCTCGCCACCGGCATCAAGGCCATCGACGCGATGACCCCGATCGGGCGTGGACAGCGTCAGCTGATCATCGGCGACCGCGCCACCGGCAAGAGCGCGATCGCGCTCGACACGATCATCAACCAGAAGCAGTACTGGGAGTCCGGCGACCCGTCGAAGCAGGTTCGCTGCATCTACGTCGCGATCGGCCAGAAGGGCTCCACGATCGCTGCCGTGCGCGGTGCGCTCGAGGAGGCCGGCGCGCTGGAGTACACCACGATCGTCGCTTCGCCGGCGTCTGACTCCGCGGGCTTCAAGTACCTCGCTCCCTACACCGGCTCGGCCATCGGCCAGCACTGGATGTACCAGGGCAAGCACGTCCTCATCGTGTTCGACGACCTGACGAAGCAGGCCGAGGCCTACCGCGCCGTGTCGCTGCTGCTGCGTCGCCCGCCGGGCCGCGAGGCGTACCCCGGTGACGTGTTCTACCTGCACAGCCGGCTGCTCGAGCGCTGCGCGAAGCTGTCCGACGAGCTGGGTGCCGGCTCGATGACCGGGCTCCCGCTGATCGAGACCAAGGCCAACGACGTGTCGGCCTACATCCCGACCAACGTCATCTCGATCACCGACGGCCAGATCTTCCTCCAGTCCGACCTGTTCGCGGCGAACCAGCGTCCCGCGATCGACGTCGGTATCTCGGTGTCCCGCGTCGGTGGCGCCGCGATGACGAAGGCCATCAAGAAGGTCACGGGTTCGCTCAAGGTCGACCTCGCGCAGTTCCGCGCGATGGAGGCGTTCGCGATGTTCGCCTCCGACCTCGACGCCGCGTCGCGTCAGCAGCTCGACCGTGGTCAGCGTCTGATGGCCCTGCTTCGTCAGCCGCAGTACTCGCCGTACCCGGTCCCGGAGATGACCGTCTCGCTGTGGACCGGCACCACGGGGCGTCTCGACAAGGTGCCGACGGAGGACGTGCTGCGGTTCGAGCGCGAGTTCCTCGACTACCTGCGCCGTGAGCACGCGGGGATCCTGGACACCATCCGGGAGACCAACGACTTCTCCGACGACACCTCGCACGCGCTCGAGGGTGCGTACAACTCCTTCCTCGACCAGTTCGAGACCTCCGAAGGCGGCTCGATCAAGGCCGGCAAGGAGGAGCACGAGGCGCTTCCCGAGGAAGAGCTCGAGCAGGAGCAGATCGTCAAGCAGAAGCGGGGCTGACCATGGCCGTTTCGCTGCGTGAGTACCGCGCCCGGATCAAGTCGGTCGAGTCGACCAAGAAGATCACGCGCGCCATGGAGCTCATCGCTGCGTCCCGCATCATCAAGGCGCAGCAGCGGGCCCAGGCGGCCGCGCCGTACGCCCGTGAGCTCACCCGAGCGGTGTCCGCGGTGGCGACGTACTCCAACGTCGACCACCCGCTCACCACCGAGCCCGAGAACCCCCGCCGTGCGGCGATCCTGATCGTCACCAGCGACCGGGGTCTGGCCGGTGCCTACTCCTCCAGCGTCCTCAAGGAGGCCGAGCGCCTCGCCGAGAAGCTGCGGGGAGAGGGCAAGGAGGTCGACACCTACATCACCGGCCGCAAGGGAGTCGCCTACTTCGGCTTCCGCCGGCGCCCGATCGTGGAGAGCTGGACCGGTTTCTCGGACCAGCCGACCTACGACGTGGCCCGGGAGATCGGCGACCGGCTGATCGAGGCGTTCCTCACCGAGACGCCTGAGGGTGGCTCCGCCTCGTCTGACGAGGGCGCCGGTGTCGATGAGGTGCACGTGGTCTACGCGCGCTTCAGGTCGATGCTGGTGCAGGAGCCCACAGCGGTCCGCCTGCTGCCGCTCGAGGTCGTCGAGGGTGAGGAGCGGCCGCCTGCAGAAGAGGTGCTCCCGCTCTACGAGTTCGAGCCGTCCGCGGCAGAGGTTCTCGATGGGCTGCTCCCGCGCTACGTTCAGAGCAGGATCTACTTCGCCCTGTTGCAGGCCGCTGCCTCCGAGCTCGCGGCCCGCCAGCGGGCGATGAAGTCCGCGACGGACAACGCCGAAGAGCTGATCAAGAAGTACACCCGTATTGCCAACCAGGCCCGCCAGGCCGGTATTACCCAGGAAATCAGCGAGATCGTCGGTGGCGTGAACGCGCTTGCCGATGCGACTGCCGGGAGTGAGTGAAAGAAATGACTGCCACGATTGAAGAGCGCGGCGCCGAGCACGGTGCCGGCGGGGTTGGTCGCATCGCGCGAGTTATCGGCCCCGTGGTCGACATCGAGTTCCCCTCGGACGCGATGCCCGAGATCTACAACATGCTGACCGTCGCCTACGAGCTGGGTGGGGAGACCCTCACCCTGCCGCTCGAGGTGGCCCAGCACATCGGTGACGGCATGGTCCGCGCCATCTCGCTGAAGCCGACCGACGGCCTGGTCCGTGGGGCACGGGTGCAGGACACCGGCGGCCCGATCTCGGTGCCGGTCGGCGACGAGACCCTCGGCCACGTGTTCAACACGACCGGCGACGTGCTCAACCTCAAGGACGGCGAGCGCTTCGAGGTGAACGAGCGGTGGGGCATCCACCGCAAGGCGCCCGCGTTCGACCAGCTCGAGTCGAAGACCCAGATGTTCCAGACCGGCATCAAGGTCATCGACCTGCTCACGCCGTACGTCCAGGGCGGCAAGATCGGCCTGTTCGGCGGTGCGGGCGTCGGCAAGACGGTGCTCATCCAGGAGATGATCGCCCGTGTCGCGAAGGACCACGGTGGTGTGTCCGTGTTCGCCGGTGTCGGCGAGCGCACCCGTGAGGGCAACGACCTGATCGTGGAGATGGAGGAGGCCGGCGTCATCGGGCAGACCGCCCTGGTGTTCGGCCAGATGGACGAGCCGCCGGGCACGCGTCTTCGTGTGGCGCTCTCCGCGCTGACGATGGCGGAGTACTTCCGTGACGTCCAGAAGCAGGACGTGCTGCTGTTCATCGACAACATCTTCCGCTTCACGCAGGCCGGTTCCGAGGTCTCCACGCTGCTCGGCCGGATGCCCTCTGCGGTGGGCTACCAGCCGAACCTCGCCGACGAGATGGGTCAGCTCCAGGAGCGGATCACCTCGACGCGTGGTCACTCGATCACCTCGATGCAGGCGATCTACGTGCCGGCCGACGACTACACCGACCCGGCGCCGGCCACGACCTTCGCCCACCTCGACGCGACCACCGAGCTCTCGCGAGAGATCGCCTCGCTCGGTATCTACCCCGCGGTGGACCCCCTCACCTCGACCTCGCGGATCCTCGACCCGCGGTTCATCGGTGAGGACCACTACAACACCGCGATCCGGATCAAGCAGATCCTGCAGCGCAACAAGGAGCTGCAGGACATCATCGCGATCCTCGGTGTCGACGAGCTCTCCGAAGAGGACAAGATCATCGTGTCCCGGGCCCGTCGTATCCAGCGGTTCCTGTCGCAGAACACCTACGTGGCGAAGCAGTTCACCGGCATCGAGGGGTCGACCGTGCCGATCGAGGACACGATCGAGGCCTTCACGAAGATCGCCGACGGGGAGTACGATCACGTCGCGGAGCAGGCCTTCTTCATGTGCGGTGGACTCGACGACGTCGAGCGCAAGTGGTCCGAGATCCAGAAGAACCTCTGAGTTCTTCTCATGAAGCGACCCCGTCCCGCGGGGTACCGGTGGCACACACCGGGCCTCGCGGGACGGGATCACCAAGGACCAGAGCAACAACCGAAACCCAACACATGAGGAGTCCGCGTGAGTGACGACCTGCTTCAGGTTGAGCTGGTCGCAGCCGACCGGCTCGTGTGGTCAGGCGAGGCGAAGATGGTGATCGCCCGCACCACCGAGGGTGACGTCGGCATCCTGCCGCACCACGCCCCGATGCTCTCGCTGATGGTGGACGGCGTCGTCGACGTGCAGACCGCCGAGGGCGAGACCTGGATGGCCGCGGTCGACGCCGGCTTCCTGTCGGTGGCGAACAACCGGATCTCGATCCTCTCCGAGCACGCCGAGATGTCCCACGAGATCGACCTCGAGAAGGCTCGCGCCGAGCTCGAGCGCGCGCGCTCGGCCGGTGAGTACAGCAGCGAGGCCGAGGCCGAGGAGGCGGTTCGCCACGCCGAGGCTCGAATCCGAGCCGTCGAACGTGCATCCTGAGGTCATGACCCGGTAGCAGGTGTCGTCGGGGGACGAGTCGAGGGTGCGGAGGGGATAGATGGCGTGGTGGGCTTGGCCGCTCGACGCGGTCGGTGTCCTGCTGCTGCTTGCCCTTTTCTACGGCCTCATCCTGGTCGTCCGCCGTCGCTGGATCTCCCGCGACGGCGGCACCTTCGAGTTCAGCGTCCGCGTCCGGTCCACCAGGGCCGGGCGCGGCTGGGTTCTCGGGGTCGGCCGCTACAACGGCGACGTCCTGGAGTGGTTCCGGATCTTCTCCGTCGCGCCGGGCCCCAAGCTGCGGTTCTCGCGCAGTGACCTGGAGTACGTCGGACGCCGGGAGCCGGAGGGGGCGGAGTCCTACTCGCTGTACTCAGGCCACACCATCGCGCTCTGCAAGACTCCGACCGGCCCGCTCGAGGTGGCGATGAGCCCCTCGGCCCTGACCGGTTTCCTCGCCTGGCTGGAGGCCGCCCCGCCCGGTCAGCGTCTCCGCCGCCGCTGACCCGCTCCCACAGACCCCTTTCTCGACCCGCTGTAACGCGGGGTTATGGACGGTCCACAAGCGGCACACCGCTTGGGAACCGTCCACAACGCTGGGGAAGTCGGATCGCCCTCAGTGCGCCGCTGAGCCGCTCGCTTCGCTCGCTCTCAGCGCTCGCCGCCGCGCCGATTGGCGGCTCACGCTGACCCGCTCGCTTCGCTCGCTCTCAGCGCTCGCCGCCGGGCTTCCAGAGCACGTCGCCCTGCTCCCGGTTCGCGTGCCGGGCGAGGATGAACAGCAGGTCGCTGAGGCGGTTGAGGTACTTGATCGCGAGCACGTTCATCGACTTCTCGTGCTCCTCGAAGGCCGCCCAGGCGGCGCGCTCCGCTCGGCGCGTGACCGTTCGTGCGACGTGGAGCAGTGCCGCGCCCGGCGTACCTCCGTTGAGGATGAACGAGCGGAGGTTCTCGAGGTCCTCGTTGTAGTGGTCGCACCAGGCCTCGAGCCGGTCGACGTACTCCGGCTCGATCCGCAGCGGCGGGAACTCGGGGTTCTCCACGATCGGCGTGCAGAAGTCGGCGCCGACGTCGAACAGGTCGTTCTGGATCGTGGTGAGCACCTTGACCACGTCCTCGTCCAGCCCGCCGAGCGCGATGGCAGCGCCGATGTGGGCGTTGGCCTCGTCGACGTCGGCGTACGCGTGGAGCCGGAGGTCGTTCTTCGACGTCTCGCTCATGTCGCCGAGGCGGGTCCGACCTGCGTCGCCGGTACGGGTGTAGATGCGGGTGAGGTTGACCATGCCCTCACCCTAGAGCGGGGCCTGCCTCGGCGGCAGATGCGGTGACGTGGGATGAGTCGCAGTATCTTCTTCGGGTGCATGACCTCGACCGACCCAGTTCCCTCGAAAGCCACCTCGGTGCAGCGCGCCGGATCATGGTGTACGGCGTCACCGGATCGGGCAAGACGACCGCCGCAGAGCGGATCAGCGAGGCGACCGGGATCCCCTGGACCTCGGTGGACGACCTGACCTGGGAGCCGAACTGGGTGGCGGTCGACCCGGAGGAGCAGCGACGTCGCATCGAGGAGATCTGCGCACGCGACACCTGGGTGATCGACACCGCCTACGGGCAGTGGCTCGACGTGCCGCTCGCCGCCGTGGAGCTCGTCGTCGGTCTGGACTACCCTCGGTGGTTCTCACTGCAGCGGCTCGTCCGGCGTACCCTCGCTCGGGTCGTGGACAAGCGGACGATCTGCAACGGCAACACCGAGACGTGGAGGTCGATGGTGGGCGACGACTCGATCATCCGCTGGCACTTCCGGTCCTTCAGGAGCAAGCACGAGCGCCTCGTCGCCTGGGAGGCCGACCCCGATGGGCCGCGCGTGCTGAGGTTCACCCGGGCGCGGGACCTCGACCGCTGGATCGCGGCGCTGCAGCCCGTGAGCACGACAGGCACCACCTACGACACCGAGGAGCAGGCGGGTTGATGGACGGCTTCAGGGTTCGCTCGGCCGGTCCACTGTCCAACCCGCTCCAGGGCGCCGCCCGTGTCGTGGGCGCGAAGAACAGCGCGCTGAAGCTCATGGCCGCGGCCCTTCTCGCTCCCGGGCGGACCGTGCTGACCAACGTGCCGGACATCCTCGACGTCGCCGTCATGGCGCAGCTCCTCGGGCGGCTCGGTTGCCAGGTCGACGTCCGGCACGACCTGGCAGGGCGGGTCACGATCGACGTACCCGAGGACCTCGCCCACGAGGCGCCCTACGAGCTGGTGCGTCGACTGCGGGCGTCGATCAGCGTGCTCGGACCCCTCGTCGCGCGGTGCGGACGCGCCAAGGTGGCGCTGCCAGGCGGGGACAACATCGGCTCTCGTGGCCTGGACATGCACATGACCGGTCTCGAGGAGCTCGGCGCGGCGGTACGAATCGAGCACGGGTACGTCGTCGCGGAGGCGCCGGGTGGGCTCAGCGGCTCGAACCTGTGGCTGGACTTCCCGAGCGTCGGGGCGACCGAGAACCTGCTGATGGCCGCGGTGCTGACACCTGGCCGCACGGTCATCGACAACGTGGCACGCGAGCCGGAGATCACCGACCTGTGCGAGATGCTGGTCGAGATGGGCGCGCAGATCGACGGCATCTCCAGCTCCACGCTCACCGTCGAGGGCGTCGACCGCCTGCACCCGGTCGAGCACGCCACCGTTCCGGACCGGATCGTCGCGGGTACCTGGGCCTTCGCGGCGGCGATCGCCGGCGGCGACCTGCTCGTCGAGGGCGGTCGGGCCCACCACCTCGACATCGTTCTCGACAAGATCGCGTCGGCCGGGGCGCGCGTTGACGAGACGCCCGACGGCTTCCGGGTGTACGTCGACCGCCGGCTCGAGTCCTTCGACGTCGTCACCCTGCCCTACCCGGGGTTCCCGACCGACCTCCAGCCGTTCGCGATGGCGCTGGCCTCGGTGAGCGACGGCACCGCGATGATCACCGAGAACGTCTTCGAGGCGCGGTTCATGTTCGCCCAGGAGCTCGCCCGGCTCGGGGCGGACCTCCGCACGGACGGGCACCACGCGGTCGTGCGGGGGAGGGCCGCCCTTTCCGGCGCACCCGTGGTCGCGCACGACATCCGCGCCGGCGCCGCGCTCGTGCTCGCCGGCCTGGCGGCGGAGGGCACGACCGAGGTCGCCGAGTCCCACCACATCGACCGCGGCTACCCGCGGTTCGCCGAGACGCTGGCCGCCCTCGGTGCGGACGTCACCCGAGCGGCCATCGCCGACGAGACGAACTGACCGGCCCCCGTCGCCCGGGCGGCGCCGGAGTGGCGCCGGATGACCACCCACAACCACCCGTTCGGACGAGTCGGTGGCTGGTCCTGTCTGGACGACGACACTCCGCCCCGCGAACAGGCAACCAAAACGTTGTGGTATGCGTCATAGTTCTCGCAAGGGCGACTCGTGAGGTCTGGGGCGGGTCGCCTCCAGTGGGCACTGGGAGTGGCATGGAACTGAACGTCAACGATCGCGGCCTGATCCTGAACGGTTACTTCGACGTGCGGTCGACCGGCGTGGTCCGGGAGGCGCTGTACGAGCAGATCGAGCGCACGTCGGGCAATGTCGTGGTGGACCTGACCGGTGTCGAGGCGATGGACGCCACGGCCCTGCGGGTTCTCGCCGCGGCCGGCAAGGTGCTCGAGCGGGACGGTCGGGCGCTCGTTCTCCGTGGCTGCAGCCCGGCGTTGCGGCGGGTCATCGCGTTCACTCGGCTGCGCCGACTGGTCACCATCGAGCGGGCGATCACCGCCTGACCCATGTGACCTAACCGGCCTGTGAGACAGGCCATAAGGTAGTTACCGACGGGTTCGGTTGGCCGTAGTCTCCTGCGTTATGAGCGAGAAGCCACAGGACGCCGTGCCGGAGGCAGACCGGCCCCAGCCCAAGGACAAGCCCTGGGTGATGCGGACCTACGCGGGGCACAGCTCCGCCACCGAGTCCAACGCCTTGTACCGCAGGAACCTCGCCAAGGGTCAGACCGGCCTGTCGGTGGCGTTCGACCTCCCGACGCAGACCGGCTACGACCCGGACTCCCCGCTCTCGCGCGGCGAGGTCGGCAAGGTCGGCGTCCCGGTCCCGCACCTCGGCGAGATGCGCCGGCTGTTCGAGGACATCCCGCTCACCGAGATGAACACCTCGATGACCATCAACGCGACCGCGATGTGGCTTCTCGCGCTCTACCAGGTGGTCGCCGAGGAGCAGGCGGGCCCGGACGCGGACTTCGAGCAGGTCCACGCCAAGCTCGCCGGCACCACCCAGAACGACATCATCAAGGAGTACCTCTCCCGCGGGACCTACGTCTTCCCGCCCGAGCACTCCCTCCGGCTGACCAGCGACCTGATCGCCTACACCGTCAACCACATCCCGAAGTGGAACCCGATCAACATCTGCAGCTACCACCTGCAGGAGGCCGGCGCGACGCCGACCCAGGAGCTCGCCTACGCGCTGTGCACGGCGATCGCGGTCCTCGACACCGTCCGCGACTCCGGGCAGGTCGCGCCCGAGGACTTCGAGAAGGTCGTCGGCCGGATCTCGTTCTTCGTCAACGCCGGGGTGCGTTTCGTCGAGGAGACCTGCAAGATGCGGGCCTTCGTGCAGCTGTGGGACGAGATCACGCGCGAGCGCTACGGCGTCGAGGACCCGAAGATGCGCCGCTTCCGGTACGGCGTCCAGGTCAACTCGCTCGGGCTGACCGAGGCGCAGCCTGAGAACAACGTCCAGCGGATCGTCCTCGAGATGCTCGGCGTGACGCTGTCCAAGGACGCCCGCGCCCGCGCCGTACAGCTGCCGGCCTGGAACGAGGCACTCGGACTTCCCCGTCCCTGGGACCAGCAGTGGTCGCTGCGCCTGCAGCAGGTGCTCGCGTTCGAGTCCGACCTCCTGGAGTACGACGACATCTTCGAGGGCTCCAAGGTGATCGAGGCCAAGGTCGCCGACCTGGTCAGGAGCGCTCGCGAGGAGATGGACCGCGTGCAGGCCCACGGTGGCGCGATCGTCGCCGTCGAGTCCGGGTACATGAAGCAGGCCCTGGTCTCCTCGCACGCGGCCCGCCGCGCCCGGATCGAGGCGGGGGAGGACAAGGTCGTCGGGGTGAACTGCTTCGAGACCACCGAGCCGTCGCCGCTGACCGCCGACCTCGACGCCGCGATCCAGACCGCCGACCCCGAGGCGGAGCGGTCGGCGCTTCGCAGCGTCGAGGAGTGGAAGGCCCAGCGCGACGAGCCGCAGGTGCAGCGCGCACTCGAGCGGCTGGCGGCGGACGCGAAGTCCGGCGTGAACCTCATGGACGCCACGCTGGCCGCCGCCCGAGCGGGTGCGACCACCGGCGAGTGGGCGGGGACGCTCCGGGAGGTCTTCGGCGAGTTCCGCGCCCCGACCGGCGTCTCCGGCGCGGTCGGGCGTCGCAGAGGCCGGGGCCGAGCTGACCGAGGTCCGCGAGCGGGTCCGGCAGACGGGCGAGGAGCTCGGGGGCCGGCTGCGACTGCTCGTCGGCAAGCCCGGCCTCGACGGGCACTCGAACGGTGCCGAGCAGGTGGCCGTGCGGGCTCGTGACGCCGGCTTCGAGGTCGTCTACCAGGGCATCCGGCTCACGCCCGAGCAGATCGTCGCGGCCGCGGTGGCCGAGGACGTGCACTGCGTGGGCCTGTCCATCCTGTCCGGTTCACACATGGAGCTCGTCCCGGCGGTGCTCGACGGCATGCGTGAGCACGGCCTCCGCGACGTGCCGCTGATCGTCGGCGGGATCATCCCGTCGGCCGACGCCGTGCGCCTCAAGGAGATGGGTGTCGCCGCGGTGTTCACGCCGAAGGACTTCGGGCTCACCGAGATCATGGGCGGCATCGTGGACGCGATCCGGGAGGCGCACCACCTCTCCTGAGTCGTTCGTTGCCGGCGTCATCCCGGCGCGACTAGGTTGCGAGGCAGTGGGTACGCCGGATCCACTACCCGCAGCTCGTCAAGGAGTGCCGATGTCGACCGACGCGATCGTCCTGCTCAAAGAGGACCACAAGGAGATCTTGAAGGCCTTCAAGGACTTCGAGAAGGCCGGTGAGAACGCCACGGCCACCAAGGGCAAGCTCGTCGACAAGATGATCGAGCTCCTCACGGTGCACACCTACATCGAGAACGAGGTGATGTACCCACGTGTGCGCGAGCTGCTGCCCGAGCTCGAGGACGACGTGCTCGAGTCCTACGAGGAGCACCACGTGGCCGACGTCCTCGTGGTGGAGCTCGCCGCGCTGAAGCCGGACGCCGAGCGGTTCGACGCCAAGACCACGGTGCTGATCGAGAACGTCCGCCATCACATCGAGGAAGAGGAGCAGGAGTGGTTCCCGCAGGTCCGTGAGGGCCTCGGGCGCAAGCAGCTCCAGGAGATCGGCGCGGAGATGGTCGAGGCCAAGAAGCGCGCCCCGAAGCGGCCCTCCCAGCCGAGCGCCCTGAAGAAGACCATCGACGCGGTCATCTCCTGACCCACCCCCAGCCATGTCCGACCTCCAGTGCCCGGCACGCTTCGTGCTCGTCTGCGCCCCGGACGCCTCCACTGCGGAGAGTCTGCGTCACGACCGCGTGGCCGCGGTGTACGACGGTCCGCCCGGGTCGGGCGCCACCGAGCTGGGTGACGCGCTCGGCCTGCCGGTGCAGGTGATGGCGCGTCCACTCGCCATCGACGACGTGCTGGCCCGGGCTCCCGACGTGTTGGGCGCCCTTCGCGAGCTGGCAGACCTCCACCGCGGTGAGACCGTTGTCATCACCGCGGTGGGGCGTCCTGGGCAGCGGGTGGACGTCGCGGTGGACGGCGACGGCATCACCCTGGAGGAGGTCAGCCGGGGGGCCGCGAGGTAGCCGTCGCGTTCGGGCAGAAGGCCTCCCGTGGCGAGCCGGTGTGGACCTCCTCGGGGAAGGCCACCGTGACGTCGTCGCGGATGACCCCCACACGTTCGGTGCGGAGACCGACCTCCGTCGCGAAGCTCCCCGCGCGGGCCGAGAGGGTCTCGCAGGCGTGCATCAGCATGCGGACCTCGACCGTCGCGCGCTCGCCGGCCGGGATCGTGAACGTCTTGCGCCCCTCGGTGTCGTTCACGCCGACGTACCGGAACAACCGCGGGCTGTGCCCGGGCGGAGCGAGCCCGGTGACCGTCACGGGCAGCTGGCCGTCGTTCGCGAGCGCGAAGGAGTAGACCAGCGTCTCGTGGTCGGCGTAGCGCACCTGGCGCACCGTCCGGCCGCCGATGCGGAAGACCGCGCTCTCCTCGGTGCCCTTGACGCTGGTCGGCCCGTGCGCCGTCAGGCTCGGCTCGCTGCTCGCCAGGGCCGCGCCGGCTCCGCCGGAGAGCAGCACCACCGGCAGGACAGCGGCCATGAACCTGTGCACGGGGGTCAGCCCCTCGCGCTCGCCAGGCCCCGGCGGCGGACCGTGCCGAGACCGAGCAGGGTCAGCAGGCCCACGCCGGCCATCGACAGAGCCACCGCGGTGGCCGCATCGGGACCGCCCAAGCCGGTCCGACGGTCCGGCGGGAGCGGCCGAGGTCAGCCCCAAGGGACCCGCCGGCTGGTCGTCGGTCGGCTTCTCCGGGCTGTCGAACCACTCACAGCCCGGCGGGTGGCGCCAGGTCGGGTCGTTGCGGTCGTACTGGCTGCAGCTGAGGAAGCCGGCGTCCTTGACCGGGGCCCCGGGCACGAACTGCGAGCCGCCGTCGGCGCAGGGTCCTGGGTCGACCGTGAAGTTCGTGGTCGGCACTCCGCCCTCGCGGGAGGACTTGTTGCCCTCCCAGCAGTTGCCGACGCCCTGGTCGTCCCACCAGTGGTCGAGCCCGTTGTGCGCCACCGAGCCGTTCGGCCGGATGCCCATCTTGTTGGCGAACGTGTGGTTGCCGTTCGAGGTGTCGAAGAGCTTGCTCGGGTCGTACTCGTCACGCAGCGGTGAGGGCACCCAGAACTGCATCGTGCCGTTGCGCCAGTTGTCGTAGATCCAGTTGTGGTCGGTGGAGTTGAAGTTGCCGCCTGCGATCAGCACGCCGGTGCCGACCGGCGCGGGGATCACGGGGCACACCGTGCCCTTCATGTAGCCGCGGTCCTTCATCGGCTTGGCGCAGATCCCCGGTGTCGACGTACCGCTCGTAGTAGTTGGAGTTGTTGCTGAAGATCCGGTTGTTGTTCCACCGGGCGTGGTCCTGGGGCAGACCGGGGTGGCCGGGGAAGAGCGAGTCGGTCGCGATGCCGGTGGCGTTGTTGTAGAAGTCGTTGTGGTGGGCCCACACCGAGTTTCCCGCCGTACCGGAGTAGCCGAGGGAGTTGTCGTGGCTCTTGTTGTTCCGGATCTCGATGGAGTACCGCGTCGGCTCGAAGCTCGGGTTGTCGCCGTTCACGTCCGAGGCGGAGCCGGGGTAGATCCCCGAGTCGCCGTTCCAGTAGGCGTTCACGTGCTGGATCAGACCGTGGTCGCTGGCGAAGGCGAGGATGCCGTACTCGTCGTTGCCCCGGGCCACCACACGGTCGACCACGAAGCCGTCGGTCTCGAGGACGTAGAGCGAGTTGAACTCCGCCTGCTGGATGGTGAAGTTGCGGAAGTACACCCCGTTCGCCCGGTCGGCACGGATGCCGTTGAGCTTGGTGAACCGGTTGTCGATGACGACGTCGGTGCGACTGCGGCCGGTGCCGACGACCTGGGTCCCGCACAGGCGGCCGTCGCACTTGATCGAGTCGTTGTGCGGGGTGGTGTCGCCGAGGATCGCGATCAGGTTGAGGTTGTGCGGGCAGCGCACCTGGTCGGCATAGGAGAGTGCGATCGGCCCGGTGTCGTCCGCGCCGCTGTCGGGGGAGGAGAGGCTGCCGATGTAGGACGAGACCGGCAACGGGTCCTTCGAGTCGGTCTTCAGGTTCGCGCAGTAGTCCGACTTCCTGGCGTTCGCCCACCGGCTCTCGGTGTAGCGGCCGGGCAGCACGTACACCGACGTACGGCGCTTCTTGATGCTGTTGACGGCGGTCTGGATCGAACCGAACTGACACTCCCGCAGCAGCTGCCGGTTACGACGCTTCAGCGCACCTGCCGGCATCCTGGCGATGCGCTTGCCGCTGTCCGGCCGGCACACCACGCGGTGACGCGGGTTGTCGAGCCCCAGGAAGGCGGGCCGTTTGCCGGTCCCGTCCGGGAAGCTCGCCTCCCGCTCCTCGTGAGCGCTTGCCGGGGCGGCAACGCCGAGCCCGCCGACGAGCAGGCCGCTGAGCAGGGCAAGCAGCAGCAGGACCACATGTGTTCGTCTGGTTCGCACCTAGCACCTCCGATGGAACGGAAACGAGTTCTAGCTGCCTTGGTTACGGGGCCCCGGAGGTGTCTAGTTCAAGAGGTCCGATGTCACGATCGGCTGTTCACCGAGGAGGCAGGCGTTGCGGTGGTGCCGTTGGGCTGTGGCTGTGCTCCTCCTCGGCTCCCTGGCAGTGCTGGGGGCTTGCAGCTCCGAGGACCCACCCGCGGCGACGAGGAAGCCGCGCCTCGGCGCACCGAGCCCCACGACGTCCACCCCGCCTGCCAGGCCGATGGACATGGTGGAGAGGTCGGTCGCCAAGCGGCTGGCGCCGCGTCTCGAGGACGAAGCCCTCACCCTCGAGTACGTCGACTGCCCGCGCCGGAAGGCGGACCGTCCCTCGGCATTGACGTGCACGGGGTACGTCGACGGGCTCGTCGTGCCGGTCGGCGTACAGCTGTCGCGAGGCGGCCACGGCGGCACGGAGTTCGACGCCTGGCTGGGGGAGGGGATCGTCGCCACGGCCAGGCTGGTCGGGCGGCTGGAGCGCGAGGGCTACGCCCACGTCGACTGCGGGTCGGTCCGGGCGTACCCGGCCCGCCTCGGGATGCGCATCGTGTGCCGTGTGCGCCGGCACGGCGGCGTCGGGTACCTCGTCGCGACCGTCACCGATCGGCACGGGGCAGTGCGGATCCAGGACTACTGAGGCCGCTCTCCGGCAGACTCGACCCATGAGCCGCGTCATCGTCGTCGGAGCAGGTGTGGTCGGGATGTCGTGCGCCATCCGCCTGCAGCAGGCCGGACACCAGGTCGACGTGGTCGCCCGCGACCTCCCGCTGGAGACGACCTCGTCCGTCGCGGCGGCGATCTGGTACCCCTACCGCGCGTTCCCCTTCGAACGCGTCACCGCCTGGTCCGGTGCGACCTACGTCGAGCTCGAGCGGCTCTCGAAGGACCAGGACACCGGCATCCGGATGGTGGAGGGGACCGAGCTGCACCGCCGCCGTACCTCCGACCCCTGGTGGCGCAACGCGGTGCCGACGCTGACCCGGGTCAGCGCGATGCCACCGCCGTACGTCGACGGGTGGACCTTCCGCACCCCGGTGGTGGAGATGCCGGTGTACCTGCGCTGGCTGGCCCGGGTCTTCGCCGAGGGCGGAGGCACGCTGACCCGGATGGCGCTGAGCGCCCTGCCCGACCAGGGCGAGGTCGTCGTCAACGCGACGGGTCTCGGCGCCAGGCTGATGGCCGAGGACAAGAGCGTCATGCCCGTGCGCGGGCAGGTGGTCTACGTCGAGCAGTTCGGTCTGGACCGCTGGTGGCTCGACGGGGACGGGCCGACGTACGTCGTGCCCCGGTCGGAGGACGTGGTGGTCGGCGGCACCGACGAGGAGGGGGAGTGGAGCCGCACCCCGGACCCGAAGGTCGCCGCCGCCATCCTCGAGCGGGCGGCGGTGCTCGTGCCGGAGCTGGCCCGCGCCCGCGTGCTGCGACACAAGGTGGGCCTCCGTCCCGCGCGGCCGCAGGTGCGCCTCGAGGAGGAGGACGTGCCGACGGGAACGTCGCGGGTCGAGCGCATCGTGCACTGCTACGGGCACGGTGGCGCGGGCGTCACCCTGTCGTGGGGCTGTGCCGACGAGGTCGCCTCGATCGTCGGCCCCGCCTGACCGCCCCGTCCCTGCTGGCAAGCCCGTCCCCAGCGCTCGTCGCTACTGGCAAGCCCGTCCCTGCTGGCAAGCATCGTGCTTGTGCGAAGTTTTGACCGCTTTCGCGATGTTCCAGCCGTAAAGACCGGGCAGGTGCACGATCCTTGTCGGTCGCGACCGCTGCGGCGGCTGCGACGGCTGCGACGTCCAGGATGGGCAGCTCAGAAGAGGCGGGCGGTGGGGTCGTCCATGCCGCGCAGGGCGTCGTAGTCCACGACCGCGCAGGTGATGCCGCGGTCCTGTGCGAGCACGCGGGCCTGCGGCTTGATCTCCTGCGCGGCGAAGATGCCTCGCACCGGGCGGAGCTTCGGGTCGCGGTTGAGGAGCTCGAGGTAGCGGGTGAGCTGCTCGACGCCGTCGATCTCCCCGCGACGCTTGATCTCCACCGCGACCGAGCGGCCCTCGGCGTCGCGGCACATGAGGTCCACCGGCCCGATCGCGGTCGGGTACTCCCGTCGTACCAGGGTCAGACCCTCCACGAGCGTGGCGGGGTGCTCGGCGAGCAGCTCCTGGAGATGCTTCTCCACGCCGTCCTTCTGCAGGCCGGGGTCGATGCCCAGGTCGTGGCTGGTGTCGTGGGTGATCTCGGTGAGCAGGATGCGCAGCGTGTCGTCGTCCTTGCCGGTCACCGTCCACTCGACGTGGCCGTCGTCGTTGGTGCCCTCGACGACCTTGCACGGGGGCGACATCCAGTTCAGCGGCTTGTACGAGCCGCCGTCGGAGTGGATGAGCACCGAGCCGTCGTTCTTGACGAGGATCAGCCGGTGGGCCATGGGCAGGTGGGCGGTGAGCCGGCCGGCGTAGTCGACCTGGCACTTCGCGATGACGAGACGCACGGCAGGGAGGTTACCTGCTGTATGGACGGCTCGCGCGCGAGCGCGCGGCCCCTGTCCCGACGGGTGAACTACCTCACGGCAGCGGCCGGCGGAGGCGTGCCATGATTCGCCATATGACATCTGGACGTGACTTCCGCAGTATCGGTGTGATCGGCCTGGGCACCATGGGTGCCGGAATCGCCGAGATCTTCGCCCGCAACGGCTACCAGGTCGTCGGCGTGGAGCTCAACGACGAGTCGCTCGAGCGCGGTCGCCAGCACATCCAGCACTCGACCGACCGCGCCGTCAAGCGCGGCAAGCTGTCCGCCGACGAGCAGCAGGAGCTGATCGGGCGGGTCACGTTCACCACCGACATCAACGACGTCAAGGACTGTCGACCTCGTGGTGGAGGCGGTCGTCGAGCAGCTCGACGTCAAGCAGGCACTCTTCCGCCAGCTCGACGAGATCGTCCGCCCTGAGGCGATCCTCGCGACGAACACGTCGTCGCTCTCGGTCACCGAGATCTCCACCGCGACCGCCCACCCCGGTCGGGTCGTCGGCATCCACTTCTTCAACCCCGCGCCGGTGCAGAAGCTCGTCGAGATCGTGCGCACGGTGGTCACCGAGCCGGACGTGCTCGACGACGTCGCCGAGGTCGTCCAGAAGCTCGACAAGACGCCCGTGGTCTGCGGCGACAAGGCCGGCTTCATCGCGAACACCCTGCTGTTCGGCTACCTCAACCACGCGGTCGCGATGTACGAGGGCCACTACGCCAGCCGCGAGGACATCGACGCGGCGATGCGGTTCGGCTGCGGGTACCCGATGGGCCCCCTCGCGCTGCTCGACCTGATCGGTCTGGACACCGCCTACGAGATCCTCGACACGATGTACAAGCAGGGCCGCGACCGGCTGCACGCCCCGGCCCCGATCCTCAAGCAGATGGTCACCGCCGGGATGCTCGGCCGCAAGACCGGCCGCGGCTTCTACACCTACGAGGCTCCCGACAGCCCCGTCGTCGTCCCGGACGCGCTCACGCCGTCGGCCGACGACGAGCCGGCGCTCAAGCACGAGATCTCGACGGTCGGCGTCGTCGGCACCGGCACCATGGCCACCGGCATCGTCGAGGTCTTCGCCAAGGCCGGGTACGACGTCGTCTACGTCGGCCGGAGCGAGGGCAAGGTCGACGGCGTCCGCGCCTCGATCGAGAAGTCGCTCGACAAGGCGATCCAGCGCGGCAAGCTCGAGGAGTCCGCGAAGGTCGAGGTGCTCGGCCGCCTCACCGGGTCGACCAGGCTCGACGACCTCGCGGGCGTGGACATCGTCGTCGAGGCGATCGCCGAGGACCTGAAGGTCAAGACGGTCCTCTTCGAGAACCTCGACGAGATCTGCAAGCCCGGCGCGATCCTGGCGACCACCACGTCGTCGCTGCCCGTGATCTCGCTGGCCAGGGTCACCAAGCGTCCCCAGGACGTGATCGGCATGCACTTCTTCAACCCCGCTCCGATCATGAAGCTGGTCGAGGTGGTCAGCACGGTCAGCACCTCCGACGACGTGGCGGAGACCGTCCGCACGCTCTGCGGCAAGGTCGGCAAGGTAGCCGTGTCGTGTGGTGACCGTGCCGGTTTCATCGTGAACGCGCTGCTCTTCCCCTACCTCAACGACGCGGTGAAGATGCTCGAGGCGCACTACGCCAGCGCGGACGACATCGACACGGCGATGAAGTTCGGCTGTGCACTGCCGATGGGTCCCTTCGAGCTCCTCGACGTGGTCGGCAACGACGTCTCGCTGGCGATCGAGCGGGAGCTGTACCTCGAGTTCAGGGAGCCCGGCTTCGCTCCGGCGCCGCTGCTCGAGCACCTCGTGACGGCGGGCTACCTCGGCCGGAAGACCAAGCGCGGGTTCCGCGACTACACGACGCGCTGACCAGCGTCCGCTGCCCGCGGACGGGGTCCGGCGGACGGGGCCGGCGGGCGCCACGGCCTCGGCCACGGCGTCCTCGGCACTCCTCCGGCCCTCCTCCGCGCGGCGAGCGGTCTCAGGCGGTGCGATGGGCGTACAGGTCGCGGAGCAGGGCGATCTCCGCTCCATGATGGATCAGCTCCCGGTTGATGTGCAGGACGAGGGCGGCCATCGGCTCGGCGGCGAAGGGCCCCTCCGCGGGGCCACAGGGCTGAAGCAGCCCGTCGGCCCCGAGGCTGCGGACCCCGTCGGTCCAACGGGTGTACTCCTCGTCGAGCTGCGCCAACGCACCGGAGGCGGTCCCGGCGTACTCGAAGCTCATGTAGTCCGTCGCCACGCGCCCGAAATGGCCGGCGTTGCGCATGCCGAGCACACCCACCACCACGTGGGCCAGGCGCCAGGCGATCGTGGTCACCGGTGCGGGCTCGGGCTCGGGGAAGGCGAAGTCGACGGTGTAGGCACCGCTGCCTGCTCGGACCGGAGCCGTGCCGGCGCCGCGAGGACGGACGTTCCAGCAGCCGGGCACGGGTTCCCAGAAGTACTCCTCGTCGGTGAGCCCGTCGATCCGCGGGCGCAGCTGCTCGCGCCAGTGGTACTCGATCTGGTCGAGGAGCAGGTGGTTGAGGTCGAGGGTTGTCGTCATGGGACCAGTCTGGCGGCCCAAGCGGACAGATCCGGTCCGCTGAGCGTGCCGGCTGACTCGAGGGCCGGGTCCGAGTGCCGGGTCCGCGTTGCCGGGTCCGCGTGGCCGAACGAACCGTGGCGTAGCGGACAATGGACGCCATGACGAGGATCGAGGCGTGGCAGGGCGAGGACTACGAGGTCCGCGCCGTCACCGGTTCTGCTGCCACCAAGCCCTACCGGTGTCCGGGCTGCGACCAGGTCATCCGGCCCGCCACGCCCCACACGGTTGCCTGGCCGGTCGTCCCCTCCATGTTCGCGGCCTCTGGCCTCGACGAACGGCGGCACTGGCACACCCCGTGCTGGAGGGCCCGCGACCGGCGGCGCTGAGGCTCCCGCGGCGACGGCCGGCGCCCCGTCGGTCGGCCCGGTTGCAGCGGTTGTCAGTGGCGGTCGCCGAACCGCTGGGCGCTGTGGTGCTCCTCGCCCAGGCGACGGAGCACGCTGAGCAGCTCGCCGTACACCACGGTTCCGATCACCATGTCCTCGAGGAGGTCGGCGCGGTCCAGCTCCTCGTCGAGAGACGCGATCTCCACCCCGGCGACGCGGTCGGCCGCGTCGGCGTAGAAGGCGATCCCCCGGTCGTTGACGGGGCCGCGGCTCAGCAGCACCTCGATGACCCCGGCCAGGCTCTCCCGGTTGACCGAGCCCGGGCGCACGTCCGACCAGCCCGCCCCCGCGATGATCCGATCGGCGAGTGCCTCGGCCTCCTGCCGGCGAGGGCCCGGCGTCGGCGCGGGAGGCGCCATCGCGTCGGTCGCCCGGGCGAACATGTCGTGGACGCTGAGCCGGGTGTCCTCGCTCGCCTCGACCAGCGCTCTCAGCCGGCTGACCGGGATGCCGCCGACCTCGCGCAGGATGCGGAGCAGCTCCAGCCTGCGGACGTGGCTCTCGTCGTAGTCGGCCGATCGGGGCGTGATACGCCGCCCCGGCGCGAGCAGTCCCTCGCGCAGGTAGTACTTCACCGTTGCGAGTGGCACCGAAGTACGACGGACGAGCTCGGAGACCAGCACTGGACCACCTCGGAAAGCCGTTGACGAGTAGCCTAGATAGTGCCAGTGTCTTGCTAGACACTCACAACTATCCAGAGGAGCCGGTCATGGTCGAGCCAGCGAGGTCGCCGAGGTCGTCCGGGCCGTCCAGGGTCCCCGCCGCCTACCGGGGGGCCTCGGAACACGCGCCCAGGGGTGTGCAGGGCGGCGCCGTCGTCGCGGGGGTGGACAGCGAGGAGGCGGTGGTCTTCCTCATCGGCATGCGGATCAACCGTCTGCGACGGGCCCGGAGCTGGTTCCCGGTCTTCGCCGCCATGCCCAAGATGCTGCGCGAGCTCGAGGCGCGTCCCGACTCCGGATTGCTCGGTGCCCGCACCTACTGGTCGGGCCGGGTCTTCCTCGTGGTTCAGTACTGGGCCAGCGTCGAGGCCCTCGGCCGCTATGCCCGGGACGCGGAGCAGTCGCACCAGCCGGCCTGGGCGGCCTTCAACCGGGCCGCGGCCGCCAGCGGCGACGTCGGGATCTTCCATGAGACCTACGAGGTGCCTGCGAGCGGCATCGAGTCGCTCTACGGCAACATGCCTGCGTTCGGCCTCGCAGGGGCGCATCGTGCGGTGGCGCGCGCCGGTGGCCGTCGCACCAGGGCGCAGGACCGGATGGGGCAGCAGGACCCGGACTACGTCGAAGCCTCCTGACCGGCCAGAATGGCGACATGGCTGTCATCCGCGCGAACTCCGTCCTCCCCGCCCGCCGCGAGCCGATCACGCTGCACACGGCGGACGGCCTCGACCTCGTGGGTGAGCTGGCCGTGCCGCTCGACAAGGAGCCGGTTGCCACGATCGTGTGCCTCCACCCGCTGCCCACCCACGGCGGGATGATGGACAGCCACGTGTTCCGCAAGGCCGCCTTCCGGCTCCCCGCGCTGGCCGGAGTCGCCGTCCTGCGGTTCAACACGCGGGGTACCGCGAGCGAGCAGGGCCGCAGCGAGGGCGAGTTCGACCACGCGCAGGGGGAGCGGTACGACGTCGCGGCGGCCATCGAGTACGCCGAGTTCCACGACCTTCCCAACATCTGGGTCGTCGGCTGGTCCTTCGGCACCGACCTCACGCTCATGCACGGCAACGACCCCTCGGTGAAGGGTGCGATCCTGCTCTCCCCGCCGCTGCGCTTCTCGGACGTGGAGCACCTCGAGGCCTGGGCCGAGTCGGGGAAGCCGCTGACCGCGCTGGTGCCCGAGCACGACGACTACCTCCAGCCGCCGGAGGCGGAGGAGCGCTTCGCGATCGTGCCCCAGGCGGAGGTGGTCGGCGTCGAGGGCGCGAAGCACCTCTGGGTGGGCGACGCCGAGACGGTCCTCGACGAGATCGTCCGGCGCGTCGCCCCGGCGGTCGACGTACCCCTGCCACGGGAGTGGGACGGCGACATGGAGACCGCGGACACCAGCGCCTACAACAACAAGAACCTCGGCGCGTTCAAGGACGTGCCCGTGCCTGGGCCGCTCCGGGACTGAGGATCGCCCGACCGGTGGCCGCGACCGGGGGCGCCCCGGTCGCGGCCGAGGTCACTTGGCGTCCTGCCGGCGGAGCAGGACCTCCTTGAGGATCAGCTGCACCGCGGCCGCGGTCGGGATGGCCAGCAGCGCCCCGATCACGCCGAGCAGCGCCGCGCCGACCAGCGCAGCGATCACGATGAGCGACCCGGGGATGTCGACCGAGCGCGCCATCACCCGCGGGTAGATGACGTAGTTCTCGAACTGCTGGTAGAGGACGTAGAAGATCAGGCAGGCGAGACCGATCTTCGGCTCGGTGGCGAAGCCGATCGCCGTGACGATGACCGCGCCCAGCGTGGCGCCGATCATCGGGATCACGTCGAGCAGCATGACCACGACGGCGAGCGCGACGGCGTACTCGCCGAGCCCGATGATCATCAGGAAGACCAGCGAGCTGATGCCGGCGGCGAGTGCCACCAGGAACGCTCCGGAGACGTAGCCGCCGACGTTGGCCAGGATCTGGTCACCGAGGAAGGTGACGCGCTCGCGCCGGCTGGCCGGGGCGAAGCGGTAGGCGAACCGCTTGATGGTGGGCAGCGAGGCGAGGAAGTACAGCGTCAGGACGATCACGATGAAGGTGTTCGCGATCGCCGACAGCACCGCCAGGCCGACGCCGAGCACGCCGCCGAACACCTTGTTCGCCCACTTGCCGTCGTTGAGCGTCTGCTGCGCCTTGTCGAGGAGGCCGTAGCGCTGGTCGAGGTCCTGGATCGTCCGGTTCTTCTGGAACTGGTCGAACCAGTCCGGGGCCCGCTGGGTCAGCGTGGTGACCTGGTCGGTGATCACCGGGACGATGGCCAGGACGAAGAGGGCGAGGGCGACGATCACGGCCGCTGTCACGAGGAGCACGGCCCACGAGCGCTTCAGGCCGTGGCGGAGGAAGAACTCGACCGAGGGGTTCAGACCCACGGCGAGGAACATCGCGACCACGATCAGGATCAGCACCGAGCTGATCGAGAGGATCTGCTGGCCCAGCCAGATCGCGAGCAGCGCCCCGACCGCTCCCATGAAGCCGATGAAGAAGGGGGAGTGGTGCTTCAGTGGCTGACCGGGCTCGCCGAAGGCGTTCTCGGAGCCCTCGTCGGGGACCCGGTCGCGGAGGAAGTCCTCGGACTCCTCCTCGACGCTCAGCTCATGGTGCGCGGCACGGGCAGCGGACTGCTCGGCCCGCCCGGCAGCCCGGGCGGCGGAGCCGCGAGCGTCCTCGGCCTCCGCGCGGGCCTCCTGCGCGTCCTCGGCCGACTGCTGGGCCTCCTCCTGAGCCTGCTCGGCCGCGCGCCTCGGCCTCCTCGACCTCCGTGCGCGGCCGACGGATGTCCTCCTCGGCAGGGCTCACTGCTGATCAGCGTCGGACGCCGCATCCGCTGCGGGTGCCTTGGCCGCGGCGTCGCCCTTCTTGCCGGCGGCGCGGAGCCGGGTCGCCGTCCGGGTCGGCGAAGCCGGCCACCACGTCGCGCAGCGCGCCGAGCTGGGCGACGATCGAGTCGCGCCGCTTCTGCATCCGGTCGACCTCGGACTTGAGCGCCAGGAGCTCCCGCTCGGCGTCGGCCTGGCCGGAGGCGATCAGGCTCGAGGCCTGCGTGTGGGCGGCGTTGACGATCTGCTCCGCCTCACGGCGGGCCCGGGTCAGGAGCCGCTCGGCCTCGGCGTCGGCCTGGTCGCGGTGGGCGGTCGCCTGTGCCATGGCCTCGCGGGCGCGGTGCTCTGCTGCGTTGGCACGCTCCTCGGCCTCCTGCACGAGCCGGTCGGTCTCCGCGGTGGCGACCTGGTGGTGCTCGGAGGCCTCGCGAGTGAGCCGCTCCTTCTCCACAGCCAGCGTGCGCCGGGCCTCCTGGACCTCGCGGTCGGCCGCGGCGCGGGCCTGCTCCGCCTCACGGCGGGCACCGGTGCGCAGCGTGTTGGCCTCCTGCTCGGCGGCGAGCCGCAGCTGCTCTGCTTCACGGCGGGCGGTCGCGAGGAGGTCCTCCGCCTCGGCGCGCGCCATCGCCCGGTCCTGCTCCGCGTCCGCGCTCATGCGGGCACGGGCCTCGTCGAGCTCCTTGAGCTGGACGATCCGCATGTCCTCGGCGTCGCGCGAGGCCGCGGCCTTGAGCGCGTCCGCGTCCTTGACGGCCCGCTTGCGGATCTCCTCGGCGTGCGCCTGCGCCTGGACGAGCACCTCGTCGGCCTGCTCCTCGGCGAGCCGGAGCATCTCGCTGGCCCGGCCGCCGAGCCCGGCGTACGACGGCGCGTCGTTCTCCGACAGCCTCTTGCGCAGGTCGGAGACCTGCCCCTCGAGCTTCTCGACCCGAGCCCGGGCCTCGCTGAGGCTCGCGGACAGGCCTGCCTTCTCGCCCGCCAGAGTCTGGAGGTGGCGGTCCACGGACGCCTGGTCGTAACCGCCGCGGCGGACGATCGGGAAGCTACCGGCGCTCATGCCCGTGCCGCCGCCCGTCTGCTGGCCGGAACCGACAGCGGAGAAGACCTGTGTGGCGTCGTCGGCGCCGGTGTTGGAGGAATCGTCGTCGAAGATGGACAGCCCGGACCGGTCGTTCATGGCGTTTCCTTACCTCGTGTGCGTGTTCAGAGCCTAAGTGTGTCCGACCGACAACGGTAAACCCGGAAGGCGCGGTGGACACATGTGAAAGCACCTGACCGCCGTACCCGAGGTTGGCCTGGGTACGACGGTCAGGGTGTCGTGTGAGCGTGTCGTGAGTCTCGTGACGCGAGGGCTCCTGGGGGACGTCAGACGCCGCGGAACCGGTTGATCTCGTCGAGGTGCTTGGTCGCGCATCTCCTGGTTGCAGGACGCCGAGGCCCTCCTCGGGGGCCAGGCAGAGGACGCCGACCTTGCCCTGGTGCTGGTTCTTGTGCACGTCGAGCGCGGCCTGGCCGACGTCCTCGAGGGGGTAGGTCCTCGACAGGGTCGGATGGATCATGCCCTTGGCGATGAGCCGGTTGGCCTCCCACGACTCGCGGTAGTTCGCGAAGTGCGAGCTGATGATGCGCTTGAGGTTCATCCACAGGTAGCGGTTGTCGTACTCGTGCATGTAGCCCGTGGTCGACGCGCAGGTGGTGATGGTGCCGCCCTTGCGCGTGACGAAGACCGAGGCGCCGAAGGTCTCGCGGCCGGGGTGCTCGAAGACGATGTCGATGTCCTCGCCGCCGGTGAGCTCACGGATGCGCTTGCCGAAGCGGCGCCACTCCTTCGGGTCCTGGGTGTGCTCGTCCTTCCAGAACTTGTAGCCCTCCTCGGCGCGGTTGATGATGAGCTCCGCGCCCATGCTGCGGGCGATCTGGGCCTTCTCCTCGTTGGAGACCACGCAGACCGGCGTCGCGCCGCCGTTGAGGGCGTACTGCGTGGCGAAGCCGCCGAGACCGCCGGAGGCGCCCCAGATCAGGACGTTGTCGCCCTGCTTCATGTTGCCGCCGTTGCGCGCTGACGAGCTGGCGGTAGGCCGTGGAGTTCACCAGGCCGGGGCTGGCGGCCTCCTCCCAGGTGAGGTGCTCGGGCTTCGGCATCAGCTGGTTGGCCTTGACCAGCGCCACCTCGGCGAGGCCGCCGAAGTTGGTCTCGAAGCCCCAGATCCGCTGCTCGGGGTCGAGCATCGTGTCGTTGTGGCCGTCGGGGCCCTCGAGCTCGACCGAGAGGCAGTGCGCGACGACGCGGTCGCCCGGCTTCCAGTTGTGCACGCCCAGCACCGGTCTTGAGGACCACGCCGGAGAGGTCGGAGCCGACGATGTGGTACGGCAGGTCGTGGCGCTTGGCCAGCGGCGAGACCCGGCCGTAGCGCTCGAGGAACCCGAAGGTCGACACGGGCTCGAAGATCGAGGTCCAGACGGTGTTGTAGTTGATGGCACTGGCCATCACCGCGACGAGGGCCTCGCCCGGGCCGAGCTCGGGCAGCGGCACGTCCTCGACGTGCAGCGACTTGCGGGGGTCCTTGTCGCGGGTCGCCAGTCCCTCGAACATGTCGACCTCGTCCTTGTGGACGGTGACGGCCTTGTAGTGGTCGGGCACCTCGAGGGCGGCGAACTCCTCCGACGAGGTGTCGCCGGCGAGGATGGCGTCGAGGATCTGCTTCACAGGAGCTCCTGGGGTTCCGGGCGAGCATGGGGAATTGGCTTCGGAATCTACCGACGGGTAACAACAGTGTCACCACCCTGTGACGTACTTCTCTAGACCGATGAGGTGACATCCCCAAGTCAGGGGGCCCCAGGTCGGTCCCGGTCGGGCCCGAAGCGTGGGGATCAGTGCGAGGCGCCCGCGGCGGGCTCGACGAGCTCCACGAGGACGCCGCCGGCGTCCTTGGGGTGGATGAAGTTGATCCGGGAGTCGGAGGTGCCCCGGCGAGGCTCGTCGTACAGCAGGCGGAGGCCGCGCTCGCGCAGGATCGCGCGAGACCTGCTCGACGTCGGTGACCCGGTAGGCGAGCTGCTGCAGGCCCGGGCCGGAGCGGTCGAGGAACTTCGCGATCGTCGACTGGTCGTTCAGGGGCGCGAGCAGCTGGATCGAGGACCCGGAGTCGCCCACCGCGACCATCGCCTCGCGCACGCCCTGCTCCTCGTTGGTCTCCTCGTGGGTGACCTCCATGCCGAAGGCGTCGCGGTAGAACGCGATCGCCTCGTCCAGGTCGGGGACGGCGACGCCGACGTGGTCGATGCAGATGAACAGGTGCTCGGGGAGATCGAGGTTGCTGGCTGCGTTCGTCATGCCCGACATCGTCGTACGGCGGGGGCCGGGGCCGCGAGGGACTGTGACCAGCCCGACATGACCAGCGCTCGAGGCCCCCTCCCTCTCGGCTGGCATTCGTGGGTATCGTCCGTGGAAACAGGACTTGCACGTTCCCAGGAGGCCCCCATGTCCGGATCCGTCATCGTCGCCGGTGCTCGCACCCCGATCGGTCGCCTGTTGGGAGGCCTCAAGGACCAGTCCGCAGCCGACCTCGGCGGCGTCGCCATCAAGGGCGCCCTCGAGAAGGCCGGCGTCTCCGGCGACCAGGTCGAGTACGTGATCATGGGTCACGTCATCCAGGCCGGCGCCGGCCAGATCACCGCCCGCCAGGCCGCGGTCAAGGGCGGCATCCCGATGAGCATCCCGGCGATCACGATCAACAAGGTCTGCCTCTCCGGCATCAACGCGATCGCCCTCGCCGACCAGCTGATCCGCGCCGGCGAGCACGACATCATCGTCGCCGGCGGCATGGAGTCGATGACCCAGGCGCCGCACCTGCTCCCGAAGTCGCGTGAGGGCTTCAAGTACGGCGACACCACGCTCGTCGACTCGATGGCCTACGACGCGCTCTTCGACCAGTTCACCGACCAGGCCATGGGCGGCCTCACCGAGAGCTGCAACCAGGGAGCCGCCCAGCTCACCCGCGAGGAGCAGGACGAGTTCTCCGCCCGCTCCCACCAGCGCGCGGCCGAGGGCTGGAAGAACGGCGTCTTCGACGACGAGGTGGTCCCCGTCGAGATTCCCCAGCGTCGCGGCGAGCCGATCGTGGTGTCTCAGGACGAGGGCGTCCGTGGCGACACGACGGCCGAGTCGCTCGGCAAGCTCCGCCCGGCGTTCGCCAAGGACGGCACCATCACCGCCGGCTCGTCCTCGCAGATCTCCGACGGCGCCTGCGCGGTCGTGGTGATGAGCAAGGCCAAGGCCGAGGAGCTCGGCCTCGAGTGGCTCGCCGAGATCGGCGCCTCCGGCCAGGTCGCGGGCCCGGACTCCACGCTCCAGATGCAGCCCGCGAACGCGATCGCCAAGGCCTGCGAGAAGGAGGGGATCAAGCCCTCCGAGCTCGACCTCGTCGAGATCAACGAGGCCTTCGCCGCGGTCGGCATCGTCTCCGCCCGCGAGCTCGGCCTCTCCGACGACAAGGTCAACGTCAACGGCGGGGCGATCGCGGTCGGTCACCCGGTCGGCATGTCCGGCGCCCGGATCGCCCTGCACCTGGCTCTCGAGCTCAAGCGTCGCGGTGGCGGCGTCGGTGCTGCCGCGCTGTGCGGTGGCGGCGGCCAGGGCGACGCCCTGATCGTCCGAGTCCCCTCTGCATGAGGCGCTCGGCCGCATCGGTCCCCGAGCTGGTCGAGAGGGCACGGTCCGGTGACGCCCGGGCCGTCGCCCGGCTGATCTCGCTCGTCGAGGACGCGTCCCCGCTGCTGCGCGAGGTGATGGCCGGGCTCGCGCCGTACACCGGGAACGCCCAGATCGTCGGCATCACCGGCTCGCCGGGCGTGGGCAAGTCCACGTCCACCTCGGCGCTGGTGACCGCGCTGCGCAAGAGCGGCAAGCGGGTCGGCGTGCTCGCGGTGGACCCGTCGTCGCCGTTCTCCGGCGGTGCCCTGCTCGGCGACCGGATCCGGATGCAGGACCACGCCCTGGACAAGGACGTCTACATCCGGTCGATGGCGTCGCGAGGTCATCTCGGGGGCCTGTCCTGGACCACGCCGCAGGCGCTGCGCGTGCTCGACGCGGCCGGCTGCGACGTGGTGCTCGTCGAGACCGTCGGCGTCGGCCAGAGCGAGGTCGAGATCGCCGGGCTCGCCGACACGACGCTGGTCCTGCTCGCACCCGGCATGGGCGACGGCGTGCAGGCCGCGAAGGCCGGCATCCTCGAGATCGGCGACGTGTACGTCGTCAACAAGGCCGACCGGGACGGCGCGGAGCAGGTGCGCCGCGAGCTGCGCACGATGATCTCGCTGGCCGACCGGCCCGAGGGCAGCTGGAAGCCGCCGATCGTGCTGACCGTGGCGCAGTCCGGGCAGGGCGTCGACGAGCTGGTCGAGGCGATCGACGAGCACCGGGCGTGGATGGAGTCCTCGGGCGAGCTCGACCGTCGCCGGATCCGTCGGGCGCGGGACGAGATCGAGTCGATCGCGGTGACGGCACTGCGGGCGACGTGGGGTGACGTGCACGGCCGCACGGAGCTCGACGAGCTCGCGGAGCAGGTGGCGGCAGGGAAGAGCGACCCGTACCGCGCCGCCGACGTGCTCCTCGACTCGTTCACCGAGGTCGACTCAGCGGGCTCCTGAACCCGCGCGCCTCCCACACCCCTGGAAGCTCCGTTGGTATCAATGCACGATGCAGGCCTGTCTTGCCTGCTAGCACTCGACTCGGGAAAGAGAGCGCGATGAAGAAGCTTGCGATTGTCGTCCTCGTGCTGTTCTTGGGGTTCTACCTCATGCGCGACCCGGCGGCGCTGGCCGCGTTCGCACAGAACGCCGGCATCGCGCTCTGGAAGATGGTCAGCACGCTCTTCGAGGCGATCATCGAGTTCTTGAACGCCTTGCTGGGCTAGGCGGCTGTGGCTGGCTGGCTGCGCCGCACCTTCACCGACCCGCACATCGGGAGGCACGTGCTGCGGGACGAGGGCGAGGTCATCGTCGACGAGGTCCTCCACCACTGGGTCGTCTTCGTCCGGCCGTTCCTGGAGTTCCTGCTGGGGCTCGGCCTGATCGTGCTGGGCGTCTTCGCCCCGGTGAGCATCGCCTGGCTGCCGTGGCTGGTCGCAGTCGCGATCTTCCTGCATGCCGGTTGGAAGGCGCTCACCTCGCACATGGACCGGTTCGTGATCACCAACATGCGAGTCTTCCGAGTGCGCGGAGTGCTCGCCCAGCGGATGGCGACGATGCCACTGGGCCGGATCCTCGACATCACGGTCGACAAGCCGATCCTCGGCCGGGTCTTCGGATACGGCCATTTCATCTTCGAGTCCGCCGCCCAGGAACAGGGGCTCCGCGTCATCAAGTTCGTCGGGCGCCCGGACGAGCGGGACCTCGCGATCCAGCGGGTCGTGGCTCGTGCCGGCCTTCGTGGCCGCGGCCCGAGTAGCCACGGCGGGCGGTCCTCGTAGCCCTCCGCCCTTCTGTGCAACGGCATCTGTGACGGCTTCCGCGTTTTCGCTTGCGCGCCGATGCGTTCGCTGAGAGGCTGCGTCGCGCTCAAGACGGGCGTACGACGGGGGAGGATCGCGGATAGACCGTTCGTGTCGACGCAGCTCGTCGTGCCGGTGCTCGACCTGGGGCACGCGGCCGAGAGCGACCCGCGACCGCTCCCCGCCATGGACCTGGTCCCGCTCGGAGTCATCGGCGGAGGAGTGCTCCTCGTGACCGTTCTGGTGGCGGTGCTCGTGTCGCGCCGGGTGGTGCGTCGTGGCATCCCGGCGAGCCTGCGCGGGACGGACCCGGCCTGTCCGGTCCTCCCGGTCGGGTTGAGTAGTGTCGCGGCATGTCCAAGCAGGTGCGCTCCGCGAAGAAGCTGCCGTTCGACCCGATCGACGAGGCGGCGCGGCAGTGGGGCCGGCGCTGGAGCGCGGTCGAGCAGATGCACGCCGTGACGTCGCTGATGCGGGTGCAGCAGCTGGTGCTCGGCCAGCTCGACGAGATCCTGAAGCCGCACGGGCTGACCTTCGCGCGGTACGAAGCGCTGGTGCTGCTGGTGTTCTCCCGAGCGGGGTCGCTCCCGCTCGGCAAGATGGGGGAGCGGCTCCAGGTGCACCCCACGTCGGTCACCTCGATCGTCGACCGGCTCGAGTCCGCCGGCCTCGTCGTACGCCGGAGGCATCCGGACGACGGCCGGGCCGTGCTCGCGGAGATCACCGAGGCGGGCCGGGAGGTCGTCGAGCGCGCGACGGCGGACCTGGTGGAGGCCGACTTCGCCCTCGGTGCGCTGTCCCGCGAGCAGCTGGTGCAGGTATCCGAGGTGCTCCGGCCGGTGCGTGAGGCCGCCGGCGACTTCTGAGCCGCGGTTCCGCGCTCGCACTGGTTGCCGAGCCGACAAGGATCGTGCAGGTGCGCGATCCTTACGGCCGACCGCTCCAGTCCAGCGGCCAGGACCTCGCAGGTGCACGATTCTTGCGGCCGGAATGTCCGATCAGCGGCCAGAACCTCGCAGGTGCACGATTCTTGCCGCCCCAACCGCTCCAGTCCTCAGGTCGACAGGGATAGTTGGACGTCCTACTATTTTCCTATGACCCAGGACACCTCGAAGCCTTCCTCCCTGCCCGACCCGGAGAGGCAGCCCGCCCGGCTGCGGTGGCAGGAGCGCTACGACAAGTCCCGGGTCCGGGATGCCGACTTCACGACGGTGTCCGGCATGGAGGTCGAACCGGCGTACGGCCCGGCCGACGAGCAGGCCCACCCGAACTTCGAGAACATCGGCTGGCCGGGGGAGTTCCCGTACACCCGAGGGCTGTACCCCACCGGTTACCGCGGTCGCACCTGGACGATCCGCCAGTTCGCCGGCTTCGGCAACGCCAAGCAGACCAACGAGCGCTACAAGATGATCCTGGGTCGCGGTGGCGGCGGGCTCTCGGTCGCGTTCGACATGCCGACCCTGATGGGCCGCGACTCCGACGACCCCAAGAGCCTCGGCGAGGTCGGCCACTGCGGCGTCGCGATCGACACCGCGGCCGACATGGACGTGCTGTTCGGCGACATCCCGCTCGCTGACGTCACCACCTCGATGACCATCTCCGGCCCGGCCGTCCCGGTGTTCTGCATGATGCTCGTCTCCGCGGAGCGTCAGGGGATCGACACCGGGAAGCTCAACGGCACGCTGCAGACGGACATCTTCAAGGAGTACATCGCCCAGAAGGAGTGGCTGTTCGCTCCGGAGCCGCACCTGCGCCTCATCGGCGACCTGATGGAGTACTGCGCGGAGGAGATCCCCGACTACAAGCCGCTCTCGGTCTCGGGCTACCACATCCGCGAGGCCGGCTCGACCGCCGCGCAGGAGCTCGCCTACACGCTCGCCGACGGGTTCGGGTACGTCGAGCTCGGCCTCTCGCGTGGCCTCGACGTGGACGTCTTCGCACCCGGGCTGTCCTTCTTCTTCGACAGCCACGTCGACTTCTTCGAGGAGATCGCGAAGTTCCGCGCCGCGCGCAGGATCTGGGCGCGCTGGCTGCGCGACGTCTACGGCGCGAAGACGGAGAAGGCGCAGTGGCTGCGCTTCCACACCCAGACCGCCGGGGTCTCACTGACCGCGCAGCAGCCCTACAACAACGTGGTGCGCACGGGCATCGAGGCGCTCGCGGCGGTGCTCGGTGGCACGAACTCCCTCCACACCAACGCCCTCGACGAGACCCTCGCGCTCCCCAGCGAACAGGCTGCCGAGATCGCGCTGCGGACCCAGCAGGTGATCATGGAGGAGACCGGCGTCGTCAACGTCGCCGACCCGCTCGGGGGCTCCTGGTACGTCGAGGCGCTCACCGACAAGCTCGAGGCCGAGGCCGAGGCGATCTTCGACAAGATCCTCGCGATGGGCGGCTCCACGCTGACCAGCAAGGACACCGAGGCCCTCGCCGAGACCATGCGTGTGAGCACCGGCGACCCGAAGAACGGCACCTGGCCGATCACCAAGGGCATCCTCCGCGGCATCGAGGAGGGCTGGTTCATGTCCGAGATCGCCGATGCGGCCTTCCAGTACCAGACGGCGCTGGAGAAGGGCGACAAGAAGATCGTCGGCGTGAACTGCCACGAGGAGTCGGTGACCCACGAGCTCGAGATCCTCCGCGTCTCGCACGAGGTCGAGGTGGAGCAGGTCCGCGAGGTCGCCCAGCGCAAGCGCGAGCGTGACAACGCCGCGGTCGAGGCCGCGCTCACCAAGTTGGTCGAGGTCTCCCGCACCGACGAGAACATGATCCCGGTCATGCTCGAGGCGTGCCGGGCGGAGGCGACGCTGGGCGAGATCTGCGACGTGCTGCGGGAGGAGTGGGGCGAGTACCGCGAACCCGCGCGGTTCTGACCCACCCACCGCGACCGAGGGGGAACCGACCTTGAGCAGCCTGACGCCCAGGCTGGACCGCGTGACGCGGCTGTACTGGCGGACGACGGGTCGCCCCGTCGACCTGCAGGGCGAGCACGCGTGGCTCGACGCTCCCATGCACTCGGGTCCGCGCATCGGGGACGGCTGGCTGGCCGAGGCCGCCCGGGCCTGGGGTGGCACGGCGGTCGAAGGCGACTCCGGTGCCGGCCTGCTCGCCGACATGGCCGCCCTCGACGGCCCGACCTTCCGGGCCGCGGACCTCCGGCCGGAGATCCGCGACTTCTACGAGCACACCTCGCGATGGCGGATGGAGGTGTGGACCCAGTGGGCGGCGCTGTTCCAGCCCGGCGGCGAGCTGGTCTCCCGGCTCTTCGGCCGTCGCGTCCAGCAGCTCGCGCTCCCCACGCGGCCGCTCGACGTGGCGTACGGCATGGACAGCAGGGTCGTGAGCATCCGCGACGGCGAGGGCGCTCAGCGCGCGGCCGGCTGGATCCGTACCCTGCGTTCGACCGGGGAGTACGTCTACTCCGGCTGCTACTCGACGCGCACCCTTCCCGGGAACGAGCAGCCCAGCGTGCACGTGACCTTTCCGCTCGAGAACGGCAACGTCCAGGTCTTCCTGCAGCCGGCCGTGCTTCCCGACGGCTCGCTCGAGCTCAGCTCACCGCCGGGTGCGTTCGCGCGTGAGGGCGCCTACGTCGTCGTGCGAGACGCACGGGATGCGCAGGCGCGGACCCACGCGGCTCGGGCGCCCATCCACGAGACGTTCAGGGTGTTCGTCGACGGTGACGGGGTCCTGCGGACCGACCACGAGCTCCGGATGTGGCGGGCCCGGGCGGTCCGTCTCCACTACAAGCTGGAGCCGTTGGCCTGATTCCGGGTCTCGGATCTGACAGCATCCATGGCATGGAGAGCCTCCGTCGGGCACTGTCCGGACTTCCGGAACAGCCACGGATCGTGACGTCCGGGAGCTTCGCCACCCCGTGGCAGCTCCTCGGGGAGGTCGACCGGCTGCTTCCGACGTATCGCCTGTGGGCCATCAACGCCCAGCACGGCGTCCCCGACCGCGAAGGGGTCGAGCTCGAGACGCCCTTCGTCGGTCCTGGGATGCGCTCGAGCCCACGGCTGCACTACATGCCGTCGCGGCTGTCGCTCGTGCCGACGCTGTTCGAGCGGGCCAGCCCGCCGGACGTCGTGCTCGTGCACACGTCCCTTCCGCGCGACGGCTCGGTGTCCCTCGGCTCCGATGTCAGCGTGCTGCCGGCGGCGATCGCGGCGGTACGGCGCAGGGGCGGAGTCGTGCTCGCACAGGCGAACCGGTACATGCCCTACACGTACGGCGACGGCGAGCTGAGTCTCGACGACATCGACCTGGTGGTCGACGCCGACGAACCCCTGCCCTCACCATCCTCCTCCGGGGATCGACGAGGCGTCGGCCGCGATCGGTGAGCTCGTCGCGGCGCGCGTGCCCGACGACGCGACCCTCCAGGCGGGCATCGGCGCGGTGCCGGACGCCACGCTGAAGGCCCTGCGGGACCGGCGGGGACTGCGTGTGTGGACCGAGATGTTCAGCGACAGCGTCCTGGAGCTGGAGCGGGCCGGCGCGCTCGACCGGAACCGGCCGATCACGACCTCGTTCCTCTTCGGCTCGCAGGAGCTCTACGAGTGGCTCCACTGCAACCCGCGGGTGCGGATGGCGCGGACCGAGATCACGAACGACCCGGCCGCCATCGCCCGCAACCACGCGATGACCAGCGTCAACACCGCCCTGCAGGTGGACCTTCTCGGCCAGGCCAACGCCTCGCGGATCCACGCCAGGATCTACTCCGGCTTCGGCGGGCAGACGGACTTCATCGTCGGTGCCCTGCACAGCTGGCACGGGCAGGCGCTGATCGCGCTGCGCTCCTGGCACCCGCGGGCGCAGCGGTCGACGATCGTGCCGCTCCTCGACGAGCCGGTGACGTCGTTCCAGATGTCCGCGGTGGTGACCGAGCAGGGTGTGGCAGAGGTCTTCGGCCACGACCAGCAGGCGCAGGCGCGCAACCTCATCGAGCACGCCGCCCACCCCGAGGCCCGCGAGGAGCTCTGGGAGGAGGCCCACGCGCTCGGCCTCGCCTGACCATCCGAACCTGGCAGAGCGTCGAAGGGGCCGGTCGGATCGGCGAGTCCCCGCGTGCCCGCGTGGGTCTGGGTGCTCGTGTCTGAAAGCATCCAGGCATGGAGAGTCTCCGTCGCGCCCTGTCCGGTCTCCCTGAGCAGCCACGGGTGGTGGCGTCGGGCAACTTCGCCACCCCGTGGCAGCTGCTCGCCGAGGTCGACCAGCTTCTTCCGACGTACCGGCTCTGGGTGCTCAACGCCCAGCCGGGCATGCCGGACCGGGAGGGCGTGGAGCTCGAGACCTCCTTCGTCGGGGTCGGCATGCGGTCGAGCCCGCGGCTGCACTACATCCCGTCCCGCCTGTCCCTGGTGCCGCGGCTGTTCCAGATCGCCAACCCGCCCGACGTCGTCCTGCTGCACACCTCCACCCCGCGCGACGGGACCGTGTCGCTCGGCACGGAGGTGAACGTCCTGCCGTCGGCGATCGAGGTGGTACGGCGGAGGGGCGGGGTCGTCATCGCCCAGGCCAACCGGCAGATGCCCTACACGTTCGGGGACGCGGTGCTCAGCCTCGACGACATCGACCTGCTCGTCGAGGTGGACACCCCGCTCGCCTCGCCGCCCCCGATCCCCGTCGACGACGCCTCCGCGACGATCGGGAAGCTCGTGGCGGGCCGGGTGGACGACGGGGCGACGCTCCAGGCGGGCATCGGAGCGGTGCCGGACGCCACGCTCGCCGGCCTCCGCGACCGTCGTGGGCTCCGGGTGTGGACCGAGATGTTCTCCGACTCCGTCCTCGAGCTCGAACGTGTCGGCGCGCTCGACCAGGCGCATCCGATCACGACCTCGTTCCTCTTCGGCTCACCGGAGCTCTACGCCTGGGTGGACGCCAACCCCCGGGTGCAGATGGCGCGCACGGAGACCACCAACGACCCGGCCGCGATCGCCCGGAACCACGCGATGACCAGCGTCAACACCGCCCTGCAGGTCGACCTCTTCGGTCAGGCCAACGCCTCGCGCATCGGCGCGAAGATCTACTCCGGCTTCGGCGGGCAGACCGACTTCATCGTCGGTGCCCTGCACAGCAGGGACGGGCAGGCGCTGATCGCGCTGCGGTCGTGGCACCCGCGCGCAGACCGTTCGACGATCGTGCCGCTCGTGGACGAGCCGGTGACGTCGTTCCAGATGACCGCGGTGGTGACCGAGCAGGGCGTGGCCGGTGTCTTCGGCCACGACCAGAAGGCGCAGGCGCGGAACCTGATCGAGCACGCCGCGCACCCCGACGTCCGCGACGAGCTCTGGGAGGAGGCCCACGCCCTCAGCCTCGCCTGAGTGCGCGGCAGCGATGTGGAGCGGGGCTGCGTCTGTCCACACCCGTGTCACCCCGCGTCACACCGGGCCACGTGCCCGGACCCCGTGGAGAAGCCCACCATTGATCGGCAAAGATAGGACCATGAGCACGCCTTCGTTCTCGCGCCCCGGCGCTGTCGACCTGTCTGCCCTGAAGCGTCCCGCCAGCACCTGCGGGGGGCACCACTGCCGCGCCCTCCGGTGGGGCGGGTGCACCGACCCAGGGAGGCGGGTCGTACTCCGTCGAGCTGAACGAGCAGAACTTCCAGGCAGAGCTCCAGGGCGTGGGCAGCGCCCCGGTCGTCCTGGTGTTCTACTCCGCGCAGATGCCGGCCAGCGTGACGCTCGCCGACGACCTCGACACCCTCGCCACCGAGTTCGAGGGTCGCTTCCTCCTCGGCCGGGTCGACGTGGACGCCGCCCCAGGCATCGCGCAGGCGCTGCAGATCCCCTCGGTGCCGCTGGTGGCGCTCGCCATGGGCGGCCAGCTCGCCCCCTTGCTCCAGGACGCCCCGCCGCTGGCCGAGCTGCGCAACCTGATGAACCAGGTGCTGCAGGCGGCCGCCGCGCAGGGCCTGACCGGGAGGGTGCAGCCGCGCGGGGGCGCCGTCGTCGAGGACGAGGACGGCGAGCCGCAGGTCGACCCCCGCTACGCGCCTGCCCAGGACGCCCTCGCCGAGGGCGACGTGGACCGTGCCGTCGCGGAGTACCAGAAGCTCGTCGACGCCAACCCGGCCGACGTCGAGGCAGCGGGTGGCCTGGCCATGGCGAAGGTGCTCCAGCGCACCGCGCACCTCGACGCGAGCGCGGCGCAGGCGGCCCGCACGGCAGGGGCGGAGCGTCCCGACGACGTCGAGGCGCAGACCCTGGTGGCCGACCTCGACCTGCTCGGTGGACACGTCGAGGATGCGTTCGGCAGGCTCATCGACCTCGTCCGACGTACCTCCGGCGACGACCGCGAGAAGGCCCGAACCCACCTGCTCGGACTCTTCGCGGCGGTCGGCAACGACGACGCCCGGGTGCTGAAGGCCCGGCAGCAGCTGGCCTCGGCGCTGTTCTGAACCGGCGGCGGCTCAGCCGCAAGGCCGTCCGACCTCCCAGGCGTTAGTCGCCGTTTGTTCTGTCGAGCAGGCTCGTTCGGGGCGAAGATCGGGGTGGTCGCCCGCTGACGCCGTGCTCCGTAGAACATGCATTGCCGAGCCTGGTGCGCCCCCTCAGGCGTGAGACGCCGCCGTACCGCTCATGCATATTCCACGGGCCGTTGTCGCTGGTCCGGGTAGCCGGTGGGGCGGGCTCGGACCGCGGCACGCCGGACGTCTACTCCGCCACCGCGTTATGGACGGTTCCACAGCGGTATTCCGCTTGTACACCGTCCATAACCCCGCGTTACAAGAGTGAGGGCTGGGAATCAGGGGCGACCGGACTCGGTGTACGACGGGCCGCCTCCACGTGCGTTGGACAGGGCGGTCTCGACCCGGCGGGCGGTGAAGTCGGCGCACCGGGCGTAGACCTGCTCGATCGTGCAGAACTCCGCGGCGCGGATCTCGCGGGGCTCCACGACGATCTTCTCCACGATGGACGCGTCGTGGACGCCGCCGTCGAAGACCAGGCAGAGCGCGTCGTCCCAGCCGCTCCACGAGGGCAGCCAGTCGGTCAGCAGCAGGTTCTCGGCCCCGATGTCGAGGGCAAGCTCCTCGGCGACCTCGCGGCTGACCGCGAGCTGGGGCGACTCGTGGACCTCCACCACGCCACCGGGGAGATCCCAGTCCTCCTTGTAGGTCAGCCGGCACAGCAGGACCCGGTCGTCGGGGTCCCGGACCAGCATCTGCGCGATCGCCCGCTTGCGCGGAAGGAACGAGTTGAGCAGCTCGCGGAAGCCGCCGGGCTCGGTGATCGGCGGGTCGGTGGCCAGGCGGGCGAAGAGCACACGGTCCAGCCGGCCGTCCTCGACCACCCCGTGCCCTCGCACGACGCCCTCGCGGCGGAGCCCCGAGCGGGTGGCCACCCGCATCGCGGGCTGGTTCGTCGGGTCGACGTACGCCTCGACGCGTGCGAGACGGAGGCCGCGGAAGCAGTAGTCGACGAGCAGGTTCACCGCACGGGTCGCCAGCCCTCGCCCGGTGAACCCGGGAGCGAGCTCCCACGTGAGCCGGCCGATCGAGTCGGCTCCGACGGCCACGCAGACCGCACCGACCTCCTGGCCCTCGTGCACCACGTCGAACAGGTAGGTGTCCTGGTCGACACCCTCCGTCTGGCGGCGCGGCTCGAGGGCGACCGTCCCGTCGGTCAGCTCACTGCTCACCTTCAAACCTTAGCCAGAGCGCGCCCAGCGGCGGCACGCTGATCTCGGCCGATGCTGCCTGGCCGTGCCACGGTGTCGCGTCCGCGACCACCTGGCCCATGTTCCCGACGCCGGAGCCGGAGTAGGTGTCGGCGTCGGTGTTGAGCAGCTCGGTCCAGCGACCGGCCTGGGGCAGGCCCACGCGGTAGCCGTGATGCGGCACGGCCGAGAAGTTCACGACGCAGGCGATCTCCGAGCCGGGCTGGGGCGCACCGGTCGAGTCTGCCCCACGGCGGAGGAAGCTGAACACGTTGTTGCTGGCGTCGTTGGCGTCGATCCAGGCGAAGCCGGCCTCGTCCTGGTCCATCGACCACAGCGCGGGGGTCTCGGCGTAGATGCGGTTCATGTCGCGCACCAGCGACTGCACGCCGCGGTGCTCGACGTGGTCGAGCAGCCACCAGTCGAGCTCGCGGCTCTCGGCCCACTCCGACTCCTGGGCGAACTCCGACCCCATGAACAGCAGCTGCTTCCCGGGGTGGGCCCACATGAACGCGAGGTACGCCCGCATGTTTGCGAGCTGTCGCCACCGGTCACCGGGCATCTTCCGCAGCAGCGAGCCCTTGCCGTGCACGACCTCGTCGTGGCTGATCGGCAGGATGTAGTTCTCGGAGTAGGCGTAGACCATCGAGAACGTCATCTGGTGGTGGTGGTACTGCCGGTGCACCGGGTCGTTCTGCATGTAGCCGAGGCTGTCGTGCATCCAGCCCATGTTCCACTTGAAGCCGAACCCGAGGCCCCCGAGGTGGGTCTGCCGGGTCACACCGGGCCAGGACGTCGACTCCTCGGCGATCGTCATCGCGCCGGGCACGCGGCGGTAGCAGGTGGCGTTCATCTCCTGGAGGAACTGCACCGCCTCGAGGTTCTCCCGGCCGCCGTAGACGTTCGGGGTCCACTGGCCGTCCTCGCGGGAGTAGTCCAGGTAGAGCATCGAGGCGACCGCGTCGACCCGCAGGCCGTCGATGTGGAACTCCTCGAGCCAGTACAGCGCGTTCGCGACGAGGAAGTTGCGGACCTCCTTGCGCCCGAAGTTGAACACGTAGGTGCCCCAGTCAGGGTGCTCGCCCCGGGTGGGGTTCGGGTCCTCGTACAGCGGGGTCCCGTCGAACCGGGCCAGCGCGAACTCGTCCTTGGGGAAGTGCGCGGGGACCCAGTCCACGATCACGCCGATGCCTGCCTGGTGCAGCCGGTCGACGAGGTAACGGAAGCCGTCGGGGTCGCCGAACCGCGCGGTCGGCGCGTAGTACGACGTGACCTGGTAGCCCCAGGACCCGCCGAAGGGGTGCTCCATGACCGGCATGAACTCGACGTGCGTGAAGCCGAGGTCCTGGAGGTAGGGCACGAGCTCGTCGGCCAGCTCGCCGTAGCCCAGCGGAGTCTCGCCGTTGCGCTTGCGCCAGGAGCCCAGGTGCATCTCGTAGACCGACATCGGCTTCTTCTGCCGATCGGTGGTGGTGGCCCGCTCGGTCATCCACGTGTCGTCGTTCCAGGTGTACCCGGAGTCGTAGACCACCGACGAGGTCTGCGGCGGCACCTCTGTGTGGAAGGCCATGGGGTCGGCCTTCTCGCGCCAGTGGTTGTCGGCGCCGAGGATCAGGTACTTGTACTTCGTGCCCGAGCCGATGCCGGGGACGAACAGCTCCCAGACCCCGGAGGTGCCCATCTGCCGCATCGGGTGCTCGCGGCCGTCCCAGTCGTTGAAGTCGCCCTTCACACGCACTCCGCGGGCGTGCGGTGCCCACACCGCGAACGACGTGCCGGTGATCGGACCTTCGGCGGTGTCGTAGGTGCGCACGTGCGCGCCCAGAACCTGCCACAGCTCCTCGTGACGGCCCTCGTTGATGAGGTGGATGTCCATCTCGCCCAGCGTGGGCAGGTAGCGGTAGGCGTCGTCGACCCGTCGCGGCTCCCCGCCGGCGTACACGACCTCCAGCCGGTAGTCGGGGATGTCGGGGACGTCGAGGACGCCGCACCAGATGCCGCCGTGCTCGTGCTCGAGCGACACCGAGCCGCCCTTGTGTACGACGATGACGGAGTCGGCGAGCGGCCTGAGCACGCGCACGGTCACGGCACCGGCGTGCTTGTGAGCGCCCAGGACGCCGTGTGGGTCCCCGTGCTCCCCGGCCACGATCTGGTCGAGGATGCGCTTGTCGAGGGGCAGGGCTGTGGCAGTGGTCATCGTTCGCTTGCCTCCTGCTGGTTGTCGTCGGACCCAGGCGTGGACTCCGAGGTGCTGGTCAGCCGGGCGATGGCGGACAGCGGGATGCCCACCCAGGTCGGCCGGTTGCGCGCCTCGTAGACGGTCTCGTACACAGCCTTGTCGGCCTCGTAGGCACGCAGCAGCACGTGCTCCGCGGGGCTCATGACCGAGCCGTCGGCGTCGGACGTACCCGCACTTGCCTGGAGGTAACCGCTCAGGAACGCCGAACGGTTGCGTTCGGCCCACTCCTGCGCGCGGTAGGCGATCTGCGGACCGGCCTCCTCCACGTCGGCCTCGACGGCATGGGCGGCGTAGTCGAAGGAGCGCAGCATGCCGGCCACGTCACGCCAGCGCGAGTCGGGGCGGACTCGCTCGGCGAGCGGCTTGGCAGGCTCGCCCTCGAAGTCGACGATCTTCCAGCCCCGCGTGGTGCGCAGGGTCTGCCCCAGGTGGTAGTCGGCGTGGATCCGCTGCACCAGCACCGGCTCGTCGATGTCAGCGACGGCCGCGAAGGTGGCCTCCAGGGCCTCCCGGAAGGGCTCCAGCTCGGCCACGACCCCGGCGGCGTCGGCCAGCCGGCGCCGCATCGCCCCGGCCAGCTCGCCGAGCTCGGCGGAGCCCCAGGTCTGGGTCGGGAACTCGCTCGCGAGGAGCTCGTGGACCTCCGCGGTCGCGATCCCGAGGCGGTGCGACTCCGCAGCGAAGTCGCCACCCACCTCGTCCGCGTGGAGGTCGCCCTCCGCGAACAGGTCGCGCACGCTCGCCAGGGCGAGGTCCCACCCGTCGCTCGCGGTGCGGAAGAGCTGCTGCAGCATCGCGAGCTGGATCGGCTCCTGGTCGTCGTGGGCGGGCGCCTCGAGCCAGCCGTAGAGCGGCGCGATGTGCTCGCTCTCGGCACGGGTCAGCGCCTCGTGGATCTCCACGTCGGGGTTCCGGCCCGGGGTGACCTTGCGGAACACCTTCATCAGGCTGTCCTCGCCGAACCGGACCGAGGAGTTGCTCTGCTCCCCGGAGAACAGCGACGAGTGCGCCTCGAGGTCGAGGACGTGGTCGCCGAGCCGGTGGAACACGAGCTCGTCCGTCCGCTGCTCGCGGGCGAAGGCGGTCAGCCACTGATGGGTGGCCAGGCGGTCGTGCATCGCGTCGTACACGTGCACCTCGCCGAGCTCGTCGTCGTGCCAGGTGCCGACCAGGGCGTGGTTGAGCCGCTCGATCGGTGCGGGGTAGTACGCCAGCGGCATCTGGTAGAGCTCGGTCTCGGCGGGGGAGGCGCCGGTCGCGGCGTACTCCAGGGTGACCAGCTCGATGCGGGCGTGCGGGTGCTCCGGCTCCGGCTCGGGCTCGAGCCAGTCGAAGCGGTGTACGTCGGCCACCCGCATGTCGCGGCCCTTGCCGCCGAACCAGCGGGCCTCGGAGATGTAGGCCTCGAGCTCCTCGAGGATCTGCTTGTCGATGTCCGCGGTCACGGCGCGATCACCTCCTGCGGGTGTTCGGTCGGGCGGGGCAGACGGAACCAGTAGAAGCCGTACGCACCGAGCGTGAGGAGGTAGGGGAGCTCGCCGATCTTCGGGAACCGCACGCCGCCGAGGAGCTCGATCGGCTCGACACCCTCCCAGCGACGCAGGTCGAGCTCGACGGGCTGGGGGAACCGCGAGAGGTTGTTGACGCACAGCACCGAGTCGACGGTGCCGTCGGGTGCGACGTACTCGCGGACGTAGCTGAGCACGCTGGGGTTGGAGCCGCCGAGGTCGGTGAAGTCACCCAGCCCGAAGGCATAGTGCTTCTTGCGGGCGTGGATCATCCGGCGGGTCCAGTGCAGCAGTGACGAGGCGTTCTGGAGCTCGGCCTCGACGTTGACCGCCTGGTAGCCGAAGACCGGGTCCTGGATGACCGGCAGGTGCAGCTTGCCGGGAGTCGCCACGGAGAACCCGGCGTTGCGGTCCGGGGTCCACTGCATCGGGGTGCGCACGCCGTCGCGGTCACCGAGCCAGATGTTGTCGCCCATGCCGATCTCGTCGCCGTAGTACAGCACCGGCGAGCCGGGCAGCGACAGCAGCAGCGCGGTGAACAGCTCCATCTGGTTGACGTCGTTGTCCAGCAGCGGGGCGAGGCGACGGCGGATGCCGATGTTCGCCTTCATCCGCGGGTCCGTGGCGTACTCGCCCCACATGTAGTCGCGGTCCTCGTCGGTGACCATCTCGAGGGTCAGCTCGTCGTGGTTGCGCAGGAAGATGCCCCACTGGCAGTTCGAGGGGATCTCCGGGGTCTGCTCGAGGATCTCCGAGATCGGGAAGCGCGACTCCCGGCGCACCGCCATGAAGATGCGGGGCATGACCGGGAAGTGGAAGCACATGTGGCACTCGTCGCCACCTTTGTCGAAGTCCCCGTAGTAGTCGACGACGTCGGCCGGCCACTGGTTCGCCTCGGCGAGCAGGATCCGGTCGGGGTAGTGCTCGTCGACGTAGGTGCGGACCTTCTTGAGGAACTCGTGGGTCTCCTTGAGGTTCTCCCCGTTCGTGCCGGGACGCTCGTAGAGGTAGGGCACCGCGTCGAGCCGGAAGCCGTCGATGCCCATGTCGAGCCAGAACTTGAGGGCCTCGAGCATCGCCTCGTGGACCTTGGGGTTGTCGAAGTTGAGGTCCGGCTGGTGGGAGTAGAAGCGGTGCCAGAAGTACTGCTGGCGCACCGGGTCCCAGGTCCAGTTCGACGGCTCCGTGTCGACGAAGATGATCCGCGCTTCCTCGTAGAGCTCGTCGCTGTCGGACCACACGTAGAAGTCGCCGTAGGGGCCGTCGGGGTCGTTGCGGCTGGCCTGGAACCACGGGTGCTGGTCCGAGGTGTGGTTCATGACGAAGTCGATGATCACCCGGATGCCGCGCTGGTGGGCCGCGTCGAGAAACTCGTGGAAGTCCTCGACGGTGCCGCACTCGGGGAGGATGTTCACGTAGTCGGCGACGTCGTACCCGCCGTCACGCAGCGGCGAGGTGAAGAACGGCGGCACCCACAGGCAGTCCACGCCCAGCCACTCGAGGTAGTCGAGCTTCTCGGTCAGGCCCTTGAAGTCGCCGACACCGTCGCCGTTGGAGTCGTTGAACGAGCGCACCAGGACTTCGTAGAAGACCGCCCGCTTGAACCAGTCCGGCTCGTGTGCGGGGAGCCCTTCCGCCGTCTCCGGCATCTGCTGGGGCTGGCTCCCCGACGGTGTCGCAGGCTGGGTCACAGGCTGGGTCACAGGGCGGGCCTCCGAACGGTGAGGATGTGAGCGGGCTGCTGGTGCGGATCGAGGCGGACGTAGTTGTGCTCGCCCCAGGTCCACGACTCGCCGGTGAGCTCGTCGTGCACGGTGAACCGGTCGTTCCAGTCCATACCCAAGGCTGGCATGTTCAAGTGCACGCTCGTCTCGCGGGTGCCGTGCGGGTCGACGTTGACGACGATGATCATCAGGTCGTCCTCGTGACGGTCGTCGCCCGGGCCCTTCGCGAGCTTGCTGAAGACGAGGACCGAGTCGTCGTCGCTGTGGTGCACGGTCAGGTTGCGCAGCAGCTGCAGGGCAGGGTGGCGGCGACGGATCTCGTTGAGCTGGGTGATGTAGGGCGCCAGGGTGCGGCCCGAGCGCTCGGCGCCCTCCCAGTCGCGGACCCGGATCTGGTACTTCTCCGAGTCGAGGTACTCCTCGCTGCCCGGCTTGACCGCGACGTGCTCGAACAGCTCGAAACCGGCGTAGACGCCCCACGTCGGGGAGCCCGTCGCGGCGATCGTCGCGCGGATCTTGAACGCCGCGGGACCGCCGTACTGCAGGTAGGCGTGCAGGATGTCCGGGGTGTTCACGAACAGGTTCGGCCGCAGAACGTGGCTGGTCTCGTGGGAGAGCTCGTTGAGGTAGTCCTCGAGCTCCCACTTGGCGTTGCGCCACGTGAAGTACGTGTAGGACTGGTGGAAGCCGACGGTCGCGAGCGTGCGCATCATCGCTGGCTTCGTGAACGCCTCGGAGAGGAAGAGCACGTCCGGGTCGGTCTTCTGGACCTCGGTCAGGAGCCAGTCCCAGAACTCCACCGGCTTGGTGTGCGGGTTGTCGACCCGGAAGATCCGCACGCCGTGGCTCATCCAGTGGCGTACGACGCGCAGCACCTCGTTGTAGATGCCGTCGGGGTCGTTGTCGAAGTTGACCGGGTAGATGTCCTGGTACTTCTTCGGCGGGTTCTCGGCGTAGGCGATCGACCCGTCCGCCCGGGTGGTGAACCACTCGGGGTGGCTCTTGACCCAGGGATGGTCGGGGGCCGCCTGCAGCGCGAGGTCGATGGCCACCTCGAGGCCGAGCTCGCTCGGCCCGAGCCACGAAGTCGTCGAAGTCCTCGAGCGTGCCGAGGTCGGGGTGGATCGCGTCGTGCCCACCCTCGTCGGAGCCGATCGCCCACGGCGACCCGGGGTCGTCCTCCTCGGTCACCAGGCTGTTGTTGGGACCCTTGCGGTTGACCCTGCCGATCGGGTGGATCGGCGGGAGGTACACCACGTCGAAGCCCATCGCAGCGACCGCGTCGAGCCGCTTCGCCGCGGTGCGGAAGTTGCCCGAGACGACCCTGCCGGTCTTCTCGTCCTCGTAGGCGCCCTCGCTGCGCGGGAAGAACTCGTACCACGAGCCGTAGAGCGCACGCGGCCGGTCGACGTACAGCTTGTAGGGGCCCTCGCTGGTGACGAGGTCCCGCAGCGGGTACCGCGCGAGGACGTCGTCGACCGCGGGGGAGACCGCGGCGGCGTAGCGCGCCTCCGCCGGACGGGCGTCGTCCTTCAGCGCGGTGATCGCGTCCTCGACCGTCCGGCGGTCCTTCGCGCTGCCCACGCCCTTCCGGGGCAGCCCGTCGCGCACCCGCTCGAGGAGCAGCACGCCCTCGGCGAACATCAGCTCGACGTCGATGCCGGCGGGGATCTTGATCTCGGAGTCGTGGCGCCAGGTGCCGATCGGGTCGGACCAGCCCTCGACGGAGAAGGTCCATGCGCCCTCGCGGTCGGCGGAGACCTCCGCGCGCCACAGGTCGGGCTCCTCGGGGTCCTTGGTCATCCGGACCCAGGGCCGCCGTTGGCCGTCGGGGTCGGTGAGCACGACGTCGGCGCTGAGGGCGTCGTGCCCCTCCCGGAACACGAGCGCCGTGACCTCGAACGGCTCGCCTACGACCGCCTTGGCCGGATAGCGGCCGAGATCGACCACGGGTGCGACATCCATGACGGGGATTCGTCCAACCATGTGCTCAATCTTGCCGATCATCAGCACCTCTGCAAGTGAGGGTTGGATCGTTCAACGACTGGGTACGGTGCCCGGTTCGACGGGGTTTGCCGTCGAGCCGGGCACCGCACCTGCCGGATGCCCCGGCGACCACCTGCCGCGACCTTGCCGCGATCTCAGTTGCGGTCGAACACCTCGAGCTCGGCCGCCCGGACGGAGAGGTCCGCGTCGGACGCCGCCTTGCAGTCGGTGTCGTTGAGCGGGTCGTTGTCCTGCTCCCCGGCGTAGCCCGCGAACCCGGTGCACTGGTTCTCGAGCGCCACGAGCCGCACGTGTGTCGCGGGGGTGTCGCGGACGTCGAAGGACCGTAGCTGGAGGTTCGGTGCCACCGGGCGGGGACGCACGGCCGGGAAGGCGTTGTCGCGGCTGGTGTAGATCCGCCTCCACCTCGCGCTCGGCGTCGTGCACCGGCTGGTGCACACCTCGATCGCGAACTTCCGCAGGGCGGTGAACCTGCTGCCGGAGTCCGGGTCGCTCGCGTCGTTGCCGGCCGGGCGGAGCATCGCGCTGACCTGGACCCGTCGAACCGTGCGACGCCCGCCGGCGAGGTCGACGACCACGAAGGGGTTCTTGCCCTTGGCGTCGACGCTGTCGCTCTCGTTGATGCCGGCCCAGTTCGTCGCCTCGGTGTCGTCGATGAGGCTCGCCGCGTTCACCGACCCCGCGCTCGACCCGACCACCTTCGCGCCGGAGCTCTTCGAGGCGAGGTTCGGACTGACCTTGACCAGCTTCGTGATCCGACGGCCGGGCTCGACCGTGAACCGGGCGCGCTGCAGGCCGACGCCCTTGCCCTGGAAGACGAGGTCGTAGGTGCCGGGCACGAACTTCACCACCGCGCCGCGGGCGGTGGACTTGACGGTGTCGGCGACCGGGGTCACCCGGGCCTCGTAGCGACCGACGAAGAACTTGCCGGGGACGAGCCGCTTGCCGGACTTCGCCGCGAACCGCACCGTGCCCAGCCGGACCCCGGGTGCCCGGTAGCCGGGCTTCGGCTCGTCGGAGTCGGCGTTGGGGGTACGTGCGTCGACGCCCATGCCGTTGCGAGCGAACGCGGTCCACAGGGTGCTCTGGTTGGCCCCGCGGAAGCGCATCTGGTCGGCCGCGAGCATGGCGTCGCGGGCGTCGAGCATGCTCGTGGCGCCCTGCTGCAGGAGGAAGGCGTCGAACATCAGCTGGACCCAGCGGCGGTTGCCCGGGCAGTTGACGGCAGGCAGGGGGGACCGGGTGCCGGTGCCGTTGGCGCATCGGAGCTGGAGCCGCCTGTCGCTCGAGGGGAAGCGCTTGTCGTACTTCCGCACGAGGGCCTGGCGGACGTCGTACTGCGTGGCGTTCCAGATCTCGCCGTCGGCGTGCACCTCGGGCCCGGTGCTGTCGAAGCCGTAGTCGCCGTACTGCAGCGGGTTGCGGTTGATCGCGTAGTCGCGGATACCGGCGGACCTGTTGCCCGTGGCGTACGGACCGACCGCCCACGGGTTGGCGCCGGTGGAGTAGCCGTGGGAGAGCAGGTACTCCGCGGCCACCAGGTCACCCCACGACTCGCCCATGGCGCCGCCCTGCTCCGAGGTGATGCCCTCGTCCGGGCCGCCGATCATCCGGTTGCTGATCGCGTGGGTGTACTCGTGGCCGACGATGCTCATGTCGAAGCCGCCGTCGGCGCAGGGGGAGTAGAACGCCCCGGCGATCGGCTGGAAGAGGTACTGGTTGGTGATGCCCGGGATGCCGTCCTGGAGCGCGATCTGGTTGGCGTTGTCGCGCCCGAGGTAGCTCGGCGTGCCCCCGGTCAGGGCGCCGGCCTGCGCGTCGCCGAGCTCGGGGTCGTTCTCGCGGGTGGGGTCCGGGTTCCCACCGTGGTTGCTGGCCTGCAGGTTGTAGTTCTCCTCGGTGAACCCGAGGAAGTAGGAGTAGTCGTGCATGCGGTTGTGCGCGACGAACAGGTTGGCCACCGAGGCGTCGATGTCGTTGCCGCCGGGGCGCAGGTTGGTCGGGTCGCACTTGCTGTTCTGCCACACGTCGGCGAACTCGGGCGTGTAGGCACGGTCCGGGGCGACCGGGGACTGCGCACCACCCGGAGTGAGCGGCGAGGCCCAGGCCTCACGGGTGACCGCGTTGTTGCCCGCCGTGGTCAGCGTCGGCAGGCCGGTATGGAAGTCGAAGTCCCAGGGTGCCCGCGAGGCGAGGTTCCGGATCGCTCCGGGCGGGGTGCCGCAGCCGGGCACGCGGTCGCCGTGGACGGTGGTCTCCCAGCAGCCGGTGACCCGGTTCCCCGGGACGTGCTTCGTGGAGTAGTTCAGCTGCGGGTTCGCGGTGAAGTAGGACCACTTCGGGGGGTACGGCGCGCTGGCGGCCGGCGTCTCGCTGTCCGACGTCGTGATCACGCCGACGTAGTCGCCGGGCCCGGTGAACGGGGCGGTCGGGTCGTCGTAGGGGCAGACCTGCGCGCTGTAGGTGCCCGCCGGGATCGTGTCCGCGGTGTACGTCGCCGTCTCCGGGCTGGTGCCGAGGTCACCGCTGGTGAGCACCTCGCCGTCGGGCGCGAAGATCTTGACCACGATGTCGTTGGCCGGGTTGGCCGCCGTGGCGGCGACCGCGATCTGCTTGGTGTTCGCGTCGGTCAGCTTGAAGGCGTGCTTGGGGCCGCAGTCCTTGGCGCTGATGGTGCCCTGCATCTGGGTCATGCCCTGGCTTGCGGTGGCGAACACGTGCTCGACCTTGTTCTCGCGGTGCAGCACCTTGCCGGTCACGGCGTCGACCATGAAGGTGTAGGCGAGTGCCTTGCCCGCCTGGGAGTCCACGACGTTGGTCTCGAACACCGGGCGGACCGTTCCGTCGGCGAGGCCGATCGCACGCAGGCGCACCTGCTGCTCCTGGGCGAAGCCCTTGACCGCCAGCCGAGTCCAGCCCGTCTTGACGTTGTCCTCGATGGCGTCGAGCGCGGTCTCCCGTCCCACGCCGGCTGCCGCGATCTGCCATGCCTGCACCGCGGTGAGCTTCGGGTCCTCGGCGGCGCTCGTGGACCGGGTCAACGAGGACGACACGTACGTGATGCGCCCGTTGGCGACCCCGACGGTCACCATGCTGCCCAGGGCCGGTGACAGATCTCCGAACGTCTGGCGGAAGAGCACCGCACGAGCAGTGCTGTCGGCGAGCTTCTGGTTCGAGACCAGCTCGAGACCGGCGACCTGGTCGCTGCTGATGCCGAGAAGGGCGCGGTGCTCCTGGAGCCACGCCCGAGCAGCCACGACGGCGTCGTCGCTGGTCACTGCGCCGAGGTCACCATCGGGGGAGTAGATCGAGGAGGGCGTGCCGAACTGGTTCCAGCGGACGGTCGCGCCGAGCGTCTCCGCGGCGCTGCGCTGGACCGACGTCGGCAGCGCGGACCCGCGCAGGTCGAGATCCGGAAGGGCGAGGGGCGAGTCGCCCCACGTGACGACCTCCCGGCCGTGGCTCTTCTCGAGCGGGACGCGGACGGTTCCCGTGGCCGGGAGCTGGGTCAGGCTGAGGATGACGCCTGCTGCCGCCACGGCTGCGCCGGTGCGGACGGCTCTGTTGCTCAAGGGCATGGTGTGCCTCTCGCGGTGCGAACGGATGTGGTCACGGGGACCGGGATGCACCCCATAACGCCGGACCACGCCGCGGGTTACGTCGTGCGTCACGCCGGAAGTCACGTCGGGGGTCTCGTCCCCGGTGGTCCAGAACCGACCCCCGGAGGTAGTTGGAACGATCCAGTCTGGGTTAAGGTCACGGGTCGTGAGAGCTATCCGTCGATTCACCGTTCGCCCTGTCCTGCCCCCGCGACTGGCGCCGCTGGGCGACCTCGCCCAGAACCTCGCATGGTCGTGGCACTCCAAGACACAGGACCTCTTCGCCGAGGTCGACCCGGACGGCTGGGCCCGGTCCGGGCACGACCCGATGCGCCTCCTCGGAAGCATCTCGCCCGAGCGCCTGGACAGGCTCGCGGTGGACGAGGGGTTCCTGTCCCGCCTCGACGAGGCGCACCGGGACCTCGAGCACTACCTCACGAGTCCCCGGTGGTACCAGACGCTGGGCGCGGACGCGCCGCGCTCGATCGCCTACTTCTCACCCGAGTTCGGGATCACCGCAGTGCTCCCGCAGTACTCAGGCGGTCTCGGCATCCTCGCCGGCGACCACCTCAAGAGCGCCAGCGACCTCGGTGTCCCGATCGTCGGCGTCGGACTGCTCTACCGGCACGGCTACTTCCAGCAGTCGCTGTCCCGGGAGGCCTGGCAGGAGGACACCTACCCGGTCGTCGACCCCGACGGGCTGCCGATGTCCATGCTCCGCGAGGAGGACGGCACGCCCGCCCAGGTCGCCGTCGGCCTGCCCGGAGGCGACGAGCTGGTCGCACGGATCTGGGTCGCACACGTGGGCCGTGTCCCGCTGCTGCTCCTCGACTCCGACGTGGAGGAGAACACCGACTTCCTCCGGCTCGTCACCGACCGGCTCTACGGCGGTAACAACGAGCACCGGCTCCGCCAGGAGATGCTGCTCGGCATCGGTGGGGTCCGGGCGCTGCGCGCCTACTCCCGACTCACCGGCGCCCCCGCGCCCGAGGTGTTCCACACCAACGAGGGCCACGCCGGCTTCCTCGGCCTCGAGCGGATCCGTGAGCTGACCGAGGGGCCGGAGGGCCTGGACTTCGCCACCGCACTCGAGGTGTGCCGGGCCGGGACGCTGTTCACCACGCACACGCCCGTGCCGGCCGGCATCGACCGGTTCCCGCTCGAGCTCGTCGAGCAGTACTTCGGCGGCGACAACGCCTTCCCGGGCGTGGCCGTCGACCAGATCATCGCGCTCGGCTCCGAGGACTACGAGGGCGGCGACCCCTCGGTGTTCAACATGGCGGTGATGGGCTTCCGTCTGGCGCAGCGTGCGAACGGTGTCTCGAAGCTGCACGGGAACGTCAGCCGCGGCATGTTCGGCGGGCTCTGGGCGAGCTTCGACGCCGACGAGCGTCCGATCACCTCGATCACGAACGGCGTGCACGCCCCCACCTGGGTCGCGCGGGAGGTCTTCGAGCTGATCACGGAGGCCGGGATCGACCCGACGGCGAGCACTCCCGAGGAGATGCTCGAGGCCGCGGACAAGATCTCGGACAAGCGGATCTGGGAGACCAAGCGCGTGCTCCGCGAGCGCCTGGTCGCCGATGCCCGGTCGCGGCTTCGCGCGTCGTACCAGCACCGCGGCCTCGCGCCGGCAGAGCTCAAGTGGACGCGCTCCGCGCTCGACCCCGACGTGCTCACGATCGGCTTCGCGCGACGCGTGCCGTCGTACAAGCGGCTGACCCTGATGCTGCGCGACCCCGAGCGGCTCAAGCGGATCCTGCTGCACCCCGAGCGGCCCGTCCAGCTCGTGATCGCCGGCAAGGCGCACCCCGCCGACGAGGGCGGCAAGAGGCTGATCCAGGAGATCGTGCGCTTCTCCGACGACCCGGAGGTCCGGCACCGGATCGTCTTCCTGCCGAACTACGACATCGCGATGGCGCAGCCGCTCTACCCCGGCTGCGACGTGTGGCTGAACAACCCGCTCCGCCCCTACGAGGCCTGCGGCACGTCCGGCATGAAGGCGGCTCTCAACGGCGGTCTCAACCTGTCGATCCTCGACGGCTGGTGGGACGAGTGGTACGACGGGCACAACGGCTGGGCGATCCCGTCCGCCGACGGCGTCGAGGACCCCGACCACCGCGACGACCTCGAGGCGGCCGCGCTCTACGACCTGATCGAGAACGAGGTCGCACCTCGCTTCTACGACCACGACGAGGACGGCGTGCCGATCCGGTGGATCGAGATGGTGCGCCACACCTTGAAGTCGCTCGGCCCCAAGGTCCTCGCGAGCCGCATGGTCCGCGACTACGTCGAGCAGCTCTACACCCCCTCGGCGACGACGTCGAGGGCGCTCAACCACGACTTCGCGGGTGCTCGCGGCCTGGCTCAGTGGAAGCAGCGGGTGGCCGCGGGCTGGTCCGGCGTCTCCATCGACCACGTCGACTCCAGCGGCGTGGGGGACACCCCCGAGATCGGGGAGACCCTGAGCGTCAACGTCTACGTGTCGCTCGGCGAGCTCGAACCGGAGGATGTCGACGTCCAGGTCGTGCACGGCCGGATCCGCCACGACGACGAGCTCGTCGACACCCGCGTCGAGTCGCTGCGCCTGGCCGAGCCCTACGAGGCCGGCAGGTACCGCTACGAAGGGTCCGTGGCGCTGAAGAAGACCGGTCCCTTCGGCTACACGACCCGGATCGTGCCCAAGCACGACTTGCTGGCCTCGCCGGCGGAGCTCGGGTTCGTCGTCGGCCCCTGACCGACCGCTGGTCCAGTGACGAGGGCCCCCATCCGCACGCTGCGTGATGGGGGCCCTCGTTCTTCGTCTTGGGACGGCCAGAACCGCTCAGCTGCGCGGTCGGGGCCGCCGCACGGTCAGACCTGGCGCAGGACGAGCATCGAGCGCGGCGCGATCTTCAGGACGTCTCCGGCCTCGACGCGTTCGCCGTGAGGGTGGTTCTCGTCGGTGCTGAGCACCACCTCGCCGTGCTTGACCCAGTCCTGGTCGGGGAGCGCGACGGTGCCCGGCTCGGGGTGGGCGTTGAACCAGATCATGAACGAGGCGTCACGGAGCTTCTCGCCTCGCGGCCCGGGCGCGCGCAGCGGGTCGCCGGAGAGGAACATGCCGAACTGGTGCAGCCCGTCGTCTGACCAGTCCGCCGCGGTCATCTCCCGGCCGTCGGGGTGCACCCACGCGAGGTCCTTGGGGCCGCCGGTGACGGTCGGGCGCCCTTCGAGGTAGTGCCGCTGGCGCAGGGCCGGGTGCTCCCGGCGCAGCCTCAGGGCGGTCTTGGTGATCTCGTAGATGTCGAGCCAGGCGTCGTCGGGGCGCCAGTCCATCCAGGAGATCTCGTTGTCCTGGGTGTAGGCGTTGTTGTTCCCCCGCTGGGTCCTGCCGCGCTCGTCGCCCGCCGTGATCATGGGCACGCCGTTGCTCAGGCACAGCGTGGCGATCAGGTTGGCCGCCTGCCGCCGTCGCAGCGCGCGCACCCCGGGGTCGTCGGTCTCGCCCTCGACGCCGCAGTTCCAGGAGCGGTTGTTGTCGGTGCCGTCGCGGTTGTCCTCGCCGTTGGCCTCGTTGTGCTTGTCGTTGTAGGAGACCAGGTCGCGCAGCGTGAAGCCGTCGTGCGCGGTGATGAAGTTGACCGAGGAGTACGGCGAGCGGCCGTCGTCGGCGTACAGGTCGCTGGACCCGGAGATGCGCGAGGCGACCTCCGCGATGCCGCCTGACCGGAGCCGCCAGAAGTCGCGGATCGTGTCGCGGTACCGGTCGTTCCACTCGCACCACGGCGGCGGGAAGTTCCCGACCTGGTAGCCGTCCATGCTGGCGTCCCACGGCTCGGCGATGAGCTTCACGTGACGCAGCACCGGGTCCTGGCCGATGGCGGTCAGGAAGTGCGCGCCCATGTCGACAGACAGACGCGTGCGCGTCAGGGCGGGGGTGAGGTCGAAGCGGAAGCCGTCGACGTGCATCTCGGTCACCCAGTAGCGCAGGGAGTCCAGGATCATCCGCAGCGCGTGGGGTGCGGAGGCGTCGACGGTGTTCCCGCAACCCGTCACGTCCCAGTAGGTGCCCGGGTCCGCGTGCGGGTCGACGTGCTTGTAGTAGCCGCGGTCGTCGAGGCCCCGGAAGCTCAGCGTCGGGCCCAGCGGGCTGCCTTCGGCGGTGTGGTTGTAGACGACGTCGAGGATCACCTCGAGGCCGGCGGCGTGCATCGCCTTCACCATGCGCTTGAACTCGGTGACCTGCTCGCCACGGTCGCCGCTCGAGCTGTAGGCGTTGTGGGGCGCGAAGAAGCCGATCGAGTTGTAGCCCCAGTAGTTCGTCAGGTCCTTCGACGCCAGCGCCGGCTCGGAGACGAACTGGTGCACCGGGAGCAGCTCCACGGTGGTGATGCCGAGGTCCTTGAGGTAGTCGACGACCGCCGGGGTGGCCAGGCCGGCGTAGGTGCCGCGGAGATCCTCCGGGACCCGGTCGTGGAGCTTGGTGAAGCCCTTGGTGTGAAGCTCGTAGACGACCGTGTCTGTGAGCTTGAAGTGCGGCCGGACCTGGTCGTCGTCGCCCCAGTCGAACTCGTCGTGCACGACGACGCTCTTGGCCATGAAGGGTGCGGAGTCCTGGTCGTTGCGCATCTCCGCCTTCGCCGCGCGCTGCTGCCGGTCGTCCCCGGGGTCAGGGAGGACGTAGCCGAAGATCTCGGGTCCGGGGGTCACCGTGCCGCTGACCGCGAGGCCGTAGGGGTCGAGGAGGAGCTTGTTCGGGTTGAACCGGTGTCCCCTGGACGGGTCCCAGGGCCCGTCCGCACGGAAGCCGTACCGCTGACCGCGTCTGATGCCGGGGACCGCGCCGTGCCAGATGCCGAGGGTGTACTCCGTGAGCTCGTAGCGCCGCTCGACCTCGCCGCCCCGACCGTCGTCGTCGAAGAGGCAGACCTCGACCCGCGTGGCTTCCGGGGCGTAGACGGCGAAGTTGGTGGACTCCTCGCTCCAGGTCGCACCGAGTGGCTGGTGCTGCCCTGGCCACACGACCTGCTGGTCCTGCTCGTCTGTCCATACTCCCGGGTTCACGGGAGCATTCTCTCCGAGACACCGCACCGCAAACCGCTTAACCCGGCGTAGTTCACCCATCTGTGACCCGGCCTGCCCCGAGGTGACCGGCCCGTCTAGGCTCCCAGCAGGTTTTGCCGGCTGAGCAGAGGAGTGAGTCGTGGGCGAGTTCGTGACGCTGGAGGTCGAGGACGGGGTCGGGACGATGCGCCTGGACCGGCCGAAGATGAACGCGCTCAACATCCAGATCTGGGGCGAGATCCGCGAAACGGCCGTCGAGGCGACGCAGCGCGACGACGTGCGTTCCGTCGTGATCTACGGCGGGGAGCGGATCTTCGCAGCCGGCGCGGACATCAAGGAGATGGTGGACCTCTCCTACACCGACATGGCCAAGCTGTCGGGCGACCTCCAGGCGGCCTGCATCGCCGTCGCCCGGATCCCGAAGCCCGTGGTCGCGGCCGTCACCGGCTACGCCCTCGGCGGCGGCTGCGAGCTCGCGCTGAGCGCCGACATCCGGATCGCCGGTGACACGGCCGTGCTCGGCCAGCCCGAGATCCTGCTCGGGATCATCCCCGGCGCAGGAGGCACGCAGCGGCTCAGCCGGCTCGTGGGCCCCTCCAAGGCCAAGGACCTGATCTTCACCGGCCGCCACGTGAAGGCCGACGAGGCGCTCGCCATCGGGCTGGTCGACCGGGTGGTGCCCGCGGACCAGGTGTACGCCGAGGCGACCGGCTGGGCCAAGCAGTTCAGCGGCGCCGCCGCGTTCGCCGTCCAGGCAGCCAAGGTGGCGATCGACCGGGGCCTCGAGGTGGACCTCGACACCGGCCTGGAGATCGAGCGCCAGCAGTTCGCAGCTCTGTTCGCGACGGAGGACCGCGCCATCGGGATGCAGTCGTTCGTCGAGCAGGGCCCGGGCAAGGCGAAGTTCCAGGGGCGCTGACCAGACCGGTTCGCCCGCCCTGGCTCTCGTCCGGCGGAACGGGTTCTCGGCCCGCGTGGGGGTCCGTTATCGTGCGGGTACCTCGGACAAGGAGCCACAGTTGACTGACGCCAGCAAGAGCACCGACGACACCCGAACGGAGGGTGCCGTGGGCAAGCGGAGCAACCGCGCTCCGGGGGCCGGCGCGTCCAAGGTCAAGGCCGGGGTGAACGCGGTGCGGAGCAAGGTCGCCACGGTCGTGTGGCTGGCCGCGGTGGTCTGTGCGTTGTTCCTGGCGGTCGGCGCCCTGCTCATCGCGCTCAAGGCGAACGAGCAGAACACCATCGTGCAGTTCATCATCTCCGGGGCCGAGAAGCTCGACGGACCGTTCAGCCTGAAGGACGGCATCTTCACCTTCCCTGACGACGCGGACGGCCGTGTGAAGAGCGCGCTGACCAACTGGGGGATCGCCGCCGTCGTCTACCTGCTGATCGGCAAGATCCTCGACCGGATCATCCGTCCGTGAGACCCGCACAGTCCCGGGACCGCGGCCGGGGGACGTGTGACTGAACCCACCCGAACGCGTGTTCCTCTGCTAGCTACGCGCTAGTAACCTCAGAGAAATCGTGGGCGGGCGACCGTCAGACCGAGCACACAGGAGGGGCCCTGAGGGCCGAGACTGCCATGAACATTGTCGTATGTGTGAAGTACGTGCCGGATGCGACTGCAGACCGGCAATTCGAGGGTGACAACACGGTCGACCGGGTCGGTGTCGACGGGCTGCTGTCGGAGCTCGACGAGTACGCCGTGGAGCAGGCACTCCAGCTCAAGGAGAAGAACGAGGGCACGGAGGTCACGGTGCTGACCGTCGGCCCCGAGCAGGCTGCCGACGCGATCCGCAAGGGCCTCCAGATGGGCGCCGACAAGGGTGTCCACGTGGTCGACGACGCGATTGCCGGCTCCGACGCGCTCGCCACCTCCCTGGTGCTCGCCGAGGCCGTCAAGAAGCTCGACCACGACCTCGTGGTGTGCGGCATGTCCTCGACCGACGGCTCGATGGGTGTCGTCCCGGCCATGCTCGCCGAGCGCCTCGGCCTGCCGCAGGTCACCCTGGGCTCGGTCATCGAGATGCAGGGCAAGGAGGTCCGCATCAAGCGCGACGGCGACACCGCCACCGAGATCATCGGCGGCACGGCCCCCCTCGTGCTGAGCGTGACCGACCAGTCGGGCGAGGCCCGCTACCCCTCGTTCAAGGGCATCATGGCCGCCAAGAAGAAGCCGGTGGAGACCTGGTCGCTGTCCGACCTCGGTGTGGACGCGTCCCAGGTGGGCCTGTCCGCGGCGTGGACCCAGGTCGAGGAGACCGCCGCGCGTCCGCCGCGCACGCAGGGCGAGATCGTCAACGACGAGGACGGGTCGGGCGCCAAGGCGCTGGCCGAGTTCCTCGCTTCGAAGAAGTTCATCTGAGGAAGGTCCGGTAGCTGACATGAGCGAGATCCTGGTTCTCGTCGACCACGTCGACGGTGCAGTACGCAAGACCACCAACGAGCTTCTGACGATCGCCCGCCGCCTCGGCGAGCCGTCCGCTGTGTTCATCGGCTCGCCCTCGGACGACGCGGTCGCGGCGCTGAAGACCTACGGCGCGGAGAAGGTGTACGTCGTCGACGACGCCGAGGTCAAGGGCTACCTCGTCGCCCCCAAGGCAGAGGTGCTCCAGCAGCTGGTCGAGAAGACCAGCCCGGGCGCCGTACTCATCTCCTCCAACGCCGAGGGCAAGGAGATCGCGGGTCGCCTCGCGGTCAAGATCGACTCCGGTCTGATCACCGACGCCGTCGACGTCGAGGAGGGGCCCGTCACCACCCAGAGCGTCTTCGCCGGCAACTTCACGGTGAAGGCGAAGGTCACCAAGGGAACCCCGGTCATCACCGTGAAGCCCAACGCCGCGACGCCCGAGCAGGCCGAGGGCGCGGGTGCGGTCGAGCAGGTCGCGGTGACCATCTCCGACACCGCGAAGGCCGCGAAGATCTTCGCGTCCGAGCCGCGCAAGGCGACCGGTCGCCCCGAGCTGACCGAGGCGGCGATCGTCGTTGCCGGCGGCCGAGGCACCGGCGGCAACTTCGAGCCGGTGGAGCAGTTCGCCGACGCGCTCGGTGCCGCGGTCGGTGCCTCGCGTGCGGTGGTCGACTCGGGCTGGTACCCCCACTCCTTCCAGATCGGCCAGACCGGCAAGATCGTCTCCCCTCAGCTGTACGTCGCGGCCGGCATCTCCGGTGCGATCCAGCACCGGGCCGGGATGCAGACGTCCAAGACGATCGTGGCGATCAACAAGGACGACGAGGCACCGCTGTTCGAGCTCGTCGACTTCGGCGTGGTCGGCGACCTCCACCAGGTCCTCCCCGCTGCGACCGAAGAGGTCAACAAGCGCAAGGGCTGAAGTCCCTACCGAGACGACCCTCCGACCGGTTCACTGGTCGGAGGGTCGGTCTCGTTGTGGAACGGGGGAGGTCATGATCCTCGTCGCAGGCGGCACCGGACGGCTCGGGAGCCTGGTCGCCGGCTCGTTGTGCGAAGGCGGGCACCGGGTCAGGGTGCTCAGCCGAGGGCTCGCGCAGCACCCGGGCACGCTGATCCTCGTGTCGAGGTCGTCCGAGGCGATGTCTGCGACGCCACGAGCCTCTCTGCCGCCATGGAGGGCGTGGAGGTCGTTGCCTCTTGTGTCCACTGATGCAGCTCGCGCAGGCCTACATGGACCACCGCGGCGCCACGGGCCATCCACGACGCGTACCTCGCCCCATGCTGCACGTCATGGCCAACACGGTCGGACGGCTCGAGCCACAGCTCGGACGTCAGGCGCGCGGCGCACTGGCCATGGACGTGCTGCCGCTCGGGGACGACGCGACGACCCGTGACAGGTTCCCCGACCTGCCGCGGCGCCGCGTCTCGGAGATCATCTCCGACCTGCCCGTCCCCGTCACCTGACGCAGCGATCACAGCGCCAGGGTCGGGCCATCCCAGCGACGCCGAAGCCAGCGGTCGTGGCTGGCCACGACGACAGTGCAGGCCGAGCGTTGCAGCGCATCCTCGAGCTCGTCGGCGAGCGCCAGCGAGATGTGGTTCGTCGGCTCGTCGAGCAGCAGCAGGTCCGGCCGGCGCGCCACGAGGATCGCGAGCCCCAGCCGGCGCTGCTGGCCCACGCTCAGCACCCCCACAGGCCGGGTGAGGTCACGGGGATGCACCAGCCCGAGCTCCGACAGCGCGGTCGGCGACCCGGTCGCGGCGTCGTACACCTCGATCACCGGACGGTCCGGGCGGGCGAAGGTGACCTCCTGAGGCAGGTGGCCGACCGTGCGAGCCGAGACCTGGAGGTACCCCTCGCAGACCAGCTCTCCGGCAAGCACCTTGAGCAGCGTCGACTTCCCGGACCCGTTGGCGCCGGTCACGAGCAGGTGCTCGCCGGGGGAGACGTCGAGCCGCGGGACCTCCACCCGAGCCGGGACGACGAGGTTCCTGGCGAAGACGCTTCCGGCGCGGCGCGCGTCGGTGAGCGTGCTCCGGAAGCTCAGCGGCTTCGGCGGCTTCGGCACCTGGTTGCGCTCGAGCACCTCGATCCGCCTCTCGGTATCGCGGACGCGACGACTCACCGCCTTGGCGACCTTCTGGCCCTTGCCGAAGTAGATGAACTTGTCGTTGTCACGCGGCGGCCGGTTGTGGGGAGCCACCGCACGAGCCGTGGTCCTGGCGGCGTGGCGGAGGCCGTCGAGCTCGTCCTGCTGGGCGATGAAGGCCTCCTCCCATCGCTCGCGCGACGCCCGCTTGGCGAGCAGGTACTCCGAGTAGCCGCCCGAGAACCGGTTCCCGCCGTTCCCGTCGACGCCGAGGTGCATCGGGTCGAGGTCGACGACGGTGGTGCAGACGTTCTCGAGGAAGGTGCGGTCGTGGCTGGCGACGACGACCACGCCGGGCAGGGCGACGAGGAACTCCTCGAGGAACGTGACGGCCACGTCGTCGAGGTGGTTCGTGGGCTCGTCGAGCAGCACGCACTCCGGCTGCCTTGTGATCAGTGCGGCGAGTGCAAGCCGCATCCGCTGCCCACCGGACATCGATGCCACCAGCCGGTCCCGCTGGAGGGCACCGAGTCCCAGGCGTGCCGCGGCCGCCTCGGCCCGGTGGTCGGCGTCCCAGGCGTCGTGCAGGGTCGCCCAGTCCAGCAGCGCGGAGTACTCGTCCTGTGCCGATGCCTCGTCGAGCCGGGACGCGAGCTGCTCCAGGCGCGTCACGGCGTCGTGCAGCGGCGCGAGCGCCTCGTCCAGTACGTCGCCCACGGTGGCTCCGCCCGGGAACGAGGGCTCCTGGTCGAGGTACGCCAGGTCGCTCGGCAGCGCGATGGAGCCGCTGTCGGGCTGCTCGGTGCCGGAGAGCAGGCGGAGCAAGGTCGACTTGCCGGCCCCGTTCTCGCCGACCAGCCCGAGCGGCTGCCCGGGGTTGGCGAGCAGGTCGAAACCGTCGAGGACGACGCGGTCGCCGTAGGCGCGGACCAGGTCGCGGGCGACGAGGGAGGACACGGACGAGTGCAGTTGGGTAGACATCAGCGACACCTTCGTGAGCGAGGAGAGCACTCGCCGGGCATGGGCGCTCCGAGAGGAGGCAGCCGCGGACGCGAGTGAGGCCGATGTCAGTTCTTCATGGTGAGGAGAGTCTCCCGGGTTCGCTGCGGAGCGTGCAACCGGTTTTACCGAGCTCGTCCCGGGAGCCGGCGCCGCTAGGGTCGGCGGCGTGGCAGAGACACGAGTGCGCGGCCGGGTCGTGACGCCGACGGGGGTCATCGACGACGGGCTCGTCGTGGTCTCGGGGAGGCAGATCGAGTACGTCGGACGGGCGGCTGCCTTTGGCCCCGGGCACGGGGGCGACGGCCTGGCCGCGGAGGTCCACGTGCCCGCGAGGGGCTTCGTGCTCCCCGGCCTCGTGGACATCCACAACCACGGCGGCGGGGGTGGGGCGTTCGCCGCCGACCGGGCGGGGCTCGACCGAGCGGCGCGGCACCACCTGGGGCACGGGTCGACGTCGGTCGTCGCCGGCGTCGTCACCGACTCTCCCGAGGCGATGCTGGCCGCGGTGGCCACCGCCGCCGACGCCGTCGAGGACGGAAGTCTCGCCGGCATCCATCTCGAGGGCCCGTTCCTGTCGCGGCGGTGTTGTGGCGCCCAGGACCCGCGGCATCTCCGCGCCCCCGACACGGGGCTTGCACACGACCTGCTGGCAGCCGGACGCGGTCACGTGCGCGCCATGACGCTGGCCCCCGAGCTGCCGGGTGCCGAGGGCGTGGTGGGACTGCTGCTCGAGGACGGTGTCGTCCCGGCCGTCGGGCACACCGAGGCGGACGCCGGCCTCGTCCGACGTACGCTCGCCGCCGCCCGCGCCACGCTGGGCCGACCGGCCCTCGTCACGCACCTGTTCAACGGCATGCCGCCGCTCCACCACCGCGATCCCGGTCCGGTCGCCGGGGCGCTGAGCGCAGCCGCGGCGGGGGACGCCTTCGTGGAGCTCATCGCCGACGGGGTGCACCTCGACGACGAGACCGTGCGGATGGTGCTCGAGCTGCTCGGCCCCGAACGCGTGGTCCTGGTCACCGACGCGATGGCCGCGGCGGGGATGCCGGACGGCTCCTACGACCTGGGGCCGCAGCGCGTGGAGGTGACCCACGGCGTCGCACGGGTAGGGAAGGGAAGCGAGGCGCCCTTGGCTGGTGGCACCTCGCATCTCCTCGACGTCGTGCGGCGTTGCGTGCATGCCGGGATCGACCTCGCGAGCGCCGTGTCGGCCGCGTCGTCGACCCCGGCCAAGGCGCTGGTGCTCGACGACCAGGTCGGCTCGCTGCAGCCGGGCCGCAGCGCGGACCTCCTCCTGCTCGCGGAGGACCTCGACCTGGTCCGGGTCATGCGCGCCGGGGAGTGGGTCCGCGCCCGGGGCAGGGCACACTGAGCACCGTGACCGCCGACCCGCAGGAACCTGACGCCAGCGCGTGGGAGCCGGACGAGGAGGACCTCGCGTTCTTCCGCGTCTACGGCCCCTGGGAGCCGCTCACCCCGCCACAGATGCGCGAGCTGATGGACGGCTTCCCGCACCCCTGGTGGCTCGTGGGCGGGCACTCGATCGAGGCCTTCACCGGCGTCCGCCGCCATCACGAGGACCTCGACCTGTCGCTGTTCGTCGACGCCGTCCCGGACCTGGGGAAGCAGCTGGGCGAGCGGTTCCATCTCTGGAGCAACGACGGCGGCACGCTCCGGATCATCGACGAGAAGCGCCCCGAGCCGCTCCACCCGCTCGCGCAGATCTGGGTGCGCGAGCACGCCTTGGCGCCATGGCTGGTCGACATCGTCCCGTCACCGGCTGTCGACGGCCGTTGGCAGTCCAAGCGGGACGAGGACCACGTCGCTGACCTCGACGAGGTGACCTGGGTCCACGCCGACGGTGTGCGGTACCAGAACCCCGAGATCTCGCTGCTCTTCAAGGCGTCACAGAACCGTCCCAAGGACCGCATCGACCTCGCCAGCACCTGGCCCCTTCTCGCGCGGAGAAGAAGCAGTGGCTGCGTCAGGCGGTCGCCCGGCTCTATCCGGAGAACCCGTGGAACCGGGCGCTGGCCTCGGACGACGCGATCTCCTGGCCGGAGGAGGCCTAGCCGGCGAGGAGGTGGTTCGGCGGCCCTTCACGCACGCCGTACCCTTGTAGACGCGATGACCCAGCCCCGAACGGCCCCCGGCGCGGTCTACCTCGACCACGCCGCCTCGACGCCGATGTACCCCGAGGCCGTGGCTGCGATGACAGAGCAGCTCGCCCGCCCCGGAAACCCGTCGTCCCTGCACGCCTCCGGCCGCGCCGCGCGCCGCGTGGTGGAGGAGTCGCGGGAGACCATCGCCCGCGCGATCAACGCCCGGCCTGGTGAGGTGGTCTTCACCTCAGGCGGGACGGAGTCCGACAACCTCGCAGTGAAGGGCCTCTACTGGTCCCGGCGGCAGGCCGACCCCCGCCGCACCCGCGTGCTCTCCACGGCGGTGGAGCATCACGCCGTGCTCGACAGCCTGCACTGGCTCGAGGAGCAGGGCGCCGACGTCGAGCTGCTGCCGGTGAACCGTTGCGGGCGGCTCGAGGTCGCGGCGCTGCGCGAGTCCATCGAGCGCGACCCCGGCTCGGTGGCGTTGGTCTCGGTCATGTGGGCCAACAACGAGGTCGGCACGGTGCAGCCCATCGCCGACGTGGTCGAGATCGCCCACGAGCACGGCATCCCGGTGCACACCGACGCGGTGCAGGCCATCGGCCAGGTCGAGGTCGACTTCGCCGCCTCAGGCGTGGACGCGTTGACACTCACCGCCCACAAGCTCGGCGGGCCGGTCGGGGTGGGGGCGCTCGTCGTACGCCGTGAGATCGAGCTGACCCCGCTGCTGCACGGCGGCGGTCAGGAGCGCGACGTCCGTTCGGGCACGATCGACGCCCCCGCCATCAGAGGCTTCGCGGTCGCCGTCGAGCTGTCCGTCGCGCGTCAGCCCGAGCACGCCGCCCGGGTCGCCGCCCTGAGGGACGACCTGCTCCGGCGGGTCTCCGAGCAGGTCCCCGACGCCGTGCTCAACGGTGACAGGAACTGCTCGCTGACCAACCGGCTGCCCGGCAACGCGCACATCCAGTTCCCGGGCTGCGAGGGCGACTCCCTGCTCATGCTGCTCGACGCGCGCGGCATCGAGTGCTCCACGGGCTCGGCGTGCTCCGCGGGTGTGCCCCAGCCGTCGCATGTCCTGCTGGCCATGGGTTCGGACGCCGTGGCCGCTCGCAGCGCACTGCGGTTCTCCCTCGGCCACACCAGCACCCAGGCCGACGTCGACGCCCTCGTCGAGGCGATCGGCCCGGTCGTCGAGCGGGCCCGTGCCGCCGGCATCGTGTCGGGCCTCGGCAGCACTCCGGTCAGTACGGCGAAGGCAGGCTGACCGGTGCGTGTGCTTGCTGCCATGTCCGGCGGCGTCGACTCCGCCGTGGCCGCTGCCCGGGCCGCGGAGATGGGCCACGACGTCACGGGCATCCACCTCGCGCTCTCGCGCAACCCGAAGTCCTACCGGACCGGAGCACGCGGGTGCTGCACGATCGAGGACTCCAACGACGCGCGGCGCGCGGCCGACGTCATCGGGATCCCCTTCTACGTCTGGGACATGAGCGACCGCTTCCACGAGGACGTCGTGGAGGACTTCATGACCGAGTACGCCGAAGGGCGCACGCCGAACCCCTGCCTGCGCTGCAACGAGAAGATCAAGTTCGCCGCCGTCCTCGAGCGTGCCATGGCACTCGGCTTCGACGCGGTCGCAACCGGCCACTACGCACAGCTCGTCACCGGCCAGGACGGGCTGATCGAGATGCACCGGGCGGTCGACATGGCCAAGGACCAGTCCTACGTGCTGGGCGTCCTGACCCAGGAGCAGCTCGCGCACTCGCTGTTCCCCCTCGGCGACTCCCGCAAGGACGAGGTGCGCCTCGAGGCGGAGCGGCGAGGGCTGTCGGTGGCCAAGAAGCCGGACAGCCACGACATCTGCTTCATCTCCGACGGCGACACCGGGGGCTGGCTCCACGAGAAGCTGGGGGAGCGGATCCCCGTGACCTCCGGCGAGATCCGTGACCACGCGACGGGCGACGTGCTGGGGACCCACGAGGGGACCTACCGGTTCACCATCGGGCAGCGCAAGGGCCTGCGCATCGGCCGCCCGGCCCCGGACGGCCGGCCGAGGTACGTGCTCGACATCGAGCCGGTCAGCGGCACGGTCACGGTCGGACCTCGCGAGGAGCTGACCGTCGACCACATCACCGCCTTCCGCCCCCGCTGGTGCGGCACCGTCCCGACCGAGCCTCTGCACGGCACCGTCCAGCTGCGCGCGCACGGTGAGGAGCATCGCGCGACGGTGACCGTCACCGGCGGTGCCCACGGCTCGGACGACGAGGTCGTGATCGAGCTGCACGAGCCGGCGCAGGGCATCGCGCCGGGGCAGGCCGCGGTGGTCTACGACGGCACGCGCGTGGTGGGCTCCGCCACGATCACCCGCGCCGTGCGCCGTGAGCGCCAGGACGCATGAGGATCGCTGCCACAGGGATCGGCTCCCTCCCCGGGGACGACGCCGCGGCCTTCGACGAGGCGCTGCGGGTAGTCCTCGGCACGTTCGGCGAGCTCCCGCACCTGCCTGAGCTGCCCGGCCGCGGCGCCCAGGCGGACATGGTCGGGCGAACCCTTGCGCTCGTTGCCGAGCTCGGCGCCGACCTGCAGCCCGCGGGGTGGCGGCTGACCGGCGCGGCTCCCGGCATCGACCAGCGACGTGCCCGCTCCCTGCTCGCCCAGGACCTCGACGCGCTCGAGGAACAGACCCAGGGGTACGACGGGCGCCTGAAGGTCCAGGTAGCCGGCCCCTGGACCCTCGCCGCGACGGTGGAACGCCCCAAGGGTGACCGGCTCCTGGCCGACCACGGCGCGCGTCGCGAGCTGGCGCAGGCGCTCGCCGAAGGGCTTCGGCAGCACGTCGCGGACGTCCGCCGCCGGGTGCCGGGTGCGTCGCTCGTCGTACAGCTGGACGAGCCTGCGCTGCCCGCCGTGCTCGCCGGCAAGGTCCCCACGGCCTCCGGGTTCCACCGGCACCGCTCGGTCGACAACCCCGGGGCCTCGCCCGCCCTGGAGTGGGCGATGGCCGCGATCGCCGACGGTGGCGCCACTCCGGTCGTGCACTGCTGCGCCGGCGACGTGCCGTTCGGCCTGCTCACGGGCGCCGGCGCCCAGGGTGTCTCGGTGGACCTGTCCGCCCTCGGCGCGGACGACTACGACGCGATGGCAGAGATCCTCGAGAGCGGGCGGATGCTGATGCTCGGTGTCGTGCCGGCGACCGAACCGTCCGCCGGGTCACGCCCCGACGACGCCGCGGTGACCGAACGGGTGCTCCGGCTGCTGGACATGCTGGGGCTGGACCCCGCCGACGAGGGGCTGGGCGACCTGGTGATCACGCCCTCGTGCGGGCTCGCCGGCGCGCCTGCCGGGTGGGCCCGACGGGCATGCGAGCTCAGTGAGCGGGTAGCACGGAACCTCGCGTCCGGCTGAGGCTCATGTCGGGGCGTGGAGCTGGTCGACGGTCGTCGACGGCGACACACGTGAGATGACCGAGACCCGGACGAGGCGAGCCCCCGGGCGGTGGCGGCTCCCCTCGGATGAGGCCGGGTGCGGTGTGTCACCCCGCCCAGCGAGACGGCATGGGTCGTCCTCTGCGCAGCTCTCCACGACGGTGGCCGCGGCCCGGTGGCCGCCGTGGAGCCCGAGCGGCGGATCGAGCCTGTGCCGTGCATCTGGCGGCCCAGGACGCCGTGGGCCGGTCGAGGTCAGACCGGGTAGTGCGCCGACGGCTGATCGGCCCCGAGCCGGGGTGGCGAGCTCCGCCGCGGTGGCCTGCGCGCACCGACGCGCAAGGCAGCGTGCGCGGCTGCGGTGCAGCAGGTTCGACTCGCGGGTGCGGATCCCGCCGGTGAGGCGCAGACTGGCGCAGGGACGCCCCACGCTCCTCGTCGCACGCCACTCACCCCGCCCACCACGGTCGCCGTGGCCGCCGAGGAACTTGGTCGCGCTGTGCAGCACCAGCCGGGCGCCGTGAGCCGCGGGCCTGTTGGAGCACCGGCGTCGCGAAGGTGTTGTCCACGAGCACCGGGACGTCACCGGCCGCGGCGACGACCGCCTCGATGTCGACGAGCTCACGGTCGGGTTCGCGGGATCTCCAGGACGACCAGCCCGGTGTCGGACCGACGCGGCGGTCAGGTCGGCGGGCCCCTCGCACCAGGTGACACGCGTGCCGAGCAGCCCGGTGTCCAGCACGTGGTCCGTGCCGCCGTACAACGGACGCAGTGCCACGGGCCCCGAAGGCACGGGCGAGCAGGCCGTGCTCAGCGCCGCCCTCCCAGGCGAGCGACCGCCGACCGGGCCTCGAGCCAGCGCAGCGCCCCTGACTGGCGCCGGCGCCCCCGGGACGCAGTCGCCTCGCGGCGCTGTGGCCCGTGCGGGCTCGTACGCGTCCCGCCGGCGACCGAGCACTCAGCGCCGACGGGACGGTGCGTGGGCACCGATCTCCGCGGTTCGGCTAGCCGGAGCGGCACACCGTGGAGGTGTCGGCACGACCTTTGCTGGCAGCCCCGCCGACCAGACAGAACGGAGCTGCGGCATCTGAACGTGCGTCGCTTCGATATGACGTGGACGACAACCGCATCGTCGACTACGAGGTCTGGGCCCGCCTTGCGGACAACGGCTGGGGCAGCGGGCGACCTCGGACCGAGCGACAGGACAAGGTGCCAGCTTCGGCCCCTCGACAGCTATCCGGGTCAGCGTGGAGAGCGACCCCTGGTGACCCGGTTCCCCGCCGACCGGCTCGGCAACGCCGCCGACGTTCCGCTGGTCCGCCGCTTCGGAGTGGGGCAGCTACGAGAGCATGGCCGCCTCGACCTCGGCACGCGACTACGCGCCGGACGAAGGCAGCGGCTGGCAGGCGTCGTCACCGCACGGCTGACCGGACGGCGCCGCCGACCTCCAGCTCACCGTCCAGCGTGCTCCTGCACGAACCGCAGCGACCGCGAGACCGCGAAGTCGTTCCACGCCCGCAGGCTGCGGAACATGTAGTGGCCGGCCCCGCGCATGTCGCGGAGCTCGGTGGACGCGGCGACCGACGCTGCCCGTCGTACGAACGCCTCCGTCTCGCGGAACGACGTGATCCTGTCCGCCCGCCCGTGCGCGGCCGCGAAACGTCGGCCGGCGAGCGCCTGCACCGGCTCGTCCGCGGGCAGCCACGGTGCCAGCGCGACGACGCCGGCGACCTGAGGGTCGTCGGCGACCGAAACGGCGGTCCGTGCTCCCATCGAGTGCCCCAGCAGTACGACGGGCAGCGGGTCGAGCTCGTCGCGCACCTCGTCGAGGGCCCACCGCGCGTCGAGCACGGGGGAGGGGTGGGGGCCGGCATCGGCGTTCCAGCCCCGGTGCACGTAGCGGAGCAGCCACAGGCTCACCCCTTGTGCGTGTGCCCGGCCGGCGAGCTGGCGCTGCATCCACCGGGACCTGCGCCAGGAGGCACTGCGGTCGTCCACCGGTGCATGGCTGTTGGGCTGACCGCCGTGGAGCATCAGGACCAGGCCGGTCGGCCGGCCTGGTGCGTCGAGCCTGAGCAGGTCGGGCGTGGGCATGCAGACATCCTTCCAAGGCGGTGGTGAGGGGTTCGTAGTACGCGCTGCTGAGGATGGCTCCGGGGCAGTCCGGGAGAGGCTCGACGCCCCCTCGACCTGTCCACGTCCTGTCGGTGACCTCGGGCAAGATAGGCGACATGACGCAGAGCCCAGACGCCGCTGACGCGGCCGGCGAGGACACCGAGCTGCCGGAGTCGTCCGGCGTGACCGCCGCCGCGGCGACCCCGGAGGCCCGGGAGGAGCACCAGGAGATCGCGGAGCAGGTCGAGGAGGCCCGCTGGCGCTACTACGTCAAGGACTCGCCGACCATCTCCGACGCCGAGTTCGACCGGCTGATGCGGCGGTTGGAGGAGCTCGAGCAGCAGTTCCCCGACCTCCGGACCCCCGACTCGCCGACGCAGAAGGTCGGCGGCGCGGTCTCCACGGAGTTCACGCCGGTGGAGCACATCGAGCCGATGATGAGCCTCGACAACGCCTTCTCGACCGAGGAGCTCGACAACTGGGCCGCCCGGCTGCGACGCGAAGGCGTCGCCGACGCGGACTTCCTGTGCGAGCTGAAGGTCGACGGCCTCGCGGTGAGCCTCCTCTACGAGAACGGCCGTCTCGTGCGTGGCGCGACGCGTGGCGACGGCCGCACCGGCGAGGACGTCACCCCCAACGTGAAGACGATCGACAACGTCCCGCACCGGCTCACCGGCACCGACGAGTACCCCGTGCCCGACCGGGTCGAGGTGCGCGGGGAGGTGTTCCTGCCGGTCGCGGCGTTCGAGAAGCTCAACGAGACCATGCTCGACACCGGTCGAGGGCCCTTCGCCAACCCCCGCAACGCCGCGGCCGGGTCCCTGCGTCAGAAGGACCCACGGGTGACGGCGACCCGGCCGCTCTCGCTGGTGTGTCACGGGCTGGGGGCACGCGACGGGTTCGAGCCGACCCGGCAGTCCGAGTCGTACACCGCGCTCGAGGCCTGGGGCCTGCCGGTGAGCGAGCTGGCCAAGGTGCTCCCGGACCTGACGGCGGTCGGCGAGTTCATCGACTACTACGGCGAGCACCGCCACGACGTCGAGCACGAGATCGACGGGGTCGTGGTCAAGGTCGACCAGGTGGCGCTGCAGCGCCGGCTCGGCTCGACGTCGCGGGCGCCCCGGTGGGCGATCGCGTACAAGTACCCTCCCGAGGAGGTCAACACCAAGCTGCTCGACATCCGGGTCAACGTCGGGCGGACGGGCCGGGTGACGCCGTACGGCGTGATGGAGCCGGTGAAGGTCGCCGGCTCGACGGTCGAGATGGCGACGCTGCACAACGCCCACGAGGTGAAGCGCAAGGACGTCCGCCCCGGCGACACCGTGATCCTGCGCAAGGCCGGCGACGTGATTCCGGAGATCCTGGGTCCGGTGAAGGACCTCCGCGCCGAGGGGCTGGCCGAGTGGGTGATGCCCACGGTCTGCCCGTCGTGCGGCACCGAGCTGGCCCAGGAGAAGGAGGGCGACGCCGACCTGCGCTGCCCGAACCATCGGTCGTGCCCGGCCCAGCTGCGGGAGCGGGTGTTCCACGTGGCCGGGCGAGGGGCCTTCGACATCGAGGTCCTCGGGTACGAAGCAGCCGACGCGCTGCTGACCGCGGGCTCGCTCGAGGACGAGGGCGACATCTTCACGCTGACCGAGGACAAGCTGCTTCGCGTGCCGATGTTCACCCGGGCGCCGAAGAAGGGCGAGGGCGACGCCCCGGTGCTCTCCGCCAACGGCGCGCGTCTGCTCACGAACCTCGAGGAGGCCAAGCACCGGCCGCTGTGGCGGGTCCTCGTCGGGCTCTCGATCCGGCACGTCGGTCCCACCGCCGCCCGCGCTCTGGCCACGGAGTTCCGCTCGATGGAGGCGATCAAGGCGGCCTCGCTCGAGGAGCTAGCCGAGGCCGAGGGCGTCGGCCTGACCATCGCCGAGTCGATCCGGCGCTGGTTCGACGGCGACGAGGCGGACTGGCACAACGCGATCGTCGACAAGTGGCGCGCCGCGGGCGTGACCATGGAGGACGAGGTCGACGAGTCGATGCCGCGCCACCTCGAGGGCCTCAGCATCGTCGTCACCGGGTCGCTGACGAGCTTCAGCCGCGACCAGGCCAAGGAGGCGATCATCACCCGCGGCGGCAAGGCCGCGTCGTCGGTGTCGAAGAAGACCCACTTCGTGGTCGTCGGCGACGCTCCCGGTTCGAAGTACGACAAGGCGGTGTCGCTGGAGGTGCCGATCCTCGACGAGGACGGGTTCCGCGTCCTGCTGGACCAAGGACCGGAGGCGGCGCGCAAGGTTGCGCTGGTAGGAGACGCCTGGCCCTCCGCCGGACACGCCTAGACCATTTGTTTCGCATGGTCCGGAACGTGGCGAAGATGACGCGGTGCTTTCCTCTGTCCTCTCCCTGGTCACCGTGTGTGCGGTGGTGCTGGTGGTACCGGTGTTCGCCGGGTTGCTCGGGATGGAGCGCCGAAGACACCTCGCTGTGACCGAGGACCGGAGGCGACGGGTCCGCCTGGTCCTCGCTGCAACGGTCGTCGGCATCGCCTCACTGGGACTGGCCGCAGTCCTCGGCGCAGACCCCGTGTCGGCGACGGCCGTCGCGGTCCTCATGACCGGAGCGGTCCTGGCCTGGGCGCCGCTGACCGGCTCCTGGGCGGTGCGGGGTGTCGTCGTCTGGGCACTGCTCGTCGCCGCGACCGTAGGGCTCCTCGCCTGGCTCGTCGAGCGGATGGTCGACTCGTCGCTGTCCGCAGTCGGGCTCGCGGTGAGCGGGACTGCATGGGTGCTCCTGCTCGTGTCGCTGGCTCGCGTCCAGCGGTACGCCCGGGACCTGATCACCAGCCAGGCCGGGCTCGTCGTCCGTCCCTTCCGGCACAAGCGGATCTCCCTCCTGCGTCCGGTGGTCTCCCTCGTCGTGCTCTTCGCCGCCGGTGGTGTCGCCGTCGCCGCGACCCATGGCAGTCCGGCTCGCGGCCGGGCGCCCGAGGCGGGCGCTCCCGGAGCGCCGGGCTCGTACGCCGTCCCGCCCGCAGCGCCGAGCCTGACCCGTGGTGTGGGGGCACCGTCCACGGTCGGCATCGACCTGGCTGCTGCCATCTGGAGGCACGCCGAACCGCGGTCCGGCACCAGGCTGAGGGCGGCCACGCCGGTCCTGGGCCTCACCACCGCTGCGCCCACGTCGGCTGTCGTCCCGTCGGCCGTCGGGGCTGCCGGGGCGAGCGGTCCCGCCACGGCAGCTCCCGGCTCTGCACAGCGCATACCTGGCGGACAGGCGTCGGCGGGGTCCGGGGCGACCGGAGGGCGGCCTCAGGCACCCGACGGCGTACGGCCCAGCGCCGGAGTCGGGTCCGCGAGCACGGACAAGCCCGCCACCAGCATCCGGCCGCGACCGGTGACGAACCGACCGCGAAGACCACCTCGGCCGCGACGTCCACGCGTACGTCGCAGGCCCGGAGCTCGGACGCATCCGCTGAGCCGGACCCGGCCGAGGCGCGCAAGACGCCTGGGTACGACGAGATCCCGGACCGACCCTCTATCCCGCCCACATCCGGCCCGGACCAGCCAGGGTCCACGCGCGGTTCGGGGCCGTCGGGCTCACCGGTCTCCAAGCCGTCGGACCAGCCGAGCGACGCGCCGTCGGACCGGCCGTCGGACCGGCCATCGACCGCGTCGGACCCGCCGAGCACCCAGCCGTCGGCCCCGTCGAGCATCCAGCCGTCGGACTCGCCGAGCATCCAGCCGTCGGAGTCACAGAGCAGCCGGCCCTCGGACCCGAACCCGTCCGACTCCTCGAGCCTCGAAGCCGGCCGACCCTCCCGGTCAGGCGGACAGGACGCCCGGCTACGAGACGGCGAAGCCGAGCCGGCCCGCTGACGCCCACGCGGTGCTCCGCGGGCCCGGCGTGTCCTGAGCGTCGTTTTTGTCCGGGCTGTGTGCGGGTACACAATGACCCGTGCTCGGCTCACTGCTCCTGACGTTCGCGATCTCTGCGGCGGTTCTCGCAGCCTCGGCGTACGTCAGTCTCCTCAGGGTCCGTAGGCACGCCCACGTCGCGGAGCGCGATGACTCGACCCGCAGACTGCGGGTCCTCGTCGCAGCCGGGGTTGCGGGCGTCGGCGGCTTCGGGATCGCAGCCCTGCTCAGCGGCGGTCTGGTCGTCGCGTCGGCGACCGCGGTGGCGCTCGCGGGCTCGGTGCTCCTCGCCGCACGGCTGGGTGACTCCTCGTGGACGGTGAGAGGCCTCGTCGTGTGGGCCCTGGTCGTCGTCGCGGCCGCCGGCTTCACGGCCTGGCTCCTGGAATCGCTGCTCACCTCCGACCTGTCCTACAGCCAGCTGACTGTCGGCAGCGCTGCCTGGCTGCTGATGACGCTGGGCATGCTCCGCGTCCGGAGGCCGCGCCCACGACCGGATCGGCGACCTCAGCCGGCGGGTCACTTCGGTTCCCGAGATGGACGAGCCTCGGGACCGTCGCCTGCTGGTCGCCCTCGGCGGAATCGTGTCGGCGGGGGTCGTGGCGACAACCGTCGTCTCCCTCGGCGCCGGCCCAGCGGTGGACGGACCCGCGTCTCTGGTGCGGGAGACCGACTCCCTCGGAGCGTTCGAACCTCCCCACGTCGGGAGAGCCGTCGGCCACCCCGGTGACACCCGCGTCGTCCACGACGCGACGCAACCGACAGCCTCGTCCGCCGCAGCGACGGATGGCGAGCAGTCGACTCGGCAGACCACCCCTCGTGGGACCGCGACGACCGCACCGTCCACGACCAGCGGTCCAGCGCAGTCAGAGCAGCCCACGTCGGGCCTCGACGAAGACCCGGAAGGCGCGAGGGTACGAGAAGAAGAAGCCGAACCGGCCCTCGGACGTCCCGACACCCGGGCAGGGCCGGACCAAGCTGCCCTGAGGCCCGCGCGGAGTCGGACCGGTGGGAAGCCGGCGGGAGGTTCATGGCGGGCGGCAGCCGTGTGCCGAGGCTCCCTCAGCGGACCCTAGGATGGATGCTTCGAGCCCTGACAGGCTCGACACCGAGCATCCACCCAGCATCCACCAAGGGGAGCGAGCAGTTCCATGCCCGACATCACCCGTGAAGAGGTGGCGCACCTCGCCGACCTCGCGCGGATCGACCTGAGCGACGCCGAGCTCGACCACCTCGCGCCGCAGCTCGCGGTCATCCTCGACTCGATCAAGTCGATCAGCGAGGTGGCCGCCGAGGACATCCCGCCGACCTCGCACCCGATGCCGCTGACGAACGTCTTCCGCGAGGACGTGAGCCGTCCCGGGCTCACCGCCGAGGAGGCGCTCGCAGGTGCGCCCCAGGTCGAGGAGCAGCGCTTCGCGGTTCCGCGCATCCTCGGGGAGGAAGCATGAACACCCCTCGAAACTGCTCGCTTCTCCGGCACTTCCGAGGGGACCCCGCATGAGTGACCTGATCCGTCGTACCGCTGCCGAGCTCGCTGACGCGCTGGCCGCGGGCGAGACCAGCTCCGTCGAGCTCACCGGGGCGTACCTCGACCGCATCGCCGCTGTTGACGGCGACGTCCACGCCTTCCTCCACGTCGACGCCGACGGCGCTCTGGCTCAGGCCCGCGCCGCCGACGAGCGACGCGCGGCCGGCAACGCCACTGGGCCCCTGGACGGCGTGCCCGTCGCGGTCAAGGACGTGCTCACCACCAAGGGCCTGCCCACGACGTGCGGCTCGAAGATCCTCGAGGGCTGGATCCCGCCGTACGACTCGACCGTCGTCTCCCGGCTGAAGGCCGCGGGCCTGCCGATCCTCGGCAAGACCAACATGGACGAGTTCGCGATGGGCTCCTCCACGGAGCACTCGGCGTACGGGCCCACCCGGAACCCGTGGGACCTCGACCGGATCCCCGGCGGCTCGGGTGGCGGGTCCGCCGCGGCGGTCGCCGCCTTCGAGGCACCGCTCGCCATCGGCACCGACACCGGCGGTTCGATCCGTCAGCCGGGTGCGGTCACCGGAACCGTCGGGGTGAAGCCGACGTACGGCGGGGTGTCGCGCTACGGCTTGGTCGCGCTCGCGAACTCGCTCGACCAGGCCGGCCCCGTGACGAGAACCGTGCTCGACTCTGCTCTCCTCCACGAGGTGATCGGCGGGCACGACCCGCTCGACTCCACCTCGATCGACCAGCCGGTGCCGCCGCTGGTCGAGGCCGCCCGGCAGGGCGCGGCCGGTGACATGAGGGGCGTGCGCATCGGCATCGTGAAGGAGCTGACCGGCGAGGGCTACCAGGCCGGCGTGCAGACGCGCTTCGACGAGTCCGTGCAGCTGCTCGTCGACGCCGGTGCCGAGGTCGTCGAGGTCTCGTGCCCGAGCTTCGTGCACGGACTCGCGGCGTACTACCTGATCCTGCCGAGCGAGGCGTCCTCGAACCTCGCCAAGTTCGACGCGATGCGCTACGGCCTGCGGGTCTACCCCGACGGCGTGGAGGACCCGAACGCCGAGGAGGTCATGCGGGCGACCCGGGACGCCGGCTTCGGCGACGAGGTCAAGCGCCGCATCATCCTCGGCACCTACGCGCTGTCGAGCGGCTACTACGACGCCTACTACGGCCAGGCGCAGAAGGTCCGCACGCTGATCAGCCGGGACTTCGCGGCCGCGTTCGAGTCCGCCGACGTGCTGGTCTCGCCGACCGCCCCCACCACGGCGTTCAAGCTGGGGGAGAAGCTCGACGACCCGCTCGCGATGTACCTCAACGACGTCGCGACCATCCCCGCGAACCTCGCCGGTGTGCCCGGCCTCTCGCTGCCGAGCGGTCTCGCCGACGAGGACGGGCTGCCCACCGGCTTCCAGATCCTGGCTCCGGCGACCGCCGACGACCGGCTCTACCGGGTCGGCGCCGCGCTCGAGGCCGCCCTGCTCGACCGCTGGGGCGCCCCGCTGCTCGACAAGGCCCCCGTCCTCGCGGGCGGGACGACCCAGAAGGAGGCCGTGCGATGAGCACAGCACCCACGCTGATGTCCTTCGAGGAGGCCCTCGAGAGGTTCGACCCGGTGATGGGCCTCGAGGTGCACGTCGAGCTCAACACCGAGAGCAAGATGTTCTGCGGCTGCCCGACCGAGTTCGGCGCCCCGCCCAACTCGCAGGTCTGCCCCACCTGCCTCGGCCTTCCCGGCGCGATGCCCGTGGTCAACGGGAAGGCCGTCGAGTCGGCGATCCGGATCGGCCTGGCGCTGAACTGCAACATCGCGTCGTGGTGCCGCTTCGCGCGGAAGAACTACTTCTACCCGGACATGCCGAAGAACTTCCAGACCTCGCAGTACGACGAGCCGATCGCCTACGACGGCTGGACCGAGGTGGAGATCGACGACGGCGAGGGCGGTGTCGAAAGGTACCGGGTCGAGATCGAGCGTGCGCACATGGAGGAGGACACCGGCAAGTCCCTCCACGTCGGCACGTCCGGGCGCATCCACGGAGCCGACTACTCGCTGGTGGACTACAACCGCGCCGGGATCCCGCTGATCGAGATCGTCACCAAGCCGATCACCGGCACGCGTGACAAGGCTCCGCAGGTGGCCAAGGCGTACGTCGCGCATCTGCGCGAGCTGCTGCTCAGCCTCGGGGTGTCCGACGTGCGCATGGAGCAGGGGTCGCTGCGCTGCGACGTCAACCTGTCCCTCAAGCCGGTCGGCGAGGAGAAGTTCGGCACCCGCACGGAGACCAAGAACGTCAACTCCCTGCGCTCCGTCGAGCGGGCGGTGCGCTACGAGATCGGCCGCCAGGCCGCCCGCCTGACCGAGGGCGAGTCCATCGTGCAGGAGACCCGCCACTGGCACGAGGACACCGGCATCACGACCTCCGGCCGCGAGAAGTCCGACGCCGAGGACTACCGCTACTTCCCCGAGCCGGACCTGGTCCCGATCGCCCCCGATGCGGCGTGGGTCGAGGAGCTGCGGGGGACGCTGCCCGAGCCGCCGCGGGAGCACCGCGCCCGGCTGCAGAAGGAGTGGGGCTTCAGCGACCTCGAGATGCGCGACACCGTGGGCGCCGGCGCGCTCGGCCTCGTGGAGGAGACCGTCGCCGCGGGTGCCACCCCCGCCGCGGCCCGCAAGTGGTGGCTGTCGGACATGGCCCGCCGTGCCAACGAGCGGGGCGTCGACCTCGCGGAGCTCGGCGTCTCCCCGTCCGACGTGGCGCGGGTCCAGGCGCTCGTCGACGAGGGGAAGATCAACGACAAGCTCGCGCGCCAGGTGTTCGACGGCGTGATCGCCGGAGAGGGTACGCCGGACGAGGTGGTCGCCTCGCGTGGTCTGGCCGTGGTCTCCGACGAGGGCGCGCTGTCCGAGGCGGTCGACCGTGCCATCGCGGCGAACCCCGACGTGGCCGACAAGATCCGGGACGGGAAGGTGGCCGCGGCAGGCGCGCTCATCGGCGCCGTCATGAAGGAGATGCGCGGCCAGGCCGACGCGGGACGGGTCCGCGAGCTGATCCTCGAGAAGCTGAGCTAGGCGCCCACCACGCGAGACGTCATGCGTCCCGGTCGCGACAGCGGCCGGGACGTACGACGTCCGCGGCGCATCAGCGGAGCGCGACCCGCAGGATCCGGTCGTCCTTCGGCGCCGGGTCGCCTCTGCCGTCACGGTTGCTGGTCGAGACCCACAGCGTCCCGTCGGGGGCGACGACCACGGTGCGCAGCCTCCCGTAGGCGCCGACGAAGAAGTCCTTCGGTCGTCCGATGCTGCCGTCGGCGTGGACCGGCACCCGCCAGAGACGTTGCCCACGCAGCGACGCCATCCACAGTGCGCCGTCGACGTACGCCAGGCCCGAAGGGGAAGCCTCGGAGGTCCGCCACTGCGCGAAGGGGTTGCGGTACTCCTGGAGGTCGCCCTTGCCCTCGACGAGAGGCCACCCGTAGTTACGACCCTTCTCGATCCGGTTGAGCTCGTCCCAGGTGTTGGCGCCGAACTCGCTGGCCCACAGCCGGTCGTGGTCGTCGAACGCCAGGCCCTGGACGTTGCGGTGCCCCATCGTCCACACAGGCGAGCCCTTGACCGGGTTGTCCGGCGCGGGCTTCCCGTCGGGCGTGATCCGGAGGATCTTCCCGCCGAGGGAGCTCCGGTCCTGGGCCAGCTGCCCGTCTCCGGTCTCGCCTGTGGACACGTACAGGTAGCCGTCGGGGCCGAACTGCAGCCTGCCGCCGTCGTGGACGAAGCCGTTCGGGATGCCCTTGAGCACGACCTTCGGCGCGCCGAGCGCGCGGCCGTCGTACTTCATCCGCACGACGCGGTTGTCGCTGTCGGTGGACAGGTAGGCGTAGACGAGCGAGTCCTCGTCGAAGGTCGGCGAGACCGCGAGGCCGAGCAGCCCGGCCTCGCCCTGCGGCCGGGCCGAGGCGAGCCGGCCCACGGTCCGGACCCGGCCGCCGTCACCGGGCACGAGCAGGACCTTCGTCGTGTCACGCTCGCTGACGAGTGCGTCGCCGTCAGGCAGGAACGCGATTCCCCATGGGGCTGCGAGCCCGGTGGCCGCCGTCCCGACGACCCGTGGTGTGGCCGGGCCCTTGTCGGCAGGGGAGCTGCTCGGCCCGGAAGCGGGGCCCGGCTCGCCGGTGCGGGTGCTCGGCTGAGGAGCTGAAGGCGGCGTGCCGAGACCGTTGGGGTCACCCTCGGCCGAGCAGGCGGTCAGCGCGAGGAGGAACAGCAGCACGGACGCGACGGCCTTCATGCCTACTCAGGCTAGTTGGCACCAAGCCGCTCCACCTGTATCCATGCATCCAGAGCCCTCAGGAGCCGCTGCCCAGCTCGAGTTCCCAGAGGCTCCAGTGATCGTCGGCACCAGCGAGCTCACTGACCTCTGCGTGGGTCGTCGGTCCCCGCGACGTGGACTCCTTGCCCCGGAGGGCGAGCACGTCGGGATCGGGTGTTCGCGTCCAGATCTCCAGCATCGCCGAGACGGCTACGAGGCCACCGAGCAGCAGCGCCTTTCTCATACAAGAGGCTAGGCCGACGTGGATGACCTCACCGCCATCGCTGGGCGAACAACGACTTAACGCGAGAACAAGACTGTCGCTGGCCGGCCGGCTGACCGGTGGGGCAGAACCGCCGGGTCAGGCGGCCTCGACGTCACTGAGCAGCTTCAGCAGCTCGGCGTGCACCGGCACGGGGTGCTCGAGCTGGAGGAAGTGGCTGCCGGGCAGCTCGACGTACGACGCGCCGGGGATGCGCTCGGCCGCGGTCAGCATGTCCTTGGAGCTGGCGAGAACGTCGTACCTGCCGGCGACGAAGCTGGTGGGGACCCGGATGTGACGGAGCGACACCCGGGGGTGCTCGGCCGCGGCGAGCGCGAGGTGCATGTACCAGTCCACCGGGGTGGTCAGGAACTCCTTGACTGCGCGACGCACCGCCGGGATCTCCTTGGTGGGCAGCATGAAGCCGCTGTGGCTCAACACGTGCGCGAAGAGGTCGCCCACGGGAATCCGCGAGGCGATCGGCGTGAGCGCCTTGCCCGCGCGCCGCAGGACGCGCGTGACGCCCACCGAGATCGGCCGTCGAGCGACCCGCGGGATCATCAGCGGCGCGCCCATGGACGCGAACGTTCCGCCCGGCACGCCGGCCACCGCGAAGATGCCGGTCACCCGCGACGGGTGGAGGACGGCGAGCTCGAAGGCGGTGTTCACGCCGATCGACCAGCCGGCCACGACGCAGGACTCGATCCCGGCATGGTCCAGGACCGCGAGCGCGTCCTCGAGGAACGCGTCGATCCCGACCCGGGTGGCGTCTTCGGGGCGGTCGGAGCCGCCGACGCCCCGGTGGTTCCACGAGACCACGCGGACGCCGCAGTCGGGCTCGAGCAACGACGGCCAGGCATAGGGGTTCGTGCCCAGCCCGTTGCACAGCAGCAGGGTCGGACCCTCGGCGTCGTTCGTCCACGCCTTGATCCGGGTGCCGTCTGCACTGGTGACGTCGTAGAAACGGAGAGCGAGCTGCTCGGTCGTGACCGCGGACATGCCGCAGAGTGTGCCGTACGAACCGATCCAAAAGCGGACAAGGTGCCCGAGATCACCCGCGGTGTCTGGTCGTCCGGTAGGTCAGGCGAGGTGCGTGGCGACACCCGAGCCGTGCGCGGCGGCGGCAGCGCGACGTGCGGCGTGGCGGCTCAGGAACTCCTCGACCTCGTCCAGCTCGCGGCGCTTCTCGGCGAGGGCCGTGCAGGCCACCAGGGCGTTGCGGCGGGAGCCCTCCTGGCTGCGCACGTGCCAGTGGCTCAGGGCCCTGGTGACCTTGGTCGGCGTGACGAACATCCGGACCTCCCCGCGACGAAATCTGTGGCTTGCGTACGACGCTAGGCGGGCTGTGCTTCGACACGGTCAACGCTTTGTGACGGCTGCGTGAACGGACCCGTCAGACGCGCCGTCACCTGGCCGGCTCCGGTGTGCAACGACGGGGCCCGACGGCGGGCGGCGGCATCGGCGGTGCCCGCGTGGTTATGGTCGGTCCATGAGCGACGCGCGGTCCCTGGTCTGGATGCCCTTCGACGCCGAGCAGCTCGGCTCACCGCCCGCGTCGCTGCGCTACGAGCGCTACCTCCCGGAAGAGCACGACGGGGTGCCGGAGTCGGTGGCCGAGGTCGAGTTCTACGTGCCGCCGTACCGCTTCTCGCCGGCCGACAGCGAGGTGATCGGGCAGATGCCGCGGCTGAAGGTCGTGCAGACGATGACCGCCGGCGTCGACCACATCCGGCCGTACGTGCCGGACGGGGTCCAGCTCTGCAACGGTCGCGGCATCCACAACGCATCGACGGCCGAGCTCGCGGTGGGGCTCGTCCTCGCCTCGCTGCGCGGAATCCCGGGGTTCGTGCGTGCGCAGGACCGAGGGGAGTGGAAGCCGATCCGCGCCCGGTCGCTGGCCGACCGGAGCGTGCTCATCGTCGGGTACGGCGACATCGGCGCGGCCATCGAGGACCGGCTCGCGGGCTTCGAGGTGGAGGTCGTTCGCGTCGCCCGGCGGCCGCGCGAGGGCGTCCACGGGTACGACGAGCTCGGCAGCCTGCTTCCTCACGCCGACGTGGTGATCCTCATCGTGCCGATCACCGACGAGACCCGGGGCATGGTGGACCACGACTTCCTGTCGCGGATGAAGGACGACGCGCTGCTGGTGAACGTGGCTCGGGGACCCGTGGTCGACACCGACGCGCTCGTGGAGGCACTGAACACCCGACGGATCCACGCCGCACTCGACGTGACCGATCCCGAGCCGCTGCCCGAGGGGCATCCGCTGTGGAGCGCGCCGAACCTGCTGATCTCTCCGCACGTCGGGGGCGCCTCGAGCGCGATGAAGCCACGCGCGTACCGGCTGGTCCGGGAGCAGCTCGAGCGGTTCGCAGTGGGGGAACCCCTGGCCAACGTCATGACGGGCGACTACTAGTCGCTCGGTCTCACGACTGCCCAGTTCTGCCGATGACTTTCGCCGCCTGCAGGGGTCCAATGTCGGAATACTGTTCCGACAGGTGCCGAGCAAGGAGCGAGAGCGATGACGCAGCTGGGTCAGACCATGGTGCTGGTGGGCACGCGGAAGGGACTCTGGATCGGCAGGTCCGAGGACGGCTCCACCTGGCGCTGGGACCAACCGCGGTTCCTGATGGAGGAGGTGTACTCCTGCCTGATCGACACGAGGGGGGACCAGCCGCGGCTGCTTGTCGGCTCCGGTTCGCCGCACTGGGGGCCGCACGTCTACCGCTCCGACGACCTCGGCGAGACCTGGCAGGAGACGCCGAACATCATGGTGCTGCCCGAGGAGGCCGGGACCGGCGTCCAGCAGGTGTGGCAGCTCTGGCCGGGCGGGACGGCCGAGCCCGACGTCGTCTACGCCGGCACGCAGCCCTCGGCGCTGTTCCGCTCCGAGGACCGGGGCGAGACGTTCGAGCTGGTCCGCTCGCTGTGGGACCACCCGCACCGGCCGCAGTGGGGTGCCGGCTTCGGCGGGCAGGCGATCCACACGATCCAGCCGCATCCGAGCGACCCGGACCGGATGGTCGTGGCGATGTCCACCGGCGGCGTCTACCGCACCGACGACGCCCGTGAGACGTGGGCGCCCGCCAACCAGGGCATCGCGGCGGGGTTCATGCCGGAGGGCCAGCAGTACCCGGAGTTCGGCCAGTGCGTGCACAAGGTGGCCCGTCACCCCACCGACCCGGACCGGCTGTTCGCGCAGAACCACGGCGGTGTCTACCGCTCGGACGACGGAGCGGACAGCTGGACGTCGATCGGGGAGAGCCTGCCCTCGGACTTCGGCTTCCCCGTCGTGGTGCATCCCAGAGAGCCCGAGACGGTGTTCGTCTTCCCCAACGGGGCGGGGGAGTCCAGGTTCCCGCCGGAGGGGAAGGCGCGCGTGTGGCGATCGCGCGACGCCGGTGGCTCATGGGAGTCGCTGGGCAACGGGCTTCCCGACGGCTTCTACTCCTCGGTCCTGCGTGACGCGATGACCGCGGACGACGCCGGAGGGCTGTACCTGGGCACCCGCTGCGGGAACATCTTCGCCAGCACCGACGCCGGTGACACCTGGACGGAGATCGTCGCCAACCTCCCGGACGTCGTGGTGGTCCGCGCGGCGACTGTGTGACCCCGAGCGGCGCCTGAGCGCCCCGGTCCGGCCCGGCCGGCCCCGGGCGGCCGGGCGGGGGTCAGTTCGGTGCCGGCTCCGGTGTGGCCGCGGCGCTGCGGGTCGCACCCACGCTCGCCGTCACGACGCACGCGACCGCGGTCCACTGCAACGGGGTCAGGAACTCCGCGAGCAGGACCATCGCGGCGAGCGCGGCGGCGGCCGGCTCGAGGCTCATCAGCACGCTGAAGACCCGCGGCGGGATCCGGCGCAGCGCGCTCAGCTCCAGGCTGTACGGGATCACCGAGGAGAGCAGGCCGATCGCGACGCCGAGCAGGAGCACTCGCGGGTCGAGCAGGTCCGACCCCGCCGCGAGGACCGCCGGCGGGGCGAGCGCGACCGCGCCGACGACGCTCGCGACGGCCAGCCCGGATATCCCCGGCCAGCGGCGGCCCGTGCCGGCGCTGAGGAGGATGTACGCCGCCCACGCCGCACCCGCGAGCAGCGCGAACAGCACGCCGGCGATCGTGACCTCGCCGGGCTCGATGCCGAGCAGCGCCACCCCCGCCCCGGCCAGGAGCACCCAGAGCACGTCACGCGGGCGTCGGGAGCCGATGACCGCGACGGTGAGCGGGCCGAGGAACTCGATCGTCACCGCGATGCCGAGCGGGATCCGTGCGAACGACTGGTAGATCGCCCAGTTCATCGTCATCAGCGTGACGCCGAAGCCGAGGGCAACCCGCCAGTCCGCCGCCGACCTCCCGCGAAGCATCGGCCGGGCGATGGCCAGGAGCATCACCGAGGACGTCACCAGCCGCAGCCAGACCATCGCCGTGGGCGGGACGACCCCGAAGAGGTTCTTGGCGATCGCGGCCCCGACCTGCACCGACACGATCCCGCCGACGACCAGCCACACGGCCGAGGCCTGGCTGGAGGGCCCCCGTCCGAGGCCGCGGTCGTTCACGGTCACCCGGCCCACCCTAGACAGCCGCCCGTCTCGCCGTACCGGCGAAGGATCCTGAGACGGCTCATCGGCCGCCGAAATCCCCGGCGTACTCTCACCCCATGTCAGAAAGCACGCCCCGGGACGGGAACCAGCCGGACATCAAGCCCCGCAGCCGCGACGTCACCGACGGCCTCGAGCGTGCCGCCGCACGTGGCATGCTCCGCGCCGTGGGCATGGGTGACGAGGACTTCGCCAAGCCGCAGATCGGCGTCGCCTCCTCCTGGAACGAGATCACCCCCTGCAACCTGTCGCTGGACCGCCTCGCGAAGGCCGTCAAGAACGGCGTCCACGCAGCCGGCGGCTACCCGCTCGAGTTCGGCACGATCTCCGTCTCCGACGGGATCTCGATGGGCCACGAGGGGATGCACTTCTCCCTGGTGTCCCGTGAGGTGATCGCCGACAGCGTCGAGACCGTGATGATGGCCGAGCGACTCGACGGCTCGGTGCTCCTCGCCGGCTGCGACAAGTCACTCCCGGGCATGCTGATGGCGGCAGCGCGGCTCGACCTCGCCTCGGTCTTCCTCTACGCGGGCTCGACGATGCCCGGCCAGGTCGACGGCAAGGACGTCACGATCATCGACGCGTTCGAGGCGGTCGGCGCCTGCCTCGCGGGCAGGATCAGCCGCGACGAGGTGGACCGCATCGAGCGCGCCATCTGCCCGGGCGAAGGTGCCTGCGGCGGGATGTACACCGCGAACACGATGGCCTCCATCGCCGAGGCGCTCGGCATGTCCCTGCCGGGCTCGGCCGCGCCGCCGGCGGTCGACCGACGCCGGGACGGGTTCGCACACCGCTCCGGCGAGGCGGTCGTGGGGCTGCTGCGCCGCGGCATCACCGCGCGCCAGATCATGACCAAGGAGGCGTTCGAGAACGCCATCGCGCTGACCATGGCCCTCGGCGGCTCCACCAACGCCGTACTCCACCTCCTCGCCATCGCACGGGAGGCCGAGGTCGACCTGACCCTCGACGACTTCAACCGCATCGGCGACAAGGTGCCGCACCTCGGCGACCTCAAGCCGTTCGGCCGGTTCGTGATGAACGACGTCGACAAGGTCGGCGGCATCCCGGTCGTGATGAAGGCGCTCCTCGACGCGGGCCTGCTCCACGGTGACTGCCTCACGGTGACCGGGAAGACCATGGCCGAGAACCTCGCCGACATCGCGCCGCCGGACGTCGACGGCCAGATCATCCGGAGGCTGTCGGAGCCGATCCACAAGACCGGTGGCCTGACCATCCTCAAGGGCTCGCTCGCTCCTGAGGGCGCGGTCGTCAAGACCGCCGGGTTCGACGACGAGGTCTTCGACGGCACCGCCCGGGTCTTCGACGGCGAGCGCGCCGCGATGGACGCCCTGGAGGCGGGGCAGATCGTCTCCGGCGACGTCGTGGTGATCCGGTACGAAGGGCCCAAGGGCGGCCCCGGCATGCGGGAGATGCTCGCGATCACCGGAGCCATCAAGGGCGCGGGCCTCGGCAAGGACGTCCTGCTGCTCACCGACGGGCGCTTCTCCGGCGGTACGACGGGCCTGTGCGTCGGCCACGTCGCGCCCGAGGCCGTGGACGGCGGCCCGATCGCCTTCGTCCGAGACGGCGACCCGATCCGGCTCGACGTGGGCAACCGCCTGCTCGAGGTGACCATCGACGAGGCCGAGCTCGCCGCCCGCAAGGACGGCTGGACGCCGCGGGAGCCGAAGTACACCAGGGGCGTGCTCGGCAAGTACGCCAAGGTCGTCCAGTCGGCCGCACACGGAGCGATCTGCGGCTGACGGGGGAGACCTCGCATCTCGGACGACCCCTCTGGGCTATGGAGCCCGGAGGGGTCGTGGCGTTGCATGGTGGGAACCCCCCGGACGCCCTCGTCCCGGGCCGCCCGGACCCTTCCCTCTCGGAGGTGCACCATGGGACAGGCACGCGACGTGATGGACCGGGCCACCGAGGCCTACTTCTCCAAGGACTACGAGACACTCAAGACGCTGTACGCGCCCGACGTCGTCGCAACGACCCCCGATGCCGGCACCCTGAACGGCATCGACGCGCTCCTCGAGTGGAACAAGGCGCTCGACGAGGCCTTCCCCGACATGCGCTACGAGCTCACCGCGGCGCATGAGACGGGGGACTGTGCGATCGACCAGGGTGACGTCATAGGAACTCACACCGGACCGTTCCGCCTCCCTGACGGAGGGAGCATCGAGCCCACCGGGAGGCAGATCCGGATGCGCTCCGCCGACCTGGCGACCGTCCGCGACGGCAAGATCGTGCGGCACGACTTCTACTACGACCAGCTCGAGATGCTGGTCCAGCTCGGCCTCATGGAGGCACCGGTCGAGACGACGACCTGAGCGAGATGTGCGGCGTACGGCGGCAGCCTCCCGCCGTCGTACGCCGACGCCCAGCGGCCCCTCCACCATGTGGGACCCCTGTCCCATACTTTGGGACCCGTGTCACACTCGATTGACGAGGGGCCGCGCGTCCGGGGAAGGTATGACCCATGCGTTTCCAGATTCTTGTACGCACGCGACGCGTCAGCTGACCGGCTCACCAGCCAGCAGCACACGCGTCACCCCTCGCTTGCCCACCGGGCCGAGGGGTTTTTTGTTGGGCGAAATGCACAAACCAGAGGGAAGGCGAACATGAGCGAGCAGGCCACCGGCGCGCGCGTGACAGGGGCTCAGAGCCTGATCAAGGCGTTGGAGTGCGCTGGAGCCGAGAACGTATTCGGCATCCCGGGTGGCGCGATCCTGCCGGCCTACGACCCGCTCTTCGACTCCGTCAAGCTCCGTCACATCCTCGTCCGCCACGAGCAGGGCGCCGGACACGCCGCGCAGGGGTACGCCGCCGCCACCGGCAAGGTCGGCGTCTGCATGGCGACCAGCGGCCCCGGCGCGACCAACCTGGTGACGCCGCTCGCCGACGCGTACATGGACTCGGTGCCGATCGTCGCGATCACCGGCCAGGTGGCCAGCGGCTCGATCGGCACCGACGCCTTCCAGGAGGCCGACATCCGCGGCATCACGATGCCGATCACCAAGCACAACTTCCTGGTCACCGACGCGGCGGAGATCCCGCGCACCATCGCCGAGGCCTTCTACATCGCCTCGACCGGCCGTCCGGGTCCGGTCCTCGTCGACGTCTCCAAGGACGCCCTCCAGGCGACGACCACGTTCGAGTGGCCGACCGAGCTGAACCTCCCCGGCTACCGTCCGGTGACCCGGCCGCACGCCAAGCAGGTGCGTGAGGCCGCGCGGCTGATCCTCGAGTCGCACCGGCCGGTGCTGTACGTCGGAGGTGGCGTGATCCGCGCCCACGCCGCCAAGGAGCTGCGGATCCTCGCGGAGATGACCGGGATCCCCGTCGTGACGACCCTGATGGCCCGGGGCGCCTTCCCCGACAGCCACCCCCAGCACCTCGGCATGCCCGGCATGCACGGCACGGTGGCTGCCGTCGCGGGCCTGCAGCGCAGCGACCTGATCGTCAGCCTCGGTGCCCGCTTCGACGACCGGGTCACCGGCAACCTCGACTCGTTCGCGCCGAACGCGAAGATCGTCCACGCCGACATCGACCCGGCGGAGATCGGCAAGAACCGTGCCGTCGACGTGCCGATCGTCGGCGACGCCCGCGAGGTGATCGCCGACCTCGTCGTCGCGCTCCAGGCCGAGGCGGACACGGGTCACCGCGGGGACTACCAGAGCTGGAACGACTTCCTCGCCGGCGTCAAGGAGAAGTACCCGCTCGGCTACGACGCGCCCGACGACGGGTCGCTCGCCCCGCAGTACGTCATCGAGCGCCTCGGGAAGATCGCCGGGCCCGAGGCGATCTACGTCGCGGGGGTCGGCCAGCACCAGATGTGGGCCACCCACTTCATCGACTACGAGAACCCCGACACCTGGATCAACTCCGGAGGCCTGGGCACGATGGGCTTCTCGGTCCCGGCGGCGATGGGTGCGAAGGTCGGCCGGCCCGACACGACCGTGTGGTCGATCGACGGCGACGGCTGCTTCCAGATGACCAACCAGGAGCTCGCCACCTGTGCCATCGAGGGGATCCCGATCAAGGTCGCGATCATCAACAACTCCTCGCTCGGCATGGTCCGGCAGTGGCAGACGCTCTTCTACAACGAGCGTTACTCCAACACCGACCTCCAGCGGCGCGAGGAGGTCCGGATCCCGGACTTCGTGAAGCTCGCCGAGGCCTACGGCTGTGTCGGGCTGGCCTGTGACTCTCCGGACGACGTCGACGCCACGATCCAGAAGGCGATGGAGATCAACGACGTGCCGGTGGTCATCGACTTCCGGGTGCACCGCGACGCCATGGTGTGGCCGATGGTCGCCGCCGGAACGAGCAACGACGACATCAAGTTCGCCCGGGACCTCGCTCCCGAGTTCGAAGACGACGAGCTGTGAGGGGCCCGAGCCGATGAGCAAGCACACACTGTCCGTCCTGGTCGAGAACAAGCCCGGTGTCCTCGCCCGGATCGCCGGCCTGTTCAGCCGCCGGGGGTTCAACATCGACTCGCTCGCAGTGGGGCCGACCGAGCACCCCGAGGTCTCGCGGATGACGATCGTGGTCAACGTCGAGGAGTCACCCCTCGAGCAGGTCACCAAGCAGCTCAACAAGCTCGTCGAGGTGATCAAGATCGTCGAGCTCGACCAGCCCGCCTCTGTGACCCGTGAGCTGCTTCTCGTCAAGGTCAAGGCCGACGCGGAGACCCGCGGGCAGGTTCTCGAGACCGTGCAGCTGTTCCGCGCCAAGGTCGTCGACGTGGCGACCGATGCCGTGACGATCGAGGTGACCGGGAACGTCGAGAAGCTCGACGCCTTCCTCAAGGTCCTCGAGCCGTTCGGTGTCCGGGAGCTCGTGCAGTCCGGCATGGTGGCGATCGGCCGGGGCGGTCGCTCGATCACCGACCGGACGCTGCGGCCCGTCCCGGTCCCGGCGCCACCCGCGGCGGTCTGACCCCCGCCGTCACCCCCTTGTAACGCGGGGTTATGGACGGTCCACAAGCGGCACACCGCTGGGGAACAGTCCACAGCACCGCACCAGATGAAGCGAAACCGAGAAGGAGAGCCCAACCGTGGCTGAGATGTTCTACGACGATGACGCCGACCTGTCCGTGATCCAGGGCCGCAACGTTGCGGTGCTCGGGTACGGCAGCCAGGGCCACGCGCATGCGCTGTCCCTGCGCGACTCCGGTGTCGACGTACGCGTCGGCCTGCCCGAGGGCTCCAAGAGCCGTGCGAAGGCGGAGGCCGAGGGGCTCCGCGTGGTGACGCCCTACGAGGCCTGCGAAGAGGCCGACCTGATCATGATCCTCGCGCCGGACCACGTGCAGCGGAACCTCTACAAGGAGGCCGTCGAGCCGAACCTCGTCGACGGTGACGCGCTGTTCTTCGGCCACGGCTTCAACATCCGCTTCGGCTACATCACCCCGCCCGAGGGCGTCGACGTCGCGATGGTCGCGCCGAAGGGCCCGGGGCACCTCGTGCGCCGCGAGTACACCGAGGGCCGCGGCGTCCCGGTGCTCGTCGCGGTCGAGAAGGACGCGACGGGCAAGGCCTGGGAGCTCGCGCTGTCCTACGCCAAGGGGATCGGCGGTCTTCGTGCGGGCGGCATCAAGACCACCTTCACCGAGGAGACCGAGACCGACCTCTTCGGTGAGCAGGCGGTGCTCTGCGGCGGCATGTCCGAGCTGGTGATGAAGGGCTTCGAGGTGCTGACCGAGGCCGGCTACCAGCCCGAGGTCGCCTACTTCGAGTGCCTGCACGAGCTGAAGCTGATCGTGGACCTGATGTACGAGGGCGGCATCGCCAAGCAGCGCTGGTCGGTCTCCGACACCGCGGAGTACGGCGACTACGTCTCCGGCCCGCGGGTGATCGACGACTCCGTCAAGCAGCGCATGAAGGACGTTCTCAAGGACATCCAGGACGGCACGTTCGCGAAGCGCTTCATCGACGACCAGGACGCCGGTGCGCCGGAGTTCAAGGCGCTGCGTGCCAAGGGTGAGCAGCACCCGATCGAGAAGACCGGGCGCGACCTTCGCAAGCTGATGAGCTGGGTCAAGTCGCACGACGCCGACTACGTCGAAGGCACCGCGACCCGCTGACCCGCCGCGTGCTGCTTGGGAACGCGGGTCTCCCAAGGCACCTGGAGAAAACGTCACTCCTCTTGGCAAGTACGTCGAGGGGAGTGACGTCTTCCATGAGGAAGTGACAGGGGCGAGGGCGGTCCGCGGCGACCCGCCGAGCAGTGCCGGATTGCCATGAGACGCCCCATACCCATCGGGTAGAGTTCGAGATCGGGCACAGCGTCGTGCGCGGCCGCTCTCGCCGAGGCGAGGAGCAGAGCCATCACAAGCCGACTCACAACATTTCGAGGGATATCTCGTGAGCAAGCCCGTCGTACTCATCGCAGAAGAGCTCAGCCCCGCCACCGTCGACGCGCTGGGCCCTGACTTCGAGATCCGCACCTGCAACGGAGCCGACCGCACCGAGCTGTTGCCCGCCATCGCCGACGTGGACGCGATCCTGGTCCGCAGCGCCACGAAGGTCGACGCCGAGGCGCTCGCGGCGGCCAAGCGACTCAAGGTGATCGCCCGAGCCGGCGTGGGCCTCGACAACGTCGACGTCAAGGCGGCGACGCAGAACGGCGTCATGGTCGTCAACGCGCCGACCTCGAACATCGTGTCCGCCGCAGAGCTCGCCGTCGCCCTCATGCTCGCCGCGGCCCGCCACATCGGCCCGGCCAGCGCGGCGCTGAAGAACGGCGAGTGGAAGCGCAGCAAGTACACCGGCATCGAGCTCTACGAGAAGACCGTCGGCATCGTCGGCCTCGGCCGGATCGGTGTGCTCGTCGCCCAGCGGCTCTCGGCGTTCGGCATGAGGGTGATCGCGTACGACCCGTACGTCCAGGCCGGTCGTGCCGCGCAGATGGGCGTGCGCCTGGTGAGTCTCGACGAGCTGCTCGCCGAGGCCGACTTCATGTCGGTGCACCTGCCGAAGACCCCCGAGACCGTGGGCCTGATCGGCGAGGAGGAGCTCGCGAAGGTCAAGCCGAACCTCGTCCTCGTCAACGCTGCCCGTGGCGGGATCGTCGACGAGCACGCCCTCTACGTCGCCCTGAAGGAGGGCAGGATCGCGGGTGCAGGCCTCGACGTCTTCGCGAGCGAGCCGTGCACCGACAGCCCGCTGTTCGAGTTCGAGAACGTCGTCGCCACGCCCCACCTCGGCGCCTCGACCGACGAGGCCCAGGAGAAGGCCGGCATCGCTGTCGCCAAGTCGGTGCGCCTTGCTCTGGGTGGCGAGCTCGTGCCGGACGCGGTGAACGTGCAGGGCGGCGTGATCGCCGAGGACGTCCGCCCGGGCATCCCGCTCGTGGAGAAGCTCGGCCGGGTCTTCACGGGCCTCGCCGGCGAGGTCGCCCAGCAGCTCGACGTCGAGGTGCGCGGCGAGATCACGCAGTACGACGTCAAGGTGCTCGAGCTCGCCGCCCTCAAGGGTGTCTTCAGCGACATCGTCGAGGAGGCGGTGTCCTACGTGAACGCGCCGCTGCTCGCTGCCGAGCGTGGCGTCGAGGTCCGCCTGGTCACCGACGCGGAGAGCCCCGACCACCGCAACCTGATCACCCTGCGCGGCACGCTCAAGGACGGTTCGCAGGTCTCCGTCTCCGGCACGCTGGTCGGCATCGCGCAGCGTGAGCGGCTCGTCGAGGTGAACGGCTACGACGTGGACATCGAGCCCACGGAGCACCTGGCGTTCTTCCGGTACGCCGACCGCCCCGGCATGGTCGGCACCGTCGGTCGGATCCTCGGCCAGGCCGAGGTGAACATCGCGGGGATGCAGGTTGCGCGCGACGCGAAGGGCGGACACGCGCTCGTCGCGCTGTCGGTCGACTCCGCGATCACCCCGGACGTGCTCGAGGAGATCAAGACCGCCATGGACGCCGAGTCGGTGTGCGCGGTCGACCTCACCGAGTAGGCCCGCACGACGTCGCCCCGCCCGGCGTACTCCGAGCTCCCAGCGGTACGTCGGGCAGGGTCAGCGTTTCACCGCGATGAGCACCGCCGCGTCGGAGGCGACCATCACCTCGACGGTGGTGAAGCGCTCGTCGGTCAGCCAGTGCTCTCGTACGACGTCCACGCGGCCGTCGAAGACGGGCGGCCACGACGCACAGGGCGTGAAGTCGTCGAGCACCACGATGCCCCCTGGCTCCACCAGGTCGATGACCGTGTCGGCGCCACTGCCCTTGGGCTCCTTGGCGTCGAGGAACAGCAGCGAGAACGGACCGCGGTCGCGCAGCGTCGACCAGTCGGCGGCGACGACCTCGACCTGAGGGTCCTCGTCGAAGATCTCCGCGGCGGCCTCCGCGAGCGTGGCGTCGAGCTCAGCGGTGAGGATCCTTGCGTCACTGCGGATTCCGCTGCGCAGCCACGCCGTTCCGACGCCGCAGCCGGTGCCGAACTCCGCGAGGGTCCCGGTCCGCGTGGCAGCGAGGGTTGCGAGCAGCCTCCCGGTCTCGTTGCGACAGAACGACACGTATCCGCTGCGACGGGACACGTCGAAGGCACGGGAGACAGGAGCGGGAAGTTCGAGGGGGGCGCTCATGTCTGCAGTCTGTCAAACCAGGCGAAGGCGTCCATTCTTCGGTACGCCGTCTCGGATGATGAGATGGCTTGGGAAAGGGTGCATGGCGCAAGGGACGGCTCGCTATCCTTGATCCATCATGCGGAGCTTCTTCGTACTTATCAGCCGCCGCGGCGAGGCCTCTTAAGTAAGGCCACCTCGCCGCGGAGTTCGGCGTTGCCTGGCTTTACGAAGAACCTCCGCAGCGAGTGGCACGAAGCACGCATCACCTGCACCCCTCGTCAGAGATCCCCTCGCAGACGCGAAACCCGCACTCGAGGATCGAGTCTCATCGCTTCGCAGCGGAGCCGGCCGTCGACAGCAGACAGGCCAACCACGCACCAGATCACCGGCACGGAACCCCGTGCGATCCGCTGCAGCAACACATCAGACACCCAGCGCCACGCAGGCGCATCGATCCTTGGAGTTCAGCTATGTACGACATGTATCCCGAGTGGGGCCCGAGCCGTCACGAGTACGCCAACGCGGCGAACGAGGCCGCGCTGCAGGCGGCTCTCGACCTGCGGGACAACGGCGGTCAGCGCCCCGACGACAACTAGAGTCGCGCCCTATGACGCAGTCGTTGAAGCTCGCCGTGATCCCCGGCGACGGCATCGGTCCGGAGGTCACCGCAGAGGCACTCAAGGTGCTCGAAGCGGTGACCCCGGACGGTGTGAAGTTCGAGTCCACCCGGTACGACCTCGGGGCCGAGCGCTACCTCGCGACGGGGGAGGTGCTCCCGGACGCGGTCCTCGCAGAGATCAAGGAGCACGACGCGATCCTGCTCGGCGCCGTGGGCGGCAAGCCGGGTGACCCGAACCTCCCGCCGGGGATCCTCGAGCGGGGGCTGCTCCTTCGACTGCGCTTCGAGCTCGACCACTACGTCAACCTGCGCCCCTCCCGGATCTTCCCGGGAGCGAGCTCGCCGCTCGCGGATCCCGGAGAGGTCGACTTCGTCGTCGTCCGTGAAGGCACGGAGGGCCCGTACGTCGGGAACGGTGGCGCCTTGCGGGTCGGCACGCCTGCGGAGATCGCCACCGAGGTCAGCGTGAACACGGCGTTCGGGGTCGAGCGGGTCGTGCGTGACGCGTTCGCACGCGCCGCGAAGCGCCCACGCAAGAAGCTCACGCTCGTGCACAAGACGAACGTCCTCGTCCATGCGGGTGCGGTCTGGTCGCGGCTCGTCGACGAGGTCTCGCGTGAGTTCCCAGACGTGAGCGTGGACTACCTCCACGTCGACGCGGCGACGATCTTCATGACCACCGACCCGTCCCGCTTCGACGTGATCGTCACGGACAACCTGTTCGGCGACATCATCACCGACCTCGCCGCCGCCATCACGGGCGGCATCGGCCTTGCGGCGAGCGGCAACGTGAACCCCGACCGCACCACTCCGAGCATGTTCGAGCCGGTGCACGGGTCGGCCCCCGACATCGCCGGCCAGCAGAAGGCAGACCCCACGGCGGCGATCCTCTCGGTTGCCCTGCTGCTCGAGCACCTCGAGCTCGACGACGCGGCCCGCAGGGTCGAGCAGGCCGTCGTGGCCGACCTGGCCGAGCGTGGCAACGGCCCTGCTCGTCGTACGTCGGAGATCGGCGACGCGATCGCGGCGCGCGTAGCCGGCTGACCGGTCCGCCAGGGCGGCCGGCGCGCGAGCCGCGAGTCGCGGTTCGAGCAACCCAGCCACGCCCTCTCCGTTCGCGACTCAGGTTAGGTACGGTTCACCCCATGGACAGCGCATCCCGAGAAGGCTCACTGGAGATCGAGTTCTCGCCGGCGGCTCGCCGGGTCGATCGTGGCCGGCTGGCCGAGATCCATGCCAACCCGGGCTTCGGCCTGCACTTCACGGACCACATGTTCGTCGCCGAGTGGACTCCCGACCGGGGTTGGCACGACGCGCGCGTGACGGCGTACGGTCCGCTCTCCTTGGACCCGGCCACCGCGGTGCTCCACTACGCGCAGGAGATCTTCGAGGGCATGAAGGCCTACCGTCACGACGACGGTTCGGTGTGGACGTTCCGTCCTGAGGAGAACGCCGCACGCATGGTGCGTTCGGCTCGCCGGCTCGCCCTGCCCGAGCTGCCCGTCCAGGACTTCGTCGCCTCGGTCGACGCCCTCATCCGGGCCGATGAGCACTGGGTGCCGGAGCCGGAGGGGGAGAAGAGCCTCTACATCCGGCCGTTCATGTTCGCCTCCGAGAAGTTCCTCGGTGTGCGTCCGGCCCGGCACGTGACCTACATGGTGATCGCCTCACCCGCAGGGGCCTACTTCGCCAAGGGCGTCCACCCCGTGAGCATCTGGTTGAGCGAGGACTACACCCGCGCCGGAGTCGGCGGGATGGGTGCGGCCAAGACCGGCGGCAACTACGCCAGCTCTCTCGTCGCGCAGCAGGAGGCGACGGAGAACGGCTGCGACCAGGTCGTCTTCCTCGACGCCGTCGAGCGCAAGTGGGTCGAGGAGCTCGGCGGGATGAACCTGTACTTCGTCCACGACGACGGCACGGTCGTGACCCCTGAGCTCTCCGGCACCATCCTCGAAGGGATCACCCGGTCCTCGATCATCGAGCTGTGCCAGCAGCAGGGCTGGAAGGTCGAGGAGCGCAAGGTCTCCGTCGACGAGTGGCGCGATGGTGTCGCCTCGGGCCGGATCACCGAGGTGTTCGCCTGCGGCACCGCGGCCGTCGTCACGCCGGTCGGCACGCTCAAGTGGCGCGGAGGCGAGGTCGGCAGCGGGGAGGAGACGGGTCCCGTCACGCAGCAGGTGCGACGGGCCCTCGTCGACATCCAGTACGGCCGGGCCGAGGACTCGTTCGGCTGGATGCACCGGGTGCTCTGACCGGTCAGGTCAGCGCACAAGCTCCTCCGTCGCACGCGCCGCATCGGCGATCGAGTGCGGCAGCCTCATCACTCCCGGGGCCAGGTCGTCGGCGTGCCTGCCTCCCGCCGCAACGACGATCCCGGGCTTGACGTCGAGCAGCGCCTTCGCCGTCTCCGCGGCCTTCGGGCGGTCGCCCTCGGTCGGGACGGCGAGCACCGCGACGCTGGTCGGGAAGGCCTGTACGGCGCGCCGCCAGCTCTCCACAGGCAGGTCGGCACCCACGTAGACCACGGCGAGCCCACGTCGCCGCGCCGCGGTGGCGAAGGCCAGGGCACCGAGCTCGTGATGTGACCCGCTGGGTAGACCGACGAGGATTCGGCGTCCCGCGGTGAGGCTCGAGGCGGCCGCGAAGGCCTGGCCGAGGCGCCGCATGACCGCGTAGCTCGCCATGTGCTCGCCGGCCACGTCCACCGTGCCGTCCGCCCAGGCGTCGCCGAGCGCGCGCAAGGTCGGCATCAGCCACGTGTCGACCGCGGTCTCGAAGGTGGCCAGGGCGAAGCCACGGTCGATCAGTGACTCGATGGCGGCCAGGTCGACGGCGCTCGCAGCGTCGAGGAACGCGTCGGTCAGAGCTTCGGCCTCGGGGTGGGTGGGTGGCTGAGGAGCCTCCGAGTGCCGAGCGGGCCCGGGCTCCGGCTCTCTCCCGACCTCACCGGACGTGATCGCCTCCGCCGCCGACGCGGGAGTCCAGCCCTGGTCGACCAGCCGCCGCATGGCGGAGAGCGCGGCGATCGCCCTGCTCGTCGTACAACCGGTATCCGCTCTCGGTCCGACGTGGCGCGACCACGCCGTACCGCCGCTCCCAGGCACGCAACGAGGCGACGGGCACACCGGTCCGTGCGGAGGCTTGCTTGATGGTGAACATGGTCTGATCAGGCTAGACCTTCGGCAAAGGCCAGACAAGGACTAGACGAGCGTTTGACGCACGACTCGAGACGCGGCTACGTTGTGCGGGCCGACGGGGAACAAGGGGCAGTTGATGTCCCGGTCGGTGGGTCCCGCACCCACGCCGAATCGCCGCTCCGCCAGACCTCCCAGATGGCGGAGCGGCGTCGACGTCTCACACGAGCTCTCTCGGTTACCGTTGTGCGGTGAGAACCACCCGTCCCCAACCCACGACACCCCCGCCAGGGATGCAGGTGGGCGACTACCGCCTGCTCGCCAAGATCGGCGAGGGAGGCATGGGTGTGGTGCACCTGGCCCAGGCTCCCGACGGGAACCGGGTAGCGCTCAAGGTGCTCCGCCCGCACATCATCGGCGACGACGAGGCCCGCGAGCGCCTCGCCCGCGAGGTCGCCTCGCTGCGCCGGGTCCGCAGCCCCAGGGTCGCCGAGATCATCGACGCCGACCCGTGGGGTGCCACGCCGTTCGTCGCGACGAGGTACGTCCCCGGGCTCTCGCTCCACGACCACGTCCGGGAGGAGGGCCCCATCGCGGGCGACGACCTCCGGCACTTCGCCGCGGGACTCGCCGAGGCGGTGCTCGCGGTCCACTCCGTCGGCGTGCTGCACCGTGACATCAAGCCCTCGAACATCCTGCTCGAGGGCCGCTCGCCCATCCTCATCGACTTCGGCCTGGCCCGCCTCGCCGACGACCCGAAGCTCACGGTGACCGGATGGCTGCTCGGCACTCCGGGCTACCTGGCTCCCGAGATCCTGTACGGCGAGGAGGCCACCAGCGCCGCCGACGTGCACTCCTGGGGCGCCACCGTCGTGTTCGCCTCAACGGGTACGCCACCCTTCGGGCGAGGCCCGGCGATGGCGATCATGGACCGCGTCCGCCGCGGTGAGTACGACCTCTCCGCGGTCCCCGCCGAGTTCCTGCCGCTGGTCCGCAGCGCTCTGGAACCGGACCCTGCCTCGCGTCCGACGCTGCCGGCGCTGCTCGCCGACCTGAAGCCGCGCCCCGCCTGGAACGGCCAGCCGGCCGACGACCCCACCATGCCGTACGTGCTCGCGGCCAGACGCCAGGACGACGACCCCACCGACGTGCTCCCCACCGACCGGCACGCCGCTCAGGCCGACGACATGCCGACCGTGGCCGAGACCCTCGTCGACGGGCGCTCGGCGGCGGCGCCGGGGACGCTCCCGCTCACCGCCTTCCAGCCGGCTGCCCGGGCGCCGTACATGCAGCCCGCCCCGCCGGCCCAGGCAGCGCCACAGGTGATGCCGCCGGTCCAGCCCACGCTTCGGGTCGACGGCGGGCCGCCGGTCCAGTCCGCTCAGCCGGTCCAGTCCGCGCCGCTCGGCCAGACCGACCAGCCGGCTGCGTGGCAGCCGCCGCCCTCCGGGCTCGCGCGGGTGCAGCGCGGCCTGTTCCTCGCCGGGCTCTTCGCACTCGTGACCGTCGGCTTCGCGATGGCGCCGTACCTCTGCCTCGCCGTGCTCGGCATCGCCGCCCTCGCCGTGCGGACGTACTCCTGGACCGCCGAGTCCGCGCGCGAGCGCACCTGGCGGCGCGGCCGACGCTGGTACGACGGTCCGCTCGCCGCGGCATCGGCTCCGTGGTACCTCCTCGTGGCCACCGGAGGCACCCTCATGCTGCTGTTGTGGTCGGCGGCGCTCGCGTTCCTGACGGGGATCGGCATGCTGCTCTTCCGGCTCCCGATCGAGGTGGGCCTGCTCGTCATGGGTGCGGTCCTGGCCTTCTCCACGTGGTGGGGCCCCGGGGCCCGGAGGGTGCGGGTCCCCACCCGGGCGCTCGTGCTGAAGGCGACACGACTGCCGGCGCTGGGCTGGCTCGGCGTGGTCGCCGTCGCCCTGGCCGCTGCCGCCTGCGGCTACCTACTCATGAGCAACGGCGTCGACTGGGACCCGCAGCCGGGTCCGCCCTGGCGGCGGGAGACCCTTCTGGGGCACTTCGTCCGCTTCTTCTGAGCCTCACCGCTCGGATCGCGAGATCAGGTTCCCGGGTTTCGGACCCGTCTGGCAGACTCGCAGACGTGACCAGGCAGCAGATCATTATCAGCTAGCGCATCGAGCCCCGCCCGATGCGCTGACCTCTCGTTCTCACGGGAGGTTTTTTGTTTGCCGCAGGCAGTGTCGCCTGCACCGCAGCACGGCTGATCCCAGCGCCCCGCACGACCGGCAACCCGAGGATGAACACGATGAGCACCACGCCGAGGCCCTCCGGTGACTTCCACGTCTACGACACGACCCTGCGCGACGGCGCCCAGCAGGAGGGGCTCAACCTCTCGGTCGCCGACAAGCTGACGATCGCGCGGCAGCTCGACGGGCTCGGTGTGGGGTACATCGAGGGCGGCTGGCCCGGCGCCAACCCCAAGGACACCGAGTTCTTCCGCCGCGCGAGGCAGGAGCTGACCCTCCAGCACGCGGAGCTGACCGCCTTCGGCGCCACCCGGAGAGCGGGGATGAAGGCCGCCGACGACCCGCTCGTCGCGGCCCTGCGTGACAGCGGCGCCGGCGTGGTCACGCTGGTCGCGAAGTCGCACGACCGCCACGTGGAGCTCGCGCTGCGCACCACGCTCGAGGAGAACCTCGCGATGGTCCGCGACACCGTGACGCACCTGCGGGCGGAGGGGCAGCGGGTCTTCCTCGACGCGGAGCACTTCTTCGACGGCTACCGCGACAACCGCGACTACGCCCTCGAGGTGCTGCGCGTCGCAGCCGAGGCCGGCGCCGAGGTCGCCGCGCTCTGTGACACCAACGGCGGGATGCTCCCGCCCTGGGTCGCCGACGTGGTCGACGACGTCATCGCCACCACCGGGGTCCGGGTCGGCATCCACTGCCACAACGACACCGGCTGCGCCGTCGCGAACACCCTCGCCGCCGTCGACGCCGGCGCCACGCACGTGCAGGGGACCCTCAACGGGTACGGCGAGCGCACCGGCAACGCCGACCTCGTCTCCGTGGTGGCGAACCTCGAGCTCAAGCTCGGTCGGCGGGTCCTGCCCGAGGGGCATCTGCGCGAGGCGACCCGCATCGCCCACGCGGTCGCGGAGGTGACCAACTTCCCGCCCGCGTCACGCCAGCCGTATGTCGGCTTCAGCGCGTTCGCCCACAAGGCGGGTCTGCACGCGAGCGCGATCAAGGTCGACCCGAACCTCTACCAGCACATGGACCCGATGCTCGTCGGCAACGACATGAGGCTGCTGGTCTCGGACATGGCCGGTCGCGCGAGCATCGAGCTGAAGGGCCGCGAGCTCGGCTTCGACCTCAGCCAGGACAAGGAGCTCGTCACCCGGATCACCAACCGGGTCAAGGAGCTCGAGTCGGGCGGCTACACGTTCGAGGCCGCGGACGCCTCGTTCGAGCTGCTCCTCGTGGAGGAGGTCGAGGGGACGCGGCCGTCGTACGTCGACGTCGAGTCCTGGCGGGTGATCACCGACTCCACTCCGGGCGCCGAGGCGGTGTCGGAGGCGACCATCAAGCTGCGTGCCGGAGGCGCCCGGATCATCACCACCGCAGAGGGCAACGGCCCCGTCAACGCCCTCGACCAGGCGCTGCGGGACGCGATCGGCCAGGCCTACCCGGAGGTCGCGAAGTTCGAGCTGATCGACTACAAGGTGCGCATCCTCGACCAGGGGCACGGCACCGACGCGGTCACGCGTGTGCTCATCGAGACCAGCGACGGCGAGAGCTCGTGGGTGACGGTGGGGGTCGGCCACAACGTGATCGAGGCCTCCTGGGGTGCGCTGCTCGACGCGGTCACCTTCGGCCTGCGCCGTCACGGGGAGCGGCCGCACTAGCCCCCACCCTTGCGGCCACCGGGCCGGTCATGGTCGTCTGTCCAACAGTCGCCGACAGCCAGAGCCGTCCAGCCGCGAGTCCGGAGGTATCTCGATGACAGACATCAAGCAGCACAAGATCCTGCTGACCGAGGACGAGATGCCGACGCGCTGGTACAACGTCCTGCACGACCTGCCGACCCCGCCGCCACCGGTCCTGCACCCGGGCACCGGGCAGCCGGTCGGCCCGGACGACCTGTCGCCGCTGTTCCCGATGGACCTGATCATGCAGGAGGTCTCCGGCGAGCAGTACATCGACATCCCTGACGAGGTCATCGACGTCTACCGGCTCTGGCGGCCCAGCCCGCTGTACCGCGCGCACCGTCTGGAGAAGGCGCTGGGCACGCCCGCGCGCATCTACTACAAGTACGAAGGCGTGTCGCCGGCCGGCTCGCACAAGCCGAACACCGCAGTGCCGCAGGCGTTCTACAACGCCAAGGCCGGCATCCGGAAGCTCACGACGGAGACCGGCGCCGGCCAGTGGGGCACGGCCCTCGCCTTCGCCTGCGCGCAGTTCGACCTCGAGTGCGAGGTCTGGCAGGTGCGGGCGTCCTACGACCAGAAGCCGTACCGGCGCATGATGATCGAGACCTTCGGCGGCACGGTCCACCCGAGCCCGTCGGACCTCACCGAGGCAGGGCGCAAGATCCTCGCCGAGCACCCCGACTCGACAGGGTCGCTGGGGATCGCGATCAGCGAGGCCGTGGAGGTCGCCGCGCAGGACCCGGCCGTCAACTACGCCCTCGGCAGCGTGCTCAACCACGTCCTGCTGCACCAGACGGTGATCGGCGAGGAGGCGCTCCTGCAGCTCGCCAAGGTCGGGGAGACCGCAGACCTCCTCGTCGGATGCACCGGCGGAGGTTCGAACTTCGGCGGGCTGATGTTCCCCTTCCTGAGGGAGAAGTGGGCCGGCCGGATGGCCCCGACGGTCCGGGCCGTCGAGCCGGCGGCCTGCCCGTCGCTGACCCAGGGCACCTACGCGTACGACTTCGGCGACACAGCCGGGATGACGCCGCTGATGAAGATGCACACGCTGGGCCACGACTTCGTGCCCGACCCGATCCACGCCGGCGGCCTGCGCTACCACGGCATGAGCCCGCTGATCAGCCACCTCTACGAGGAGAAGGAGATCGAGGCCGTCGCCAAGCCGCAGACCGAGTGCTTCGCCGCGGGGGTGCTCTTCGCTCGCACCGAGGGGATCGTGCCGGCCCCCGAGCCCACCCACGCGCTGGCCGCCGCCGTCGAGGAGGCCGTCCGCTGCCGGGAGAGCGGGGAGGAGAAGGTCATCCTGACCGCGTTGTGCGGGCACGGCCATCTCGACCTGCCCGCCTACGACGCCTACCTCTCGGGGCAGGTCGAGGACCACGGTTGGGAGGACGCGGACCTCAAGGCGGCCGTCGACGAGGCGTTGTCGAAGCTGCCCGTGGTGTCCTGACCCCTTGCGGGGGGCGTCTTGCCTCCTGCCCTTGTAACGCGGGGTTAGGGACGCTTCACAAGCGGCATACCGCTTGGGAAGCGTCCACAGCCCTTGGCGAGTCGGCGCTCATGGGCGCTCAGCGGCGCTCAGGGGGCAGCGGACGCACGTGCCCTCGGGGGGTCGACGCGCTAGGTTCACCGCATGGCTGAACTCCACGACCTGACCGCGCTCGAGCAGGCCGCAGCGATCCGGGCGCGGGAGGTGTCTCCGGCCGACCTCGTCGACCACTACCTCGGGCGCATCGGGCGTCTCTCGGACCAGGTGGGGGCGTTCGTGACCGTGACCGGCGACCTCGCGCGCCGCCAGGCCCGGCTCGCCGAGTCCAGGCTCGGCTCCGAGGACCTGCCGGCGCTGTTCGGCGTGCCCACCGCGATCAAGGACCTCAACCAGACCGCGGGCATCCGGACGACCTTCGGTTCGGCGACCATGGCCGACTTCGTGCCCGAGGTGTCCGACGAGGTCGTGCTCCGCATCGAGGCCGCCGGCATGGTGAGCCTCGGCAAGACCAGCGCCCCCGAGTTCGGCTCGCCCTGCTACACCGAGCCCGAGGTCGCGCCTGCGTCCCGCACGCCCTACGACCTCGAACGGATGGCCGGCGGGTCGAGCGGAGGCTCGGGGGCGGCGGTCGCCGCCGGCCTCGTCCCTGTCGCACACGGTTCCGACGGCGGCGGGTCGATCCGCATCCCGGCCAGCTGCTGCGGCCTGTTCGGACTCAAGCCGAGCCGGGGGCGGATCAGCGCCGGCCCGGTGTACGGCGACCCGGTCGGCCTGGGCACAGGCGGCCCGCTGGCTCGCACGGTGCGTGACGCGGCGGCGATGCTCGACGTGATGGCCGGGCCCGCGGTCGGGGACCCGTTCTGGGCTCCGCCCCTCCCCGACGGTCGGACCTTCCTCGACGCGTGCTCGCGCGAACCCGGGCGGCTCCGGATCGCCCGGTTCAGCAGCCCGGTGATCGCGGACGTCGAGGTCCACCCCGAGTGCCTCGCCGCCTACGAGGACGCCAGCCGGCTGCTCGAGGGGCTCGGCCACGACGTGGAGGAGGTCGACGTACCCCTTCCGCCGGAGGCCGTGCCGGGGTTCGAGAAGTGCTGGTCGGTCCTCACCGCGCTCTCCCCGGTGCCCGAGGGCAAGGAGCACCTGCTCCGTCCCCTCACCCGGTGGCTCCGGGAGCGCGGGCGTGCGGTGGGCGGTCCGGAGTTCGGCCTCGCGATCGCGGAGCTGCGGCGGGTCGCCGCGGTCGCGCTGCAGAGGCTGGCGCCGTACGACGCCGTCCTCACGCCGACGCTGGCCCAGCCTCCGTTGCGGGTCGGTGAGATCCGCGACGACGAGGACCCAGCCCGCGACTTCGACAACCAGAAGGCCTTCACCCCCTACACGTCGGCCTGGAACGTCACGGGCATGCCTGCCGCGTCACTGCCCCTGCACATGACGCCGGAGGGGCTGCCGGTCGGTGTCATGCTCGCCGCGCGGCCGGCCGAGGAGCACCTGCTGCTGTCGCTGTGCGCGCAGGTCGAGGAGGCTGCGCCCTGGCACGAGCGGCACCCCGCCTGTTGGTGAGAGCACCCTTCCCCCGAACCCGTGCGGGGTGGAGGCTTGGCGCGGTGGCGCACGTGAGAGGGGATACGCATGAGCGAGCTGACGCCGTACATCGCCGTCCGTGACGCGCGGCAGGCGATCGCCTGGTACGTCGAGCACCTGGGTGCCCAGGTGACCTACGAGCCGATCGTGATGCCCGACGGGAGGGTCGGCCACGTCGAGCTGGCGGTCGACGGGGCGCGCTGGATGATGTCCGACGAGCATCCGGAGATCCAGGTCGAGGCACCCGCACCAGGCCGCGGCGCCGCGGTGACGCTGCACCTGACGGTCAAGGACGTCGACGCCGCTGTCGCCCGGATGGTGGCCGGGGGTGCAGTCCTCGACAGAGGACCTGATGACAACCCCGGGGGCCGGGGCGCGGTCCTCAGGGACCCGTTCGGGCATCGCTGGTTCCTCAACCAGCCCGGGTGACGTGCACGCCTCGCGAGGATCCGCTCCATGGGCGGCGAGGAGCCGCTCCCGCGCACGTTCGCGGAAACCCGTGCGGACCCGGGGCACGACGGCGAGAATCGCCGGATGATCGATCACTTGTCCATCCAGTGCTCCGACCCTGCGCGCAGCGCCGAGTTCTACGACGCCGTGCTGGCCACCGTGGGTGGCGGGCGGGTGATGTCGTTCGGCGACGTCATCGGCTACGGGGTCGAGCAGATGCCCAGCTTCTGGATCGGTCCGCTGACGACCGGTGAGCCGAACCGCGAGATCCACGTCGCGTTCCAGGCCCCCGACCGCGACGCGGTGCGTGCCTTCCACGAGGCCGCGGTGAGCCAGGGCGTCGAGGTGATGCACGAGCCGCGGGTGTGGGAGGAGTACCACCCGACGTACTTCGGCGTCTTCGTTCGCGACCCCGACGGCAACAACGTGGAAGCGGTCTGCCACCGGCCCGAGTAGTCGGCGCGACACGCTCGGGCAGGAGGCCGACGTCGCAGTGGCCGCGCTCAGACGGCGAGCAGGCGCTCGCACTCCTCGATGAGCCGCTGCCGCAGCGGCCTGCCGCGCTCGGCGAAGGTGCGCTGGGCGGCGACGTACTCCTGCTTGCCCTCCGGCGTCTCGATGCGCACGGGGGAGTAGCCGAGGCCGGAGAGGTCGTACGGCGACGCGCGCATGTCGAGCACCCGGATGTCGTGGGCGAGCTCGAAGCAGTCCGCGACGAGCTCGGACGCCACCATCGGCGAGAGCCGGAACGCGTGCTTGTACAAGTCCATCCCCGCGTGGAGGCAGCCGGGCTGCTCGAACGCGGCGCGGTCGTCGCGGCCGGGGGCGAGCGTGTTGAGCGGTCGGGCCTGCTCGGTGAAGAACCGGAACGCGTCGAAATGGGAGCAGGCGATCCGATGCCGCTCAACGACCTCGTCCGTGCCTTCGGGGCCGAGCCGCAGCGGCCACCCGGAGTGCCGCACGTCGGACGGATCGAGCCGGTAGACCATCGCCCACTCGTGCATGCCGAAGCAGCCCAGCTGGGGTGGTCGGGAGGCGGTGGCGGTGAGCAGGTCGTGGAGCGACCCGAGCAGCCGTCCCTGCGACCTGACGTGCTCGGCGCACACCGTCACCGCGCCGGTCGCGACCTCGACGTACCCCTTGATGCCGGCGTACTCCTCGGCCTCCTCGAGCGCCACGCCGAAACCGGGGTGCCAACGTCGCAGCGCGGCCGGGCGCTGGGAGTAGTAGGTGAACAAGAAGTCCTCGACGGGGTGTGCCCGCCGTTCCCGTCGGCGCTCGAGATGGGGCTGCACCCACCTGTCGACACGCTCCTCGTGGGCGGCGCGGCGGGTCGCCCAGGTGGGTGCGTCGAGCACCTCGAGGGTCATGGTCGCCTGGTTGTCCACACGCATGAGGGTAGTAAGGGGTTCCTCGCCGCCCCGCAGGTAGGCTCGGCGCGTGCGTATCGCAAGGTTCACCACCGGAGAAGAGCCCATGTACGGCGTGGTCACCGGCGAGGTCGACGAGCTCGGCATCCCGGACGACGACGCCATGGTGGTCGCCCTCGCCGGCGACCCCCTCTACGTCGGCATCCACCTGACGGAGGAGCAGCACAAGCTCGCCGACGTGCGGCTGCTCGCCCCGGTGATCCCGCGCAGCAAGGTCGTCGGCATCGGTCGCAACTACGCCGCCCACGCCGCCGAGCTCGGCCACGACCTGCCCTCAGAGCCGCTGATGTTCATCAAGCCGAACACCTCCGTCGTGGGCCCCGGTGACCCGGTGTTCTACCCGTCGCAGACCAAGGACCTCCACTACGAAGGCGAGCTGGCCGTCGTCATCGGCCGGATCTGCCGCGACGTCGCGCCCGACCGGGTGGCCGACGTGATCTACGGCTACACGATCGGCAACGACGTGACGGCCCGCGACCTGCAGAAGAGCGACGTCCAGTTCACCAGGGCCAAGGGGTTCGACTCCTTCTGCCCGCTCGGGCCGTGGATCGAGACCGACCTCGACACCTCCGACCTGCGCGTCCAGACCCATCTCAACGGGGACGTGAAGCAGGACGGCACGACCAAGGACATGATCTTCGACGTGCCGACCCTCGTCGCGCACGTCTCCTCCGTGATGACGCTGCTGCCCGGCGACGTCATCCTCACCGGCACCCCCGAGGGTGTCGGTCCGATGAACCCCGGCGACGAGGTCGACGTGACGATCTCCGGCATCGGGACCCTGACGAACAAGGTGGTAGTCCGTGACTGAAGCGCCCGTCGACGTTCTGGGCGGTATCGCTCCGGAGAAGGTGAGGGTCCGGTTCCCACCTTCGCCGACCGGGTCCCTCCACGTCGGTAACGTCCGGAGCGCCCTTTTCAACTGGGCGTTCGCGCGGCACTTCGGCGGCACGTTGGTGCTCCGCATCGAGGACACCGACCTCGCGCGGAACACCCCGGAGGGCTATGCCTCCGTGATCGACTCGCTGCGCTGGCTCGGGATCGAGTGGGACGAGGGCCCGGAGGTTGGCGGCCCGTTCGCGCCGTACCTGCAGTCCGAGCGCTTCGACATCTACCGCGACGTCGCCCACAAGCTGCACGAGGCAGGGTTCGCCTACGACTGCTACTGCTCGCAGGAGGAGGTCGACGCGCGGCGTGAGGCCGCGCGCTCCGAGAGCAGGGCCAGCGGGTACGACGGGCACTGCCGCGACCTCGACGCCGACCAGACGGCGGAGTTCATCGCCAAGGGCCGGATGCCGGTCCTGCGGTTCCGGATGCCCGACCGCCCGGTCGTCTTCACCGACCTCGTCCGCGGCGAGATCACCTTCCTCCCCGAGAACGTCCCCGACTTCGTCCTGGTGCGCGCCAACGGCCACCCGCTGTACACCCTGGTGAACCCCGTCGACGACGCCCTGATGGAGATCACCCACGTGCTCCGGGGCGAGGACCTGCTGTCCTCGACCCCGCGTCAGATCGCCCTCTACGAGGCGCTGGCGGAGATCGGTGTGGGCAGCGGCTCCCCGAGGTTCGGCCACCTGCCCATCGTGATGGGCGAGGGCAACAAGCGGCTGTCGAAGCGCGACAAGGGCTCCGGCCTGAGCGAGTACATCGAGCGGGGCTTCCTGCCCGAGGGCATCCTGAACTACCTCGCCCTGCTCGGCTGGGGCATCGCCGAGGACCGCGACGTCTTCACGATGGACGAGATGGCCGAGGCCTTCGACATCCGTCGGGTCAACCCGAACCCCGCCCGCTTCGACATGAAGAAGTGCGAGGCGATCAACGCGGCACACATGCGGGCGCTGTCCGTCGACGACCTCACCGACCGCATGGTGCCCTACCTCCAGAAGGCCGGTGTGCTCGGCGAGGAGCCCGGCCAGGAGCAGCGCACGCTGCTTCGCGAGGCCGCCCCGCTCGTGCACGAGCGGATGGTCACGCTCGGTGAGTCGGTCGAGATGCTCGGTTTCCTGTTCGTCGACGAGTCCCGCTTCGAGCGTGACCCTGCCGACGTCGAGAAGCTGCTCAACACCGACGGCCGGGCGGTGGCCAAGGCCGCCCACGACGCCCTCGCGGCGCTCGGGACCTGGGACACGCCCTCGATCGAGGCGGCGCTCCGGCAGGCGCTCGTCGAGGACCTCGGGATCAAGCCTCGCAACGCCTTCGGCCCGGTGCGGGTCGCCGTCACAGGTCGGAGGATCTCGCCGCCGCTCTTCGAGTCGCTAGAGCTCCTCGGGCGCGAGCGATCGTTGGCCCGGCTGCAGAGCGCGCAGGAAGCCTGAGCACCAGGGTGGGGGGAGACCAGATGAGCGAGCACGAGCCGCACGACGAGCATCCGCAGACGGGTTGGGGGGATCCGCAGCCCCCGACCCAGCACGGGCCGCAGCAGGGGCCGCAGCAGGGGTCGCAGTGGGGTCCTCCGCCGGCGACCACGCCACAGGGGGGACCGCCCCGGACCGGCGGGCCCCAGTGGAACCCCGCCTGGGGCGCTCCGCCGGCGACGTACCCCGGTCCGGTGCCCGTCGCGCAGAAGCCGCCGCTGCCGCCGTTCCCGCACCCGGAGCCTCGTGAGTACCACCAGATGCTTCGCACCTGGAACTACGCCTGGTGGAAGCCGGTCGTCGGCGCGGTGCTGGTGTTCGTGGGCATGATCCTGGTCGCACCTCTGGTGCTGATGCCGGTCCTCGTCGTCGGGGTGATGTTCGAGCCCGGCTCGTTCTGGGAGAACTTCCAGAAGGCGGGGAACCTCGAGAACGTCGGCCCCGGCGCGCTGCTGTACCTGAACCTGACCCTGGGCGCCAGCATCCTGGTCTGTTGGGGAGTCATCCGGTTCGTCCACCGGATGCGCCCTCGCTGGCTGACGTCGGTCGTGCCGAAGATGCGGTGGAGGCTCTTCTTCATCTGCGTCGGCATCTCGGCGATCGCGCTGATCGCGCAGATCATCGCCCAGGTCATCGTGGGGATGGTCGTGGGCGGCGACCAGGGCGGCGACCTGCTGCCGGAGGCCAACAAGTTCACCGCGACCACGGCGTTGCTCGGCCTGATCGTGCTCGCTACAACGCCTCTGCAGGCGGCGGGGGAGGAGTACGTCTTCCGGGGCTACCTGATGCAGGCGCTGGGCTCGTTCTGGTCGTTCCCCTCCACACCGGCGTGGGTGAGCCGGTGGGTGGCCATCCTCGGCACCGCCACCTTGTTCGCGCTCGCGCACGGGGTCCAGAACTTCCCGCTCTTCTTCGACCGCTTCATGTTCGGTTTCATCGCCGGCTGGCTGGTGATCCGGACCGGAGGGCTCGAGGCCGGCATCGCGCTGCACATCCTCAACAACTTCCTGGCCTTCGCCTACGCCCTGACGTTCTCGGACCTGAGCTCGACCCTCAAGGTCTCCGAGGTTGGCTGGGAGAACATCCCGGTGACCCTCGCGCAGGCCGGCACGTACGCCGGTCTGGTCTGGTGGATGGCCCGCAAGAAGGACCTCCAGCGGCGCACCGCACCACCGGTCGAGCAGCCCTCGGAGCCCGGCATGGCGCCCGGTGCGCCGGTGCCGTCCCAGGCGTGATGTGAACGTTCTCACGCCAGCGCGGGGAGCACCTTGTCCGTTTTGGTGAGGGGCAGGGGGGACGTGTATTGTCATGCCTCGGCTTCGCAAGAAGTCGCAGCGAGATCCCATGGGGTATGGGGTAATTGGCAGCCCGACTGGTTCTGGTCCAGTTAGTCTAGGTTCGAGTCCTAGTACCCCAGCGATTGGCCGAAATCTCCAGCCTAGGCTAGGGTTTCAGTCGCTCAGGCCCCCGTTGTGTAGTGGCCTAGCACGCCGCCCTCTCAAGGCGGTAGCGCCGGTTCGAATCCGGTCGGGGGTACCACCCGAGAAGGCCAGCAGCTCCTCCGAGCCGCTGGCCTTCTCGCATCTCCAGGCGTTGTCGCCTGCGAAGAACGGCGGTTCACGGCCATGTCCGATTTCCGCTAGCGCCGTGCGCCGCCGGCGGCGAGGATGGAGCCGTGCTGATCAACGACCCGGACTCCTGCTACCTCGCCGTGAAGAGTCGCGACCGTAGGTTCGACGGCGTCTTCTACACCGCGGTGAGCTCTACCGGGATCTACTGCCGACCTTCCTGCCCGGCGATCACGCCGAAGCGGCGGAACGTGTCGTTCTTCCGGACGGCCGCAGCTGCACAGCAGGCCGGCTTCCGCGCGTGCAAGCGCTGCCGCCCGGACGCCACTCCCGGCTCTCCCGAGTGGGACGTCGCCGCTGACACGGCGGGCCGCACCATGCGGCTCATCGCGGACGGTCTCGTCGAGCGCGAGGGGGTCGAGGGCCTGGCCTCGCGAGTCGGGTACAGCTCCCGCCACCTGACCCGGTTGCTCACCAAGGAGCTCGGCGCCGGTCCTCTCGCGCTCGCACGAGCCCGCCGCGCCCAGACCGCGCGGATCCTGATCGAGACCACCGCGATGCCGTTCGCCGAGGTTGCGTTCGCGGCGGGCTTCTCGAGCATCAGGCAGTTCAACGACACCGTCCGTGAGGTGTACGCCGGAACGCCGTCGCAGCTGCGCTCCCAGGCGGCACCGCAACCGGGCCACTCGGGCACGCTGGAGCTGAGGCTGGCGGTGCGCAGGCCGTTCGCCGCCGCAGAGCTGCTGGCCTTCCTGGCGGTCCGCGCCGTGCCGGGCCTGGAGGACGCAGGTCCGGACTGGTACTCCCGCACGCTTCGGCTCCCTCACGGCACCGGCACCGTCCGTCTCACGCTCGACGCAGCCGACACGGACGGCACCGTGCGGTGCGTCCTCGGCCTCAGTGACCTGCGTGACCTCAGTGCCGCCGTCGAACGGTGTCGTCGCCTGCTCGACGCCGACTGCGACCCGCACGCGGTCGACGAGCAGCTCGGATCGGTGCCGGCGCTGGCCGAGCAGGTGCGGCTGCGTCCAGGGCTGCGAGTGCCGGGGCACGTGGACGGTGACGAGCTCGCGGTCCGGGCCGTGCTCGGCCAGCAGGTGTCGGTGCCGCGGGCGCGAGCCCTGGCCGCGCTCATGGTGGAGAGGTACGGCGAGCCGCTCGCGACGGGCGAGGGGCGGCTGTTCCCGTCGGCCGAGACGCTCGCCGCAGTGCCGGCCGAGGAGCTCCCGATGCCTCGCGCGAGGGGGCGGGCGATCGCCCTGCTGTGCGCGGCGCTGGCCTCCGGCGACATCGCGCTCGACCGCAGCGCCGAGCGGTCCGACGTACGCCGCCGGTTGCTGGAGATCCCGGGCATCGGGCCTTGGACGGCCGACTACGTCGCGATGCGCGCTCTCGGTGACCCGGACGTCTTCCTGCCCAGCGACATCGGAGTGCGCAACGGGCTGCGAGCCCTGGGGCTCGACCCCGCGCACGCCGACCAGACCAGCCAGGCCTGGCGGCCCTGGCGCAGCTACGCCCAGATGCACGTGTGGAGCCTCGCAGCAGAGGCCGCGCGCCCCAAGGCGACGGCCGGTTGGCCCGCCGTCGGGAACGAGAGGATGTGACGACCATGTGGACGACCATGGACTCCCCGGTGGGGGAGCTGCGGATCATCGCGAGCACCACCGCGATCAACGCGATCGAGTTCTCCGGCGGCCCTCCGGCCGACGCCTCGAAGTACTCGTCCGCGAGCAGGGCAGCCGCCCTGTCCGCGGGCCGACCCGTCGGGTCGCGCGACGACGCGCACCCGTTGCTGCGTGAGGCGGTCCGCCAGCTCGAGGCCTACTTCGCCGGGGAGCTCAAGGAGTTCGACCTCCCCCTCGACCCCCAGGGCACGGTCTTCCAGCTATCCGTCTGGGACCAGCTCCGACGCGTGGGCTACGGCGAGACGGCGTCGTACGGCGAGATCGCCCGCCGTCTCGGGATGACGGCCGCGGCGTCGCGGGCGGTCGGGCTGGCCAACGGCCGCAACCCGATCCCGATCGTGATTCCGTGCCACCGTGTGGTGGGTGCCAAGGGCACGCTCACCGGCTATGCCGGCGGCCTCGAACGCAAGCAGGTGCTTCTCGACCTCGAGCAGGGCGCCCTGTTCTGAGCCGCCCTGCTCCCGCCGGAACTCCAGCGGGCTGGGCGCTCACTCGGACGCGCGGCGCAGGGACTCCGAGAGCCGCTCCGCGGCCGCGAGTACGGCGGGGGCGTGCATCCGGCCGGGCTGGCGCGACAGGCGCTCCAGGGGTCCGGAGACCGACACGGCCGCGATGACCTTGCCGGAAGGGGAGCGGATCGGGGCGGAGACCGATGCCACGCCCTGCTCGCGCTCGCCGACCGACTGCGCCCAGCCGCGACGGCGGATGCCGGACAGGGCAGTGGCGCTGAACGCCGCGTTCTGGAGACCTCGGTGCATGCGCTCGGGGTCCTCCCAGGCGAGCAGCACCTGGGCGGCCGAGCCGGCCCGCATGGTGAGCTGCGAGCCGACGGGGATCGTGTCGCGCAGCCCGGAGGGCCGCTCGGCGGCGGCCACGCAGACGCGGTACTCGCCCTGGCGCCGCCACAGCTGGGCGGACTCGCCCGTGATGTCGCGAAGGCGGGCGAGCACCGGCCCTGCGGCCGCGAGCAGCCGGTCCTCACCCGCGGCCGCAGAGAGCTCAGCCAGACGGGGACCGAGGACGAACCGCCCTTGCATGTCACGAGCCACCAGGCGATGGTGCTCGAGAGCTACGGCGAGCCGGTGCGCGGTAGGACGCGCCAGACCGGTACCCGCCACCAGGCCGGCCAGTGTCGCCGGCCCGGACTCGAGGGCGGCGAGGACCAGCGCGGCTTTGTCGAGAACGCCGACTCCGCTAGAGTTGTCCATATCTTGATAATGCCGTCTCGCATCCTGGGATGCAAGTCAGACTAGAGCGGACCGCGCAGAGGCGGCAAGGCGGACGAACCGGTGAGAGGAGCAGGCAATGGGCAAGACCCTTGCTGAGAAGGTGTGGGACGAGCACGTCGTCCGGAGTGCAGAGGGAGAGCCGGACCTCCTCTACATCGACCTTCACCTGCTCCACGAGGTCACCTCGCCGCAGGCGTTCGAGGGGCTGCGCCTTGCGGGCCGCCGGGTGCGCCGGCCGGACCTCACCCTTGCCACCGAGGACCACAACGTCCCGACCCTCGACATCGACAAGCCGATCGCGGACCCGGTCTCCCGCACACAGGTCGAGACCCTGCGCAGGAACGCCGAGGAGTTCGGCGTCCGGCTGCACCCGCTCGGTGACGTCGAGCAGGGCATCGTGCACGTCGTCGGCCCCCAGCTCGGTCTGACCCAGCCCGGCATGACGATCGTCTGCGGTGACTCGCACACATCGACGCACGGCGCTTTCGGCGCGATCGCGTTCGGCATCGGGACCAGCGAGGTCGAGCACGTGCTCGCCACACAGACCCTGATGCAGGCGAAGCCGAAGACGATGGCCGTCACCGTCAACGGGTCGCTGCCCGACGGCGTCACCGCCAAGGACCTCGTCCTGACGCTGATCGCCCACACCGGCACAGGCGGCGGCCAGGGCTACATCGTCGAGTACCGCGGACCGGCGATCGAGGAGCTCTCGATGGAGGCCCGGATGACGATCTGCAACATGTCGATCGAGTGGGGCGCGAAGGCCGGTCTGATCGCGCCCGACCAGACCACGTTCGACTACATCGAGGGCCGGCCGGAAGCCCCCGCGGGAGCCGACTGGGACGCCGCGGTCGAGCACTGGAAGACCCTGGTCACCGACGACGACGCGACCTTCGACAAGGAGATCGTCCTCGACGCGTCGGAGATGACTCCTTTCGTCACCTGGGGCACCAACCCGGGCCAGGGCGTGCCACTGGGCGCGGCGGTGCCGGCTCCCTCGGACTTCGAGAGCGAGGGCGACCGGGTCGCCGCCGAGAAGGCGCTGCAGTACATGGGTCTCGAGGCCGGCACGCCGATGCGCGACATCAAGGTCGACACCGTGTTCGTCGGCTCCTGCACCAACGGCCGCATCGAGGACCTCCGGGCCGCCGCCGAGGTGATCAAGGGCCGCAAGGTCGCCCGCGAGACCCGCCTGCTCGTCGTACCCGGTTCCGTGCGGGTGCGCCTGCAGGCCGAGGACGAGGGCCTGGACGTGGTCTTCAAGGAGGCGGGCGCGGAGTGGCGTGGCGCCGGATGCTCGATGTGTCTGGGCATGAATCCCGACCAGCTGCAGCCGGGGGAGCGGAGCGCGTCCACGTCGAACCGCAACTTCGAGGGAAGGCAGGGCAAGGGCGGCCGCACCCACCTGGTCTCGCCGCTGGTTGCGGCTGCCACCGCCGTGACCGGCCACCTCGCCTCACCGGCGGACCTGCCCCCTGTCACCCAGGCCGCGCAGGTCTGAGCCGGAAGGAAAGAAGACGATGGAGAAGATCACCACCCACACCGGCACGGCGCTGCCGCTGCGACGCAGCAACGTCGACACCGACCAGATCATCCCGGCGGTGTACCTCAAGCGCGTCACCCGCACCGGTTTCGAGGACGGCCTCTTCGGGGCCTGGCGCAACGACCCGGAGTTCATCCTCAACAAGCCGGAGTACCACGGGGTCTCGATCCTCGTGGCCGGCCCCGACTTCGGCACCGGCTCCTCGAGGGAGCACGCCGTCTGGGCGTTGACGGACTACGGCTTCAAGGTCGTGCTGTCCTCAAGGTTCGCCGACATCTTCCGAGGTAACTCCGGAAAGGCGGGCCTGGTCGCCGCCCAGGTGGACCAGGACGTCGTCGAGCAAGCTGTGGTCGATGGTCGAGGCCGACCCGACCACGCCGGTGACCGTAGACCTCGAGGCTCGTGAGGTTCGCGCAGGTGACCTGGTCGCCCGGTTCGACATCGACGACTACACGCGGTGGCGCCTGCTCGAGGGCCTCGACGACATCGGCATCACGCTCTCCCATGAGGACGACATCGCTGCCTACGAAGGGTCGCGTCCGTCCTGGAAGCCCGCGACTCTCTGACACGCGGCGTAAGAACTCCCTCGTTCGGGGTTGATGGGAGCTTCCCCGGCATCAGGCGCCGGGAAAGCTCCCATCTTTCGTCTCGGCTGCGCGAATCCCCTTGAAAACAAGGGGATTCGGCCACACTCGGGCATGCTCGCCCGCCAGGACCGGTGTCCTATCTCGCTCGCATCGCCTTGCGACACACAAAAAGAACGCGGAAATTAGTGTCGATGTGATTGTGACGAGGCTTACTTTTCCCTAGCGTGCAAAGGGAAAAGTCGAGCACGGGCTCGGCCTCTAAGGTTCACGAAAGGGAAGACAGTGAACAAGAGTCAGCTGATTGACGCTCTCGCAGCCCGCTACGAGGGCAACCGCAAAGCCGCCCGGGAGGCGCTCGAGAACGTGCTGGACACGATCACTCGAGAGGTAGCCAAGGGCGAGAAGGTGGCCATCACAGGCTTCGGTTCCTTCGAGAAGCGCATCCGCGACGCTCGCTGGGTCCGCAACCCGCGCACCGGGGATCGCATCAAGGCCAAGAAGACCGCCGTTCCGAAGTTCAACCCCGGCGCGGAGCTGAAGGCCGTCGTCTCCGGCGCGAAGAAGCTTCCGAAGCTCACCCTCACGACCGCCACCGGCACGGCGAAGAAGGCTGCGGGTGCGGTGCCGACGAAGAAGTCCACCGCCAAGGCGACCCCGGCGAAGGCGACGGCCACGAAGTCCGCGGCTGCGAAGAAGACGACCCCGGCCAAGAAGACCGCCACCAAGTCGGCGGCCGCCAAGACGACCCCGGCCAAGAAGACCGCCACGAAGTCGACCGCTGCGAAGAAGACCAGCACGGCCAAGAAGGCGACGCCGGCCAAGAAGGCTCCGGCAAAGAAGGCCAGCACCGCAAAGAAGACCAGCACCGCGAAGAAGAGCACCGCCAAGAAGTCCTGACCCTTCCTGGGAGCAGTTTTCCCAGGGGAACTCGGTAAAGCGTCACTCCCTTCGACGAATATCGCGAGGGGAGTGACGCTTTGTCATGGGAGGTCCATTACGTGAGGGGAAATTCCGCCCATTCCGGCACGCTTACGGAAGCGTGAGGATCTGCAGGCGCAGCACCCGAAGGTCTGCGCCGTCGCCGCTGGTCTCGAGCCGGACCCGCTGACCCGGTCGCAGCATGCGCAGGCCGCTGCCGGCGAGCGCCTCGGGCCCGAAGGGGACCTCGACGCCGTCGTCGAGCAGCAGGGCTCCTGAGTACGTAGCGGTGTCGTAGGACGAGACGGTGGCCTGCATGGTCAGAGCCTAAGCCCGGCGGACGCCAACGCAGTGCGAGCGCCGACCCCGAGCTCGAGCGCCTCTCTCAGGTCCTCCGGCGTGTCCACGTCACGACGCAGGGTCGGTACGTCGACCTCCACGATCTCGTGGGCGCCGTCGGCCCCATGTGCCGCCCGCGACCCGGGCCCGAACCGGGGCGTGAAGTGATCGGGGGAGACAGAGGCCACCATCGTCGTACCGTTGCCGCCGGCGTCGGCCACGAAGGCCGCCGGATGCGCCGAGGCGACCTGGAGCGTGCTGGTGAGCTCCTCCGTGTCGAGCGCAGGAAGGTCGGCGCACAGCACTGCAAGTCCGAGGTCCGGCCACCTGCGATGCATCTCTGCGGCCGCCTGCACCAGCGACTCGTTGAGGTCGTCGGATGCCCCGTCCGGAACCACGGATGCGCCGAGCCGGCTGAGACCGTCGGCGAGGACGTGGTCGTCGGTGACCACCATGACCGCAGCAACCAGAGGCGACCCCAGAGCCGCGGTGACCGTGTCGGCCGCGAAAGCCGCTACGAGAGCTCGCCGCGCCTCGTCCCCGAGCGGAGACAGCCGGGACTTCGCACGGGAGGTCGGCTTGACCGGCACGAGCACGCCGAACCGGGGCGGGGGAACGTTCGACATCGGCTCGATCTTGCCAGGGCGGCACGCGGAGTCGTGCATGCACCTCGACGTCGCGGGCGTTACGCTCGGTCGAGCATCGAGCCGGAGCAAGGGGAAGAGGTGGCCGTGGCGAAGCCGCGTCAGCTGAGACAGAAGCGCGGATGGGCGTGGGCCGTCGCAGTCGCCATCGCGAAGCCGCTGCTGCTGCTCTTCACCAAGCGCCGCTGGATCGACGGCGAGAAGCTTCCGGCCGAGGGTGGCTGCATCCTCGTCGCGAACCACATCTCGCACCTCGACCCGCTGACGTTCGCCCACTTCGTCTACGACTACGGACGGCTGCCGCGCTACCTCGCCAAGGCAGGTGTCTTCGACGTCCCGGTCGTCGGCGCGATCGTCCGGGGTGCCAAGCAGATCCCGGTGTACCGGCTCACCAGCGACGCGTCCCTGGCGTTCCGGGCAGCCGTCGAGGCGGTGAACAAGGGGGAGTGCGTTGCGGTGTACCCCGAGGGCACGATCTCTCGCGACCCGCAGCTGTGGCCGATGACCGGGAAGACCGGGGCCGCCCGGATCGCGCTGAGCACCGGTGTCCCGGTCATCCCGGTGGCCCAGTGGGGCGCGAACCACATCCTGGCGCCCTACTCCAAGAAGCCGCGGCTGTTCCCCCGCAAGACGATCACGATGAAGGTCGGCGACCCGGTCATGCTCGACGACCTGCGGGACCGTCCGCAGAAGCCGGACGTCCTCCGCGAGGCCACCGACCGGATCATGGACTCCCTCACGGCGCTGCTGGCCGAGATCCGCCAGGAGGAGCCCCCCGCCACCCGGTTCGACCCGCGTGCCGCGGGCGTACGCGAGATCGGCAACCCGAACGAGGGCCCAAGCAACCGGCGCGGGCGACGGCACGACAGGAAGCAGGCATGACCAAGGTCGCAGTGATGGGTGCCGGCTCATGGGGCACGGCGTTCTCCATCGTCCTTGCCGACGCGGGGAACGACGTGACGATCTGGGCGCGGCGTGAGGAGGTGTGCGACGCGATCAACGAGGGCCGCGAGAACACCGACTACCTCCCCGGCATCGAGCTGCCGCCCGCGATCTCGGCAACCCACGACCCGGCCAAGGCGCTCGCGGGTGCCGAGTTCGTGGTGCTGGCGGTCCCGTCGCAGAAGCTGCGAGAGAACCTCACCGAGTGGGTGCTCTACATCCCCGACGACGCGATCCTGGTCTCGCTGATGAAGGGCGTCGAGCTAGGCACGCTGAAGCGGATGAGCGAGGTGATCCACGAGGTCACCGGCGCCGGCCCGGAGCGCATCGGCGTGGTGAGCGGACCCAACCTCGCCATGGAGATCGCGCGCAGGGAGCCCGCTGCGGCCGTGGTGGCCTGCGAGGACGAAGAGGTCGCCAAGCGACTGCGTGACCTGTGCCACTCACCGGCGTTCCGCCCCTACTCCAGCGTCGACGTGATCGGCTGCGAGCTCGGCGGCGCCTACAAGAACATCATCGGCCTGAGCGTCGGCATGGCGGTCGGCCTCGGCTTCGGGGACAACACGACCGCCTCGGTCATCACCCGCGGGCTCGCCGAGACCGCGCGGCTCGCCACTGCTCTCGGGGCCGACCCGATGACCCTGATGGGCCTCGCCGGGCTCGGAGACCTGGTCGCGACCTGCTCGTCGCCGCTGTCGCGCAACCGGACCTTCGGCGAGAAGCTCGGCCGGGGGATGACCACCGAGGAGATCCTCGCGTCGTCGCGCCAGGTGGCGGAGGGCGTGAAGTCCTGCTCCTCGCTGCTCGACCTCGCCAACCGCACGGGCGTCTACGCCCCGATCGTGGAGCACGTGCACGCGGTCGTCGAAGGCGAGATGACCGCGTCCGACATGCTCAAGAGCCTCGTCAACCGCGACACCAAGCACGAGCGCGACTAGCTGTCCGTTCCCTCGGCCGTGGGGGCGTCGCCGGTCACATGGTCCAGGGCCACGGCGAGGTCGTCCCACAGGTCCTCGACGTCCTCGATACCCACCGACATCCGCACCAGGCCTTCGGGGATCGTGGCGGGCTCGACCTTCCAGCGGCGCCTCCGCTCGAAGGTCGACTCCACGCCGCCGAGGCTGGTCGCGTGCACCCACAGCCTGGTCTTGTGGGTCAGCAGGTCCGCGGCGAGCGCGCCCTGGGCCAGCACGATCGAGACGATCGCGCCGAACCCGGGATAGCGCACCTCCTCGACGGCCGGGTGCCCCTCCAGTCGGCGGACCAGCTCCTGCGCGTTCGACTGGGCGCGCTCGAGCCGCACGTGCAGGGTCCGGAGCCCCCGCAACGCCAGCCAGGCCTCGAGCGTGCCGGGCACCGCGCCGATCATGTCGCGCCGTTTCTTGAGTACGTCGAACAGCTGGTCGTCGCGGGTCACCAGCGCCCCGAGGAGGACATCGCTGTGCCCGGAGATGAACTTCGTCGCGGAGTGCAGCACGATGTCCGCGCCCATGCCGAGCGGCTGCTGGAGCAGGGGGGTGGCGAACGTGTTGTCCACCACGACGTACGCCCCCTCGTCGTGGGCGACCTTCGTGATCGCTGCGATGTCGGCGACCTCGAGTGCCGGGTTCGTCGGAGACTCGATCCACACCAGCGACGCGTCCTCGCACGCGTGGTGGACCGCCTCGGTGTCGGAGATGTCGACGAGCGCCGCCTGGATCCGGCCACGCGCCTCGAGGTCGGCCATCTGCAGGATGCTCCCGTTGTACGCGTGGCGGGGCGCCACCACCTTCTGCTCGTGGCCGACGAGGTCCAGGATCGTGGCAACCGCCGCCAGGCCGGACGAGAACGCGATCGCCCGGCCGCCCTCGAGAGCGCCGAGCGCGTCCTCGAACGCCGACCAGGTGGGGTTGCCGTAGCGGCCGTACTCGAGGTCGCCGCCGGCCACGTAGGTCGAGGCCATCGTCAGGGGCTCGTTGAGAGGGTTGTCCGGCTCGTGCGGAGGACGCCCGGCGGTCACAGCTGTGGTCGCCGGGCGGAGGGTCCTGGCGTCGTAGGACTCGGAAGACATGTCTCCAGACTATGGGCCCGCGCGGGCTTGGACCGTCCCCGGTCGGGGTAGGGTCTCTTCGCTATGGACACCTCCCTCCGCCGCCCCCGGGTCGCCGTCGTGTTCGGTGGCCGCTCCAGTGAGCACGCCATCTCCTGCGTCACCGCGGGCAGTGTGCTGAAGGCGATCGACCGGGACCGCTACGACGTGGTGCCCATCGGCATCGCGCCCGACGGTCGCTGGGTCCTCGAGTCCGGCGACACCGAGCGCTTCGCCATCACGAGCTCCGGCGAGCTCCCGCAGGTCGACGGCTCGCGCGCGACCGTCGCCCTGTCCAACGGCAACGGCAGGAGCCACCTCGTTGCATCGGAGGCGGCCTCGGCCCCCGAGGCGCTCGGCCAGGTGGACGTCGTCTTCCCGCTCCTGCACGGACCGTGGGGCGAGGACGGCACGATCCAGGGGCTGCTCGAGATGGCCGGGGTCCGGTACGTCGGAGCGGGTGTCCTGGCCTCCGCGGTCGGCATGGACAAGCACTACATGAAGGTGGTCTTCCAGGGCCACGGCCTCCCGGTGCTGCCCTACACCGTGATCACCAAGCGCGGGTGGGAGACCGACCCCGCCGCCTGCCGCGAGGCGGTGGACGCCCTGGGCTACCCGGTCTTCGTGAAGCCGTGCCGCGGCGGCTCCAGCATCGGGATCAGCAAGGTCCATGACGCCTCGGAGCTCGACGCCGCGGTCGAGGAGGCACGTGTCCACGACCCGAAGGTGCTCGTCGAGGCAGCCGCAGAGGGTGGCCGTGAGGTCGAGTGCGGCGTGATCGAGGGGGTCGACGGCGGAGCGCCCGAGGCCAGCGTCGTCGCGGAGATCACCATCGACGGCAGCCACGAGTTCTACGACTTCGCCGCCAAGTACCTACCCGAGGAGCACACCGAGCTCAGCGTCCCGGCCGACCTGCCCGGCCACCTGGCCAAGCGCATCCAGGACCTGTCGGTCCAGGCCTTCGAGGCGCTGTCGTGCGAAGGACTCGCCCGTGTGGACTTCTTCGTGCTCCCCGACGAACGGATCGTGATCAACGAGATCAACACGATGCCGGGGTTCACCCCGTTGTCGATGTTCCCGCGGATGTGGGCGGCCAGCGGCCTGGACTACCCGGCGCTCGTGGACCGGCTGCTCCAGCTCGCCCTGCGGCGCGACACCGGCCTGCGCTAGACGCAGGGTCGGGTCTCCTCTGTCGTCTTCTTGATCGCCGGGGCCAGGTCGACCATCGCGTTCGCCGGTGGCCAGTGCTCCGGCGGCAGGGCCACCTGTACGTTCACGTCGCGTCCGATCGTGGTCATGGTGATCGAGCGGGCCTCCCCGGTCATCTGCTCCTCAGGGATGAACCAGCCGACGCCGTTGGTCTCCTGGCAGGCGGCGAACTCGTCGAACGCCCTGGGCATCGCGACGCCGCACCGCAGCACGATCGGCGGATCGCCCCAGGCCGCGGCCGGCGAACCGGCCGGCTCGACGTCTCTCCGCTTTGCTCCGTCGACGGTCGCGGGAAGAGCCTTCACCAGGGCCGAGCACTCCCGGTCCGCGCCGGCGTCGAGGCCCGGCGTGTCCACCTGTACGGCGCCGCCCCCGCACGACGTCATGAGCGTGGCCGTCGCCGCCAGACATGCCGCGACGCCCGCCCTCGCACGGAGGGGCGGGCGCCGCGGTTGAGAGACGAGGTGCAGGGCCGAGGCCTAGATGTGCACGACGGGACAGGTGAGCGTCCGGGTGATCCCGGGGATGTTCTGCACCCGAGCGACGACCAGCTTGCCGAGCTCGTCGACGTTGCGGGCCTCCGCGCGCACGATGACGTCATAGGGACCGGTCACGTCTTCGGCGAGCGTGACGCCCTTGACCTCCGCGATCGCCGCGGCGACCTCGGCGGCCTTGCCGACGTCGGTCTGGATCAAGATGTAGGCCTGAACCACCATGTGCACTCCTGGGGTCTCGTGGGGCACCGGCCCTCGTAAGGCTTGAGGACCGGCGCTCGTTCCGGCTCAACGTACCGCGTCCCGAGCCCCCGCCGGAACACGACGCCTCCATCGGCTTGAATAGCGCCCATGACTTCGCGCCCCCCTGCCGACGCCACACTGTCCGACCTCGGCGAGTTCGGGCTCATCGCCGCGCTGGCCGAGAGGTTCCCTCAGGGCGACGACGTACTCCTCGGCCCGGGCGACGACGCCGCGGTCGTCTCCTTCCCCGACCGCCGTGTCGTGGTCTCCACCGACCTGCTCGTGGAGGGCCGTCACTTCCGGCGCGACTGGGCCTCGGCCGCAGACATCGGCCACAAGGCGGCGGCGCAGAACCTGTCGGACATCAACGCGATGGGTGGCCGTGCGACCGCTCTGACCGTCGGCCTCGCCGCGCCCCCCGAGCTGTCCGCGTCCTGGGCACTCGAGCTGGCCGACGGGATCGCGGCGGAGGCGAGCGCTGTCGGCGCCTCCGTGGTGGGCGGTGACGTCACCCGCGCCGACACGGTCATGATCGCGGTCACGGTGCTGGGCGCTGTGGAGGGCGAGCCGGTACGACGGTCCGGGGCTCGTCCCGGTGACGTCGTGGCGATCGCCGGACGTCAGGGCTGGGCGGCCGCGGGTCTGGCTGTGCTGGCCAGGGGGTTCCGCTCCCCACGCGTGCTCGTGGAGGCACACCGGCGCCCCGAGCCGCCGTACTCCGCGGGTGCCCAGGCGGCGAAGGCAGGAGCCACCGCGATGATCGACGTGTCCGACGGCCTGCTCGCGGACGTGGGGCACATCGCCGACAGCAGCAGTGTCGCGATCGACATCGACTCCGCCGCCTTCGAGGTGCCCGAGCCGCTCCACGCCGTGGGCGCAGCCCTCGGCGCCGACCCGATGCGGTTCATCCTCACCGGCGGGGACGACCACGCCCTGGTAGCCACCTTCCCGTCGGACGCCGGGCTTCCCGACGGCTGGACGCAGATCGGTCGGGTGGCCGCGGGCAGCGGCGTGACAGTCGACGCGGCGGCGTACGAAGGCCCCGCCGGCCACGTCCACTTCTGAACCGGGCCGGTCGCAGGTGCCGGCTGCCTGCCGCATCGCCTGCGCGCAGGTCCCGGCACGGAGAGACAAGAAGGGCCGCTCCCGAGGGAGCGGCCCTTGATGTTCGACGTGCGTCAGGTCAGCGGGTGACCTTGCCGGCCTTGAGGCATCCGGTGCAGACGTTGAGTCGCTTCGGGGTGCCGTTGACCTTGGCGCGGACACGCTGGATGTTGGGGTCGAAGCGACGCTTCGTAATCTTGCGCGACCACGGCCGGTTGTGACCGAAGCCCGGCTTCTTGGCGCAGATGTCACAGACGGCAGCCACCGTGAACTCCTGAGAAGACTAGATTGCTCTTACCACTGGTTGGGTGCCTCGGGTCTGACGCCGGGTCGACACCTATCGAAGGCGCAGAGTCACAGCGTCGAGGCAACCGCACAAGAGTATCCGATGCCCCCGCTCGGACGCGAATCGGTGCTCACGCACTAGCCTGGGCTGGCTTGCACGTGGCGGCAGCCACGGATGTTCGACGAAGGGAGCGGGCCTCGACCATGCAGGACGACGCGGTCGCGACGTTCGACCTGCCAACCGTGGTTCGCTTCGCGGAGGTGTCTCTCGCCGCCCTCGGTGAGGCGCGGGAGGAGATCGACGCCCTCAACGTCTATCCCGTCCCCGACGGCGACACGGGCACCAACCTCTTCCTCACGTTCGAGTCAGCCCGCGACATGATGCGCGACCGCGTCGACGGAGACCCCCGCTGTGACCTCAGAGCGGCGCTGGCGGCGTACTCCCGTGGCGCCCTGCTCGGGGCGCGGGGGAACTCCGGGGTGATCATGTCGCAGCTGATCGGCGCACTCCTGAAGCGGATCGGCGAGGCAGGGCCCCACGACCGGTCGGCCGCCGTCTTCGCCGAGGGGCTGAAGCGCGCCACCGACGCCGCCTACGCCGCGGTCGGCGAGCCCGTCGAGGGCACGATCCTCACGGTCGCCCGGGCGGCGAGCACGGCTGCTCTCCTGGCGGCGGAGGTGCCGGAGAACCGGCTGGGCCACGTCATCCGTGCTGCCGCGGCCGCTGCACGCGAGGCCCTGGGACACACGCCGGAGCAGCTCAAGACCCTCCGGGACGCGGGTGTGGTCGACGCCGGAGGGCGCGGGTTGTGCGTGGTCCTCGACGCGGCGGAGACCGCCGTGACCGGCAAGCGGGCCGCCGGGCCGCACCATGCCCTCGGGGTGCACGCGATCCCGATGCCGCTGCCCACCGACGACCTGCACCCCGACGGCCCGGCCTACGAGGTGATGTACCTCCTCGACGCGGACGACTCCGTCGTGCCCGAGCTCCGGCAGCGGCTCGCCCCGCTGGGTGACTCGCTCGTCGTCGTCGGTGGCGACGGGCTGTGGAACGTCCACGTCCACGTCGACGACGTGGGCGCCGCGGTGGAGGCGGGCATCGAGGCCGGCCGGCCCTACCGGATCCGGGTAACCCACTTCGCCGAGCAGATCGAGCGTCTTGCCGGGAAGGCGGTCGAGCACCGGCCGCCGTCCGGCCGCAAGGGCCGCAAGGTGGTCGTCGTGGCGGCCGGAGAGGGGCTCGAGCGGTTGTTCACCGAGGCCGGTGCCACCGTCGTGGAAGGTCCCGGCCGGCGGCCCTCCACAGGTCAGGTCCTGGAGGCCATCGCAGTGTCCGGCGCGTCGGAGGTCGTCGTGCTCCCCAACGACCGCGACTCCCTGGCCGTGGCCGAGGCCGCCGCCCAGGCCGCCCGGGACACCGGTGACGTGCGTGTCGCGGTGATCCCCACGAGTGCCCAGGTCCAGGGGCTCGCGGCACTCGCCGTGCACGAACCCGGCCGGCCCTTCGAGGACGACCTGCTGCACATGACCTCGGCGGCCAGGCACGCGCGGTCCGGAGCGGTCACCGTCGCGGTGCGGCAGGCGATGACCACCGCCGGGCCGTGCGAGCCCGGAGACATCCTCGGCGCGGTGGAGGGCGACTTCGTGGTCGTCGGCGACGACCTCTTCACGGTCGCGACCGACGTGCTCGAGCTCCTGCTCGGCGGCGGTGGTGAGCTGGTCACCGTGGTCGCCGGGGCCGAGGGGGAGGAGCTCGCCGAGCGGTGCGCGTCCTACCTCGCGGCGGAACACCCGACTGTCGACGTGGTGGTGTATGACGGATGCCAGGAGCGCTACCCGGTGCTCCTGGGAGTGGAGTAGGAACCGTCCGTGCCGACCATCAGGTGGGACTCGAAGCTCGCGAGCGTCGCGGGCAGCCATGCGCCGAAGATCGAGAAGGCCTTCGGCTACACCACCGTCGGTGACCTGCTGCGCCACTACCCCCGCAGGTACGTCCCGAAGGGCCAGCTGAGCGACCTCGGTGCGCTCACCGTCGACGAGCACGTGACCGTGATCGCCCAGGTGCTCTCGGTCGAGCAGCGGTCCTACCAGGACCGTCGCAGGGGCGGGATGGCCTACCGGCTCGAGGTCGTGGTGGCCACCGACGACCACGAGCTGATGCTGACCTTCTTCGACAAGAAGAAGCACATCGCCGACTGGCGCAAGGGCAACATCGCCCCGGGCATGCACGGAGTCTTCTCCGGCAAGGTCGGCAGGTTCCGCAACCAGTGGCAGCTGACCAACCCCCAGACCCAGCTGTTCCAGGACGAGGGTGAGGACCAGGCGCGCGAGACCTGGGAGCAGCAGCCGAACCTCATCACGCTCTACCCTGCTACTGCCACCGTGCAGAGCTGGCAGCTGCGGCGCGCGATCCACCTCGCCCTCGACCTCGTCGACGAGGTCCCGGAGCCGGTGCCGGCAGCCGTCCGGCTCGCCCATGGCCTGCTGGGCTCCCGGCAGGCGCTGGAGTGGATCCACCGTCCCGACTCCTCGGAGGACCGCGACGCCGCCGAGCGCACGCTGCGCTTCGAGGAGGCCTTCGTCACCCAGACCGTGCTCGCCCGCAGGCGTGCCGAGCTGGCGCTGCTGCCGGCGCAGTCCAGGACCGGCCGCGACGGCGGCCTGCTCGACCGCTTCGACGCGAAGCTGCCCTTCGAGCTCACCGAAGGGCAGACACAGGTGAGCGAGCAGATCCTCGGCGACCTCGCCGGAGGGCACCCGATGCACCGCCTGCTCCAGGGCGAGGTGGGATCCGGCAAGACGGTCGTGGCGCTGCGGGCCATGCTCCGCGTCGTCGACTCCGGCGGCCAGGCCGCGCTGCTGGCCCCGACCGAGGTGCTCGCGCAGCAGCACCACCGCTCGATCACGGCGATGCTCGGCGACCTCGCTGCGGGGGGCATGCTCGGTGGCGCAGAGGGCGGCACGCAGGTCGCGCTCCTGACCGGGTCGCTCGGCGCGGCAGCCCGCCGCAGCGCGATGCTCGACGCGGCGTCCGGTGCCGCGGGCATCGTCATCGGCACCCACGCGCTGCTCGAGGAGAAGGTCCAGTTCGCGGACCTCGGCATGGTCGTGGTCGACGAGCAGCACCGGTTCGGCGTCGAGCAGCGGGCTGCCCTCGCCGCCAAGGCGGGGGAGTCGCGACCGCACGTCCTCGTCATGACGGCGACGCCGATCCCCCGCACGGTCGCGATGACCGTCTTCGGTGACCTGGAGACCTCCACCCTGACCGAGCTCCCGGCCGGGCGGGCGCCGATCCAGAGCAGTGTCGTGCCAGTCCGCTACCAGCCGTCGTGGGTCGACCGGGCCTGGCAACGCGTTCGCGAGGAGGTCGATAAGGGCCACCAGGCGTACGTCGTCTGTCCCCGAGTCGACCCCGACGAGAAGACCGAACCCGGCGAGGTCACCCTCGCCGCGGTCGAGCAGGTCGCTCCGGCGCTGACGAACGGTCCGCTCCAGGGACTGCGGGTCGAGTCGCTGCACGGCCGGCTGTCACCGGAGCGCAAGGAGACCGTGATGCGGGCCTTCGCCGACGGGGAGGTCGACGTCCTGGTCGCCACGACGGTGATCGAGGTCGGTGTCGACGTCGGCAACGCGACCGTGATGGTCGTCCTCGACGCCGACCGGTTCGGCGTCTCGCAGCTGCACCAGCTCCGTGGCCGGGTCGGCCGGGGCGGGCATCCGGGACTGTGCCTGCTGTTCACCCAGGTCGAGGGGAGCACCGCCGCGCAGGAGCGCCTGCTCGCGGTCGCATCCACCACCGACGGGTTCGAGCTCTCCCGGGTCGACCTCGAGCAGCGTCGGGAGGGCGACGTGCTCGGTGCCGCCCAGTCGGGCAGCAGGTCCGGGCTCAAGCTCCTCTCGGTCCTCGAGCACGAGGACGAGATCCTCGCGGCGCGAGAGGCCGCGGTCCAGGTCGTCACCGGCGACCCGGAGCTGCGCCACCACGCGGCCCTCGCCGACGCGGTCCGGCGTCTCGACGAGTCGCAGCAGGCCGACTACCTGGAGAAGGCTTGACCAGGATCATCGGCGGCTCGGCCAGAGGCCGCCGGATCAAGGCACCGAGCGGCGACCAGACCCGGCCCACCTCCGACCGCGTCCGGGAGGCCCTGTTCTCGAGCCTGACGTCCGAGGTGGGCTCGATCGCGGGCGTGAGGTTCCTCGACCTGTACGCCGGGTCGGGGGCGGTCGGCCTCGAGGCGAGGTCACGCGGGGCGGGTTCGGTGACCCTGGTGGAGCAGGACCGTCGCACCGCGTCGGTGATCCACGCCAACGCCCGCTCGCTCGGCTTCGGCGAGGTCGAGGTGCTCGTGGGGGCGGTCGCGCGGGTCCTCGCCGGCGAACCCCGTGCGCCGTACGACGTGGTGTTCATCGACCCGCCGTACGCCTTGTCGAACACCGACGTCCGTGCCGACCTCGCTGCACTGCTCTCCCACGGGTGGCTCGCCGAGGGGGCCCTCGTCGTGGTCGAGCGGGCCACCCGCAGCGGAGAGGTGGTCTGGCCGGACGGTTTCGCCCCATCTCGGACGAAGAGGTACGGCGAGACCACGCTTTGGTACGGTCACGCATCACCACCGGGGGACCGAGCCTTCGATACTCCGCTGCCGTCGTGAAGCGAGGAGCACCAGTGCGCAGAGCCGTGTGTCCGGGGTCCTTCGACCCCGTCACGAACGGGCACATCGACATCGTCTCCCGGGCCTCCGGGCTCTTCGACGAGGTGACGGTGGCCGTCTTGATCAACAAGTCGAAGCAGAGCCTGTTCACCGTCGAGGAGCGCATCGACATGCTGACCGAGGTCTGCGCGCCCTTCCAGAACGTGAAGATCGACGCCTTCCACGGCCTGCTCGTCGACTTCTGCCAGGAGCACGGCATCCATGCCATCGTCAAGGGCCTGCGTGCTGTGAGCGACTTCGACTACGAGCTGCAGATGGCGCAGATGAACTCCAGCCTGGCCCCGGTCGAGACGGTGTTCGTGCCGACGAGCCCGGAGTACTCCTTCCTCGCCTCGAGCCTGGTCAAGGAGGTGGCCACCTTCGGCGGTGACGTGTCCCCGCTGGTCCCGCCCCTGGTCCTCGAGCGCCTCACCGCGCGGCTGAAGGAGCGGGCCCGCGAGTAGGGCGATTCTGTGACGAGCGTCCCGCCCCGACGTATCGTCATGTCCCGGGGGTAGAGAGCCCTCTGCCTGGGTACGAGTTCGGGGTTCTCTCCATGACGAGAAAGGTCAACGTGGACGTGCGCGCCAAGCTTGCCGAGATCCGGCAAGTGGTCGAACAGGCTCGGTCGATGCCGATGTCTGCCTCCGCCGTGGTCAACCGCGGCGAGCTGCTCGCGATGCTCGAAGAGCTCGAGGACGAGATGAACGTGGCCTTCGGCGAGGCCCACAAGATCCAGCGTGAGCGCGAGGAGGTCGTCGCGAGCGGGCACCGCGAGGCGGAGCAGCTGATCGCCGACGCCCGCAACGAGCGCGACCACCTGGTCTCCGACACCGAGGTCTTCAAGATCGCCCAGCGACGCGCGGACGAGCTGCTCGCCGAGGCCCGGGCCGACGCCGACGGGCTCCGCAAGGAGACCGACGACTACGTCGACCACATCCTCGCCAACTTCGAGATCACGCTCGAGCGCACGATCGAGGAGGTCAAGCGTGGCCGCGAGCGCCTCGCCGGCCGCTCGGCGCTCGACTCGCTGACCGAGGACGAGGTCGACCGGATCAAGCTGCCCGAGCACCTCGAGGGCTGAGTCCGGACCGTCCCCCGGGCGTGAGACCCGGGCAGTCGCGGGCGACGCCTCGTTTTGGCCGACGATGCACCCAGACGCTACTCTTGTCGACGGTTCGCCATGCTCGTTGCGGCTGCGGTCACGTCGCAGCCCGGGACGAACATGAGGACTGTGATCTGTTGTGCCCGTTGACGGAAGTGACCTACCTGTGTCTCTCGACCCGAGAGCGCCGCTCGTGCTCGACACCCGCGAGCTCGGCCGCCGCCCGGGGTCGCAGCGCAAGGTGTCATTCACGGCACCGGCGCCTGCAGATCTCGGCATCGAAGTTCTCAGCGTCCCCGAAGGGTCGCCGGTCGAGTTCGACCTGCGGCTCGAGGCAGTCATGGAGGGCGTGCTCGTCACCGGCACCGCAAGTGCCGAGCTGACGGGGGAGTGCGCCCGGTGCCTGGAACCCCTCACCGACGAGGTCGAGGTGGATCTCCAGGAGCTCTTCGCATACGAGGAGAGCGACACCGCGACGGACGCCGGCGACGACGATGTCAGCCGGTTGGAGGGAGACCTGCTCGACCTCGAACCTCTGCTGCGGGACGCGGTGGTGCTATCACTGCCGTTCCAGCCGCTGTGCCGGGACGACTGTCCGGGGCTGTGCACCGAGTGTGGTGCCAGGCTCGCAGACGACCCGGGACACCAGCACCACGACGCGATCGACCCGCGATGGGCGACGTTGCAAGGGCTGGCTGAACAGACCGACGAACAGCTCGGCCGGAACTCCGGCCCGACCAAGGAGTGAACTAGTGGCAGTCCCGAAGCGGAAGATGTCGCGCAGCAACACGCGTCACCGTCGCTCGCAGTGGAAGGCTGTTGCACCCTCGCTGGTGACCTGCAGCAACCCTGCCTGCGGCTCGAAGCACCTGCCGCACCGCGCTTGCCCTGACTGCGGTCAGTACGGCGCCCGCGCCGACCGCCGTCAGGTCCTCTGACGGAACCGGTCGTGAGCGAGCCGTCGTACGACGACTTGCGGGCCGCGCTGGGCAGCCCGGAGCTGGATGCCGAGCTGCTCGAGCGCGCCCTCACCCACCGTTCGTACGCCTACGAGAACGGCGGGCTGCCCACCAACGAGCGGCTGGAGTTCCTCGGGGACTCCGTCCTCGGCGTGGTGGTCACCGACACCCTCTACCGTTCGCACCCCGACCTCTCCGAGGGGCGGCTCGCGAAGCTCCGTGCCGCCGTCGTGAACGCCCGCGCGCTCGCCGAGGTGGCCCGGACCATCGGGCTCGGCAAGCACATCAAGCTCGGGCGCGGGGAGGAGTCGACCGGCGGGCGCAACAAGTCGTCGATCCTCTCCGACACCGTCGAGGCGGTCATCGGCGCGGTCTACCTCAGTGGAGGCTTCAGCGCGGCGAGCGATGTGGTGCACCTGCTGTTCGACCCGCTGATGGAGGCCGCGGCAGGTCTCGGAGCCGGGCTCGACTGGAAGACCAGCCTGCAGGAGCTCTCGGCGGAGCACTCCCTCGGCGTCCCTGAGTACGTCATCGAGGACGAGGGCCCCGACCACGAGAAGACCTTCACCGCCCAGGTGCAGGTGGGTGAGGCGCTCTACGGCCGCGGCACCGGCCGGTCGAAGAAGGAGGCCGAGCAGCAGGCCGCCGAGACCGCCTACCGTGCCATCGCCGCCGAGCGCGGGTCGGTCGCTCGTCCCGGTGCGCCCGGCCGGCCACTGCGCCCGACCCGGCCACTGGGCCCGCCGTCGAGGCGACCACCGGCTCCGACGACTGAGCCGGTGCCCGAGCTCCCCGAGGTCGAGGTCGTCCGGGCAGGTCTCGAGGCCCACGTCGTGGGTCGCACGATCGCCTCGGCCGAGGTGCTGCATCCCCGACCCCTCCGCCGGCACCTCGCCGGCCCGGACGACTTCGTCGCCTCCGTGACGGGCCGGACCGTCCTCGCCGCCTGCCGCCGGGGAAAGTACCTCTGGCTCGCGCTCGACAACGGCGACGCGATCCTCGGCCACCTCGGCATGAGCGGCCAGATGCTCCTCCAACCCGCTGCGGCGCCCGCTGAACGGCACCTGCGGGTCCGGTTCGCCCTGTCGAGTGGCCCGGACGGGGCACCAGAGGCCGCACCCTTCGAGCTGCGGTTCGTCGACCAGCGGATGTTCGGCGGGCTCGCCCTGTCACCCGGGGGAGCCGCACTGCCGCATGAGATCGCCCACATAGCGCGCGACCCCATGGACCCGAAGTTCGACGACGACGAGTTCGTGGCCCGGGTCCGGCGCCGCACCTCCGGCATCAAGCGGCTCCTGCTCGACCAGACCCTGGTCTCGGGTGTCGGGAACATCTACGCCGACGAGGCCCTGTGGCTCGCCAAGCTGCACGGGGACCGCCCCGGCAACAAGCTCCGGCGCGCCGACGTCGTGGGGCTGCTCGCCGGCGTCCGCACGGTGATGGCCGCCGCCCTGGCCCAGGGAGGTACGTCGTTCGACGCCCTCTACGTCAACGTGAACGGCGAGAGCGGCTACTTCGACCGGTCCCTCGAGGTGTACGGCCAGGAGGGGGAGCCCTGTTCCCGGTGCGGCACGCCGGTGGTCCGGGTGAGGTTCATGAACCGGTCGTCGTACTTCTGCCCGAGATGTCAGCCGCGGCCGCGCCGACGCGCCTCCTGAACTGAGTCCGGGACCACGCCGGTGTGGTCGATCGGCGTCCAGGGCTCCGACGCGACCCACTCGCTTCCGCACCCGAGGCAGGCGAACAGGCGCTCGCCGTCCAGGTCGGTGCCCGTGTCCTCCCAGTTGCAGAGCCGACGGCAGGCCGAGATGTCCAGAGATGGGCTCATGGACCGAAAAGGTACCGGCCGTCCGTAACGGGCAAACCCCGAGATTGACCCTGAGCCGAGGGAGTGCGATTCTTGAAGAACACTCTCTCCACCTCAATCCGGCCACAGCCGGTCCAGCGGTGTGACCTGACTCTTCCTCCGGAGGACACACATGGCCAAGGCGCTCCTCGGTTACATGAGCAGCACCGACCCCCGAGCACTCGCCCATCTCATGGCGGAGAACCGTCGTCTGCGCCGACAGGTCGCGGACCTCGAGGCTCACGTGCTGCGGCTCGCGGCGGAGAACGACTCCCTTGCCGCCGCGGCGGCGGAGGCGCAGCTGCTCACCTTCGACGAGAGCATGCAGCCCGCCTGACCCAGGCCCTCGGGCCCCCAGACCACCGGCTGATCCGCGCCGGAACCCCCGCGACGGTCCGTAGGGTCGCCGTACGCTCGCGGGTATGACACTGGGTGCGTCCTTCGGACGCGGTCTCGACCTGCTCCTCGACCGCTCGGTCGTCCTCGGCTACACCCGCATCGGCCCGGCGCTCCGGCGTGCCTGGTGGCCCGCGGATCCGGCTCCCGACGCGCTGGCAGGCAGAGTCGTGGCGGTCACCGGGGCGAACTCCGGGCTCGGCAAGGCGACCGTTCTGGGAGCGGCACGGCTCGGCGCCGAGGTGCGCATGCTCTGCCGGGACGTCGAGAAGGGCGACGCCGCGCGCGAGGAGATCCTCGCGCAGCTGCCCGGCGCCTCGCTCCACGTCGACCGCTGCGACGTGAGCGACCTCGCCTCCCTGCCTGAGGTGGCGGGTGCGCTGGCCCGAGACGTGCCGCGTCTCCACGCTCTGGTGCACAACGCGGGCATCCTCCCTCCGGAACGCAGCGAGTCCCGTGACGGGCACGAGCTGACCTTCGCCACGCACGTCCTCGGGCCTCACGTCCTGACCGACGCCCTGCGGACCCAGCTCGCCGCGGACGGCGACGGCCGGGTGGTCTTCGTCGTCTCGGGCGGCATGTACACGCAGCGGCTGCCCCTCGACGACCCGGAGTACACCCGCAGCGCCTACTCCGGCACCGTCGCGTACGCGCGCACCAAACGCATGCAGGTCCACCTGGCGGAGGCCTGGGCGCGGGAGCTCGCCGGCGAGGAGGTCGCCGTGCACAGCACGCACCCCGGCTGGGCCGACACGCCGGGCGTGCAGACGTCGCTCCCCGTGTTCCGCAAGGTGACCGGACCCTTCCTTCGCTCGGCCGAGGAGGGCGCCGACACGACGGTGTGGCTGCTCGCCGCGCCGGAGGCCCACGACAGCACCGGGCTGTTCTGGCACGACCGACGGCCGCGACCCACGTCGTACCTCTCGCGCACCGAGCCGACCCCGGACCAGGTCCGCCGGCTCTGGGACCTCGTCGTCGACGCCACGGGTGTGCCCGACGGGCGGCCCTGACCCCTCGCACGCCTGACCCCTCGCACACCTGACCCTCCCTCGGACTCTGCCGGCGTGACTCCTCGGGGCCTTTCTCGTTGGTCAGGACACCCGCCGTTCGCCCGGGACGGTGACACGACGAGGACGAGAAGCCATGAGCCTGAAGCGACCTCTGTCCCTGCTCGCCGCCGCGGGGGCGGCCGTGCTGCTGAGCACCGCGGGCGCTGCCGCACCGGCGTCGGCGCACGGCGACGCGGACCGGATCGAGCGCCTGCGCACCGAGATGGCCGCCGACAGCAACCTGCCGCTGATCGCGAGCCCCAATGTCGACCACCTCGCGTCGGTTCCCGGTTCTGCGGGGATCTCGGGCTGCTTCACCAAGACCGCGCCGCTGTTCGTGATGTCGAACCTGGACTCCGTGCGGGTCTACGACGTCAGCAAGCCCGCCGCGCCCGAGCTCACCGGCGTCCTTCCCAGCCTCCAGTTCGAGAACGAGGCGATGAACTGCGGGGAACGACGCACCAGGAGGGGCACGCAACGCTTCTCGCTGGTCGGCGTGGACCTCTACCAGGCCTCGCCCGGCGACATCGAGCACGCCAACGTCCGTCCGGCCGGCGGCGGCTACGAGCTGGTGGTCGTCGACGTGACCGACCCCGCCGACCCGCACATCAGGTCGCGGGTCCGGGGCACGACGAGCACCCACACGGTCACCTGTGTGGAGGCCAGCGACTGCCGCTACGCGTACTCCGCCGGGTCGGGGACGAGCCACACCTTCTCGATCTTCGACCTGCGCAACCTCGACCGCCCACGTGAGCTGGACAGCGACCGGACCAAGCCGGGCATCCAGCCGTTCCGCTCGCCGACCGCCGGACACAAGTGGAACTTCGACAACGCCGGCTACGGCACTCACACCGGGTTCGACGGGTCGGCCATCTTCGACGTCAGTCACCCTCGCCGGCCCAGGCTCGTGACGACGACGGGACGCGCGGGGCGGGGCGACGACCCGCGCCACCCCGGCTGGAACGACTTCATCCACCACAACTCCTTCCGGCCCAACGCGAAGGCGTTCCGCCCCGACGCGAAGCCGTCGTTCGCCAACGGCAACGTGCTCCTCGTCACGGAGGAGGACTACGAGCAGACCGACTGCAGCAAGGCCGGGTCGTTCCAGACCTGGCGCGTCAAGCGTCTCGGCGGTCGCCCGGCACAGATCGTCCCTCTCGACAAGGTCGAGCTCTCCGACCTCGGGAGCTTCCCGATGCCGCACGACGCCTTCTGCTCCGCCCACTGGTTCGACTACCACCCCTCGGGGATCGTGGCGGTCGGCTTCTACGGCGGCGGCACGCAGTTCCTCGACGTGAGGAACCCACGCGACATCAAGCCCTACGGCCACGCGACCTGGGGCGCCTCGGAGGTATGGGACACCTACTGGGTCCCGCGCTACACGAAGTCGGGCGCAGCCCGAGGCAAGACCAACATCGCCTACTCCGTCGACGCGGTCCGCGGCCTCGACGTCTACCGGGTGGATCTGCCCGGCAGCCGGCCGGGCGAGAGCTCGCCGCTGCTCGGCTCGACCAACCCGTTCGCGGTGTTCTCCTGGCCCGACGACGCTCTGCCGATCACGCTGCTCGGTCTGAGCCTCGCCGGGTTCGTCCTCCTGCGTCGCAGGGCCGCGACGAGGCGTTGCGCCGAGTAGACCACAGCGAGCCGCGACCGGATGTAGCCTCCTCCGGGGTCGCGACGGGATGCGCGGGATCGGCAGGCCGAGCAGGTAGGCTGCTGCCTGCTGACTTCCCCACGGCATGATTTGCCCGACCCGACAGCTCGCCGCACCGTGAGGAGCCCAAGCACGTGTATCTCAAGAGCCTGACGCTGCGCGGGTTCAAGTCCTTCGCCTCCGCGACGACCCTTCAGCTCGAACCAGGGATCACCTGCATCGTCGGGCCCAACGGCTCCGGCAAGTCGAACGTCGTCGACGCGCTCGCCTGGGTGATGGGCGAGCAGGGCGCGAAGTCGCTTCGTGGCGGCAAGATGGAGGACGTCATCTTCGCCGGCACGTCCGGCCGGCCCCCGCTCGGCCGGGCCGAGGTCGCCCTCACCATCGACAACGCCGACGGCGCGCTGCCGATCGAGTACGCCGAGGTGACGATCAGCCGCACGATGTTCCGCAACGGCGGCTCCGAGTACGCCATCAACGGCCAGTCGTGCCGGCTTGCTCGACGTGCAGGAGCTGCTCTCGGACTCCGGCATCGGCCGTGAGATGCACGTGATCGTCGGCCAGGGCCAGCTCGACACGATCCTGCACGCCACTCCCGAGGACCGCCGCGGCTTCATCGAGGAGGCCGCGGGCGTCCTGAAGCACCGCAAGCGCAAGGAGAAGGCGCTCCGCAAGCTCGACTCCACCGAGGGCAACCTCACCCGGCTCAACGACCTCCTGACCGAGATCCGCCGCCAGCTCAAGCCGCTCGGCCGGCAGGCGGAGGTGGCCCGCAAGGCCGCCGTCGTGCAGGCCGACGTGCGCGACGCGCGTGCCCGGCTGCTCGCCGACGACCTGGTCACCGCCCGGACGTCCCTGGAGCAGGAGCTCGCCGACGAGAGCGTGCTGGTCGAGCGCCGGGCTCAGCTCGAGGCCGCGATCGAGAACGCCCGGCAGACCGAGGCCCGGCTCGAGGCGGCGCTACGCGAGGACCTCCCCGCGCTCAGCCAGGCGCAGGAGACGTGGTTCGCCCTGTCGGGGCTGCGCGAGCGGCTGAAGGGCACCGCGAGCCTCGCTGCCGAACGCGCCCGCAACGCCGCGGAGGCGGCCGACGAGCCCACCGGAGGGTCCGGTCGCGACCCCGAGCAGCTGCTGGCCGAGGCCGAGCGGGTGCGCGCCCAGGAGAACGAGATCAACCAGGAGGTCGAGCGCAACCGGTCGGCCCTCGACGAGGCCATCGCCGGCCGGCAGGAGGTCGAGGCGCGTCACACCGAGGAGGACCGCCGGGTGGCCGGGCTGCTCCGCGCCGCAGCGGACCGTCGCGAGGGGCTCGCGCGCCTGCACGGACAGGTCAACGCGCTCAAGAGCCGGTCGGCCGCGGCCGCCGACGAGCTCGGCCGGCTGACCTCCGCGCGCGAGGAGGCCCTGGCCCGGGCCGAGCGCGCCCAGCGGGACTTCACCGCGCTCGAGACCAAGGTCGCGGGCCTCGACGCCGGCGAGGAGGGCCTCGACGCCGAGCACGAGGGTGCGGCCTCCGAGCTGGCCGACATCGAGGACCGGCTGGCGAAGACGCGCGAGGAGGCGCAGGCCGCCGAGCGTGAGCGGGGCGCGCTCGCGGCCCGCAAGGAGGCGCTCGAGATCGGGCTGAACCGCAAGGACGGCGCCGGTGCCCTGCTCGCCGCCACCGACTCGGTGTCCGGCCTCCTCGGTTCCGTCGCGGCGTTGCTGTCGGTCCGGGCGGGTTACGAGGCGGCGATCGCCGGCGCGCTCGGCAGCGCCGCCGACGCTGTGGCGGTGGAGCACGCCGGTGCCGCCCTCGACGCGATCGGCCACCTGAAGACCGCCGACCTCGGTCGCGCCGGGCTCCTGCTCGCGGGCGCCGACGTCGATGACAGCGCCTGGCCCGGCCTTCCCGCCGGGGTGGTGTACGCCACCGACGCGGTGGAGGCGCCCGAGGCGCTGCGTCCGGCGCTGAGCCGGCTCCTGTTCAAGATCGCGGTCGTCGACGACCTCGACTCGGCCCGGTCCCTGGTGGCCGAGCTGCCGGACGTGACCGCCGTGACGCGAGAGGGCGACCTGCTCGGCGTGCACTTCGCCTCGGGCGGCTCCTCGTCGCAGCCGAGCCTGATCGAGGTGCAGGCAGCCGTCGACGAGGCGGCGGAGAAGCTCACCGAGGCGACGCACGCCTGCGAGCGGCTGACCTTCGACCTCTCGCGGCTCGAGGAGGAGCGCAGCCAGGCCAAGCAGCGGGTCGAGGTCGCGCTCGCCAGGCTGCACGAGTCGGACGCCACGCTCGCCGCGGTGGCGGAGGAGCTCGGCCAGTACGGCTCCCAGGTGCGTTCGGCGAAGGGGGAGGCCGAGCGCCTCGCCAAGTCGATCGCCGCCGCGGAGGCAGCGCGTGACAAGGACCTCGCCGGTCTCGCGGAGCTCGAGCAGCGGCTCGCCGCCGCGGAGGACTCCCCGGAGGAGGAGCCCGACACCACCGAGCGCGAGCGGCTCGCCGAGGCGGCCCGCGCCGCCCGCCAGAAGGAGATGGACTCACGACTCGCGCTGCGTACGGCGGAGGAGCGTGCCCGGGCCCTGTCCGGCCGGGCCGACTCGCTCGTGCGCGCTGCCCAGGCCGAGCGCGAGGCCCGCGCCAAGGCGGCCGCCCGTCGCGAGAGGGTCCTGCGCGAAGGCAAGGTGGCGGAGGCCGTCGGGCGGGCCGTGACCGTCGTACTCCAGCGTCTGGAGTCCTCGATCGCCCAGGCCTCGGCAGAGCGTACGGCGGTCGAGCAAGCACGTCGCGGGCGCGAGGAGGAGCTGATGGCCGTGCGCGCAGGCTCGCGGGACCTCCTCAAGGAGCACGACGAGCTCGTCAACACCGCCCACCGCGACGAGATGGCCCGCACCCAGCAACGGATGCGCATCGAGCAGCTCGAGGAGCGGGCGGTGGAGGAGCTCGGTCTCGACGTCGAGGTGCTCGTCGACGAGTACGGCCCCCACAACCCTGTCCCGCCGTCCCTCCCGGCCGACCCCACGGCCGCCCGCTCCGACGGCGGCGTCCGAGGACGACGCGGACGAGCCCACGCCGGTGCCCTACGTGCGCGAGGAGCAGCAGAAGCGCCTCCGGGCCGCGGAGCGGGCACTGTCGATGCTCGGCAAGGTGAACCCGCTGGCCCTCGAGGAGTTCTCTGCGCTCGAGGAGCGGCACAAGTTCCTGACCGAGCAGCTCGAGGACCTCAAGCGCACCCGCCGCGACCTGCTCGACATCGTCCGCGAGGTCGACGAGCGTGTGGAGCAGGTCTTCACCGAGGCGTGGCAGGACGTGCAGCAGGCCTTCGACCACGTGTTCAAGCGGCTCTTCCCGGGCGGTGAGGGCAAGCTCGTCCTGACGAACCCCTCGGACATGCTCACCACCGGCATCGAGGTGGAGGCACGTCCGGCCGGCAAGAAGGTGAAGCGGCTCTCGCTGCTGTCCGGCGGCGAGCGGTCGCTGGTGGCGGTGGCGTTCCTGGTCTCGCTGTTCAAGGCGCGGCCTTCGCCGTTCTACATCCTCGACGAGGTCGAGGCGGCGCTCGACGACACGAACCTCGGCCGCCTGCTCGAGATCTACGAGGAGCTGCGCGAGAACAGCCAGCTCCTGGTGATCACGCACCAGAAGCGGACGATGGAGGTCGGCGACGCGTTGTACGGCGTCACGATGCGCGGCGACGGCGTCTCCGCGGTCATCTCCCAGCGACTGCGCGAGACGGTGGCGTCGTAGGCGATGGCCGAGCGACCGGGCCCGCCGAGCCGGGCCGACTACGTCTCGTGGCGCCAGGCCACCACCCGGTGGGCCGACGACGACGCCTACGGGCACATGAACAACGCCCGCTACTACGAGCTCTTCGACACCGCGGTCAACGCGTTCCTGTTCGAGGCCACCGGCACCAACGTCCGGCTCCTGCCCGCTATCGGTGTGGTCGCGGAGACGTCGTGCCGGTACTTCCGGGAGATGGGGTTCCCCGAGCCGGTCGACATGGGGCTCGTCGTGGAGCGGCTCGGGAGCTCGTCGGTGATCTACCGGATCGGGCTGTTCCAGGGAGAGTCGGATGTCGCGGCGGCCGAGGGCAGGTTCGTGCACGTGTACGTCGACAACACCAACGGTCCGGGCGACCGGCCGGTCCGCCCGATCCCCGAGGAGATCCGGGCCGTCGTCGCGCCGCTCCTGAGGTCCCCGACGGAGTGTGCTGAACCAGACCCGGAAGAATGAGACATGTCCGGGTTTGGGACGCGCCGTCAGCGGCTACCCCCTCGGCGAAGCATCAACTGAACAACCCTCGGGAAAGCGGTATCCACTTGATCTCCATCCTCCTCGCAATGCTCGGCATCATGGTCCTCGCGGGGGTCGTCGTCGTCTACGTTGCGTTCCCGCACCGCGGTGAGGACATCCCCAACGCCCCCTGGGCAGGGAAGGCGCTCCGCAAGGGGGTCGACATGCTGCCCACGCTGGACAACCAGCGCGAGTGGGAGCGCGAGCGCGAGCTGACGAACCGCTGAGCCGTCCGACCTCCCGTACAGCACCGCGCCGCAGCGGTCGGCTCCGGCGAGGACGGGCCGGTGACCGCCGGACGTGTTGAGGCCCTCTGGTTGGATGGTCCCCGTGGGTGAGTACATCTATCTGATCATCGGCATCGCCGTCGTCCTCCTGGCTCTCGTGGTCGGTCTCGTCACCACGCGCACGCGCGGTCGCGGGCGCGCGGAGACCAAGGAGCAGCGGCGTCCTGGCACCGACGTCATCGCGCCGCCGGAACCGGGAGTCGGCGAGGAGGCCGAGACCCCGCGGGACACCCCGACCCGCACGATCGAGGACACCACCCTTCCTCAGGCACCGCTCGAGGAGGCCGCTCCGGCTCTCGAGCGGCCGGAGACCGCCGCAAGCCGACTGGTCCGGCTGCGTGAGCGTCTCTCCCGCTCCCAGAGCACGCTCGGTCGTGGCCTGCTGGCCCTGCTCTCGCGTGACGTCGTGGACGAGGACACGTGGGAGGAGATCGAGGACACCCTGATCACCGCCGACGTCGGGGTCGGCCCCACGCAGGAGCTCGTCGCCCGGCTCCGCACCCGGATGCGGGTGGAGGGCAAGACCTCGGCGAGCATCGAGGACATCCTCCGCGAGGAGCTCGTCACGCTGGTCGACCCGTCGATGGACCGCAAGCTCCACGTGAGCCGCCACGACGGGGTTCCGGGCGTCGCCCTTGTCGTGGGCGTGAACGGCACCGGCAAGACGACCACGGTCGGCAAGCTCGCGCGTGTCCTGGTCGCGGAGGACAAGCAGGTCGTGCTCGGTGCGGCCGACACCTTCCGCGCCGCGGCGGCGGAGCAGCTGACCACCTGGGGTGAGCGGGTGGGCGTCCCGGCCGTGCGTGGCCCCGAGGGCAGCGACCCCGCCAGTGTCGCCTTCGAGGCAGTGAAGGCGGGCGTCGAGCAGGAGGCCGACGTCGTGATCGTCGACACCGCCGGCCGGCTGCAGAACAAGGCCGGCCTGATGGACGAGCTCGGCAAGGTGCGCCGGGTGATCGAGAAGCAGGCGCCCGTCACCGAGGTGCTGCTCGTGCTCGACGCCACCACCGGCCAGAACGGCATGGTGCAGGCCCGGGTCTTCGGTGAGGTCGTGAACGTCACCGGGATCGTCCTGACCAAGCTGGACGGCTCCGCCAAGGGCGGCATCGTCGTCGCGGTCCAGCGCGAGCTCGGCGTCCCCGTCAAGCTGGTCGGGATCGGTGAGGGCGCGGACGACCTGGCTCCCTTCGAGCCCGACGCCTTCGTCGACGCGTTGCTCGGTCACACCTCCTAGCAGACCGGCCGCGGCCGGGCGGCCGTCGCCGGGCGGCTCAGCCGGCCAGGACGCCGCGTACGGTCAGCTCGACGAGCTCAGGGACGTCGTCGACCGTCGGAAGCGGACGGTTCGTGATCGCGCGTACCGCGATCACGCCGCCGAGCCACTGGACACAGCAGTCGAGGTCGACGTCGGGGCGGACCTCGCCGCGTTCGATCGCCCGGTGGAACATCTGCCTGGCCTCGTCCTCCGCGCGCTCGGTCGCGGTCCGGTACAACGACGCGATCCGCTCGTCGCGCACCGACTCGGCGATCGACATCTTCAGGTACGCCGAGCCCTGAGGCGAGCCGACGAAGGTGAGCACCGCGCGGTAGCTCTCGGTGAGGTCGCCGCGGATCGAGCCCGTGTCTGGCGCGGGGATCTCCACGGAGTACAACCGCTCCATCGCGGCCACGGCCAGGTCGTCCTTGCTCGGCCAACGACGGTAGACGGTGGCCTTGCCGACTCCCGCCTGCGCGGCGACGTCGTCGACGGTCATGCGCTCGAAGCCTCGCTGACGGAGCAGGTCCGCGGCCGCCCCGATGATGCGTTCATCGGTCCTCGGGTCGCGCGGTCTCCCGCGCCCTCGCCGGACCGGCTGCTCGTCGTACGTCGGGTCTGGCTGGGACTGCATGGGACGCAACGATACCGAGGGATCCGAAACTCTGTCCCACCATCCGGTCATGTAACTCGTCACGTGGACGTAACACGGGCCCGGGAGCCGTCACATACGCGCAACACGGGCCGTCTTTGTGTGAAACCTCCGCCCGCCAAGGTGTTCCGGACCGGGGTGGAGAGCCGGCTCGACAGCGTGGTCGCGGCTGCTCCACCTCTCCTGTGAGCGCAATACTTCTGGAGGTTCCATGGACACCGGCCACGCAGCCTGGGTTCTCACCTCCGCGTCCCTGGTCCTGTTGATGACGCCGGGTCTGGCGTTCTTCTACGGCGGAATGACGCGGTCCAAGTCCGTCCTCAACATGATGATGATGTCCTTCGGTGCAATGGGCATCGTCACCGTCGTCTACATCCTCTGGGGATGGTCGATGTCGTACGGCTCCGACTCGTTCGGCGCCGGCAAGGCCGGGTTCTTCGGCAACCCGTTCGAGCTCTTCGGGCTGGAGGGAATCGACGCGGGGGCCTACATCAGCGTCGCGTTCCAGCTCACCTTCGCGATCATCACCGCCGCGCTGATCAGCGGCGCCATCGCCGATCGGGTGAAGTTCTCGACCTGGATGGTCTTCGTGCCGATCTGGGTCACGCTGTCCTACTTCCCCCTGGCACACATGGTCTGGGGTGGCGGCTTCCTCAGCGGCACCAAGGGGGGTCTGGTCACCTGGTTCTTCGACAACGTCGCCCCGGTCGACTACGCCGGCGGCACCGTCGTGCACATCAACGCGGGCATGGCGGGCCTCGTCCTGGTGCTGGTGATCGGTGCCCGCCGCGGCTTCGGCAAGGAGGTCATGCGGCCCCACAACATCCCGTTCACGATGCTGGGCGCCGGCCTGCTGTGGTTCGGCTGGTACGGCTTCAACGTCGGCTCCTTCGTCCCGAGCGCGACGCCGGGGGTGGCCGGCAAGAACGGCGAGATGTTCGGCAACTCCGTGCAGTTCGCGACGAACTTCGTCGGTGAGACCGGCCTGGTCTGGGTGAACACCACCGCCGCGACCGCGGCCGCGATGCTCGGCTGGCTCCTCGTGGAGAAGATCCGCGACGGCAAGGGCACCAGCCTCGGTGCCGCCTCGGGCGTCGTCGCCGGACTCGTCGCGATCACCCCCGCCTGCGGTGCCCTCAGCCCGGTGGGTTCGATGGTCCTCGGCGTGGTCGCCGGTGCGATCGCAGCGGTCGCGGTCGGGCTGAAGTACAGGTTCGGGTACGACGACTCGCTCGATGTCGTGGGAGTGCACCTCGTCGCGGGTCTGGTCGGGACCATCGGCATCGGCTTCCTCGCCACCTCGGACGGCCTGTTCTACGGCGGCGGCTTCAGCCAGCTCGTCGTCCAGGTGCTGATCGCCGCCTTCGCGATGCTGTGGTCGGGCGTGTTCACACTGGTCATCGCCCTGGCCCTCAAGTACACGATGGGCTGGCGGATCACCGAGGAGGAAGAGGTCGAGGGCATCGACTTCGTGGAGCACGGCGAGACCGCCTACGAGTTCGCGTCCCGGTCGGGTTCTGCACGTGGCCCGGCCAGCTCCCTGGCCGCCTCCGTGAAGAGTGAAGGAGTCAAGGCATGAAGCTCGTGACCGCGGTGATCAAGCCGCACAAGTGGGAAGAGGTCCGCGAGGCCCTCGAGACGTTCGGGGTCACGGGGATGACCGTGACCGAGGTCAGCGGGTACGGCCGGCAGAAGGGGCACACCGAGGTCTACCGGGGCGCGGAGTACGACATCGCGCTGGTCCCGAAGATCCGCATCGAGATCGTGGTCGACGACGCTGACACCGACGACGTCGTCGGGATCATCGTCAAGACGGCCCAGACCGGCCGGATCGGCGACGGGAAGGTCTGGGTCGTGCCGGTCGAGAGCGCGGTGCGGGTTCGCACGGGCGAACGCGACGAGGCCGCTCTGTAGCCGAGTCTCTGGACCAGGCGGGTGCCGGTCGTGGCAGATGCCACACCGCCGGCCCCGCCTGGTTCACATGCCTGTAACAAAGCGACTGTCACTGTCACAAAGGCGAAACAGGCCGAGTGCAGGGAGGAAACGTCCCGCATCGACAGTGTTGCGGCCGACCTCGCGGACCAGCCGCGGGGCACGACCTGGGGTAACCGACTCGCGATGATCGACACCGGCGACACCGCCTGGCTCTTGGCCGCCTCCGCCCTCGTCCTCCTCATGGCACCGGGGCTCGCGCTCTTCTACGGCGGCATGGTCCGCTCCAAGAGCGTCCTGAACATGATGATGATGACCTTCGGCGCATTGGGCGCGGTGACCGTGGTCTGGGCCGTGCTCGGCTACTCGCTGGCATTCGGTGACGACCTGGGTCTTGGGCTCATCGGTGACCCGAGGCAGTACCTCGGCCTCTCGTCCCTGATGGAGGAGAGCGCGAACGGCGACAGCACGGTGCCGCTGATCCTCTTCGCCGCGTTCCAGGGCCTGTTCGCGGTCATCACCGGCGCGCTGATCTCCGGTGCGATCGCCGATCGGGCCCGGTTCGGCACCTGGATGGTCTTCGTCTCGGTGTGGACGCGTGGTCGTCTACGCCCCGGTAGCGCACTGGGTCTTCGACTACGACCGTGCAGGACACCAGGGCGGCTGGATGGCCAACACGCTCGGGCTCGTCGACTTCGCCGGGGGCACCGCCGTGGAGATCTGCTCCGGAGGCTCCGCGCTCGCGGTTGCGCTCGTGGTCGGGCGTCGGGTGGGCTTCGGCCGGGACCCGATGCGCCCGCACAACCTGACCCTGGTGATGCTCGGCGCTGGTCTGCTCTGGTTCGGCTGGTTCGGGTTCAACGCAGGCTCCGCGCTCGGCGCCAACCACACCGCCGCGGTCGTCTTCGTGAACACCCTGCTCGCCGGATGTACCGGCGCGCTGGCGTGGCTCTCGGTCGAACGGCTGCGCGACGGGCACGCCACCTCGCTCGGCGCCGCCTCCGGTCTCGTGGCCGGCCTGGTCGCGATCACCCCGAGCTGCGCGTCGCTGTCACCGGTCGGGGCGATGCTGATGGGCGTGCTGGCGGGCGTGGTCTGCGCGCTGGCCGTCGGCCTGAAGTACACCTTCGGGTACGACGACTCCCTGGACGTCGTGGGCGTGCACCTCGTCGGCGGGCTGGTGGGTACCTTCGGCATCGGCCTGCTCGCGACGGCGGTTGCTCCCGCCGGCGTGGACGGGCTGTTCTACGGCGGGGGTGCGGCCCAGCTCGGCAGGCAGCTGCTCGGTGGCTTCGTCGTGCTGGCGTTCGCGTTCGGGGTCTCCTACGTCCTGGCCAGGGCGCTGGACGCGACGATGGGCTTCCGCGTCGACGAGGAGCACGAAGTCTCCGGGATCGACCTCGTCGTGCACGCGGAGACGGCGTACGACCTGCACGCCACCGCGGGCGCCCGCAGCGGCGGCACGGTGCTGGGCGGCAGCACGCCCAGGCACACCGACACAATCAGGCACACGGAGACACTCAGGACACGGACACACTCAGGCACACGGAGAGGAACCTCGAAGGATGAAGCTCGTGACCGCGGTCATCAAGCCGCACAAGTGGGAAGAGGTCAGGGAGGCGCTCGAGACCTTCGGGGTCACCGGGATGACGGTGAACGAGGTGAGCGGCTACGGCCGGCAGAAGGGGCACACGGAGGTGTACCGGGGCGCGGAGTACGACATCGCGCTCGTGCCGAAGATCCGGATCGAGATCGTGGTCGAGGACGCGGACGCCGACGACATCGTCGGGATCATCGTCAAGAGCGCCCAGACCGGTCGGATCGGGGACGGGAAGGTCTGGGTGGTCCCGGTGGAAAGCGTGATCCGGGTGCGCACGGGGGACCGCGACGAGGCAGCCCTGTAAGCCCGTCGTGACCGCCGACGACCGCCAGCACCGCGCGGACGCTGCTGATGCCCTCTGCTCTGCGGCGTTCGCCCGTGCGCTGAAGAGCCGGTCCTCGGCGGGCGGCGACGACGAGACCGGCATCGCCTTGGTGGCGGTCGGTGGGTACGGCCGCCGGGAGCTCGCGCCCCACTCCGACCTCGACGTGGTGCTGGTGCACGAGGACGGAGTCGACGTCGGCCAGGTCGCGACCGAGCTCTGGTACCCCCTCTGGGACGCCGGGGCAGACGTCGACCACTCGGTGCGGGCGCTTTCGGAGGTCACCGCCGCGGCGAGCCGGGACGTCCGGGTCGCGCTCGGACTGCTCGACGCCCGGCACATCGCGGGCGACACGTCGGTCACCCTCCGCCTCAGGTCCACCCTGCTCGCCCAGTGGCGCCGCGAGGCGCGTGACCGCCTGCCCGAGCTGAGGGAGCTGGTCGAGCGCCGGGTCGAGCGGCTCGGCGAGCTCGCGCACGCCTCGGTGCCCGACCTGAAGGAGTCCGGTGGCGGGCTCCGCGACGCGACCACTCTGAAGGCCCTCGTCGCGACCTGGCTCGTCGACGTGCCGCACGCCGACCTCGAGCGCAGCAGGCAGTCGCTGCTCGACGTCCGCGACGCGCTGCACGAGGTCGCCGGCCGCGCCTCCGACCGGATCGCCCCGGACATGTGGGACGACCTCGCCGCGGCGCTCGGCCAGGAGAGCGCCGAGACCACGCAGCGGTTGGTGCGAGAGGTCGGGCGGCGGATCACGCACATCTCCAGGCTGACCTGGCGACGGGTCGAGGGGGCCCTCGCGCCCGGTCGCCCCGCCGGCCGTCGTACTCCGGGACCCCCGATGGAGCCCCTGGCGCGGGGCCTGGCGGTCGCGAGCGGCGAGGTCGTGGTGCGCGACCGGAGCGCCGCCGCGTCCGACCCGACCCTGCTGCTTCGAGCGGCGGCGGAGGCGGCGGAGCGGGACCTGATCCTCTCTCCACACACGGCCGCCCGCCTGGTGCGCGAGTGCCCGGCTCTACCGGACCCGTGGCCGGACGAGGCACGCGACCTCCTGGTGCGGCTGCTCGCGGCAGGGCCGGGGCTGCTCCCGGTGTGGGAGACGTTGGACGAGACCGGCGCCCTGACCAGGCTGCTGCCCGAGTGGGAACGCGTCCGGCTGCTTCCGCACGCCTCCGTGGTGCACCGGTTCACCGTCGACCGGCACCTCGTCGAGACCTGCATCGAGGCCTCCGGGCTGATCCGCCGCGTGCGTCGGCCCGACCTGCTGCTGGTGGCCGCACTCGTCCACGACATCGGCAAGGGAGGCCTGCTGGAGCACAGCATCGCGGGGGAGCCGATCGCGGGCGCGCTGGCCCGAAGGCTCGGGTTCCGCGAGCCGGACGTCGGGGTGGTGGCTGCACTGGTCCGCCGGCACCTCCTCCTCGCCGAGGTCGCCACCACCCGCGACCTCGAGGACCCCGCCACCGTCGAGCACGTCCTCACGCGCGTCGCCGACCCGCTCACGTTCGAGCTGCTGGCCGTCCTCACGGAGGCGGACGCCAAGGCCACCTCGGCGAAGGCGTGGACGCCTTGGCGGGCGGGTCTCGTCGGTGAGCTCTGCGCGAGGGTGCGCGCGGCGCTCGGCGAGGACGACGACGGCTCCGCGCTCCAGGACGCGGACACACCGGTGGATGTTCCCGATGCGATCCGCGAGGACAGCTCCCGGGTGGACGTGCTCGTCGAGCCGGGGGAGCACGGCAGCGAGGTGACGGTGGTGACCGGCGACCGGGTCGGGCTCCTCGCGGCCGTGTCCGGGGCGTTCGGGATGCTGCGCCTGCCCATCCGTTCCGCCCGCGCCTGGACGCAGGACGATTACGCCGTCTCCCACTGGCACGTCGACGAGACGCTGGTCGACCCCGCCGTGGTGCGCCAGCGGATCGAGGCGGTGCTCGCCGGCCGGGTCGACCCCGGGACCCGCCTGCAGCGTGCGGCCCGCAGCCTGGACCCCTCCGTGGCGGTGCGGCCCGAGGCCTCTCGTCGGTCGACGGTCATCGAGGTCCGCGTGGACGACCGGCTGGGCGTCGTACACCTCGTCTGCGGCGCGCTCGCCGAGATCGGCGTCAACGTGCGCTCCGCCCACGTCGGCACCGTGGGCCCTCAGGCGATGGACGTGTTCTACGTCCAGGAGCACGGGGCGGGGGCGCTGGGGGACGAGCGGTCCGCCGAGGCTGCCCACGCCGTACGGCGGGCGCTCACGGACCCGGTTACCCTTGACCACTGACCCTTCGGCAACGACGACCGGCGGGTCCGCACGCCTGCGAACGTCGACACGAGGACTGACCACCATTGTTTGCGACTCTCTCTGACCGTCTTGCCGAGACCTTCAAGAACCTCCGGGGCAAGGGCCGGCTCTCCGAGGCCGACATCGACGCGACTGCCCGGGAGATCCGGATCGCGCTGCTCGAGGCCGACGTCGCGCTGCCCGTGGTCAAGGAGTTCGTCGCCGCGGTCAAGGAGCGTGCCCGGGGCGAGGAGGTCAGCCAGGCGCTGAACCCGGCGCAGCAGGTCATCAAGATCGTCAACGACGAGCTGGTCACCATCCTCGGCGGGGAGACCCGTCGCCTCCGGTTCGCCAAGACCCCGCCGACCGTGATCATGCTCGCCGGTCTCCAGGGCTCCGGCAAGACCACCCTGGCCGCCAAGCTCGCCCTGTGGCTGAAGAGCCAGGGCAACAGCCCGCTCCTCGTGGCCGCGGACCTCCAGCGCCCCAACGCCGTGAACCAGCTCCAGGTCAACGGCGAGCGCGCGGGCGTCAAGGTCTTCGCGCCCGAGCCCGGCAACGGCGTCGGCGACCCTGTGGCCGTCGCGCGGGCGAGTGTCGCCGAGGCCAAGCGGACACTCCACGACGTCGTCATCGTCGACACCGCGGGTCGTCTCGGCCTCGACGCGGAGATGATGCAGCAGGCCGCGGACATCCGCGACGCCGTCAACCCCGACGAGGTCCTCTTCGTGGTCGACGCGATGATCGGCCAGGACGCGGTCAACACCGCGCAGGCGTTCCTCGACGGCGTCGGCTACGACGGCGTGGTGCTCACCAAGCTCGACGGCGACGCCCGCGGTGGTGCGGCGCTCTCGGTCGCCTCGATCACGGGCAAGCCGGTCATGTTCGCCTCCGCCGGTGAGAAGCTCACCGACTTCGACCTGTTCCACCCCGACCGGATGGCCTCGCGCATCCTCGACATGGGCGACATGCTCACGCTGATCGAGCAGGCCGAGAAGACCTTCGACCAGGAGCAGGCCGCGAAGGCGGCGGCCAAGCTGACGGGTCAGGGCGGCGACTTCACGCTCACCGACTTCCTCGAGCAGATGCAGCAGATCCGCAAGATGGGCTCCCTCACCAAGATCATGGGGATGCTCCCCGGGATGGGGCAGTTCCGCGAGCAGCTCGAGAACTTCGACGAGCGCGAGATCGACCGGGTCCAGGCGATCATCCAGTCGATGACGCCCGGCGAGCGGGAGAACCCCAAGATCATCGACGGCTCCAGGCGTGCGCGCATCGCCCGCGGGTCCGGGGTCCAGGTCTCCGACGTCAACCAGCTCGTGGACCGCTTCTTCGAGGCACGCAAGATGATGATGTCGATGGCCCGTGGTGGCGGGATGCCGGGGATGCCCGGGATGCCGGGCATGGGCATGGGCAAGCGCGCGAAGGCCAAGCAGGCGCCGAAGAAGGGCAAGGCCAAGCGTGGTTCCGGCAACCCCGCCAAGCGCGCCCAGCAGGAGAAGGCCGCCTCGAAGGCTCCGGCGGCGGGGCAGGGTGCCAACCCGTTCGGCCTGCCGGCCGACGGGAACGGCGCGAAGCCGGAGGACTTCACGCTCCCGGACGAGTTCTCGAAGTTCCTGCCCAAGCAGTAGCCGACTGCTGCTCCGACCGCTCTCGGGGCGGTAGCGTCGGGCGCCATGAGCGCACTGAAGTTCCGCGGAGTGGTCCTGCCCGACGGTGAGCCCCGAGACCTGTACGTCGTCGACGGGAAGGTGACCTACGAACCCGTCGCCTCGGCCGAGCTCGTCGCCGAGGGGTGGATCGTGCCGGGTCTGGTCGACGCGCACTGCCACATCGGCCTCGACTCCCACGGCGCCGTGCCGGAGGACGTCCAGGAGGAGCAGGCACTCACGGACCGGGACGCCGGGACCCTCCTGATCAGGGACTGCGGGTCCGCCGCCGACACCGCATGGATCCACGACCGTGACGACCTTCCGCGGCTGATCCGGGCGGGGCGGCATCTCGCCCGGACCCGCCGCTACATCCGCAACTACGCCCACGAGATCGAGCCCGAGCAGCTCCCCGACTACGTGGCGCAGGAAGCCGACCGCGGCGACGGATGGGTCAAGCTCGTGGGGGACTGGATCGAGCGCGACGCCGGTGACCTCACACCCTCGTGGACCCGCGAGGCGCTCGACCAGGCGATGAAGGTGGCCCACGACCGGGGAGCGCGGGTGACCGCCCACGTCTTCGGCGAGGCGGCGCTTCCCGACCTGATCCACTCCGGCATCGACTGCATCGAGCACGGCACGGGTCTCGACCAGGACCTGATCGACGCGATGGTCGCCAACGGCGTGGCCCTGGTGCCCACCGTGAGGCAGCTCCAGAACTTCCCCGAGTACGCGTCGGCAGGAGAGGCCAAGTTCCCGAAGTACGCCGAGCACATGCGGGCGTTGTTCGACCGGCGCCGAGAGACGATCGGCGCCGCGCACGAGGCCGGTGTGCCGATCTACGCCGGCACGGACGCCGGGGGAGTGCTGCCCCATGGCCTGATCGGCGACGAGGTGCTCGAGCTCGCCACGTACGGCCTCTCACCCGGCGAGGCGCTCGGTGCGGCGTCGTGGCGCGCCCGCGAATGGCTCGGCCTGGACGGCTCGCTGGCCGAGGGGACCGCCGCCGACTTCGTCGTGTTCGACCGCGACCCGCTCGAGGATCTCGGCGTCCTCAAGGACCCGAAGCGGATCGTCCTGAGAGGGTCCGTCGTCGCCTGAGAGACCGATCATCCGCCTGTTTCAGACGATGTGACCGACATCTCACTTCGGTAACGATGCGGCTCTAACTCGTTTACGGGTCGTGCTCCCCTCCTACGTCTCCCAATAGTGTCCGCGGAAGACGCGGGGGATTCGCCGTCCGTGTCGGACCTGTTGTTCGAGCACTCGGTGCCACGGCATCGGATGGAGGAAACGTGAAGATCAGAAGGTTCACGGCGGCTGCTGCGGCGGCTGCGGTCGGACTCGCGCTGGCAGCCTGTGCGCCGCCGGCCAGTGAGGAAGAGAAGCAAGGCCCGCAGGGCGACACCTCGGTCAACATCGGCTGGAACCAGCCGTTCTACTCGTACAACGACGACACGACCACGGGCAACGCCACGGCGAACGCCAACATCGAGTACCTCATGCGGGGGCACTTCTACTACTACAACCCCGACCTCGAGCTGAAGCGCGACGAGTCGTTCGGCACCTACGACAAGGTCTCCGACGACCCGCTGACGGTGAAGTACACGATCAACGACGACGTGAAGTGGTCGGACGGCACGCCGGTGGACGCGGCTGACATGCTGCTCGAGTGGGCTGCCCTCAGCGGCGCCCTCAACAACGTCAAGGCCGACAACGTCAAGCGTGACCCCGAGACCGGCGCGCCCTCGAAGACGGCGGCAGGCCAGGTCTTCTTCGACGGCCAGACCCCCGGCATGGCCCTCGTGTCGAAGACCCCGGAGCTCAGCGACGACAACAAGTCGATCACCTTCGTCTACGACAAGCCGTTCGCCGACTGGGAGGTCAACTTCGACATGGGCGTCCCGGCCCACGCCACCGCGATGAAGGCGCTGGGCATCAAGGACCCGCAGGAGGCCAAGGACGCCCTGGTCAAGGCGGTCCAGGACAAGGACAACAACACCCTGTCGAAGATCGCGAACTTCTGGAACAGCGGCTTCGACTACAACTCCTACCCGGACGACGAGCTGCTGCGGCTCTCCGACGGCGCCTACGTGATGAAGGCGTTCGAGAAGAACCAGTTCATGACGCTGGAGGCGAACCCCGACTACAAGGGTGACCACAAGCCGCAGATCAAGAAGGTCACGATCCGCTGGAACGAGGACCCGCTGGCCTCCGTGCAGGCTCTCCAGAACGGTGAGCTCGACCTGATCTCGCCGCAGTCGAGCCCGGACGTGCTCCAGGCGCTCAAGGGCATCGACGGCGTCGACGTGAAGACCGGTGTCGAGGCGACGTACGAGCACATCGACCTGACCTACAACAACGGCGGTCCGTTCGACCCGAAGACCTACGGCGGCGACGCGGAGAAGGCCAAGGCCGTCCGGCTGGCGTTCCTCAAGACGGTTCCCCGTCAGGAGATCATCGACAAGCTGATCAAGCCGCTTCAGCCCGACGCAGAGATCCGCGAGTCGCAGACCATCACCCCGGGCGCTCCCGGCTACGACGAGATGGCCTCGCAGAACGGCTCCAAGGACTTCGACCAGGTCGACATCGCGGGCGCCAAGCAGCTGCTCAAGCAGGCGGGTGTCAAGACGCCGGTCAACGTCCGGTTCCTCTTCGCCGCCGACAACGTGCGACGTGAGCAGGCCTACGAGCTGATCCGTCAGTCCGCGAAGCAGGCCGGGATCAACGTGGTCGACAAGAGCAACGCCGACTGGGGTTCGCTCCTCGGTAGCGGCACCTACGACGCCAGCATGTTCGGCTGGCAGTCGACCTCCACCGCGGTCACCGAGGCCGACGCCAACTACCGCAGCACCGGCGGCAACAACTTCGGCGGCTTCAAGAGCGACAAGGTCGACAAGCTCTTCGACGAGCTGCAGACCACGACCGACCCGGATCGTCAGCTCCAGATCCAGATCGACGTCGAGAAGGCCCTGTGGTCCGACGGATTCGGTGTCACGCTCTACCAGTTCCCGAGCGTCACTGCACACAACAAGAACATCTCCGACGTGCAGCCGATCAAGCTCGCGCCTACCATCTTCCACGGATTCTGGGACTGGAAGGCCGGCAGCGCCAGCTGAGGTAGCCACAGCAGTACGAAGACCGCGAGGGGGTGTTGTCGCCGTTCGGCGGCAACACCCCCAACCGGGTGCACGGGGGGCGCCGCGTGCGCTGCTCCCGGTCTCGACCCGCGTCGAACACTGAAGAAACCGTGAGGCACTAGATGTTCACCTTCATCCTGAGGCGGTTCGTCACCTCGGCGCTCGTCGTGCTCGCCTCGACGTTCGTGATGTACGTCCTGACCGACATCGCGATCGACCCGCTCAGCGACCTCCGCACCAGCACCGCACCGAACAAGGCCCAGCTCATCGAGGGCCGGATCGCGCAGCTCCAGCTCGACGAGCCTGTGGTGACCCGCTACGTCGACTGGGTCGCGGGAGCCAGCAAGTGCGCTCATCGGGCAGTGCGACCTCGGCACCGCCTGGCGCTCGGGTCAGGAGGTCACCGACATGCTCGGCGGCGCCATCGCCACCACCATCCAGCTGGTGGCCGGTGCGACCCTGATGGCGATCCTCGTCGGCATCGCCGTCGGCATCGTCAGCGCGCTGCGGCAGTACAGCGGCTTCGACTACAGCGTGACGTTCCTGTCGTTCCTGCTCTACTCGCTGCCGGTCTTCTGGGTCGCGGTGCTGCTGAAGCAGTACGGCGCGATCAGCTTCAACTCGTTCCTCGCCGACCCACATGTCAGCTGGCCGACGATGATCGGCATCTCCCTCGTCTCGGGACTCGTCTGGGCCGGCATCGCCGGTGGCGCCCGCGCCCGACGGCTCCGGGTCTTCGGGGTGGCCGGCCTGGTGACCCTGGCGGTCCTGTTCTACATCGAGGCGACCGGCTGGCTGAACGACCCCGGCATCGGCATCGTGGCGATCGCCGTACTCGGTGGCGGCACAGCGTTCCTCGCGACCCACCTGTCCACGGGACTGCGCAACAAACGCGCCCGCAACGCGGCACTGACGACCGCGGCCATCGGCGTCGCGCTGTACTACCCGCTGCAGTACTTCTACTACTACGTGGGAGCGAGCTGGCCGATCATGTTCGCCCTGCTCGCCCTGACCATCCTCGTGGCCGTCGTCGTCGGCTGGGCGTGGGGCGGGCCCGACTGGAAGCAGTCCGCCCGCACCGCGGTGATCACCGCGATCCCCGTGGCGGTGCTGCTCTTCATCGACCGGGTCATGTCGGTGTGGCAGGTCTACTCCGAGTCCAACCTGATCAAGGGCCGCCCGATCGCCACGATCGGCCCGAAGACACCCGGAATGACCGGCAGCTTCTGGGTCGAGACCCTCGACTCCTTCACCCACCTGCTGCTGCCCACGATCGCCCTGGTGCTGATCTCGTTCGCGGGCTACACCAGGTACTCCCGGGCCAGCATGCTCGAGGTGATGAACCAGGACTACATCCGCACCGCGCGGGCCAAGGGCCTCACCGAGCGCACCGTGATCATGCGGCACGCCTTCCGCAACTCGCTGATCCCGCTCGCGTCGATCGTCCCGGTGGACATCATCACGCTGATCGGCGGTGCGGTGATCACGGAGACGATCTTCAACTGGTTCGGCATGGGCCGGCTCTTCGTCGTCTCGCTGAGGGGCGACGAGATCGACCCGATCATGGCCTACCTGCTGATCGTCGGCGTCCTGGCGGTCCTGGCCAACTTCGTCGCCGACCTGCTGTACGCCGTCCTCGACCCACGGATCCGGGTGAACGCATGACCATCGAAACGACCCCGACCAACATGCCGGGTGACCCGGAGCGGGACCGGCTCGAGAACGCCATCGAGCTCAAGGAGGTCGAGGGGCTCTCGCAGGGCCAGATCGTCCGCAGACGGTTCCTGCGCCACAAGGGCGCGATCGTCGGCCTGGTCACCATCGCGCTCGTGGCCCTGCTCGCCTTCACCTCGATCGGGTTCGGCCCGGTGCCCGGCTGGTGGAAGTGGGACCACACCGGTCTCCACCCGGTGGCGAACCCCGGTGGTGCCCCGACCATGCACCTGCCGACCTGGCTCGGCGGCACCGGCTTCGAGATCGGCGACTTCCCGTTCGGCCAGGACACCATCGGCCGCGACATCTTCGCCCGCACGATGAAGGGCGTGCAGACCTCGCTGACCGTCATGGTGATCATCGGGATCCTCTCCACCGTGGTCGGCATCGCCGTCGGCGCGACGGCCGGGTTCTTCCGCGGCCGCACCGACCAGGCGCTGATGCGGTTCACCGACCTGATCATCACCTTCCCGGTGATCGTCATCGGCGCGGTGCTCGGCAAGCTCGCCGGGTCCGGCGGTGCCATCTGGCTCGCGGTCGCCCTCGGCCTGATCACGTGGACCGGTATGGCACGTCTTGTGCGCGGCGACTTCCTGAGCCTGCGCGAGAGAGAGTTCGTCGACGCCGCGCGTGTGGCTGGGGCGAGCAACTTCCGGATCATCCGCAAGCACATGCTGCCCAACGCCATCGGCGTGATCATCGTCAACGCCACGCTGCTCATGTCGGCCGCGGTGCTGCTCGAGACCGCGCTGAGCTACCTGGGCTTCGGCATCAACGCGCCGGACGTGTCGCTCGGCACGATGATCTCGGAGTACCAGTCCGCCTTCGCCACCCGCCCGTGGCTGTTCTGGTGGCCGGGTCTGTTCATCATCGTGATCGCCTTGTCGGTCAACTTCATCGGCGACGGACTCCGGGACGCGTTCGACCCCCGCCAGCGACGGATCCCGTCAGCGCGGCGGATGCAGCGCGCCCTGGACGCTGAGCGCGTCGGCAAGCCCGAAGAGAAGGGCACGCCATGACGTCCACGGGTCCCGCCTCACAGTGCGAACGCCGGCGACGCTCAGCACGAGCAGGGCCGATGCCGCTGCGAGCGACACGACGTGGATCCTGGTCCTGGCTCGCGGCCTCTCGAGACGCGGGTGGTCGAGGTAGCCCGCTCTGCGGAGGCTCTCCCACCGGGCGAGGACGAGTGCCGCCGCGTCGGTGGTGGGCACCTCCCGGCTGCCACGAGTACGCCGGGGCGCCGGCACCGCCCAGGCCTGGTAGTCGCCGTAGGCCGTGACGAGCCGGAGACCCAGCCGGCTGTCCACGTCCTCGAGGGCGGGCCACGGCACCTCGACCGTGCGCCAGACGTTGCGGAGCACGATGCCGCCGTCGCTGACCTCCACCTGAGGCCGCCAGTAGGCGACCCAGGCCAGGAGCGCCACGAGGAGGACCGGCGCGGCGTACGTCGTGGTCGTCTCGCGGTCGGCGGTGAGGGCGAGCGAGGCCAGCACCGCCGCGCACAGCGCGATCGTCACGACCGCGAGCACGCGCGAGAAGGACGACCGGTATGTCGTGGTCTCTCCCATGGCGCCACTCTCGCAGAACGCATCTCGACTCAGGAAGGTGAACGGTGACCAGCAGCATGCAGCCCTCGACGGGCGCGCAGGGCCGGATCCTGGAGGTCGAGGACCTCAACGTCAACTTCTGGGTCGACGACGCGTGGTACCCCGCGGCGATCGACGTGAGCTACCACGTCGCCGCCGGCGAGGTGCTCGCGATCGTCGGCGAGTCGGGCTCGGGCAAGACCCAGTCCTCGATGGCGCTCGTCGGTCTCCTTCCCCCCAACGGGCGGGCCACCGGAAGCGCCAGGCTGAAGGGCAGAGAGCTGCTCGGTCTCTCGGAGGCCGCCAAGCGGGAGGTCCGCGGCAACGAGATCTCGGTGATCTTCCAGGAGCCGATGACCGCACTGAACCCCGTCTACACGATCGGCTTCCAGATCGTGGAGACCCTGCGTGCGCACTTCACGATGAACCCGCGCGAGGCGAAGGAGCGCGCCATCGAGCTGCTCCGGCTGGTGGAGATCCCCGAGCCGGAGAGGCGCTTCGAGAGCTTCCCGCACCAGCTCTCCGGCGGCCAGCGCCAGCGCGCCATGATCGCCCAGGCGCTGGCGTGTGAGCCGACCCTGCTCGTGGCCGACGAGCCGACCACCGCGCTCGACGTGACGGTGCAGGCCGAGATCCTCAAGCTGATGCGGGACCTGCGGAAGCGCATCGACGCCGGCATCGTGCTGATCACCCACGACATGGGCGTGGTCGCGGACATGGCCGACCGGATCATCGTGATGAAGGACGGCCGGATCGTCGAGACCGGCTCGGCCGAGCAGATCTTCTACCGTCCCCAGCACGAGTACACCAAGCAGCTCCTGGCGGCAGTGCCTCACTTCGGCCGGCACGCGGCCGCCCTGGAGGGCCGGGAGAACGGCGACCACAGCGACGAGATGTTCCGTCGAGGAGCCGCCGGGTCCGGGCCGGCCGCGGCGCCCGCTGAGTCCGCTGGGTCCTCCGCGTCCGGCGAGCCGGCGGGAGCCCACCTCGTCGAGATGCGCGACCTGGTGCTGGAGTACCCCAAGCGGGGGTCCCAGCCGGTGTTCCGGGCCGTCGACGGTGTCTCGCTCACCATCGGGCACGGTGAGGTCGTCGGCCTCGTGGGTGAGTCCGGCTCGGGCAAGACCACCATCGGGCGAGCAGTCGTCGGTCTGCTCCCCATCGCGGGCGGCTCCCTCTCGGTGGCGGGCGTCGACATGGTCGGCGTCAAGTCCAAGCAGCTGCGGCCTCTGCGCAAGCAGGTCGGCATCGTCTTCCAGGACCCGGGGTCCTCGCTGAACCCGAGGCTGCCCATCGGTGAGTCGATCGGCGAGCCTCTCTACCTGCACGAGAAGCTGCGCGGCAAGCAGCTGAACGAGCGGGTGGAGCGGCTGCTCGACGACGTCCAGCTGCCCCGGTCGATGCGTAACCGCTACCCCCACGAGCTCTCGGGAGGTCAGCGGCAGCGCGTCGGCATCGCGCGGGCGCTCGCGCTCGAGCCGAAGCTGCTGGTGGCCGACGAACCGACCTCCGCGCTCGACGTCTCGGTCCAGGCCCGGGTCCTCGACCTGTTCCAGGAGCTCCAGGAGCACCACGGCTTCGGGTGCCTGTTCATCAGCCACGACCTCGCGGTCGTCGAGATGCTGGCCAGCCGCATCGCGGTGATGCAGTACGGCCAGCTCGTCGAGGTCGGGCCGCGGGAGCAGATCGTCTTCGACCCCCAGGACCCCTACACGCAGCGGCTGGTTGCCGCCGTACCCGTTCCCGACCCGGACGAGCAGCGGGAGCGCCGTCGGCAGCGCGACGCACTGCTCGCGACCGGGGAGGTCTCCTGAGCGGTCGAACGCTCGATTGGAGACGGGGCGGGGCTGTCTGGCAGAATGTGCGACCGAGTCGTGCGCACCGGACCCTCTCACCCGGTTGCGCGTGACACAGCGCAGCGTTCTCGCGCTTGGCCCCACCTGGTTCGAGGCGCTCACCCACTCACAAGCTCTCAAGGAGACACCACACCCGTGGCAGTCAAGATCCGTCTCAAGCGCATGGGCAAGATCCGTGCGCCGCACTACCGTGTCGTCGTCGTCGACTCCCGCAAGCGCCGGGACGGCAAGGTCATCGAGGAGATCGGCAAGTACCACCCCAAGGAGGAGCCCTCGCTGATCGAGGTCAAGTCCGAGCGGGCGCAGTACTGGCTCGGTGTCGGCGCTCAGCCGAGCGAGGCCGTTGCCGCGATCCTCAAGGTCACCGGCGACTGGCAGACGTTCAAGGGGGAGCCCGGCGCAGAGGGCACCCTGAAGACGGCCGCCCCCAAGCGGGACAAGGCCGAGATCTTCAACGAGGCGCTGAAGGAGGCCGCCAGCGAGCCTCGCGCCGAGGCGGTCACCAAGAAGGCCAAGAAGGCCGAGGCTCCGAAGGAGGAGGCCGCCGAGGCGCCCGCCGCCACGGAGACGCCCGCAGTCGAGACCCCCGAGGGTGCGACCGAGCAGGCCGAGGCCGACGAGGTCAAGGCTGCTGACGCCGAGGCCCAGGACAAGGCTCAGTCCGAGGACAAGGCCTGATCGCGATGCTGACCGACGCGCTCGAGCACCTGGTCCGGGGCATCGTCGACAACCCCGACGACGTCACCGTCCGCGACAAGCAGCTGCGCCGTGGCTCGGTCCTCGAGGTGCGCGTGCATCCCGAGGACCTCGGCAAGGTGATCGGCCGCGGTGGTCGCACGGCCACCGCGATCCGCACGGTTCTCAGTGCGCTCGCGGGCCGCGGCGGGGTCCGGGTCGACTTCGTCGACGTCGACCGGCGGCGCTGAGCGTTCAGCACTTCGCTGACCAGGGCTGGGTGACCAGAGCTGGGCAGTAGATGGGATGGGGAGGCCACACCGGCCTCCCCATTCGTCTTCTCCAAGACAGAGAGGTTTCATGGCGGGCACGGAGGTAGTGGTCGGCCGTATCGGCAAGCCGCACGGCGTCAAGGGGGAGCTCTCGATCGAGCTCCGGACCGACGAGCCGGAGCGACGGTTCGGCGTCGGCGCCGTGCTGCGGACCCAGACGCCGCACGGCGATGCGGTCCACGGGCCCGGACGCCCCACCGCACTGACCGTCCGGACGACGCGGTGGCACCAGTCGCGGCTCCTGGTCTGCTTCGAGGAGATCACCGACCGCAACCTGGCCGAGGCCGTCCGGGGCCTGCTCCTCGCGGTCGAGGTGGACCCCGCCGAGTCGCCGGCGGATCCGGACGAGTTCTACGACCACCAGCTCCTCGGCCTTCGTGTCGTGACGACCGACGGCGCGGACGTGGGAGAGCTCGCCGAGGTGGTCCACGGCCCCGCCCAGGACCTGCTGTCGGTGCGTGCCGGGGACGGGCGGGAGATCCTCGTGCCGTTCGTGGCCCGGTTCGTGCCGGAGGTCGACCTCGAAGCCGGCCGGATCCTCGTCGAGGACGTTCCCGGACTCATCACCCCTGCCGTGGAGGACGAGGAAGGCGGCGCCTGAGCGATGCGCATCGACGTCGTCTCGATCTTCCCCGACTACCTCTCCCCGTTGAACCTCTCCCTGGCGGGGAAGGCGCAGGCCTCCGGTCTGCTCGAGGTACGAGTGCACGACCTCCGGCGCTGGACCCACGACCGGCACCACACCGTGGACGACACCCCGTACGGCGGGGGTGCCGGCATGGTGATGAAGCCCGAGCCGTGGGGTGAGGCGCTCGACGAGATCTCGGCAGCGGGCGCGGGGGACCCGCTGCTGCTCGTTCCCACGCCCTCCGGCGAGCCGCTCACCCAGCGCCTCGCCGAGGAGCTCAGCCGGGAGGACTGGCTGGTGTTCGCCTGCGGACGCTACGAAGGCATCGACCAGCGGGTGATGGAACACGCCCGCACCCGGATGCGGGTCCGGGAGGTGTCGATCGGCGACTACGTGCTCAACGGCGGCGAGGTCGCCGCGCTGGTCGTGGTCGAGGCCGTCGTACGCCTCCTGCCCGGCTTCATGGGCAACCCCGAGTCGCTCGCCGAGGAGTCGCACGGTGGGGACGGACTCCTGGAGTACCCCGTCTACACCAAGCCGCCGAGCTGGCGGGGCCTCGACGTTCCCGAGGTGCTCTTCAGCGGCCACCACGCGCAGATCGCCCGGTGGCGCCGCGACCAGGCCCTCCGGCGTACGGCGGAGCGGCGGCCCGACCTGATCGCGCGGATGCCCGAGGAGGCGTTGAGCGAGCGCGACCGGGAGGTCCTCGCCGATTTCACCCCCGAGTGAGCGCTGTGGCAGACTTGACCCTCGGTCCAGCGCATCACGGCTGCACGTGCGCCCTCGAGGCGGCGTGAGCCGGCGGTCCACCTGCCACAGGGGGCGCACCGTGCGATGACACCCGGACCGACACCGAACCCGCAAGACCAGACCGTGGGTGGCCTGTGGCGCCGACGAGGAGACAACATGACCAACGCCATCGACACGATCGCAGCTGCCGCGAAGCGCGACGACATCCCCGCCTTCCGCGCCGGTGACACCCTCAAGGTCCACGTGAAGGTCGTCGAGGGCAACCGCTCGCGTATCCAGGTCTTCCAGGGCGTCTGCATCCGTCTGCAGGGCTCGGGCGTCGGCCGGACCTTCACGGTCCGCAAGGTCTCCTTCGGCGTCGGCGTCGAGCGCACCTTCCCGCTGCACTCGCCGATCTTCGACAAGATCGAGGTCGTCACCCGCGGTGACGTCCGCCGCGCCAAGCTGTACTACCTGCGCAACCTGCGCGGCAAGGCTGCCAAGATCAAGGAGAAGCGCGAGGCTACGCCCGCCAGCTGACCGATGGTTGGTTAGGCTCACTGCGTGACCGACAACGCGCCGCAGAACGTCGACCGCGATCCCGAGTCCGGGTCGCGGTCTTCTGCTTCCCAGGTGGCTCCTGGGCCCGAGTCCTCCACGGAGGACGCCGACGGCGCGACTTCGGCCTCAGCCCGTGTCACGGATCGCCGGCAGCTGCCGATCTGGCAGGAGATGCTCCTGCTGCTCGGCATGGCGCTGGTCCTCGCGATCGTGATCAAGGCGTTCTTCGTGCAGGCGTTCTACATCCCGTCCGGCTCCATGAACGACACGCTCGTCCTCGACGACCGGATCCTCGTGCAGAAGGTCTCCTACTGGGCCGGAGAGCCGGAGCGGGGGGACATCGTCGTGTTCTCCGACCCGGGCGGCTGGCTCAGCTCCGACGAGGTCCGCTCCGCTGACAGCACTGTTGCGCGGGCGCTCGAGATGTTCGGCCTCTACCCGACCGGCGGGCACCTGGTGAAGCGGGTCATCGGCGTGGGCGGCGACCGGGTCGTGTGCTGCGACTCCGACGGTCGGCTCACCGTCAACGGGGTCCCGCTCCACGAGGAGTCCTACCTGGCCGAGGGCGAGAAGCCCTCGCTCATCCGCTTCGACGTGAAGGTCCCCGACGGTTACGTGTGGGTGCAGGGCGACAACCGCTCCAACTCCGCCGACTCCCGCGTCCATCTCGGTGACCCGGGTGGCGGCTTCATCCCCGTCGACGACGTGGTCGGCAAGGTCTTCGTGGTCGTGTGGCCATGGAGCCACGGGAAGGTGCTGGAGCGTCCGGCGACCTTCGACACGGTGGGCGCCGCGCCATGACCGCCCTGCCTCGTGGCCTGACCGTTCGCCGCGATGCAGGCCTCTACGGGTACGAACGGGCGCTGCGGCGTGCCGGCCTCGACCCGATCGCCGGCGTGGACGAGGCGGGTCGCGGCGCCTGTGCCGGACCCTTGGTCGCGGCCGCCGTGATCCTGCCCGAGGGGCGTCGGGGCGAGGTCCCTGGGCTCGCCGACTCCAAGCTGCTCACCCCGCTGGCGCGCGAGCGCTGCTACGAGCAGGTGCTTCGACGTGCGACCGCCTGGTCGGTGGTGGTGATCGAGCCAGGGGAGTGCGACCGGATGGGCATGCACGTCGCCAACGTGGAGGCGCTGCGTCGCGCGCTGGCACGGCTCGACGTACGCCCGTCGTACGTGCTGACCGACGGCTTCCCCGTGGACGGGCTGGAAGTGCCCGGGCTCGCTGTGTGGAAGGGTGACCGGGTGGCCGCCTGCATCGCGGCTGCATCGGTGATCGCCAAGGTCACGCGGGACCGGATCATGACCGAGCTGCACGAGGTCTACCCGGAGTACGACTTCGCGACGCACAAGGGCTACATCACGGCGAGCCACAGCGCCGCGCTCGCCGAGCACGGCCCTTGCCCGGTGCACCGTCGGCGGTTCGTCAACGTGCGTCGGGTCGAGGGCGTCGGTGACAATGAGCACGAGGAAGACCCCATGCAGGTTCTGGAAGCGGAGGACGCACGATGAGCGCCGAGGATCTCGAGAAGTACGAGACCGAGATGGAGCTCCAGCTCTACCGCGAGTACCGCGACGTGGTGGGTATCTTCAAGTACGTCGTGGAGACCGACCGGCGGTTCTACCTGTGCAACCAGGTCGAGGTGAAGGCCCGCACCGAGGCCGGCGACGTCTTCTTCGAGGTCTCGATGACCGACGCGTGGGTGTGGGACATGTACCGTCCCGCCCGGTTCGCGAAGAACGTGAAGGTGCTCACCTTCAAGGACGTGAACGTCGAGGAGCTCAGCGAGTCCGACCTCGAGCCCCCGAAGGGCTGATTTCTTTACTTTCGCGCTGTTTCGTGCGGTGTGGCGTGGGTAACTTCCCCGTTGCTGTCCGGAGGGCCTTTGCCTGAGGACAGCAGATGCGTGTCAGGTCTCGAGCTGCCGCGTCTCACAAACTGAGCAGTGAGTCGGGGGCTTCTGCTGACCGGTCCTTGGGAGGGGACCGGTTTGAGTCTGTCTTTGGGAGGGGACGACTTGAGCAGCAACCCCTTGCGCGCGCTGTGGCGCCGCCGACGGGACCAGCGCGGTGCGGTGGTCGTCGAAGCCGCGCTGGTCATCTCGTTCTTCCTGATCCCGCTGATGGTCGGGACCTTCGCCCTGGGGGAACGTCTCTGGGACGCCCAGCACAAGGATCCCTACGAGCCCCGCGTCGCGTCGTCTCAGGTCCGCGGTGTCTTCACGTGCACGGAGCTCGTCTCCCGAGTCGAGACCACCGTCGCGAACAACATCGCGGGCCTCGGTGTACCGATCGACGCCAGCTGGGTGACGGCCCAGGTTGTCGAGGTCCTGCCCACGGCCGGCGTCCTGGTGGACGTCAAGGTCACCGTGCCCCCTTCTGACGGCACAGGCGAGCCCACGGTGACTCACGCCGCCATCACGCTCGACAACGCCGGGCTCACCACGAGCCTGTGTTGAGGATGAACCGGGACATGCCCGCCCAGCGCGGCTCTTCGCGTGACGAGCGCGGGGCGATCGCGGTGATCTCAGGCCTGGTCGCGATCGTCCTCATGCTGATCTCCGCCTTCGTCATCGACTTCGGCAGCACCTGGGCCCGGCGTGGAGACCTTCAGGTCCAGGCCGACAAAGCGGCCTTGCTGGCCGCCCGGAACCTGCCCGCCACAGACAACGCGTCCAAGCTGAAGGCGGCCAAGTACGTCGCCTACTACATCGCCTGCCACACCCTGCCGGGACAGCTGCAGCTGAACCCCGAGCATCCCCTCCTGCCCGTCCGGCACCACGCCGAGCTCGGCGCCGATCCAGACCTACGCGCAGCAGCTGATCGCCGACAGCTCGGTCACCTTCCCCAAGAGCACCCAGGTGAAGGTCGTCGGTCCGAAGGCACGCGTCGACTTCAGCTTCGGCAAGCTCGCCGGCGTCGATGGCAGGACCGAGCAGAAGATGGCGATCGCCCAGGTCAGCTCACCCGGCAACCTACTGCCGATGGGGCTCTCCGTGCCGTGTCTGCTCAGCGCCGTCGGCAACGTGCCCAACGCGGGAGATGCAGTCACCGGGATCCTGCCGATCAACTACGTCACCTCAGGTCCGCTCACGCCGGACGGGTCGGTCGCCGGCACGGCGTGGCCGAGCTCCTACGCCACCACGACGACGAACGGGCCGGTTCTGTCCTCCATAGCCACCGTTCCCTCTCAGGTCGTGTCGGGTTCCACGCCGGCGAGCTTCACGATCGCCGGGGCGAACTGGGGGGTCCTCAGCGACGTCCAGGTCTTCTTCCACAAGGGGCCCGACACCGGGAGCCCGGTGCAGGCGCTGTCGCTCAGCCTCCCCGTGCTCACCGATCCGCTCGACCTGACCGGTTCAGCGACCGTGACCGGGGTGCTGCCCGACGCCGTGATGCAGAACCCCGGCACCTGGGAGGTCAAGGTCGGCGTCAAGCAGCCGTTGTCGGCGACGCGCGACTGGTCGAACGCCGCCTCGCTCGACGTCACCATGCCGTCGGGGGCTGAGGCGCTCGGCTGTGGCCGGCTTCTCGACAGTCCTCGTGGGGACACGACGGACCGGGCGACAGCGCTCCAGCGGAACCTTCAAATCGGCCTCGACCACCCTCTCGTGCAGCACCCGAACCTGGTTTCTGTCACGGCCCCGAGCCTGACTGCGGACGGCGCCGTGGCAACGGCCTCCGACCCGACCAACCTCTTCTCGTGTTCCAACACTCCGCCGCACGTCCTCGACGTGCCCAACCCGACCGGCACGCCCAACTGCGTCCGGCTGCAGGGCAACGACGCGTTCATCGCGAGCTCGTTCACCGAGGGCATGCTGGGCGCGGAGAGCGGAGGGTCCGCCGGACGCCTGGTGTGCTCGTCCAGCCGGCCCTGCACAGGCCCTACCGCGACAGTGCGGGGTGTGACCATCAACGACGACACGTTCGACCAGTTCGTCCTCGACTCGTCCGTGCTCCACGACCAGATGTTCTTCGGGCTCAGCTCCTACATCACCAACGGTCTGCCCGTCGTGACGCCGCAGAACGCGCTCAGCCCGGACGTGTACAAGTCACACAGGTTCATGTGGGTGCCGGTGATGAGCACGCCGCTCACTCCCACCTCGGGGGGCGACTACCCCATCCTGACCTTCCGACCGATCTTCATCACCCAGGATGCGCCGAGCGGGTGGAGCGTCTACGACATGCTCTGGGACGAGCTCAACTCGCTCATGGCCGGCCTCGGGCTGGCGCAGAGCAACGTCCAGCACGGCCTGATGATGAGCGCTGACGGCCAGACCCTGAAGGCGGTCCGGTTCATGACGATCGAGCCGGCCTCCTTGCCCCTGGTGGCCGACACCTACGACGGCCCCACCACCGACTACGTCGGGGTCGGTCCGAAGCTCGTGAAGCTGGTGAAGTGATGCGCGAGCCCGGCTCCGGAGGACTCTCCCGCGTCGTTCGCTGCAACCGTCGGCGTTGCCGTGCCGGTGACCGCCCGGAGCGAGGCGCCGCGGCGCTCGAGTTCGGACTCGTCCTGCCCCTCGTGATGCTCGTGATCTTCGGCATCATCCAGTACGGCTACCTGTACTGGTCCCTGGAGACAGCGGCCGCTGCAGCACGCGAGGCTGCTCGGCGGCTGGTCGTCGGCTCGGACTGGGGCTGCACCCAGGCGGGTGCGATCCAGGCCGCCGACGGGCCTGCCCTCGGGTCCGCACCACCCACGGTGACGCGGCGCTACCACACCGAGGGAGGCGTCACGCAGTCCGCGCCCGTCGTCGGGTCTCTGGTGACGGTGACCGTTTCCTTCCAGTCGCTCGACCTGGGGTTGCCGTTCCTGCCGTTGCCCAACAACGGGGTGGTCAAGGACACGGGCGTCGCCCGGATCGAGAACGTCCCTCTCCAGCGGTTGGCGTGCGACGACTCCCAGAACGTCGTGGGCACAGGTACCTACTGATCCATCGCCCGCCCGATCGGCCGGCAAGGCTCCCAGCCGGATCTTGTGCACAGGGCCGTTCGCGTTCGAGATGTCCCCAGGGGCGTCGCCGGGGACGGGGGAGTGTCGCCGAACTGCGCGAGCCTTCCGTCAGGAGGTTTCGCGATGACAACGACTGCACGACAGCGTTCCGCACTCGGGGCGTACGGCGAGGCGCTCGCCGCAAGGCATCTCATCGAGCAGGGCATGGTGCTTCTCGACCGCAACTGGCGCTGTGACCTGGGCGAGGTCGACCTGGTGCTTCGCGACGGCCGCGTCCTGGTCGTCTGCGAGGTCAAGACCCGCTCGAGCCTGGCTTACGGGTCGGGGATCGAGGCCGTCACGGAGCAGAAGGCGGCCCGGCTGCGGCGGCTCGCCGCGCGCTGGCTGTCCGACCACGAGGTGCACCCCGACGAGGTCCGCATCGACCTGGTCGGAGTACTGGTCCCGCCCAGCGGTCCGGTCGAGGTCGACCATGTCCGCGGTGTGGCCTGATGGGCGTCGCGACGGCCAGGACGATCACCCTGCAAGGTGCGAACGGGCACCTCATCGACGTCCAGGTGGATGTCTCACAGGGCGTCGTCAAGACGGCGATGGTGGGCAGGCCCGACGCCTCGATCAGCGAGGCGCGCGACCGTTGCCGGGCGGCGGTGACCAACAGCAGGTTCGAGTGGCCCGCTACGCGGCGCGTCACGATCCTGCTCTCGCCGGCAGACCTGCCCAAGCGCGGCCCCCACTTCGACCTCGCCATCGCCGTGGCGACGCTGGCCGCCTCGGGGAAGATCCCGGTGCCGTCGCTTGCCGGTGTCGTGTTCGTCGGAGAGCTCACCCTCGACGGCCGGTTGCGTGCAGTTCCCGGTGTGCTGCCCATGGCGATGGCCGCCTCCGCCGGAGGCATCTCCCGCGTCGTCGTACCCGAGCCACAGGTGGGCGAGGCTGCAATGATCCCCGGGATGAGCGTGCTCGGGGCGCGGTCGCTCGCCCAGGTCGTGGCGCTCCTGCGTGGGGACCCCGTGCCTGACGCACCCCCTGTGGAGCCGCTTGCCCCAGGGCCGCTCCTGTCCTGGCGTGGTGAGGACCGCATGGAGGAGGTCGACCTCTCGGACGTGCTTGGCATGGCCGACGCCAAGTATGCGCTCGAGGTCGCGGCGGCCGGTGGCCATCACGTCATGCTCACGGGGCCCAAGGGTGCAGGCAAGACGACGCTGGCCGAGCGGTTGCCGGGACTGCTCCCGGACCTCACCCTCGAGGAGGCCCTCGAGCTGAGTGCGATCTACTCGCTCGCCGGCTGCCTCCCGCCAGGACAGACCGTGATGAACCGGCCGCCGTTCCGTGCGCCGCACCACTCGGCCACCCGGACCGGGATGCTCGGCGGCGGCAGCGGGCGGGTGCATCCCGGGGAGGTCAGCAGGGCTCACACCGGAGCGTTGTTCCTCGACGAGTTCCCGCTCTTCCAGGCCGACATCATCGACGGCCTGCGCGAGCCGCTGGAGAGCGGCGAGGTGACCATTGCCCGCGGCGAGGAGATTGCGACTTTCCCGGCCCGTGCGATGTTCGTCCTGGCCTGCAACCCGTGCCCGTGCGGTGAGTACCACCCGACCAACCGTGACAACCGCTGCGAGTGCCTGGAGGTCCGCCGCCGCGAGTACCGGCGCAAGATCAGCGGGCCGATCGCGGACCGGATCGACATCACCCGCCACGTCGAGGCGATGAAGCCCCACGAGATGAAGGACCCCGTGGCGAAGAACGAGACCTCCGCGACCGTCCGCGCCCGGGTCGCGGCCGCCCGGGAACGACAGGCGCGACGGTACGACGGCACTGGTTGGCGTCTCAACAGCGCCGTCCCGGGCCCGGTGCTCAGGGAGCGATGGGGACTGCCTCCCGAGGCGGAGGAGTACATCGACGACCGCCTGTACGCCGGCCTGTTGACCCGCCGCGGCGCAACCCGTGTGCACCGCCTCGCCTGGACGGTGGCTGACCTGCGAGGCGCCGACCACCCCGGGGTGCAGGAGGTCGACACCGCGCTGCGGCTGCGCTCCGGCGAGCCGCTGCTCCTGACGGCGCTCCAGGCGGTCTCCGGATGAGCGAACGTCTGGCAAGAGCCGCCCTGAGCAGGCTCAGTGAGCCCGGTGACATCCGGCTCAGCGCCCTGGTAGCCCGCCTGGGTGCGGTCGAGGTCTACGACGCGCTGCGCGAGGAGCAGGACATCGCAGGCGTCTACAGCGACGTGGCGGCCCGTCTCCGAGGGCTCGACCCCACCAAGGAGATCGAGACCGCCGCGGCACAAGGCATCCGGTTCGTCTGCCCGGAGGACGACGAGTGGCCCACCGCGCTCGGCGACCTCGACCGTGCAGAGCCGCTCCAGGGCCGGGGCGGGGCGCCCCTCGGGCTCTGGGTCAAGGGGTCCCTCCGTCTCGACGAGGCCTGCGACCGCGCCGCAGCGATCGTCGGCTCCAGGTCCGCCACGACGTACGGCGCGGGGATCTCCTCGGACATCGCGGCGCATCTCGCGGAGCACCACGTGCCGGTCGTCTCGGGTGCTGCCTTCGGCATCGACCAGGCAGCCCACCGGGGCGCGCTCGCGATGAAAGGCACCACCGTTGCGGTCCTGGCCTGCGGGGTGGATCGCGCGTACCCGTCGGCACATCGCAACCTCCTCGACTACATCGCCGACACCGGGCTCGTGGTCTCCGAGCTTCCTCCGGGATGCGCTCCCACGAAGGTGCGCTTCCTGTCCCGGAACCGGCTCATCGCAGCACTGACCCAGGGCACTGTGGTCGTCGAGGCGGCCGTGCGCAGCGGTGCTCTCAACACGGCCAACTGGGCCGTCCGGCTCAACCGTGTGCTCATGGGGGTGCCGGGTCCGGTGACGAGTGCTCCGTCCCAGGGAGTCCACGAGCTGATCCGAAGCCGGGGAGCGACGCTCGTGACCCGGGGAGAGGACGTGCTCGAGCTGCTCTCGCCGAGCGGGTCCAACCTCAGCGAGCCGATGCGTGGGCCGACGCTCGTCGCGGACCGTCTCAGCGACCGCGAGCGGCAGGTGCTGGATGCGGTTCCGGTGCTCCAGCCCGCCTGCGTCGACTCCATCTCCCGGACCGCCGGCATCGCCGTCCGGGACGTACCCGGCGCGATCGAGCGGCTGCACACCCTCGGACTCGTCGAGAGGACGTCACGCGGGTGGCGCCGCTCCACCCCGCAGGAGTGAGCCCGGGCCGAATCCGGGCCGCGGACGGAGCCGCTGACTGGCCGCGGGGGGCGACGCGGAACGGCGCTGAGTGGCCGCGGAGGGAGGCGCTGACCGGCCGCGGACTGGGCGGCGGCGTCGCAACCGCCGTGGCGGCTCCGCACGTCGTACGCTCGGCGGGTGACGCAGGATCGAGGGCCGGTCGACGCCGGAGCCGACACCGTCGCAGGCCGTTCCGCCGCTGCGGGCGATGACACCGCTGCCGCCGGTGCCGCTGACGCAGGCGATGGCGCAGCCGGCGAGGCGGACGACCGGCTTCTGCCTGAGCCGATGGCGGCAACGCTGGGCGACTACGAGCGGCACCTGGTGTCGGAGCGTGACCTCACCGAGCACACCGTGCGCGCCTACGTCGGTGACATCGCCGGCATGCTGCAGCACGCCACGAAGCTCGGGCACACCGACGTCGCGACCTTGGACGTCCGGACCTTGCGCAGCTGGCTGGCGAACCAGCAGACCCGCGGGCTGTCGCGCACGACGATGGCGAGAAGGGCCACCGCCGTCCGTGTGTTCACCGCGTGGACGCAGCGGACCGGGCGTGCCGAGACCGACGCTGGCGCCCTGCTCGGGTCACCCAAGGCGCATCGGACGCTGCCCCCGGCGCTACGCCGGGACGAGGCACGCGAGCTGCTCGAAGCCGCCGCCACCCGTGCTGACGACGGGAGCGCAGTGGGGCTGCGAGACGTGGCGATCCTCGAGCTGCTCTACGCCACCGGGATCCGGGTGGGGGAGCTGTGCGGGCTCGATGCGGATGACGTCGACCGGGAGCGACGTGTCGTCCGGGTGCTCGGCAAGGGCCGCAAGGAGCGCACAGTGCCGTTCGGTCGCCCTGCCGAACAGGCCTTGGCGAGGTGGCTCTCCGGGGGCAGGCCGAACCTTGCCGTCGCGGAGTCCGGGCCGGCGCTGTTCCTCGGCGTGCGTGGCCGCAGGATCGACCAGCGGGCGGTGCGCACGATGGTCCACGCCCGGCTCACCGACGTGCCGGGTGCACCGGACCTGGGGCCGCACGGGCTCCGCCACACGGCCGCGACGCACCTCCTCGAGGGCGGGGCCGACCTCCGGAGCGTCCAGGAGCTCCTCGGCCACGCGTCCCTGGCCACGACCCAGATCTACACGCACGTCACGACGGACCGGTTGAGGCAGGCGTACCGCCAGGCGCATCCCCGGGCCTAGCGTGATGCCCGAGGGGCCTGGTTCGGCGCCGCTGCCGGTGCGGCACCGAACAGAGGAAGCAGCCGCACCGGGCCCGCACCGACCAGGGTGAGGGGGTCGAGGTACACGTCGCCCTCGATGAGTCCCCAGTGCAGGCAGATGTCGGGCCAACAGTGGCTCGCGAAGTCCTGGAGGGTGCCGATGCGGTCGCCGGCGGCGACTACGGTGCCCACCTTGACCGAGGCGTGCACGGGCTCGTAGGTCGTCCTCGTCGCCCCATGGCTCACCACGACGACGCCGCGTCCTGCGATCGAACCGGCGAAGGTGACCCGGCCGGCCGCGGCAGCGCGCACCGTCTGGCCACGCGACCCCGCGAGGTCGACACCTCGATGCCCTGCTCCGTAGGTGAAGAGCGGAGGGTCGAACCCCGCGACCACGACCGGCTGGGGATCGAGCGGCCAGACGCCCGTGACGGAGCCGGGCGATCCGCCCGGGGACACCGACCGGGCTGGACCGGGCGTGCCCACCGGGCCGGCCAGGCCAGCCGGGCCGGGCGCACTGACGGAGATGGGCGCCCCGACCGGCGGCTCGAGGCCACCGAGGACGGGCGGGATGGTGAGCAGCAGAGTGAGCAGGTGTACGACGGTCGCGGTCATGTCCCGAGCATCCGGGGGAGCGGCCGCCGTCCCTACCGCGAACCCCTGGCCTGCGGACAAACCGCACCGAGGCGCCTCCTGTGGACGGCAGGCGGCTCCACCGATTCGCTCCCTCGGGCGGTTCTCGTCTAAACTCGTCGGTGGCAACCCGTGCATTCAGCACAGGTTGTACTTCGCACGCTCGTCTCCGTGACCGAACCGGCTCGCCGGCTCATCCACGGGCGTCGTCCCCATCGGTCTCCTTCGGCTCATCGTCGCGGGAGTGGGAACGCGCCGGGCGTCAGGGCAGGGGACACCCGTCTCCCTGCGACAACTGAGAGCGACCCGCTTGCGCGATTCGACGCACGCGCTGACCGTCAGGTCCACGCGTGCGCGCCTGCGCCTGGGGGTCATACGACCAGGAGGAACGATCGGCATGGCCGTCGTCACCATGCGCCAGCTCCTTGAGAGCGGCGTCCACTTCGGGCACCAGACCCGTCGCTGGAACCCCAAGATGAAGCGCTTCATCATGACCGAGCGCAACGGCATCTACATCATCGACCTGCAGCAGTCGCTGGCCTACATCGACCGCGGCTACGCGTTCATCAAGGACACCGTCGCCAAGGGCGGCACCGTGATGTTCGTGGGCACCAAGAAGCAGGCCCAGGAGGCGATCGCCGAGCAGGCGACCCGCGTCGGTATGCCCTACGTCAACCAGCGTTGGCTCGGCGGCATGCTCACCAACTTCCAGACGGTGCACCAGCGCATCAACCGCCTCAAGGAGCTCGACGAGATCGACTTCGAGAACGTCGCGGGCAGCGGTCGCACCAAGAAGGAGCTGCTCCAGATGAAGCGCGAGCGCGACAAGCTCGAGAAGACTCTGGGCGGTATCCGTGAGATGACCCGCACGCCCTCCGCGGTGTGGATCGTCGACACGAAGAAGGAGCACCTCGCCGTCGAGGAGGCTCGCAAGCTCCGGATCCCGATCATCGGCATCCTCGACACCAACTGCGACCCCGACGAGGTCGACTTCCCGATCCCGGGCAACGACGACGCCATCCGCGCCGTCTCGCTGCTGACCCGCGTGGTCGCCGACGCCGTCGCCGACGGGCTCATGGCCCGCTCGGGTGCGAAGTCCGGCGAGGCCGCGACCGGCGCCGAGCTCGGCTCCGAGGAGCCGCTGGCCGAGTGGGAGCGCGAGCTCCTGCAGGGTGACGCCGACAAGGCTGCCGTCGAGGCCACCGGCGGCGACGCCGAGACCACCGACACCCCGGCCGCCGAGTCGACCGGCGCCACCGCCGAGGCCACCGAGGTCGCCGCCCCGAGCGACGCCCCCGTGAGCGGCGCCCCTGAGGGCGAGCAGGCCTGAACGAGCGCAGGTGAGGGTGGGTACGACGGTCCGCTGACCGTCGTACCCACCCCGCACCGGCCAGCGGCCCCGGGCCGCATCCAACGACTCCACCACGAACCCGAGGGACGAAGAAGACTCATGGCGAACATTTCCGCCGCAGACGTCAAGCGGCTCCGCGACCTGACCAGCGCGGGCATGATGGACAGCAAGAAGGCTCTCGAGGAGGCCGACGGCGACTTCGACAAGGCCGTCGAGATCCTGCGCGTCAAGGGCGCGGCCAAGGCGCAGAAGCGCGGCGCCGAGCGCACCGCCTCCGCCGGGCTCGTCGCGACCGCGGGCACCGCGCTCGTCGAGCTGAACTCCGAGACCGACTTCGTCGCCAAGAGCGACGAGTTCGTCGCGGCGGCGCAGCAGATCGCCGAGGCCGCCAACGAGGCGAAGGCCGGTGACACCGAGGCGCTCAAGGCCGTCAAGCTGGGCGACTCCACCGTCGGCGAGACCGTCGAGGCCCTCGCGGTCAAGATCGGCGAGAAGATCGAGCTCGGCCGCGTCGCCGTGTTCGACGGCCCGGTCGTCACCTACATGCACCGTCGCGCCGCGGACCTGCCGCCGGCCGTCGGCGTGCTCGTCGAGTACGAAGGCGACGGCGAGGAGGCCGCTCGCGGCGCCGCGATGCAGATCGCCGCGATGCGGCCGCAGTACGTCTCCCGCGACGAGGTCCCCGCGGACATCGTGGCCAAGGAGCGCGAGATCGCCGAGGCGACCGCCCGCGAGGAGGGCAAGCCCGAGCAGGCGCTCCCGAAGATCGTCGAGGGTCGTCTCAACGGCTTCTTCAAGGAGGTCGCCCTGCTCGACCAGCCGTCGGTGCAGGAGAGCAAGAAGAGCGTGAAGGCCGTCCTCGACGAGGCCGGTGTCACCGTCAAGCGGTTCGCCCGCTTCGAGGTCGGGGCCTGATCAACTAGGGTTCACCCGAAGATCGACAAGACAGAGGAGGCCGGTCCGTGGAGCGCAGCAAAGCATCCGACGGACCGGCCTCTTCGTCCGTCAGCACCACCCGGCCACGTGCGAAGGGAAACACAGTGACGGCCTACAAGCGGGTCCTGCTCAAGCTCTCAGGTGAGGTGTTCGGGGGTGGCAAGGTCGGTCTCGACCTCGATGTCATCAACTCGATCGCCCGGGAGGTGGCCGAGGTGGTCCGCGAGGGCGTCCAGGTCGCGATCGTCGTCGGTGGTGGCAACTTCTTCCGCGGCGCCGAGCTTCAGCAGCGCGGCATGGAGCGAGCGCGCGCCGACTACATGGGCATGCTCGGCACGGTGATGAACTGCCTCGCGCTGCAGGACTTCCTCGAGAAGCAGGGCGTCGAGACCCGCGTCCAGACCGCGATCACGATGGGCCAGGTCGCCGAGCCGTACATCCCGCGCCGCGCGATCAGGCACCTCGAGAAGGGCCGCGTGGTGATCTTCGGCGCGGGCGCCGGCATGCCGTACTTCTCCACCGACACCGTCGCGGCCCAGCGGGCGCTCGAGATCGGGGCCGAGGTCATCCTCATGGGCAAGCAGGGCGTCGACGGGGTCTACGACGCCGACCCGAACATCCACCCCGACGCAGTGAAGTTCGACGCGCTGACCTACGACGAGTTCCTTGCGCGCGGTCTGAAGGTCGCGGACGCGACGTCGGTGAGCCTCAGCCGCGACAACGACATCAGCATGATCGTGTTCAACCTGTCCGAGGAGGGCAACATCGCCCGGGTCGTCCAGGGTGAGAAGATCGGTACGACGGTCTCGCGGACCGTCTGACCCCCACCAAGCAGCCACGGGGCGATCGGGCAGCGGCCCGGTCGATCCCCGGCGAGACCCGACGTGAAACTGACGAGCATCAAGGAGCAGCCGTGATCAGCCAGACCCTCAACGAGGCCGACCAGAAGATGGACAAGGCCGTGGACGTCACTCGTGAGGACTTCGCGGCGATCCGGACCGGACGCGCGCACCCCTCGATGTTCCAGAAGATCACCGCGGACTACTACGGCACGCCCACGCCGCTGCAGCAGCTCGCCTCCTTCACCGTCCCGGAGGCGCGGGTGGTGATCGTGGCGCCGTACGACATGGGAGCGATGACCGCGATCGAGCGCGCGATCCGCGACTCCGACCTCGGCGTGAACCCCGCCAACGACGGCAAGACCCTGCGGATCGTCCTCCCCGAGCTCACCGAGGAGCGGCGCAAGGAGTACATCAAGCTCGCCAAGACCAAGGCGGAGGACGGCAAGATCGCCATCCGCAACGTCCGTCGTCACGCCAAGCAGGCCCTCGACAAGCTCGAGAAGGACGGCGAGGTCGGCAAGGACGACGTCACCGGCGCCGAGAAGCGGCTCGACGGCCTGACCAAGAAGCACACCGACGCCATCGACGACATGCTGAAGCACAAGGAAGCCGAGCTGCTCGAGGTCTGAGCGCTGACCACTTCATGACCACATCCGAGACGCCGTCGGGCGCGCCGGCCCCGACCGGACGAGCCGGACGCAACCTTCCCGCCGCCATCGCCTCAGCCGTCGTGCTGCTGGCCCTCATCGGCGGCTCGCTGTTCTTCTGGAAACCGGCCTTCGTCGGGCTCGTCACCGCCGCCATCCTCGTGGGCGTGTGGGAGCTCAAGCAGGCGCTCGCCCAGAAGGACATCGCCCTGCCGTTCGAGCCGCTCGTCGTCGGGGCGGTGGTGATGCTCGTGGGCGCCTACCTCGGCGGCGCCCCCGCGCTGGTCACGGCGCTCGCCGTCACGGCCCTCGGCTCGATGCTGTGGCGCCTGCGCAAGGGTGTGGACGGCTTCGTCCGCGACACCACGGCGGCCGTCTTCACCGCGGTCTACGTGCCGTTCCTGGCCGGGTTCGTGACCCTGCTCCTCAGACCGGACGACGGGCCGCTGCGAGTCCTCACGTTCATCCTCGTGACGATCGCCTCGGACATCGGCGGCTACTTCGTCGGGGTCCTGGCCGGCAAGCACCCCATGGCCCCGGTCATCTCGCCCAAGAAGTCGTGGGAAGGCTTCGCCGGGTCGGCGGTCTTCTGTGTCGTCGTCGGCTGGGCCAGCGTGGTCTACCTTCTCGACGGTGACTGGTGGGTCGGTGTCCTCCTCGGGCTGGTGGCCGTCGTCATGGCGACGCTGGGCGACCTGTGCGAGTCCGTGATCAAGCGCGACCTCGGCATCAAGGACATGTCCAACATCATCCCCGGCCACGGCGGTCTCATGGACCGGCTCGACTCCCTGCTCGCCACGGTCGCCCCGACCTGGCTGATCCTGCTCTACTTCGTGCCTGTGTCCTGAGGCAGGCCTGAGCCACGGTGCGTGCTCGCGATGCATGGTGGGTCCACGAGTCGGGGTAGGTTCCCTCGGTGACGACGCTGCGCTCCCTCCACCTGGTCCGGCACGGCCTGCCCTGGATCGAGCGCAGCCGCCCTCCTCACGAGTGGGTGCTGGACCCTTCCGGGTACCCCGCGATCGACGCGCTCCGACGATCCGGCCGGCTTCCCGCGGAGGCCACGTGGTTCTCCTCCCCGGAGCCCAAGGCGCTCGAGACCGCCCGCAGGCTCACCTCCTCCGAGGTCACCGTCGTGCCCGCGCTGCGTGAGCACGAGCGGCACTCCACCCGGTGGTTCGCCGACTTCCCGGCCGTCGTACGACGTGCCTTCGAGCACCCCGAGGAGCCCGCGATGGAGGGTTGGGAGCCGCTGGCCGCCACCCGGGACAGGCTGCTGCCCTTCGTCCGCCGACTGCTGTCGTTCAACCCCGACGGCGAGATCGTGCTGGCCGGCCACGGGACGGCGTGGACCCTGCTGACCGCCGAGCTGACGGGCCAGGCCCCGGACCTCGACCGATGGGCCGCTTTGCAGATGCCCGACGCGTGGCGGATCGAGGTGCCGGTTCCCGGCTAGACCCGCCGCCAGGACGGACCGCTCGGTCCCGGCGGCTCGGGCGGACGCCTAGACCGCCGGAATTGACAAACGTTGCCCCCTTGTCACCCCATTTGACAGTCGCTACGGTTTTGTAAACCGCAGGTGCGGCGCCCGCGGAGTGAGGAGCGACGACATGGCAGTGCAGTCCATGCCGGCCACGCAGGTCGAGTGGCGTGACGGCAAGCGTTACCTGTGGATCATGGGAGCGGTCATGCCCCTCGTGCCGTTCGCGGCGTGGGGCCTCGTCGCCGCCACGGGGAGCGACCTGTTCTGGTGGTTCGGCCCGGTGTTCGTCTTCGGGATCGTGCCGCTGGTCGACCTCGCCGCAGGTCTGGACCGGAACAACCCACCCGACGAGGTGCTCGAGAGGCTCGAGAACGACAGGTACTACCGCTGGGTGACCTACGCGTTCATCCCGATGCAGTACCTCTCCCTCGTCTGGGGCGCCTGGATGCTGAGCAGCGGAGGACTCGACGTAGCAGACAAGATCGGGCTGTCGCTGGGCATCGGCATGGTCGCCGGCATCGCCATCAACACCGCGCACGAGATGGGGCACAAGAAGGAGCAGCACGAGCGGTGGTTCGCAAGGGTCGCGCTGGCCCAGCCCTTCTACGGCCACTTCTTCATCGAGCACAACCGCGGACACCACGTCCGGGTCGCCACCCCTGAGGACCCCGCCAGCTCCCGGGTCGGGGAGACCGTCTGGGGCTTCCTGCCGCGCACCGTCTGGGGCAGCCTCAAGAGCTCGTGGGGGCTGGAGAAGCGCCGGCTGCAGCGCCGCAAGCAGTCACCGTGGACCCTCAGGAACGACATCCTCAGCGCGTGGGCGATGTCGGTCGTGCTCTGGGGCGCCCTCATGTCTGTCTTCGGCTGGCAGATCTTCCCCTACCTCGTGATCCAGGCGGTGGTCGGCATCTGGCTCCTGGAGTCCGTCAACTACCTCGAGCACTACGGCATGCTGCGTCAGAGGACCGAGTCCGGGCGCTACGAGCGGGTGAACCCCAGCCACAGCTGGAACTCCAACAACATCGGCACGAACGTGCTGCTCTACCACCTGCAGCGGCACAGCGACCACCACGCCAACCCCACGCGCCGCTACCAGGCCCTGCGTGACTTCAAGGAGTCGCCGGTGCTGCCGACCGGGTACGCCGGGATGATCGTCCTCACCTGGGTGCCCGCGATCTGGCGCAAGGTCATGGACCCACGCGTGCTCGCCCACTTCGACGGCGACATCACCCGCGCGAACCTGCACCCGCGCAAGCGCGACAGGATCATCGCGAAGTACTCCGGCGGACGTGCGGAGGGAGCGCGGGCGGCATGAGCCGGTTCATCTGCCCCAGCTGCGAGTACGTCTACGACGAGGAGCGCGGCGACCCGCGCGAGGGGTGGCCGCCAGGCACGCCGTTCGACCAGATCGACCCCGACTGGTGCTGCCCGGACTGCGGGGTCCGGGAGCAGCAGGACTTCGAACCCCTCGACGACAGCGAGAGCAGAGGGCGTGCCGGTGCCGGATAGCCTGAGGCCATGACCGTCTCGAGTCCCTCGCCCTTCCGCGAGTCCGTGCGCACCCTGATGCGCGACCGGCTGCTCGACGCGGCCGCGGCCATCACGGCGAGCGAGGGCTGGGGCGCGGTGACGATGGCCAAGCTGGCCGACGAGGTCGGAGTGAGCCGCCAGACGGTCTACAACGAGCTCGGGTCCAAGCCGCGTATCGCCGAGGAGCTCGTGATGCGCGAGCTCGACCGGTTCCTCGACGTCGTACGCGCGCGGATGGCGGCCGAGACCGACCTGGTCGAGGCGCTGCGAAGTGCCTGTCAGGGCACGCTCGAGGTCGCGGCGGCCAACCCGCTCCTCAAGGCGATCCTGGAGTCGGCCCATACCGGCGGAAGCGACCTGCTGCCCCTGCTCACCACGCAGTCACAGGGCCTGATCGCCGGGGCGTCGGCGGTTGTGATCGAGTCGTTGGCCGAGCAGGACTTCGAGACCGGGCTGGACGACACAGAGCTGCGTACGGCGGTCGACGCGATCATCCGGCTGGTGCTCAGCCATGTCATGCAGCCGGCGAAGCCCCCTGCCGAGGCGGCCGCCGACATCGCGTGGTTCGTGGGCCACGCCCTCAACGACGTGACGCACGCCCAACGCTGAGAATTCGGCCTTCGACCACCCGGGTGGGACACTGGGAAGGTTATGTCTGAAGAGCCCACCCGAACCCTTCCCCTCGTCTTCGACGAGCCGCGCGGCAGGAAGAAGCCCCCGCGCCACCTCGCGGACCTCTCCGCCGCCGACCGCAAGGAGCTCGTCGCCTCCCTCGGGCTGCCCGGTTTCCGGGCGAAGCAGCTGTCCACGCACTACTTCGCGCGTCTCGTCGACGACCCGGAGCAGATGACCGACCTCCCCGCGGGCGACCGCGCGACGATCGTGGAGTCGCTGCTGCCGGAGCTGATGACGCCGCTTCGCACGATGCAGGCCGACAAGGGGACCACCCAGAAGACGCTGTGGAAGCTCTTCGACGGTGCGCTCGTCGAGTCGGTGCTGATGCGCTACCCCGACCGGGTCACCATGTGCGTCTCCTCGCAGGCCGGCTGCGGCATGGCCTGCCCGTTCTGCGCCACGGGGCAGGGCGGGCTCCAGCGCAACATGTCGACCGCGGAGATCGTCGAGCAGGTCGTGGCCGGCGCCCGGTCGCTCGCCCGCGGTGAGGTCCCCGGTGGCCCGGGCCGGGTCTCCAACGTCGTGTTCATGGGCATGGGCGAGCCGATGGCCAACTACAAGGCCGTGATGGGCGCCGTCCGGCGGCTGACCGACCCCACGCCCGACGGCCTCGGGATGTCGGCGCGCGGCATCACCGTCTCGACCGTGGGCCTCGTGCCGCGGATGCGCCAGCTCGCCGAGGAGGGGATCCCCGTCACGTTGGCCCTCTCCCTGCACGCACCCGACGACGAGCTGCGCAACGAGCTGGTGCCGATCAACACGCGCTGGTCGGTGCACGAGACCGTCGAGGCGGCCTGGAACTACGCGCGCACCACGAAGCGCCGGGTGTCGATCGAGTACGCCATGATGCGCGACATCAACGACCAGGCGTGGCGAGCCGACCTGCTGGCCGACGTGCTGAACTCCTACGGCGACTGGGGCTGGGTGCACGTGAACCTGATCCCGCTCAACCCCACGCCGGGATCGAAGTGGACCGCCTCGCGCCGTGAGGACGAGCGGGAGTTCGTCCGCCGCCTGGAGGCCAAGGGCATCCCCACGACGGTGCGCGACACCCGGGGCCAGGAGATCGACGGCGCCTGCGGCCAGCTGGCCGCGACCGAAGCGTGAGGCCGCGCGTGGTCGGGCTACGAGCGTCGCTCTAGGCTCGTCGCCGTGAACCCCGAGCGGACGGCCTACTACGACGCCGAGGCGAAGGTGTACGACGAGAAGCGCGGCGGTGCGGAGCGGGCGCGCGCCGCCGCGGACCTGATCGCCTCGCTCGTGCCTGCCTCGGGTCTCCTCGTCGATGTCGCAGGCGGCACCGGGATCGTGTCCGCCGAGCTCGCGAGCCGCGGCTTCGACGTGGTGGTCACGGACCTGTCACGCGGCATGCTCACCGTCGCCGCGAGCCGGCTGCCCGGCCGGGTGGTCGTCGCCCCCGCCGACCGGCTGCCCATCCCCGACGCCTCCGTCGACGTGGTGACGATGGTGTGGCTCCTGCACCTGCTGCCCGTCGCGGAGGCGGACGTCGTGCTCGCGGAGGCAGCACGGGTACTGCGCAGTGGCGGACACCTGGTGACGACGGTGGACAAGGACCTCGCACACGGGCACGTCCGACGTACCGGAGGCGACGCCGCCGACCGGGTAGCCGCCGTCCTGGCGAGTCGGGGACTGCACTTCGTGACCCAGGACTCCTTCAGTGGCCGGAGCGCCTGGGGCTCGGTGGCCGAGGGCGACCCGGTGTTCCCGGTCGCGGTCTACCGGAAGCGCTAGCTATCGCCTGCGCGCCAGCAGAGCGGGCACCTCCGACACGTCGTCGACGAGGTGTACCACCGACTCCATGTCGCGGCCGCGTGCGAGCGACTCGAGCAGCGGCCAGACCGGGACCTGCTCGGTCCAGTGGCGACGGCCGACCAGGATCATCGGCGCGACCGAGGACGGGTCGGCGTAGTAGTTCTCGCAGGCGTCCTGGAACACCTCCTGCACCGTGCCGGCGGCGCCCGGCAGGAACACGATCCCGGCGTCCGCGACGCTCAGCAGGATGTCCTCGCGGATCGCGTTCTTGAAGTACTTCGCGATGTCGGTCGCGAACGCGTTCGGCGGCTCGTGGCCGTAGTGCCAGGTCGGGATGCCGAGGGAGTGCGTGCCCTCCGGCCACCGGTCGAGGACCTCGAACGCGGTTCGCGCCCAGTCCTGGATCGAGGGCCGGAACCCGGGGACCGCGGCGAGCCGGCCCATCGCCTCGTCGAGCTCGGCGCGAGGACGGGCTGCGAGGTAGGCGCCGAGGTTGGCCGCCTCCATGGCACCTGGCCCGCCGCCGGTCGCGACGGTCAGGTCCTGCGCGGCGAGCTCGTGTGCCAGGTGGGCTGCGGCCGCGTAGTCAGCGCTGCCCCGCGGCAGGGAGTGCCCACCCATCAGCCCGACCAGCTCGCGGCCACGGATCCTCCCGCGCAGGGCGTCGTCGATGGCGTGGTCGTGGAGCGCCTGGGCGAGGCTGATGTCGACCGTGAGCTCCTGCTTCGACCATGCGTAGACCTGGGCGTCCACGGTCTCCTCGTAGGAGCGGTCGAGCCCGTCGTACAGCTCCCGCGGTGTGTAGAGACCGGCGCGATAGGCGTCGAAGGGGATGTGCGGGACAGCCGGGAAGACGAGCGCGCCGCGCGCTCGCAGGCTCTCCTCGTCGGCCCGCTCGAGCGTGCAGCCGAGCAGGAGCGAGCCACAGGGGTCGAGCTTCCGCAGGACCTGCCCGCGGGCACTCAGGTCCACCGACTGGAGGTGCCAGCCGTTCATGGAGGTGGCGCCTGCCGCGACCCGCTCGTCGAACTCCTCGAGGCTCTCGACCTCCACCGTGCGTCCGCGCTGCTCTCTCATCCGGCCGAACCTAGCCCAGCCAGGGTCATGATGAGGTGTGAGCGTCCCTGTCTCGGGAACCAGAACGGCATGGGGGAGGGCATGCGGAGCGAGAGTGACGAAGACCCGCCGCGCTTCGTCGTGCAGCGGCACCGGGCCACCAGCCCGCACTACGACCTGCGGTTCGAGGTCGACGGCGCCCTGGTCAGCTGGGCGGTGCCGAAGGGGCCGACGCTGGATCCCGACGTCCGCCGCAGCGCCTTCCGCGTCGAGGACCACCCGATGGAGTACCTCCACTTCGAGGGCGTGATCCCCAAGGGGGAGTACGGCGGTGGTGACGTCACCGTCTGGGACAGCGGCACGTGGGAGCCGCACGGCACCGATGACCCGCGCAAGGCCGTGGACGCCGGGGAGCTTCACGTCGACATGCACGGCCAGAAGCTGCGTGGCCGGTTCGCACTCGTACGCCGGAGCGGGCCGGCGGAGCGGGAGCAGTGGATCCTGGTCCACAAGCACGACGAGTACGCCGTCGAGGGGTGGGACCCGGACGAGCATCCCCGGTCGGTGCTGAGCGGTCGCACCAACGACGAGGTGCGCGCCGACCCCGACCGGATCTGGAGGTCCGACCTGCCGCCCGCCGAGGCCTCGGTGGAGCTCAAGGCGCCGCCGCCCGCGGTCGACGCCGATGCGCTCGTCGCTCTCGAGGCGATGGGCGGGGAGGGGACCTGGGACGTCTTCGGCCGGAGCCTGCGGGTGACCAACCTCGACAAGGTGCTCTTCCCGGGTCGCGACGGCGAGGAGCCGGTCACCAAGCGCGAGCTCCTCGCCTACGCCGCCCGGATCGCCCCCACCGTGCTGCCCTACCTGGCCGGCCGCGCGCTCAACATGCGGCGCTACCCCGACGGCGCGGGGACCAAGGGCTTCTGGCACAAGCAGCGGCCCGACCACGCTCCTGAGTGGGTCGGCGCCTGGGACAACCCGGACGCCGACGAAGGGGAGACCATCACGTACACGGTGCTCGACGAGCCCGCGGCGGTCGTGTGGGCGGCGCAGTTCGGCGCGCTGGAGTGGCATGCCTGGACCTCTCGCACGGACCAGCCGCACAGGCCGACGTACGCCCTCGTCGACCTCGACCCCGGCACCGAGACCTCGTGGGAGGACGTGCTCGTGCTCGCGCGGCTGCACCGCACGGCGTTCGAGCACCTCGGTGTGCAGGCCTTCCCCAAGGTGACCGGCGGCCGCGGCATCCAGGTGTGGATCCCGATCGCCCGCGGGCCGAGCTTCGACGAGACGCGCGCCTGGGTGGAGAAGCTGTCGCACACCGTCGGCGCGGTCGTTCCCGAGCTCCTGAGCTGGAAGTGGGAGGTGCGCTCCCGCGGCGGGAAGGCGCGGCTGGACTACACGCAGAACGCGGTCAACAAGACCCTCGTCGCTCCCTACAGCCCGCGAGCCGCGGCGGGAGCACCCGTGTCGGCGCCGATCGGCTGGGCCGAGCTCGACGACCCGGCGCTTCGTCCCGACGGCTTCACGATCCGGAACGTGCTCGACCGGGTCGCCGAGCACGGCGACCTGTTCCGCGGCGTGCTGGTCCAGCAGCAGACCCTCCCGCCGCTCGCCTGACCCGGCTTCAGAACGCCACCGCGAGGAGCTCGCCGAACAATGCGTGCTCGTCGACCTCCAGGCCCCTTCCGGTGAACCACGTGCAGACGTTGTGGCAGTCCCGCATGAGGAAGTCCATGCCGGCCGGGTTCCCGACGATGTCCACCGCCTGCGGCAGGTCGATGATCACCAGACGCTCGCCGGCAGCGAGGATGTTGTACGGCGAGAGGTCACCGTGCGCCACACCCTCCGCGGCGAGCACGGCCATCGCCTCCCGCAGCTGGTCGAAGTAGGACACCAGCAGGTCCCGGTCGGGCCTGGCCTGGGCGAGGCGGGGCGCCACCGCGTCGCCGACCGTCACCAGCTCCATCAGGATCTCGGTGCCGTCGATCTGCACGGGGTAGGGGACCGGGACGCCGGCCGACCAGAACCGCTTCATCGCCTCCCACTCCGCCCAGGCCCACTGTCCCGCGGCGACGGCGCGGCCGTGCGCCGTGCGCTTGGCGAGGGCGCGGGCGTCGCGGCTGTTCCGGGTGCGCCGGCCCTCGGTGTAGGTGCTGCTGCGATGGAACGAGCGGTGCTCCTCCGAGCGGTACCGCTTGGCGGCCATCACCGTCGAGGGGCCGGTCCCGTCCTCGTTGGGCACCGCGCGCTCGAGCAGGAAGACGTCGGCCTCCTTGCCGGTCTTGAGGATGCCCAGCTCTGTGTCGACGGCGGCGCGGTCGGTCACCACCCAGTCGGGTACCGGCTCGGGCCCGCGGCACAGCCGCTCCACGTCCCAGTAGTTGCTCCAGCGCTGGCTCTCGTTGCCGTCGTGGCCGAGGCCGTCAGGGTCGTCGAGCGCCTGGAAGTCGAAGACGAAGAACGGGTCGATGTGGTCAGCGGACTCGCGGTCCGTGAAGTTGACGTCGTGTGACATCGGTGGGGTTGCTCCATGAGTGAGAAGGTGAGTTGGCTGAGAACGCGCCAAGGACAGTCGTGGGCATGTCACACCCCTCCTCTGCTCAGGAGGCGACCCGTCGTCGCCCCACCGGATGAGGGTGTCCGACGTACCCCGGCCGGTGCAACCGAATTTCGCGCGGCACGCGCGCTCCGGATCGGATCCGGGTCAAGATGGGGCCATGGGATATCGCGAGGAGTACGACCGCAGCATCAAGGACCCCGAGGCGTTCTGGGGCGAGCAGGCCGGGCTTGTGGACTGGATCAAGAAACCCCACCGAGTGCTCGACGACTCACGCAAGCCGTTCTACCGATGGTTCCCCGACGCCACGCTGAACACCTGCTACAACGCACTCGACCGGCACGTCGTGGCAGGGCACGCCGACCGCACCGCGCTGATCTACGACAGTCCCGTGACGGACACGAAGCAGCGGTTCAGCTACGCCCAGCTGCTCGAGAAGGTGGCGGCCTTCGCGGGCGCGCTGCGGGGGTTCGGGGTCGAGAAGGGCGACCGGGTCGTCATCTACATGCCGATGATCCCCGAGGCAGTCATAGCGATGCTGGCCTGCGCGCGGATCGGCGCCGTGCACTCGGTGGTGTTCGGTGGCTTCGCGCCACACGAGCTCGCGATCCGCATCGACGACGCCCAGCCGAAGGTCGTCGTCTCGGCCTCCTGCGGCATCGAGCCCGCCCGCGTCGTGGAGTACAAGCCGATGCTGGACCGGGCGCTCGAGCTCGCCGAGCACAAGCCCGGCACCTGTGTCATCAAGCAGCGCCCCCAGGCGCGCGCGGAGATGTCAGAGCCTCGTGACGTCGACTGGGACGTGGCGATGAAGGCCGGCCGACACGAGCCCGCGCACTGCGAGGAGGTCGCCGCCACCGACCCGCTCTACGTGCTCTACACCTCGGGCACCACGGGGAAGCCGAAGGGCATCGTGCGCGACAACGGTGGCCATGCCGTCGCGATGGCCTGGTCGCTGCCGAACATCTACGACGTCCACGAAGGCCAGGTGTGGTTCACCGCCTCCGACGTCGGCTGGGTCGTCGGACACAGCTACATCGTCTACGCGCCGCTGATCACCGGCGCGACCACGGTCCTCTACGAGGGCAAGCCGGTCGGTACCCCGGACGCCGGGTCGTGGGGGCGCGTGATCGAGGAGTACGGCGTCGAAGGACTGTTCACCGCGCCCACCGCGATCCGGGCGATCAAGAAGGAGGACCCCGAAGCCACGCTGATCCGCCAGCACGACATCTCCACGCTCCGGACCCTGTTCCTCGCCGGTGAGCGACTCGACCCGGACACGTACCACTGGGCCACCGAAACCCTCGGCGTGCCGGTGGTCGACCACTGGTGGCAGACCGAGTCCGGCTGGCCGATCGCCGCCAACCTGCGTGGCCTCGAGCCGATGCCGATCAAGCCGGGGTCGCCGAGTGTCCCCGTGCCGGGCTACGACGTCCACGTCGTCGACGAGAAGGGCGATCCGCTTCCCGCAGGGCAGGAGGGCGCGATCTGCATCCGGCTTCCGCTGCCCCCTGGGACGCTGCCGACGCTGTGGGGCGACGACCAGCGGTACGTCGCGTCCTACCTCGCGGCGTACGACGGCTACTACCTGTCCGGCGACGGTGGGTACTTCGACGAGGACGGCTACCTCTACGTGATGGGTCGCACCGACGACGTCATCAACGTCGCGGGCCACCGGCTCTCGACCGGGTCGATGGAGGCGGTCATCGCCCAGCATCCGGCCGTGGCCGAGTGTGCCGTGATCGGTGCGGCCGACCCCATGAAGGGCCAGCTTCCGCGCGGGTTCGTGGTGCTCAAGGCCGGGGTGACCGAGGACCCGGACGACATCGCTCGCGAGCTGATCGCCATGGTGCGAGACGAGATCGGCGCCGTCGCGGCGTTCAAGGACGTCACCGTCGTGGGCGGCCTGCCGAAGACGCGTTCGGGGAAGATCCTGCGCAAGACGATGCGGGAGATCGCCGACGGCAAGGAGGCCGCGATCCCGTCGACGATCGAGGACGAGGGCGTGCTCGAGACGCTGCGCCCCGCCCTGCGCAAGGAGCAGTGAGGCCAGCGGCCGAGCTCTGGCCTGACTTCCCAAGCGAAATGGACGGTCCCCAAGCGGCATGTCGCTTGCGGACCGTCCATAACCCCGCGTTACAAGGGGAGAATCAGCAGCAGCGGGACTGCGGGTTGTGCTCCTTGTGGTCCGCGCGGTGGCGCTCGAAGTCCCGGCGCGACATCGGCTCGACGCCCTCGCGGGCGCACCGGTCGACGTACTCGTCCCACTTCGCCTCGCCGGTGGCCTGCTTGAGGTACCAGGCCACGCCGCGCTGAGCACGCACGAGCGCCGACCTCATCGCCGGCCTCCCACTACGTCACCGCGTGAGGCCTCCCACTGGCGGACGGCCTCCTTCTCCTCCTTGGTCGCGAAGAAGTCCGAGGGCGCGACGAGGTGTGACGGCTGCTTCGGCACCTCGGTTGTCGCAAGGCTCCCGAGGCGGAGTGCCTTCACGCAGATGAACAGCGCGTTGACCACGACCACGATCACGAGGATGGCGAAGAGCGCCTGCAGCGTGCCGTTGACCGTGGAGTTCGTGACGACCTGCTGCATCTGGCTCATGTCCGTCGCCGGAGTGAGAACCTCGCCCTTGTCGATCGAGGCCTGGTAGACGGAGCGCTGCTCGAAGTAACCGATCTTCGGGTTCGACGAGAACACCTTCTGGTAGCTCGCCGTCATGGTGACGACGAGGTCCCAGACCAGCCCGATTCCCGGCACCCAGGCCCACTTGGCCTTGCCGTGCTTGATCAGGAGCGTCGTTGCGAGGGTCAGTGCGATCGCGGCCAGCAGCTGGTTGGCGATGCCGAACAGCGGGAAGAGCTGGTTGATGCCGCCGAGCGGGTCCGTGACACCGACGTAGAGCATGTAGCCCCACAGCCCCACGACGATCGCGCTAGCGGACCAGGAGGCAGGCTTCCAGGAGATCTGGGCGTACTTGGGCCACACGTTGCCGACGGTGTCCTGGAGCATGAAGCGGCCCACGCGAGTGCCGGCGTCGACCGCGGTCAGGATGAACAGCGCCTCGAACATGATCGCGAAGTGGTACCAGAAGGCCGCCAGGCCGCCGAAGAACGCCTTGCTGAAGATCAACGACATGCCGAACGCGAGCGTCGGCGCACCACCGGTGCGGGAGATCAGCGTCTGCTCCTGCACCGACTGTGCCGCCGCCTCGAGGTCGGTCGGGCTGATCGTGAACCCGAGCGTGCGGACGAACTCTGCGGCCGAGGCGGCCGTCCCGCCCGTGGCTCCGGCCGGAGCGTTCATCGAGAAGTAGAGGCCCTGGTCGATCACCGATGCCGCGATGAGCGCGCTGATCGCCACGAAGGACTCCATCAGCATGCCGCCGTAGCCGATCATCCGGACCTGGCTCTCCTTGGCCACCATCTTCGGGGTGGTGCCGGAGGAGATGAGTGCGTGGAAGCCCGAGAGCGCACCACACGCGATCGTGATGAAGACGAACGGGAACAGCTTGCCGGCGAACACCGGGCCGGTGCCCTTGAGCGCGAAGTCGGTGACCGCCTGGTTCTGCAGCTCGGGGGCGGCGAAGATGAGCCCCACGGCGAGGAGCGCGATCACGCCGATCTTCATGAACGTCGACAGGTAGTCGCGCGGCGTCAGGAGCATCCACACCGGAAGGATGGACGCGACGAAGCCGTAGACGACCAGGGCGAAGGTCAGCTGCTCCTTCGACAGGGTGAAGGCGTCGGCGATGCCCATCTCGTCGACGTACCCGCCGCCGATGATCGCGAGCAGCAGCAGACCCACGCCGATCACGGTGACCTCCATGACGCGGCCGGGCCGGATGTGGCGGAGGTAGAAGCCCATGAAGAGCGCGATCGGGATGGTGAGGCCGATCGAGAAGACACCCCAGGGCGACTCGGCGAGGGCGTTGACGACCACCAGCGCGAGCACCGCGAGGATGATGATCATGATCGCGAACACGGCGATCAGCGCCGCGATGCCGCCGACCACGCCGATCTCCTCGCGGACCATCTGGCCGAGGCTCTTGCCGTCGCGGCGCATCGAGAAGAACAGGACGACCATGTCCTGCACGGCGCCGGCGAAGATGACGCCGACGATGATCCAGATCGTGCCCGGCAGGTAGCCCATCTGGGCGGCAAGGACAGGCCCGACCAGGGGACCGGCGCCCGCGATCGCGGCGAAGTGGTGCCCGAACAGCACCCGGCGATCGGTCACGTCGTAGTCGACGCCGTTCTCGAGCCGCTCCGCCGGTGTGGCACGGGTGTCGTCCACGCCCAGCACCCGGTAGGCGATGAAGCGCGCGTAGAACCGGTAGGCGATCGCGTAGGACGAGAGTGCGGCGAACAGGATCCACAGCGCGGAGACGTTCTCCCCGCGGGAGAGCGCGAGCACGGTCCAGCACACGGCACCGACCACGGCGACCAGTCCCCAGACCACCATGGACTTTGGCGTCATGCCTGGCCGTTGCTGTTGCTGTTGCTCGGTCGTCGTCGTCGTCGACATGGCAGCTCCTCAGGCACGTCGGTGTGATGGACCAACCCGGCCCACAAGAGTCCTTTTACCTTCCAGTCCGATCCCATGCACCGTCCTCGCCAGGGCGAGGCGTCGAGTGGTCGGAACAGCGCGGCGAGCGGCGGTCGAGCGGCGGTCGAGCGGCGCGACGGGCACGACGAGTCAGTGCTCAGTGGCCGCCGATGAGGGGGGACATCAGCCGGGCCAGCCGGCTCGGCCGACGCGTCAGCCGCTCCTCCCAGTCGGCGATCTCCATCGCGCGCAGGCCGGCGTTCACACCGAGCCAACGAAGCGGCTCGGGCTCCCACGGCCGCGACCGGTGGTTGACCCACGGCAGCCGGGTGAGCTCGGTGTCACGGCCCAGGATCAGGTCGCGCAGGGTCCGTCCAGCCGCGTTCGTCGTACTGACGCCGTCACCGACATAGCCGCCTGCCCAGGCGAGACCGGTCGCGTGGTCGAGCCCGACCGACGGGCACCAGTCGCGGGGTACACCCAGCACGCCACCCCAGGCGTGCGTGACGCGGGCGGAGCGGACCACCGGGAACATCGCCGTGAGCGTCGACCACAGGGCCGCGAAGACCCGGGGGACCCGGTCGAAGTCCGGTGCTATGGCCGAACGGAAGTGATAGGGCGCCCCGCGGCCGCCGAACACGAGTCGGCCGTCCACGGTGCGCTGTCCGTAGATGATGAGGTTGCGATGGTCTCTGAAGCTCTCGCGGTCGCGTAGCCCGATGCTGTCCCAGACCGCATCCGGGAGCGGCTCGGTGGCGATGATCAGCGAGTAGATCGGAGCGACGACCCGGCTCCATCCCGGGAGCCGCGGAGTGTATCCCTCCGTGGCCCGGACGACGACGTCGGCGCTCACCGTGCCGTGGTCGGTGTGCACCCGGTGCGGCGCGATCTCGCGGACGCGCGTCTGTTCATACAGCCGCCCCCCGCGGGTGTGGTCGACCACCCGCGCAAGGCCCCGCACCAGGCGGGCGGGGTGGATGACAGCGCAGTCCGGTGTGTACGTCGCCCCCAGGGTGTTCGTCGCGTCGAGGCGTGCCCGTGCCTCGCGCTCAGGGAGCAGGTCGACCTCGTCGGGCCCGCGGCCCCATGTTCTCGCGTGGGCAACCTCGGCCCGCGCGGAGCGGAGCTGGGCCCGGGAACGGGCCAGAGTCAGCGTTCCGCCCTTGTGGAAGTGGGCATCGATGCCCTCAGCTGACGCGACACGCCCTACCTCGTCGACGGAAGCCCGCATCACCGCGTGCTGCGCCAAGGCGCCCTCACGGGTGGCACCAGGCAGGGCAGCGACCTTGTCGAGAGAGGCGGGAAAGAGGGCCGACACCCATCCTCCGTTGCGCCCGGAGGCACCGAAGCCCGCGGTCTCCTGCTCGAGGATCACCACCCGCATGCTCGGGTCCTCGCGCAGCAGGTAGTAGGCGGTCCACAGTCCGGTGAACCCCGCGCCGACGATGGCGACATCGGCGCGCGTGTCACCCGTCAGGGGTTCACGGGGCACCCAGTCGTCCCCGGCGGTCTCGTGCCACAGGGAGAGGGAGCGGTAGTCGCCCCGCTGTTGGCTCAGCGCACACCCCAGGAGTAGGTCTGCTTCCTCAGCTTCAGGTACATGAAGGTCTCGGTGGACACGACGTTCTCGATCTGCCTGATCCGGTGTGAAAGGACCTCGAGCAGGTGCTCGTCGCTCTCGCAGACGACCTCGGCCAGCAGGTCGAAGGAGCCGGCGGTGATGACCACGTAGTCGACCTCGTCCATCTCCGCGAGGGCGTCGGCGATCGGCTCCAGCTCCCCGTGGGCCTTGATACCGATCATCGCCTGCCGGGCGAAGCCGAGCTCGAGAGGATCCGTGACGGCGACGACCTGCATGACGTTGCTGTCGATCAGCCGCTGCACTCTCTGACGCACCGCTGCCTCCGAAAGGCCCACGACCTTCCCGATCGCGGCGTACGACCGACGGCCGTCTTGCTGGAGCTCCTCGATGATGGCCTTGGAGACCTCGTCGAGCGACACCCCGTTTGCTCCCGACCTCATTGCTCTGCTCACGCAGGCATAGTGACAGCCAGAAGTAAAGAGCGTCAAAGGAATCGCCGACAAAAGCCAAGGAATTAGTTGCTTTCTTGTTTCGAATCTACGAAATCCCTTGTCCGCCGGGCTGCGATTTGACAAGATCCTCACGGATTCCCGCCATCAAAACGCATGGCCGGCCTGCAGGAGGAAGTAGATGCCGAAGCCCTCCCCGTCCCGGGACGAACTCGACGCCCTCATGAGCGCCATCGGATCGCGGGGGGTCAGCCGGCGCAGCTTCCTGCGTGGCGCCTCCCTCACTGCGATGTTGGTGGGCAGCCCGTCGCTGCTCGCCGCCTGCGGGACGCAGGCCGCAAAGCAGACGGCCGAGTCCTGTGTGAGCAAGGACCTCTCCTCCACCCAGAAGACCCTCAACTTCTCCAACTGGCCGGAGTACATCGACGTCGCGACGAAGAAGGTCGACGGCAAGAAGCAGACCGTCATCCCGACCCTGGAGGACTTCCAGGCCGAGAGCGGGCTCAAGGTCACGTACAACACCGACATCAACGACAACGCCGAGTTCTTTGCCAAGGTGCGCAACCAGCTCGCCGCGTGCGAGCCGATCGGGAGAGACATCATCGTGCTCACCGACTGGATGGCCGCGCGCATGATCACGCTCGGCTGGATCCAGAAGCTCGACCACGCGAACATGCCCAACGTCGACCAGAACCTCCGGTCAACCCTCAAGTCGCCTGCCTGGGACCCGAACCGCGAGCACAGCGTTCCGTGGCAGAGCGGCCTGACCGGCATCGCGTACAACGCGAAGTACACCGGTGAGGTCAAGAGCATGGAGGAGCTGCTCACGCGCAGCGACCTGAAGGGAAAGGTCAGCATGCTCTTCGAGATGGAGGACACGATGGGCTTCATGCTGAGGCTGGTCGGTGCCGACCCCGAGAAGTTCACCGAGGAGGACTGGGGCAAGGCCATCGACAAGCTCCAGGGGTACGTCCAGTCCGGGCAGATCCGCCGGTTCACGGGCAACGACTACATCCGGGACCTGAACAACGGCAACATCGCCGCCTGCGAGGCCTGGTCAGGTGACGTGATCGCGTTGCAGTACGACAACCCGAACGTCAAGTGGGTGGTCCCCGAGGAGGGGCTCCACCTCTGGTCCGACAACATGGAAGTCCCCAACAAGGCGACCCACAAGACCAACGCCGAGAAGTTGATGAACTACTACTACGACCCGATGGTGGCCGCTCGTGTCTGCCGCGTGGGTGAACTACATCTGTCCCGTCGACGGCGCCCAGGAGGCGATGAAGAAGGTGGACGCCAGCCTGGTCGACAACCCGCTGATCTTCCCCGACGAGCAGATGCTCGCGAAGACGTGCGAGCTTCAAGGACCTCGACGAGAAGACGCGTCAGAGATACGAGACCGAGTACACCAAGGTCACCGGGTCGTGATAGCAGATCATGTCTTCAGCCGACCTCGTCCTCACCTCCGTCACCAAGCGGTTCGGTACCTTCACCGCCGTCGATGACCTCCACCTGACCGTCCCCGAGGGATCCTTCTTCGCGCTGCTCGGCCCTTCAGGATGCGGCAAGACCACCACACTCCGGATGGTCGCAGGTCTCGAGGAGCCGACCACCGGCGACATCCGGCTCGGCGGGACGGACATCACACGGCTGAGGCCCTACAAGCGGCCCGTCAACACCGTCTTCCAGAGCTACGCGCTCTTCCCGCACCTCTCCATCTTCGAGAACGTCGCCTTCGGCCTGCGCCGTCGCGGCGCCAAGGAGGTCAAGAGGCAGGTGCAGGAGATGCTCGAGCTGGTGGAGCTCGAGGAGTACGCCACCCGCAAGCCGACCCAGCTCTCCGGCGGCCAGCAGCAGCGTGTCGCTCTCGCGCGCGCCCTGATCAACCGTCCGCAGGTGCTGCTGCTCGACGAGCCGCTCGGAGCCCTCGACCTCAAGCTGCGCCGTCAGATGCAGATCGAGCTCAAGCGCATCCAGACCGAGGTCGGCATCACCTTCGTCCACGTCACCCATGACCAGGAGGAGGCCATGACCATGGCCGACACCATCGCGGTCATGAACGCCGGCGTGATCGAGCAGATGGGCGACCCCACCGAGCTCTACGAGAACCCGGCCACGACCTTCGCAGCCAACTTCCTCGGCCAGTCGAACCTCGTCTCCGGCAGGGTCCTCGAGCGCAACGCGGAGACCCTGCTGCTCGACGTCCGGGGCAGCAAGCTCATCGCCCCCGCGGCGCGTGCGCGGCACGCCCAGGACGATGTGTGGGTCGGCGTACGCCCCGAGAAGGTGTTCCTCGCCCATGCCGAGTCCGAGACCGACGACGGGTCGAACATGCTGCGTGGTGCCCTGGTCACTGACGTCAGCTTCGTGGGTGTGAGCACGCAGTACCTCGCGAAGATGCCCTGGGGTCAGGAGCTCATGGTCTTCGAGCAGAACACCGGTGCACGCGAGCTGTTCCGCCCTGGTGACCGTGTGGATCTGCACTGGATGCCCGCGCACACCTTCCTGCTCGATGCCATGCAGGATGCCTCAGCGGGGGCGGGGACGGAGGCGCTGTGAGCGTCGCGGCCGCCCACGTCGGGCCTGCTGAGCAGCAGGTGCCTCCCGAGCCGGTCCAGCGCAAACGGGGGCTGACGGGGTACATCCTGCTCCTGCCCGGTGCCCTGTGGTTGTTCGTCTTCTTCGTCATCCCGACGATCACGCTGGTCAGCACGAGCCTGTACGACCCTTCCGGGTCGGTTCTCACCGGCTACCAGATGACCTTCCACTGGCAGAACTACGTGACTGCCGTGCAGGACTACGCGCCTCAGCTGTGGCGCGCGTTCGTCTACGCCGTGATCGCGACCGTCGCCTGCATCGTGCTGGGCTACCCGCTGGCCTACGCGATCGCGTTCAAGTCAGGTCGATGGAGGAACTTCCTGCTGGTTCTCGTGATCGCGCCCTTCTTCACCAGCTTCCTGGTGCGGACGCTGTCCTGGCAGCTGCTGCTCGGGGACAACGGCCTGGCGGTCGAGGTGCTCAAGACGATCGGCATCCTCGGTCCGGACGGGCACCTCCTCGCGACGCCGTTCGCCGTGGTGACGGGGCTGACCTACAACTTCCTGCCGTTCATGGTGCTGCCGCTGTACGCGAGCCTCGAGAAGATCGACCCGCGCCTGCTGGAGGCAGGAAGCGACCTGTACGCCGCACCGTTCACGACGTTCCGCAAGGTGACCTTGCCGTTGTCGATGCCGGGACTCGTGGCCGGCACGCTGCTGACCTTCATTCCCGCCGCTGGTGACTTCATCAACGCCCAGCTGCTCGGAACGCCCCAGACACGCATGGTCGGTAACGAGATCCAGGACCTCTTCTCCGCCGGTGCTTACCCGATCGCTGCAGCCTTGTCGGTGACCCTGATGGTCGTGATCGTCTCGCTGGTTTTCCTCTACGTACGGCGGGCCGGGACGGAGGAGCTCGTATGACCACCTCGTCCCCGTCCTACCTGGACAGGGCGCCGGCATGAGCACAGCCACCTTCCGGACCCGGCGATGGCTCAGTGACCATCTCGTCCTGTTCTACGGCTTCCTCGTGCTGCTGTACATGGCGCTGCCCGTCTTCGTCGTGATCCTGATGTCGTTCAACCAGCCGGCCAGCAGGCAGAGCTATGAGTTCGACGCGTTCACCTTGGACAACTGGCTCAACATCTGTGGGCCCTACCAGCTTTGCTCGTCGGTGACCACGAGCCTCAAGATCGGGTTCCTGGCCACCTTGGTGGCGACCTTGCTCGGTACCTTGATGGCCTTCGGCATGGTGCGCCACAAGTTCCGGGGCCGGGGCGCGACGAACGTCGGTATCTTCCTGCCGATGGCCTCACCAGAGATCGTCCTGGGCTCCTCGTTACTGGCGCTCTTCGTCAGCGGCGGACTCTCCGGGGTGCTCGGCTTCTGGACCATCTTCGTCGCCCACGTGATGTTCTGCCTCTCGTTCGTCGTGGTCACGGTCAAAGCCCGTCTGACAGGCCTCGATCCGCGGCTCGAGCAGGCCGCGATGGACCTCTACGCCAACGAGTGGCAGACGTTCTGGCGGGTGACCTTCCCGCTGGTATTCCCTGGCATCCTCTCCGCGGCGTTGCTGAGCTTCTCCCTCTCCTTCGACGACTTCATCATCACGAACCTGAACGCCGGACAGACCGTGACCTTCCCGATGTTCGTGTGGGGAGCGGCGCAGCGCGGTATCCCGATGCAGATCAACGTGATCGGCACGATCATGTTCCTGGCGGCGCTGACACTCGTGCTTCTCGGCGAGCTCGGCCGTCGGCGACGCCTTCCCCGGTAGCCAGTGCTGCGGCGAGACGCGTCCTCGGCGCCACGGGAGGCCTGGGCCGACGTCGCGCTGGCAGGAGCGGCGCCTGCAGTCCTGTGGCTCGACGACCCGGCACGACCCGAGCCGCTGCCGCCGCTGACGGCCGCGACCAGCGCCGACCTCGTTGTCGTGGGCGGTGGCTACACGGGGCTGTGGACCGCTGTGCGGGCCAAGGAACGTGACCCCGGCCGTGACGTCCTGCTCCTCGAAGCCGGGCAGTGCGGTGACCAGGCCAGCGGCCGCAACGGCGGCTTCGCCTCGGCGAGCCTGACCCACGGCTTCGACAACGGCGTCGCGCGGTGGCCCGACGAGCTCCCGAAGCTGGAAGAGATGGGCGCGCGCAACCTTGCGGCGATCGGCGAGACCGTTCACCGCTACGACATCGACTGTCACTGGGAGGAGACCGGCGAGCTGTTCGTGGCCACGGCACCGCATCAGGTCGAGGAGCTCGCCGACCTCGCCGGCGCGATGCGTGCCGCGGGCCACGACGTGGAGCTGCTCGACGCCGCGGCCACCCGGGCCGAGGTCCGCTCACCGTCGTACCTTGGAGGGCTGATGCACCGAGCCGGCACGGCGATGCTCGAGCCGGCGCGGCTGGCCTGGGGCCTTCGGGAGGCATGCCTGTCCTCGGGCGTGCGGATCCACGAGGGTACGCCCGTCAACAGGCTGTCCAGCGCGGGCTCGATGCTGGAGGTGCACACCGATCGGGCCACCGTGCGCGCGGAGCGGGTTGCGCTGGGGACCAACGCCTTCCCGCCCCTGCTACGGCGCCTTCGGCTGATGACGGTGCCGGTGTACGACTACGTGCTCGCCACCGAGCCGCTCTCCGACGACCAGCTCCGTTCGATCGGATGGGGCGGGCGGCAGGGGGTCGGGGACAGAGCGAACCTCTTCCACTACTACCGGCTGACCCGCGACAACCGGATCGTGTGGGGCGGGTACGACGCTGTGTACCACTACGGCAGCCGGATCCGTCGTGACCTGGAGCAGCGGGACGCCACGCATCGCGTCCTCGCCGAGCACTTCCTCACGACCTTCCCGCAGCTGGCCGGGATCCGGTTCACCCACCGCTGGGGTGGGGTCATCGACACCTGCACCCGGTTCAGCGCCTTCTTCGGCACGGCGTACGACGGCCGCGTCGCCTATGCCTCGGGCTACACCGGCCTCGGCGTTGCGGCGACGCGGTTCGGCGCCGACGTCATGCTCGACCTGCTGGCGGGGGAGGAGACCGAGCGGACGCGACTGCGCATGGTGCGCGAGGCGCCGCTGCCCTTCCCGCCCGAGCCGGTCCGCTACGCGGGCGTCCAGCTCACCACTTGGTCCCTGGCCCGCGCCGACGAGCAAGGCGGCCGGCGCAACGGGTGGTTGCGAGCGCTCGACCGGTTCGGCCTCGGCTTCGACTCCTGACGTGGGCCGGCGTGCGTGAGCCCGGGCTGTGAAGCCTCGAGGGATCAGGTCCCCCAGCGCTCGGTGCTCTGGTAGGGCCGCATCGGCTTGGCTCCCGCGATCTCCGTCGGTTCGTCCGGCAGGATGCTCCAGGCCTTCTCGAGAACGACGCGGACCTTCTGCTCGATCTCGTCGAAGTGCTCCTGGTCGCAGATCAGGGGAGGTGCGAACTGGATCACCGGATCCCCGCGGTCGTCGGCGCGGCAGTAGAGCCCCTCGTCGTACAACGCCTTCGAGAGGAAGCCGCGGAGCAGCTTCTCGGCCTCGGCGTCGTTGAAGGTCTCCTTCGTGGCCTTGTCCTTGACGAGCTCGATGCCGTAGAAGTACCCGTCGCCGCGGATGTCGCCGACGATCGGGAGGTCGGTGAGCTTCTCGAGGGTGGAGCGGAACGCGGCCTCGTTGGCGCGCACGTGCTCGAAGATGCGCTCGTTCTCGAAGATGTCGAGGTTCGCGAGCGCGACTGCCGAGGAGACGGGGTGACCGCCGAAGGTGTAGCCGTGCGCGAACATGTTGGTGCCCTCGAGGAACGGCTCCATGAGCTTGTCGGAGGCGATCATGGCACCGAGAGGGGAGTACCCGGAGGTGAGTCCCTTGGCGACGGTGATCATGTCCGGCTCATAGCCGTAGCGCTCGGCGCCGAACGCGTAACCGAGCCGTCCGAAGGCGCAGATGACCTCGTCGCTGACCAGCAGCACGTCGTACTCGTCGCAGATCTCCCGCACCCGCTGGAAGTAGCCGGGTGGGGGAGGGAAGCACCCACCGGCGTTCTGCACAGGCTCGAGGAAGACGGCCGCAACGGTCTCGGGGCCCTCGTCCTCGATGGCGATCGCGATCTGGTCGGCTGCCCAGCGGCCGAAGGCCTCGAGGTCGTCGCCGTGCTCAGGGGCGCGGTAGAAGTTCGTGTTGGGTACTCGGAAGGTGGAGGGCACCAGCGGCTCGAACACCGCCTTGAGCGCGGGGAGGCCGGTGATCGACAGCGCGCCCTGGGTCGTGCCGTGGTAGGCGATCGCGCGGCTGATCACCTTGTGCTTCATCGGCCTACCAGTGAGCTTGAAGTAGTTCTTGGCCAGCTTCCACGCGGTCTCCACGGCCTCGCCGCCGCCGGTGGTGAAGAAGACGCGGTTCAGGTCGCCGGGCGCCATGCCGGCGACCCGTTCGGCGAGCTCGATGGCTTTGGGGTGCGCGTAGGACCACAGCGGGAAGTACGCGAGGTCGGCGGCCTGCTTCGCGGCGGCCTGGGCGAGCTCGGTGCGCCCGTGGCCGAGCTGGTTCACGAAGAGCCCCGCGAGCGCGTCGAGGTACCTCCGGCCCTGGGCGTCCCACACGTAGGGGCCCTCGCCCTTGACGATCACCGGCACGTCGGCATTCTCGTAGCTCGAGTGCCGGGTGAAGTGCATCCACAGGTGATCGCGCGCGGACTTCTGGAGCGCGGCGTAGGCATCGCCGTCCATGGCGGTTACGTCGGCCGGTGACCCCGCGGGCTGGTCCATCGCGTCAGATGACATGTGATGCTTCCCTCTTGTTCGTGCGTGTGAACCACTACATCTTGCTCTCCGCCTCCAGTGTAAGCAAGTGATTTCGTTGCGCCCTGGCAGAGATTGTGGGCATGTCGTGGTTCGATAGCGGAGTGAACTACTGATTCCGAAGGTGACGAGAGGCGGGTCTTGTGGGCGTTCGGGCGACGGTGTTCCGAAACGGCGGCGTCTTCGACGGCCGTCGTCATCGCCGCGGGGTCGGTGTCGTCGTGCAGGGCGGACGGATCGCCTCGGTGGGCGACGACGCGGCCCTCGACGTGCCGCCCGGGGCCGAGGAGATCGACCTGGCCGGCGGCCTGGTCCTTCCCGGTTTCCAGGACGCGCACGTCCACCCCGTCCAGGGAGGGCTCGAACGCCTGCGCTGCGACCTCTCGCACATCGACACACGAGACGGCTACCTCTCTGCGGTGCGGGCCTACGCCGACGCGAACCCCGACCGGCTCTGGATCGGCGGTGGCGGCTGGTCGATGTCGGTCTTCGGGCCGCAGGGTCCGACCGCCGCCGAGCTCGACCAGGCCGTGCCGGACCGGCCGGTGTTCCTGCCCAACCGGGACCATCACGGCGCCTGGGTGAACTCGCGAGCCCTCGCGCTCGCCGGGATCGACATGGTCACGCCCGACCCGGTCGACGGCAGGATCCAGCGCGACCGGGCCGGCAACCCGACCGGCACCCTCCACGAAGGCGCGATGAACCTCGTCGAGCGGCTGATCACCGACACGAGCGACGAGGAGTACTACCAGGCCTTCCTCGGCGCGCAGGAGTACCTCCACTCCCTCGGCATCACCGCCTGGCAGGAGGCGATCCTCGGCGACTACGCCGCGCTCGACGACCCGTCCTCGGTCTACGTCCGCGCCGCCGAGTCCGGCACGCTGACCGCCCGGGTGCGGGGCGCCTTGTGGTGGGACCGCGAGCACGGCCTCGAGCAGGTGGAGAGCCTGGTGGAGCGCCGCCGGATCCTCCAGCGGGACCGGTTCGTCCCCGGGGCGGTGAAGATCATGCAGGACGGCATCGCCGAGAACTACACCGCGGGGATGACCGCGCCGTACCTCGACGGCTGTGGCTGCGCCACCGAGAACACGGGGCTCTCGTTCGTGGAGCCGGCGTTGCTCCGGGAGGCCGTCGTACGCCTCGACGCCGAAGGCTTCCAGGTGCACTTCCACGCGATCGGTGACCGGGCAGTGCGGGAGTCCCTCGACGCCGTCGGGCAAGCGCGCACGACGAGCGGGCGCAACGACCTGCGCCACCACATCGCCCACATCCAGCTCGTGCACCCCGACGACCGTCCGCGCTTCGCCGAGCTCGACGTCACCGCGAACATGCAGCCCTTGTGGGCGGCCTACGACGACCACATGGTCGACCTGACCCTCCCGTACCTCGACCCGGCACACGTCGCCTGGCAGTACCCCTTCGCCGACCTCCTCCGCAACGGTGCGCGGCTCGCCGCCGGGAGCGACTGGCCGGTGAGCTCGCCGGACCCGCTGGCGGGCATCCATGTCGCGGTGAACCGGACGGTGCACGGCGACAGCGGACGTGCGGGCACCGAGCCGTTCCTGCCCGAGCAGGCCATCACGCCCGAGCAGGCGTTCCGGGCCTACACCTCCGGGTCGGCGTTCGTGAACCACCTCGACGACACCGGACTGCTCCAGCCGGGGCGGCTGGCCGACCTCGCCGTCCTCGACCGGGACCCGTTCCTCGGTGACCCCGCGGAGATCGGAGCCGCGCAGGTCGTCGCCACGTACGTCGACGGGGTGAGGGTCTTCGGCTGACCCCCGCGCCGACCCGTTTCTGGGGGCGCTCCTCACTATGGTCGGCACATGGACATCTCGGACACCGCCACCAAGCAGGCAGATCTCGTCCTCGAAGGCGGCGGTGTCAAGGGCATCGCGCTCGCGGGCGCGGTCCTCGGGCTCGCCGACGCCGGCTACACGTTCCCGCGGATCGCCGGCACCTCCGCCGGCGCGATCGTCGGTGCCGTGCTGGCCGCGCTCCAACGCAGCGGGGAGCCGCTCGACCGGCTCAGCGACATCGCCCGCTCGCTCGACTACCGGAAGTTCCGCGACCGCGGCTTCCCGAGCAGCCTCCTCGCGCCCCTCGGCTTCCTCGCCGACGGGCTCTCGGTGCTCGTCGAAGGCGGCGCCTACGAAGGCGACTACCTGTCGGAGTGGCTGACGGGTGTGCTGAAGGACCTCGGCGTGGAGACGTTCGGCGACCTGCGCACCGACGACCCCGGCGACGACGGCGCGATGCACCACCGCTACGGCCTCGTGGTCATCGTCAGCGACCTCTCGCGGCGGCGGATGGCGCAGCTGCCCTGGGACTACGGCGAGTACGGCCTCGACCCCGACGAGCAGCGCGTGGCCGACGCCGTGCGCGCGTCGGCGTCCATCCCGTACTTCTTCGAGCCGGTCGAGCTCACCGGCGCCCATGGCACGTCCACCCTCGTCGACGGCGGGCTGCTCTCGAACTACCCGATCGGCACGTTCGACCGACTCGACGAGGCGCGGCCGAGGTGGCCCACGGTCGGGGTGCGGCTCGACGCGCTCGGCATCGACAAGGTCGGCACGCCCCGACCGGTGCGCGGTCCGGTGCGCACCGGGATCGCGCTCGTCGAGACCGCGATCGAGGCGTGCCAGGCAGAGCATGTCCTCGACCCCTGCAACATCGCCCGCTCCGTATACGTCGACACCGCCGGGATCAGCGCGATCGACTTCGGCCTCGACGACCGGGAGCAGGAGCAGCTGCTCCGGGCAGGGGAGGAGGGCGCAGGCAAGTTCCTCGCCGACTGGGACTTCGACCGATGGCTAGACACCTGCCGCTGAGTCCGTGAAGCGTCGAAGTCGCCGGTCAACGGCGGGCTAGGCTGATGATTTCGTGGGCGAGGGGCGGTTCCCTTACCGAATCCGTTGCGATATGACTAGTGTCTGAGCGGCGGGCCAGCAGCGGTCCGACGTGCCCAGCACGGTCGTGAGCAGCCACAGGAGGCGGCAGGATGGCGCAGCAGTTCCGCAACATCATCGGCGGCGAGGCGGTCGACTCCGCCTCGGGAAAGACCTACGACGTCGTGAACCCCGCGACCGGCCAGGTCTATGCCACTGCGCCTGCGTCCTCGACGGAGGACGTCGACCGCGCGATGAAGGCCGCCGAGGAGGCGTTCGAGTCGTGGGGCGAGACCACCCCGGCTGAGCGGCAGACCGCCCTGCTGAAGATGGCCGACGCCCTCGAGAAGCGTGCCGCCGACTTCGTCAAGGCCGAGTGCGAGAACACCGGCAAGCCGATCCACCTCACCGAGGAGGAGGAGCTGCCGCCGTCGGTGGACGAGCTCCGCTTCTTCGCCGGCGCGGCCAGGATGCTCGAGGGCCGCTCCGCCGGCGAGTACATGAAGGACCACACGTCGATGATCCGGCGCGAGCCGCTCGGTGTCGTCGGCCAGGTCACCCCCTGGAACTACCCCCTGATGATGGCGATCTGGAAGATCGCGCCGGCTCTCGCGGCGGGCAACACCGTGGTGCTCAAGCCGTCGGACACGACACCCGCCAGCACCACGATGCTCGCCGAGCTCGCGCAGGAGTTCCTCCCGCCCGGCGTCTTCAACGTCATCTGTGGAGACCGCGACACCGGCCGCGCGATCGTCGAGCACCCGACACCGCAGATGGTGTCGATCACCGGTTCGGTGCGCGCCGGAATGGAGGTCGCCGGGTCCGCCGCCACCCAGCTCAAGCGCACCCACCTCGAGCTCGGCGGCAAGGCGCCGGTCATCGTCTTCGACGACGCCGACATCGAGGCCGCCGCCGAGGCGATCGCGGTCGCCGGCTACTTCAACGGCGGCCAGGACTGCACGGCGGCCACCCGTGTGCTCGCCGCCCCGGGCGTCCACGACGACTTCGTCGCGGCGATCACCGAGCAGGCTCGCAACACACGCACGGGCGTTCCCGAGGACAAGGACGCGCTCTACGGCGCGCTCAACAACGAGAACCAGCTCGCCAGGGTCAGCGGCATGGTGGAGCGCCTGCCCGACCACGCCCACGTCGAGATCGGCGGCTCGAGGCAGGGTGAGCAGGGCTTCTTCTACAGCCCCACGGTCGTGTCCGGGCTGCACCAGGACGACGAGGCGATCCAGGAGGAGATCTTCGGCCCCGTCATCACCGTGCAGCGCTTCAGCGACGAGAGCGAGGCCCTGCGCTGGGCGAACGGCGTGAAGTACGGCCTCTCCTCCTCGGTGTGGACCAAGGACCACGGTCGCGCGATGCGCATGGCCAAGCGCCTCGACTTCGGCGTGGTGTGGATCAACACGCACATCCCGTTCGTCTCGGAGATGCCGCACGGCGGCTTCAAGTACTCCGGACACGGCAAGGACCTCTCCGCCTACAGCCTCGAGGACTACACGCGGATCAAGCACGTGATGTCCTACATCGGCGAGTGAGCACATGAACACACCACGAAGCAGTTCGCTGCGTTGCCATCTCCTCGGGGGCACCAGGTGAGGATCCTGCTCGTCGGCGCAGGCGGGGTCGGCGCCGCCTTCACCGCCATCGCGGCGCGCCGCGACTTCTTCGAGACGCATCGTCGTCGCCGACTACGAGCTCGCCCGAGCCGAGAAGGCAGCAGCCGTGGACGACCGGTTCGTGGCCGTCCAGGTCGACGCCTCGAGAGCGGACGCCGTGGCGGCACTGGTGCGCGAACACGGGATCACCCATGTTCTGAACGCGCTCGACCCGCGCTTCGTGATGCCGATCTTCGACGAGGCGTTCGCCGGCGGCGCCGACTACCTCGACATGGCATCGAGCCTGTCCCGGCCACATCCGGAGCGGCCCTACTCGGAAGTCGGGGTGAAGCTCGCCGACGAGCAGTTCGCGCAGGCCGGCAAGTGGGAGTCCGCGGGCCGTCTCGCGATCGTGGGGATCGGCGTCGAGCCAGGGCTCTCCGACGTCTTCGCGAGGTACGCCGCCGACCACCTGTTCCTGGAGATCGACGAGCTCGGCACCCGTGACGGGTCCAACCTGACCATCTCGGGCTACGACTTCGCCCCGTCGTTCTCCATCTGGACGACGATCGAGGAGTGCCTCAACCCTCCGGTGGTCTGGGAGAAGGACCGGGGCTGGTTCACGACCGAGCCGTTCAGCGAGCCGGAGGTCTTCGACTTCCCCGAGGGCATCGGACCTGTGGAGTGCGTGAACGTCGAGCACGAAGAGGTGCTCCTCATGCCGCGCTGGGTCGACGCGAGACGCGTCACCTTCAAGTACGGCCTCGGCAACGAGTTCATCGAGGTGCTCAAGACGCTGCACAAGCTCGGCCTCGACCGCACCGACAAGGTCCGCGTCGGCGGCGTCGAGGTCTCGCCCCGCGACGTCGTCGCCGCCTGCCTGCCCGACCCGGCCACCCTCGGCGACCGCATGCACGGCAAGACCTGTGCCGGCTTGTACGTGACCGGCAAGTGCCTCGACGGGCAGCCCCGGGCGACGTACCTCTATCACGTCGTCGACAACGAGTGGTCGATGCGCGAGTACGGCCACCAGTGCGTGGTGTGGCAGACCGCGGTCAACCCGGTCGTCGCGTTGGAGCTCCTGTCGCGGGGGGTCTGGCAGGGCAGCGGGGTTCTCGGCCCGGAGGCGTTCGACGCGGTGCCCTTCCTCGACCTGCTGGTGGAGTACGGCTCGCCCTGGGGGCAGCGCGACGACCTGCCGCCCAGGGGTGGGCGAGAAGCCAAGCCGGTGCGCCCGGCGAGGCCCGGCGTCAGAAGCTCGGGGTGACCCACCAGCCCATGTCGACAGCGGGCTTCGTGGGCTCCGAGCGGTCGCCGCACAGCCAGTGTGGCTGCGTCCCCACGACCCAGTGCAGGTCGTAGCTGCGGTAGTTGCCCCCGGCGAGCCGGTTGCACTCGGCGCTTGCCGCGCCGTGCAACGCCGGCGTGATCGCCGGGCCGTAGAGGTAGAAGGCCGCTGTGCCCAGCACGCCCACCACGGAGAAGAGTGTGGTCAGCCGCGCGACGGAGTTGCCGCTCGCGCCTTCCAGCTTTACGCCCATGCCCGCCCCCAATCTCCCGTGGCAGTACCGCGGGAGAAATCCCTTTTGCGCATCTTAGGAACTCCGGCGCCTCGCGTCCGGCAGACGGGCAGACTCACGCAGTCGCGTCGAACGCTTCGGCGACCACGTCGAAGGCCTCCTGCAGGAGGTGGTCGGGCATGACCAGCGGCGGAAGGAAGCGGAGCACGTTGCCGTAGGTGCCGGCCGTGAGCGTCACCACCCCGTGCGCGTGGCAGTAGGCGGAGATCGAGCCGGTACGAACGGGGTCAGGGGTCAGCCCGTCCGTACCGACGATCTCGACCGCCATCATGGCTCCCCGGCCCCTGATGTCCCCTGCCGCAGGGTGGCGCTCTGCGATGGCGGTCAGTCTTCTCTCGATGGCCGCGCCGAGCTCACGGGCCCGGGCCGGCAGGTCGTGCTTGCGCATCGCCTCGATCGCGCCGAGTGCCGCAGCGCAGGCGACCGGGTTGCCGCCGTAGGTGCCGCCGAGGCCGCCCACGTGCACGGAGTCCATGATGTCGGCGCGTCCGGTCACCGCGGCGAGCGGGAAGCCGCCTGCGATCCCCTTCGCCGTCGTCACGAGGTCGGGCACGACGTGCTCGTGGTCGCAGGCGAACCATGCCCCGGTGCGGCAGAAGCCGGACTGGATCTCGTCGGCGACGAAGACGATCCCGTGCTCCTCGGTCCAGGCGCGCAGCCGGGGCAGGAAGCCCTCAGCGGGTACGACGAAACCTCCCTCGCCCAGAACGGGCTCGATCACGACGCAGGCGAGGTTCGTCGCCCCCACCTGCTTCTCGAGTATGTCGATCGCCCGGTCGGCCGCGGCCTCGCCGGAGATCGGCACCGGCTCCCGGAAGGGGTAGGACACCGGGGCCCGGTAGACCTCGTTCGCGAACGGGCCGAACCCGTGCTTGTAGGGCATGTTCTTCGAGGTCATCGCCATCGTGAGGTTGGTCCGGCCGTGGTAGGCGTGGTCGAACACCCCCACCGCGTCGCGGCCCGTGAACGAGCGGGCGATCTTCACGGCGTTCTCCACCGCTTCTGCACCGGAGTTGAACAGCGCGGACTTCTTCGGGTGGTCGCCCGGCGTCAGCTGCGCGAGCTGGTCGCAGACGTCGACGTACCCGTCGTAGGGCGTGACCATGAAGCAGGTGTGCGTGAAGGCCCTCACCTGGTCGACCACCCGCTCGGTGACCTCAGGGGCCGCGTTGCCGACGCTGGTGACCGCGATGCCCGAGGCCAGGTCGATGAGCGAGTTGCCGTCCGCGTCCACGATCACGCCGCCGCCGGCGGCCTCGACGAAGACCGGGAGCGTCGTGCCGACCCCCGCCGCCACGAGCTGCTGTCGACGGGCGAGCTTGGCCAGCGACGCCGGCCCGGGGATCTCGGTCACGAGACGTCGCTCCTGGGGGAGCGCGGGTCCACCTGGCTGCGGGGGAGTCACTGCGTCACTCATGGCCACTAGGTTAGGCGGGGGCGCAGTTCGACGCTACGGATCGGGCGGGGCAAGTCGAGCGCGACTGGCGAAATAGTCATCTCAGTGGCCGTCGGGGCGCGGAATCAGTTGTTCTGGGACCCCTGTGGACCAAGGAACGCCGGACCAGCCCGCCCGCTCGCCGTGCGACCGGCGGCCGTCCGGGACGGGACCCGATGAAAGGATGGTCGCCATGAGCTCGCGCCGTGACGTCGTCATCCTCGGATCCACCGGCTCGATCGGCACCCAGGCGCTCGAGGTGGTCCGGGCGAACCCCGACTCGTTCCGGGTGGTCGCCCTCACAGCCGGCGGTTCGAACCCCGACCTCTTCCGGGCGCAGTGCGAGGAGTTCGAGCCCGAGTTCTCCGGGCTCGGTGAGGAGGCCTCCGTCGAGGCCGCGGGGAAGTACTGCGACGTCGTGCTGAACGGCATCACCGGCGCGGTGGGGCTCCGGCCCACGCTCGCCGCGCTCGACGCAGGCAACACCCTCGCGCTCGCCAACAAGGAGTCGCTGATCATCGGCGGCCCGGTCGTGACCTCGCGGGCCGCCCCGGGGCAGATCGTCCCTGTCGACAGCGAGCACAGCGCGCTGGCGCAGTGCCTGCGCGGGGGTCGCGCGGAGGAGGTGCGCCGGCTGGTCCTGACCGCGAGCGGCGGGCCGTTCCGAGGCCGCACCCGCGACGAGCTGCACGACGTCACACCGGAGCAGGCGCTGGCCCATCCGACGTGGTCGATGGGTCCGGTCGTGACCCTCAACTCCGCGACGCTGGTCAACAAGGGCCTCGAGGTGATCGAGGCGCATCTGCTCTTCGGCATCCCGTTCGAGGCGATCGAGGTCGTCGTACACCCCACGTCCGTCGTGCACTCGATGGTGGAGTTCTACGACGGCTCCACGCTGGCCCAGGCGTCGCCGCCGTCGATGATGATCCCGATCGCACTCGGCCTTGCCTGGCCGGACCGGGTCCGCGACGCCGCGCCGGCCGTGGACTGGAGCAAGCCAGAGACGTGGGAGTTCTTCCCGCTCGACGACGAGGCGTTCCCGGCGGTCCGCCTGGCCCGGGAGGCGGGCACCCGCGGCGGCACGTCGCCCGCGGTCTACAACGCCGCGAACGAGGTGTGCGTCGAGGCGTTCCTGTCCGGTGAGATGAGGTTCACCGACATCGTCCCCACGATCGAGACGATCCTGGGCAGACACCACGTACCCTCGACGGTGGAGGACCTCACCGTCGAGGACGTGCTCAACGCCGATGCGTGGGCGCGTGCCGAGACCCGCAACGAGCTGGAGCGCCGTCGATGACCACCGTGCTGATGTACGCCCTTGGCGTGGTGCTGTTCGTCGTCGGCGTGGCCGCCTCGATCGGCCTGCACGAGGTCGGGCACCTCGTGCCGGCGAAGAAGTTCGGCGTCAAGGTCACGCAGTACTTCATCGGCTTCGGCAACACCGTGTGGTCGCGCCGCAAGGGAGAGACGGAGTACGGCGTCAAGGCGATCCCGCTCGGCGGGTACGTCAAGCTCGTCGGGATGCTCCCTCCCGGGCCGAACGACGAGCCCGGACGGGTCCGCAAGAGCAACACGGGGATGTTCACGCAGCTGATCTCCGACGCCCGCGCGGCGGAGTACGAACACGTCCAGCCAGGGGACGAGGAGCGGCTGTTCTACCGGCTGCCGTGGTGGAAGAAGGTCATCGTGATGGCCGGTGGCCCCATGGTGAACCTGGTGCTGGCCTTCCTGCTCTTCGGCGGCGTCTTCATGCTGCACGGGATCCTCACGCCCACGACCACCGTCGACAAGGTGTCGGACTGCGTCATCGCAGCGACCGAGACGAACCTCGACCGCACCTGCAAGGCGTCCGACCCGGTGGCTCCCGCCAAGCAGGCGGGTCTGCAGCAGGGGGACCGGATCGTCGAGATGAACGGCACGAAGGTCACCTCCTGGCCGGAGCTGACCCGGCTGATCCGGGCCAACGAGGACGGCTCCGCGACGATCGTCTACGTGCGCGACGGCGAGCGACGCACCACCACGACCAACACGCTGGTCTCCACCCGGCCGGACCTGAAGAACACCGACGAGTTCGTGAAGGTCGGCTTCCTGGGAGTGCAGCCGACGCTGGTCCGCGAGAAGCAGGGCCCGGTCTTCGTCATCGACACGATGGGCACCTACACCTGGGAGACGGTCAAGGCCCTCGGCACCCTCCCCGCGAAGCTGTGGGACGTCGGCAAGGCGGCTCTCGGGATCACCGAGCGGTCCGCCGACAGCCCGATGAGCGTCGTGGGCGCCAGCCGGGTCGCGGGGGAGATGGCGTCGACCCCCGACCTCGCGCTCGGTGACAAGTTCTTCAGCCTGCTGATGCTGCTCGGCGGGATCAACCTGTTCGTCGGCATGTTCAACTTCATCCCGCTGCTGCCGCTCGACGGCGGCCACATCGCCGGTGCCCTCTACGAGGCGGTACGGCGGGGGATCGCGCGTGTCCTGGGCCGGCCGGACCCGGGCTACTTCGACGTGGCGAAGCTGCTCCCCGTGGCGTACGTGATGGCCGGGGCGATCCTCGTCATGAGCGTCGTGCTGATCTACGCCGACATCGTCGCCCCCGTCCGGCTCGGGTAACGTCGTAGGGCGGTGGTCGGAGCTGAGACGCCTGTTGCCCCGCGTGCCCGTGCCGCCCACCGATCGAACCCAGGATCGAACCCAGGATCGAACCCAGAGAGAAGGAACCGCCGCATGACCTCGGTCGACCTCGGAATGCCCGCCGCCCCGCCGCCGGTGCTCGCCGAACGACGCAAGACCCGCCAGATCAAGGTGGGCAAGGTCCTGGTCGGCGGTGACGCTCCGATCTCGGTGCAGTCGATGACGACCACGCTCACCTCCGACGTGAACTCCACGCTCCAGCAGATTGCCGAGCTCACGGCCTCCGGCTGCGACATCGTCCGGGTGGCCTGCCCGTCGCAGGACGACGCCGACGCGCTTGCCGAGATCGCGCAGCACTCCCAGATCCCGGTCATCGCCGACATCCACTTCCAGCCGAAGTACGTCTTCGCGGCGATCGAGGCCGGCTGTGCCGCCGTACGGGTCAACCCCGGCAACATCCGCAAGTTCGACGACCAGGTCAAGCAGATCGCAGCGGCGGCCAAGGACCACGGCACCTCGCTGCGGATCGGCGTCAACGCCGGGTCGCTCGACAAGCGGCTCCTCGAGAAGTACGGCAAGGCCACTCCGGAGGCGCTCGTCGAGTCCGCCGTGTGGGAGGCGTCGCTGTTCGAGGAGCACGACTTCCACGACTTCAAGATCTCGGTCAAGCACAACGACCCCGTCGTGATGGTCAAGGCCTACGAGATGCTCTCCGAGCGCGGTGACTGGCCGCTCCACCTCGGGGTCACCGAGGCCGGCCCGGCCTTCCAGGGCACGATCAAGTCCAGCGTCGCCTTCGGCGCCCTGCTGTCGCGGGGCATCGGTGACACGATCCGGGTCTCCCTCTCCGCGCCGCCGGTGGAGGAGGTCAAGGTCGGCCTCCAGATCCTCGAGTCGCTCAACCTTCGCCCGCGCCGGCTCGAGATCGTCTCGTGTCCCTCGTGCGGCCGCGCCCAGGTCGACGTGTACAAGCTCGCCGAGGAGGTGACCGCCGGGCTCGAGGGCCTCGAGGTCCCGCTGCGGGTCGCCGTCATGGGCTGCGTCGTGAACGGCCCGGGCGAGGCACGCGAAGCCGACCTCGGTGTTGCCTCCGGCAACGGCAAGGGGCAGATCTTCGTCAAGGGCGAGGTGATCAAGACCGTGCCCGAGTCCAAGATCGTGGAGACCCTGATCGAGGAGGCGATGCGCATCGCCGAGGAGATGGGCGAACCGGTCGACGGCGAGGGCACCCCTCCGACGGTCACCGTCGGCTGACCTGGGCCCTCTGGCAACCGCCCAGCTGCCGCGGCAGAAGCGCCGACGAGTGACCGCCTTGGTGACGTAGGCTCCGGTACGTGCTCCGGACCCATCAGGGACTCCGCCTCCTCGGCCCCTCCGACCTCCCCGCGATGTCGGAGCTCGTCGCACGGGACCCGGTCGTCAACGTGTTCGTGGACTACCGGAGCCGGATCACCCAGCTCGACCCGCGCTGGATGGGCGGCGAGATGTGGGGGTACGTCGAGGACGGCGAGCTGGTCTCGGCCTGCCACTCGGCCGCGAACCTCGTGCCTGTCAACGCCACGCCCGGGGCGGTCGCAGCCTTCGCCGCGAGGGCGATCCGCCAGCGCCGTCGCTGCTCGACGATCGTCGGACCGGCCGACATGGTCGCGGGCCTGTGGGAGCACCTGGCTCATCACTGGTCGAGACCGCGAGAGCTCAGGTGGAACCAGCCGCACCTCGAGATCAGCGGCCCGCCGTTGGTCGCTCCGGACCCCGACGTACGCCGGACCACGCCGGCCGACCTGGACACGCTCTACCCGGCCTGTGTCGCGATGTACACCGAGGAGGTCGGGATCTCGCCCGAGCTCGGCGGCGGAGCCGACATGTACCGCGCCCGCGTCGCGCAGCTGATCGGCAAGGGCTGGTCCTTCGCACGCATCGAGGGCGGCCGGGTCGTCTTCAAGGCGGAGATCGCCGCCGCGACCCCGCACGCCTGCCAGGTGCAAGGCGTCTACGTCGCCCCCGACCGCCGCGGCGAGGGGCTGGCGACGGCGGGGATGGCGGCGGTCATCGACTACGCCCTGCGGGAGATCGCGCCCGTGGTCTCGCTCTACGTGAACGACCACAACACGCCCGCGCGCCGCGCCTACGCGGCCGTGGGCTTCGAGCAGAGCGCGGTCTTCTCCACGATCATGTTCTGAGCCAACCTCGCCCGAGCTCACTGCGAGCCTCTGACGGGCGCTGACCGCCCGGTGGCTCAGGGCCGGCCGGCGCGCTGCGACTGCCAGGTCTGCCAGCTGACCGGCACGGCGTTCCGCTCGACCTGTCCCACGATCTGCGCCGACAGCCAGGCCCGCAGCGCCTGGACCTCGGAGGACGCCGGCAGGGTCAGCAGCCTGCGCTCTGCGGACAGGGCGTCGGCCTCACGCAGTGCGTCGTCGAGAAGCCGGAGGTCGCGGCTGAAGTCGCTCGGCATCGCGAGGTCCACGTCCACGACCGAGTCGCCGCGGGCGAGCGCGGCGTCCGCGTCGCGGCGGACCGTCAGCCGGAGATAGTCCGAGGCGTCGACGACGGGGCGCAGCCGCCTGGCGATCGCCACGTTCTCGGGGTTGTCGTTGGCGTACAACATGAGCTTCAGCTCCCGGACCAGCTCCTCGAGGTGCTGGTCGTGCCGGCGCACGAGACAGGCAGGGGAGCCGGCCAGTCGGACCGTCACCCAGCCCGCCGGAAGGTCGGCGGACCGGCGCTCTGCGGCCTCCCGCTCCTCGGCCAGGTGGGCCGCGTTCGTGGGTTCCGTCGCGAGCTCTGCCCACACGCGCTTGCCCGTGGACAGCTCGTCGACGCCCCAGTCGCGGGCGAGCACCGACACGATCGCCAGACCCCGCCCGGTCGCCGGCTGGTCGGCGAGAAGGAGGTCCAGCTCGTCGAGCTCCTCGTCGAACGAGTCGTCGAGCCCGGGCAGCGTCGTACGCGGCGCGACCATGGCCATCGACACGGGGCCGTCGTCGGCCACGACGAGGCGCACGCCTTCGCCGAGAGTCTCGACGGAGACCTCGATGTAGGTGCACTCGCTGTGCAACGCCGCGTTGCCGGCCAGCTCGCTGGCACACAGCGTCGCGTCGTCCACGAGGTCGGCACGGCCCAGGGACTCGAGGCTGCTCGCGACGAACCGCCGGGCTTCGGGCACACTCGCGGGGTCCGCCGGGTAGCGGACGCTCAGCACGGTGTCAGAACGGGTCAGATGCTCCTCCTGCACGGGACCATCATGCCAAACCCGCTCTAGACATCTCGACCCATATCGCCAGATGCGCTATGGCCGCGTATTCGGTGTGCGGCTCCGACGGGCCGATAGGTAGCCTTGCGCGCATGATCATGCGGATGTCGACCCTGTTCGTGCGCACCCTCCGGGAGGACCCAGCGGACGCCGAGGTCCCGAGCCACCGGCTCCTCGTCCGAGCCGGCTACATCCGGCGCGCCGCCCCGGGGATCTACTCCTGGCTGCCGCTCGGTCTCCGCGTGCTCCGCAACATCGAGGGCATCGTCCGCGAGGAGATGGACGCGATCGGTGCGCAGGAGCTCCAGTTCCCCGCCCTGCTTCCGCGGGAGCCCTACGAGGCCACCAACCGCTGGACGGAGTACGGCGACGGCATCTTCCGGCTCCAGGACCGCAAGGGCGCCGACTACCTGCTCGGGCCGACCCACGAGGAGCTGTTCACGCTCCTGGTCAAGGACATGTACTCCTCGTACAAGGACCTGCCGGTCTGGCTCTACCAGATCCAGACGAAGTACCGCGACGAGGCGCGTCCCCGCGCCGGCCTGCTGCGCGGCCGCGAGTTCGTGATGAAGGACTCCTACTCCTTCGACACCACCGACGAGGGGCTCGAGCGCTCCTACGCCGCCCACCGCGAGGCCTACGTCAAGACCTTCGACCGGCTCGGCTTCGAGTACGTCATCGTCAAGGCGACCTCCGGTGCCATGGGCGGCTCCACGTCAGAGGAGTTCCTCGCCAAGGCCGACGTCGGCGAGGACACCTACGTCCGCTGCACCTCCTGCGACTACGCGGCGAACGTCGAGGCTGTAGAGGTCCCCGCACCCGAGCCCCAGCCGTACGACGACGTACCGGCCGCGCATGCCGAGGACACCCCCGGCACGCCCACGATCGAGACGCTCGTGGACCACCTCAACGAGCACTTCCCGCGTGAGGACCGGCCCTGGAACGCCGGCGACACGCTGAAGAACGTGCTCGTCGTGCTCAAGCACCCCGACGGCACCGCGCGAGCCCCTGGCCATCGGTCTGCCCGGTGACCGCGAGGTCGACGCCAAGCGGCTGGAGGGCCAGCTGGAGCCGATCGAGGTCGAGCCGTTCGACGAGACGGAGTTCGCGAAACATCCCGCGCTGGTCAAGGGCTACATCGGCCCCGCCGTGCTCGGCGAGACCAACGAGTCCAAGATCCGCTACGTCGTCGACCCGCGCGTCGTCGAGGGCACCCGCTGGGTCACCGGCGCCAACGTCGCCGGGCAGCACGTGATCGACCTGGTCGCCGGCCGCGACTTCACGCCCGACGGCACGATCGAGGCCGCCGAGGTGCGTGACGGCGACCCGTGCCCACGGTGCTCGACGAACGGGGGTGACGGGACGCTCGAGTCGGCCCGGGGCATCGAGATGGGCCACATCTTCCAGCTCGGCCGGAAGTACGCCGAGCCGCTCGGCCTCCAGGTGCTCGACGAGAACGGCAAGCTCGTCACGGTCACCATGGGCTCCTACGGCATCGGCGTCTCCCGCGCGGTCGCGGCCATCGCGGAGAACACCCACGACGAGCTCGGCCTGGTCTGGCCGCGAGAGGTCGCGCCCGCCGACGTACACCTCGTCGCCACCGGCAAGGACACCGCGGTCTTCGACGCCGCCGCGAAGCTCGCCTCCGACCTGGAGGCGCAGGGCCTCACGGTGCTGTACGACGACCGCCCGAAGGTCTCGCCCGGCGTGAAGTTCAAGGACGCCGAGCTCATCGGCGTGCCGACGATCGTCGTGGTCGGCAAGGGTCTCGCCGACGGCGTGATCGAGGTGAAGGACCGCGCCAGCGGCGAGCGTGAGAACGTCGCCGTCGACGAGGTCGCCGAGCACCTGCTGCGGGTGGTCCGTGGCTGAGGTCTCGACAGGCTCGAGCAGCGGGAAGCCGGTCGAGGCGGTCATCTTCGACTGGGGCGGCACCCTGACCCCGTGGCACACCATCGACTTCCGGGCCGAGGCAGAAGCGCTGGCACGGGCGGCGGTCGACGGTGACCACGCCGCCCCGGACCTGCTCCTTGCTGCAGCGAACGCGGTGTGGGGGCGGTCCCGCGACGAGCAGACGAGCGCGACCATCGCCGACCTCTTCGCCCACGCCGGCCTGTCCCACGACGAGGACCTGCTGACGTCGTACCGCGAGTTCTGGGAGCCGCACACCGCGACCGACCCGGACGTGCCGCCGCTGTTCGAGAGCCTGCACGCCGACGGCCTGCGGGTGGGCGTGCTCTCGAACACGATCTGGCCGAGGGAGTGGCACGAGGACTTCTTCCGGCGCGACGGTGTGCTGGACCTGATCCACGGCGCGGTCTACACGAGCGAGGTGCCGTGGACGAAGCCGTCCCCCGCGGCCTTCCGGGCGGCGATGGCCGCGGTCGGGGTCGAGGACCCGTCGGTCTGCGTGTTCGTCGGTGACCGGCTCTTCGACGACATCTGGGGCGCCTCGAACGTCGGCATGCGCACGATCCTGGTCCCGCACAGCGAGATCCCCGTGGAGCAGGTCGGTCACGCGGTGGGGGAGCCGGACGCGGTGGCGCACCGGCTGCGCGAGGTGCACGGCATCGTGTCCCGCTGGCGCTGACCGCCGGAAGGGCCGTGCCTCAGAGCTCGCCGACGCCCGGGAAGGACTCCGCCTGACCGCCGAATCCGAGCAGGCGCACGGCTGCGTCCTCGAGCGCGTCGAGCGCCCACTGTCGGCTCGCCCCTGACGTGCTGCCCACCATGTCGGCGTACACCGCGGCGCACCGCTGCTCGGTCTCGAGTGCCGCCTGCTGGAGCTGGGTGGGCGTCCGGGCCTCGTTCGGCAGCTCGTAGCTGACGTCGGCTGCGACGGGGTCGGCGCCGGCTGCGCGGACCATGGCGGTCAGGTCGTCGCGGCGGTCGCGGTGAAGGGCATAGGCGTCGTGCACGCGCTCCCACAGGTCCGGCTGCTGCGAGACCGAGACGCGTGCGCCGATCACCGCGTAGACGTAGACGGCGGCATGCTCGCCGGCGAGTGTGTGCTGAAGCGCCTCGAGCGGTCTCACGAGGGTCCCCTTCCCGTCGGCGAGGACGCCAGCAGCACGGCCTGCTGGGCCGCCGCCGCCGACATGCTGCCGAGCACCCTGGCGAAGGCGCCGCTCTCCGCCTTGAACGCGAGCCGCTTGGTCGACGTGCGCAGCTCCTGCTCGGCCCGCACGACCCGTGCGAGGGCACGAGCCTGGTCACCCGGCACGTGGGGACCCGGCTGGGGGGAGCCGCTCGCGGAGGGAGAGGCCGATGCCGAGGGCGATCCTGAAGGGCTCACCGGCACGTCGTCCGGCACCGCGTCCTTCAGCATCGCGACATGTGCCTGGTGGGTCGCCAGCGCCGGGGCGAGCAGCTCGCCAAGGCCCCGGTGACGCCGTTGGGTGGCCTCGATGAGCTCGACCATCGCGCGCTGGTCCGCCAGGGCCTCGGCTGCCACCGCAACGTCGGGGTCGACCTGCGGCTCGACAGGTTCCTGCCGCCGCGCCCGGGGGTGCTGTCGCTCCGGGGTGCAGCCGGCCACGGCTCCGCCCACCGCGGCGGCGAGGACCGCCAGCGCGGCACGGCGGCTCAGCGGTGCGCCGGACAGGGGGCCCGGGGCGGAGGAGGGGGTCGGCACGGGAGGTGACTCTAGCGCCGTCCTGGTGCGATCCCTCAGTAGAGGCTGAAGGAGTCGAGACGGAACCGCCCGCCCACGTGCGTCATCTCCACCGCGAACCGGCTCCCGGAGTGAGCCGGGTTGGTGCCGCGGAAGCTCCCGTCGTCGTTGTAGCTGGCGCTCTCGGGGATCTCCACCGACAGCACGACCCGCGTGGTGCGGCCGGACCGGCTGCTCAGGTCGGTCGCCGACACCCGCACCCCCTCCAGCGCCACGTGCCACCCCTGCCGGTCCCGCTTCCTCAGCTCGCCGGCCAGGTCACTGCAGCCGTCGCAGGGCCTGTGTCCGCTCACCGCGAGGAGCGGTGCCGGGTCGTTGGTGTTGAGGGCATGGATCCAGGCCTCGAGGACGTACTCGGCGAAGGCCAGCCGTCCGCGACGGTCATCGGTGGCGGGCGGTGGCCCGGGCACCGCAGCGGTGGCGGCCGAGGGCCTTGCGGACGAGGGCCCGCTCGTGGATCCGGAGGCTTCTGGTGACTGGTGCGCAGAGGGCGCCGGTGCGGAGCGTGGTTCGTCGGGCCCGCTGCAGCCGGACAGCAGCAGGCCGAGGGCGAGACAACCGGCGACGAAGGCTCTCATGGTCTCCCCGGGTCGATGGTGGGACGAGGCTAGCAACTGCCCCCTCCGGGGTCCGGTAGGGTTGCAGCACGGGCGACGCGCGCTCCCGACGTGGGAGCGGACGCCCTGGGCAGGGCCGACAACAGCACAGCGAGGAGGATGCCCGTGAGCACCGACCAGACCCGGGACCGACTTGCAGAGGTGCTTGGCGCGCCCCTCGCCGCCACCGGTCTCGACGTCGAGGCCATCGAGCTCACCCCCGCCGGCCGGCGCCGTGTGCTTCGTGTCGCGGTCGACAAGGACGGCGGCGTCACGATGGACGACATCGCCGACGCCACCAAAGAGGTCTCCCGGGTTCTCGACGAGTCCGACGTGATGGGCGAGCAGCCCTACCTCCTCGAGGTGACCTCCCCGGGCACCGACCGTCCCCTCACGCTTCCCCGCCACTGGCGGCGCAACGAGTCCCGTCTCGTCAAGGTCACCACCCGCGACGGTGGCACCGTCACGGGTCGGATCCGGGCCAGTGACGAGCACAGCGCGACCCTCGACGTCGACGGCACCGAGCAGGTGCTGCAGTACGACGACGTCGCCAAGGCCCGCGTCCAGATCGAGTTCAACCGGAAGGAGAGCTGAGCCATGGACATCGACATGATGGTTCTGCGCTCGCTCGAGCGCGAGAAGGAGATCTCCTTCGACATCCTCGTGGAGGCCATCGAGCAGGCCCTGCTCATCGCCTACCACAAGACGCCCGGCGCCCAGCCCAAGGCGCGGGTCGAGCTCGACCGCAAGAGCGGGCACGTCACCGTGCTGGCGGCGGAGACCGACGAGGAGGGCAACGTCGTCGGTGAGTACGACGACACCCCGGAGGGGTTCGGGCGGATCGCGGCCACCACGGCGAAGCAGATCATCCTCCAGCGCCTCCGCGATGCGGAGGACGAGGCCAAGTTCGGGGAGTTCTCCGGCAAGGAGGGCGACGTGATCTCCGGCGTGATCCAGCAGGGTCGCGACCCGCAGGACGTGCTGGTCGACCTCGGCCGGCTCGAGGCGCACCTCCCGCTCGTCGAGCGGGTCCCGGGGGAGCGCTACGACCACGGCACCCGCATCAAGTGCCTGGTGGTCAGTGTCCGCAAGGGCATGCGGGGTCCCCAGGTCACGCTCTCGCGCTCCCACCCGAACCTGGTGAAGAAGCTCTTCGCCCTCGAGGTGCCCGAGATCGCCGACGGCACCGTCGAGATCTGCGCGATCGCCCGCGAGGCCGGCCACCGCACGAAGATCGCGGTGCGCTCGACGATCCCGGGAGTCAACGCCAAGGGCTCGTGCATCGGCCCGATGGGTCAGCGAGTGCGCAACGTCATGCACGAGCTGCACGGCGAGAAGATCGACATCGTGGACTGGTCCGAGGACCCGGCCGAGATGGTGGCGCACGCCCTGTCGCCGGCGCGCGTGTCCAGTGTCGAGATCGTCGACCGCGAGGCACGGTCGGCCAGGGTCGTCGTACCCGACTTCCAGCTCTCGCTCGCGATCGGCAAGGAAGGCCAGAACGCCCGACTCGCCGCCCGGCTCACCGGGTGGCGCATCGACATCCGCTCCGACGAGGCGCCGAGTCCGCAGGCGGCCCCCGGTGGGGGAGAACGGCGCTAGACGATTCTGACTACGGGGAACGAACCGCTAGACTGCTCAGTGGTGGTTCGTGAACACGGCGCTGACTCATGCGCGCACCCTCCAGTGCGCACGTGTATCGGTTGTCGACTCCGGGCTCCCAAGCAAGACCTGCTACGCGTGGTCGCCCGCGGTTCGGCCGATGGTCTGACCGTGGTACCGGATCCAGGAGCAACAGCGCCGGGCAGGGGTGCATACATCCACCCCTCACTCGAGTGTCTCGAGCTCGCCACACGGCGCCGGGCTTTCGTCCGGGCCCTCCGGGTCCAAGGCCGGCTCGGTGAGTCCCCCCTCAGGGACTACCTGCAGCGCGCAGCAGATCCATCCGTGTTGACCGACAGAAATTGGAGCAGCAGCTCATGAGCACTCGATGAGTACTTCGCGATGAGCATGCACACCAGCTAACGGTCCGGGCACAGAACGGCTCGGACCAGAAGGAGAAGCGTGGCTAAGGTCCGAGTCCACGAGCTCGCCAAAGAGTTCGGAGTCGAGAGCAAGGTCGTTCTGGCCAAGCTCGGAGAAATGGGAGAGTTCGTCAAGTCGGCGTCGTCGACGGTCGAGCCTCCTGTCGTCAAGCGTTTCACCGACAAGTTCGGTGACGAGCTGAAGGCAGCCTCAGAGAAGAAGGCTGCGAAGAAGGCCCCTGCCAAGAAGGCGGCACCGGCCAAGGAAGAGGAGGCCGCGCCCGCGGCCGAGGCGCCGGCACCCGCCGCCGAGGCTCCCGCACCGGCTCCCGCCGAGACGGTTTCACCGGCGGATCCCGCGGAGACCGAGGCGCCTGCCCCGGCCAAGGCCGAGACGCCGTTCAGCGAGCCTGCCGCTCGCACGGCACCCGCGCCGGGTCCGCGACCCGGTCCGAAGCCGGGCCCGAAGAAGCCGGCCGAGCAGGCACCCGCTGCCCAGGCACCGGCCGCCCAGGCTCCCGCGGCCCAGGCACCGGCTGCTCAGGCACCCGAGGCCCCGGCTGCAGCTGCGCCCCAGGCCCCGGCTGCTCGCGCCGCGGCTCCTTCCCCGGGTGCTCCGCGTCCCGGTGCACCGCGTCCGGGTGGTGGGGCCCGTCCGGGTGCTCCGCGTCCCGGCAACAACCCGTTCTCGTCGACCCAGGGCATGGGCCGCCGTCCGGCCGCCCCGCCGCGAGGCGACCAGGGCGGCGCCGGCGACAACCGGCCGCCTCGTCCGCCGGCTGCTCGTGAGGGTGGCGGCGCGCCGGGTCGTCCCGGCATGCCTCGCCCCAACCCGGCGATGATGCCGAAGTCGCCCGCTGCCTTCGGTGGCGGACCCGGTGGCAGGCAGGCCGGTCCCGGTCGCGGCGGTCCCGGTGGGGCCCCCGGTCGTGGAGCCCCCGGTCGCGGCGGCGGCGGCGGCGGCGCGCCGGCCCGTGGTGGGCAGGGCGCTCCCGGCCGTCCCGGTGGCGGTTTCGCTCCGGGCGGTGGTCGTCCCGGTGGCGGTGGTCGTCCCGGCCAGCGCGGCCAGACCCAGGGCGCGTTCGGTCGCCCCGGCGGACCCTCGCGTCGTGGTCGCAAGTCGAAGCGTCAGCGTCGTCAAGAGTTCGACAACATGCAGGCGCCGACCATCGGCGGCGTGCGTGTCCGCAAGGGCGACGGCGAGATCGTGCGTCTGGCGCGCGGTGCCTCGCTGACCGACTTCGCGGAGAAGATCAACGTCGACCCCGCGTCGCTGGTGCAGATGCTCTTCCACCTCGGCGAGATGGTCACCGCGACGGAGTCGGTCAACGACGCCACGCTCGAGCTGCTCGGTGAGGAGCTCAACTACAACGTCCAGGTCGTCTCTCCGGAGGACGAGGACCGCGAGCTGCTCGAGTCCTTCGACCTCGAGTTCGGTGAGGACGAGGGCGACGAGGCAGACCTCGAGGCCCGTCCGCCGGTCGTCACGGTCATGGGTCACGTCGACCACGGAAAGACCAAGCTCCTCGACGCGGTCCGCAAGGCGAACGTCGTCGCCAAGGAGGCCGGTGGGATCACCCAGCACATCGGCGCCTACCAGGTGGGCACCGAGGTCGACGGCGTCGAGCGGCGCATCACCTTCATCGACACCCCGGGTCACGAGGCGTTCACCGCCATGCGTGCCCGTGGTGCGCAGGCCACCGACATCGCGGTTCTCGTGGTGGCGGCGGACGACGGTGTGATGCCGCAGACGGTGGAGGCGCTCAACCACGCCAAGGCCGCCGGTGTCCCGATCGTGGTCGCGGTCAACAAGATCGACAAGCCCGACGCGGACCCGCAGAAGGTCCGTGGCCAGCTCACGGAGTACGGCCTGGTTCCCGAGGAGTACGGCGGCGACACCATGTTCGTCGACGTCTCGGCGAAGTCCGAGCTCAACCTCGAGGGGCTGCTCGAGGCGATCGTGCTGACCGCGGACGCCTCGCTCGACCTGCGTGCCAACCCGCACCAGGACGCCCAGGGTCTCGTCATCGAGGCGCACCTCGACCGCGGTCGCGGTCCGGTCGCCACGATCCTGGTCCAGCGCGGCACGTTGCGCGTCGGCGACTCGATCGTCGCCGGTCCGGCGTACGGCCGGGTCCGGGCGATGCTCGACGAGTACGGCGAGAACGATCGAGGAGGCCGACCCGTCACGTCCGGTCATGGTCCTCGGTCTCACCGCCGTGCCGGGTGCGGGCCAGAACTTCATCGTCGTGGACGACGACCGGATGGCTCGTCAGATCGCCGAGAAGCGTGAGTCGCGTGAGCGTGCAGCGATGCAGGCCAAGCGTCGCGTCCGCCGTACGCTCGAGGACTTCATGGCCTCCATGGAGAAGGGCGAGAGCCAGGAGCTCAACCTGATCCTCAAGGGCGACGTGTCCGGTTCGGTCGAGGCGCTCGAGGACTCGCTGGCCAAGATCGATGTCGGCGACGAGGTCAGCATCCGGGTCATCGACCGCGGTGTCGGTGCGATCACCGAGACCAACGTCGACCTCGCTGCGGCCTCCGACGCGATCATCATCGGCTTCAACGTCCGCCCGCAGGGCAAGGCGACCGAGCTGGCCGACCGCGAGGGCGTGGAGATCCGGTACTACACCGTGATCTACCAGGCCATCGAGGAGATCGAGGCCGCGCTCAAGGGCATGCTCAAGCCGACGTACGAAGAGGCCACGCTGGGCCAGGCGGAGATCCGCGAGATCTTCCGCTCCAGCAAGATCGGCAACATCGGCGGTTGCATGGTCACCAACGGCGTGATCCGCCGCAACGCCAAGGCGCGACTGCTGCGCGACGGCAACGTGGTGTCAGACAACCTCGACCTGGCGTCGCTGCGCCGTGAGAAGGACGACGTCGCCGAGGTCCGCGAGGGCTTCGAGTGCGGTCTGGTCCTTCGCGGCTACAACGACATCAAGATCGGCGATGTCGTGGAGTCGTTCGAGATGCGGGAGATCCCGCGCTCCTGACTCCCTGGCCGTGGGCCGGGCGCCATCGTGCGCCCGGCCCGCGGCCGCGGGTCATCGGCGTGCCCTGCAGCCACATCCACCGGGCTCGAAGCGCCGAACGCACCAGCTTTCACTGAACCAACCCAGGAGAACCACTCATGAGCTCGCCGCGCGTCCGCAAGGTCGCAGACCGCATCCAGGTGATCGTGGCCGAGATGCTGGAGCGCAGGATCAAGGACCCCAGGCTCGGGTTCGTCACCGTGACCGATGTCCGTGTCACCGGGGACACCCAGAACGCGACGGTCTTCTACACGGTTCTGGGCGAGAACGACGACCTGGCCAGCACCGCGACCGCGCTCGAGTCGGCCAAGGGCATCCTCCGCTCCGAGGTCGGCAAGCAGCTCGGCATGCGGCACGTGCCGACGTTGGAGTTCATCCACGACGCGCTGCCCGACACCGCACGTCACCTCGACGAGCTGCTCGCCAAGGCACGCGAGTCCGACGCCCGGGTGGCACAGGCGGCGGCGGGAGCGACCTATGCCGGCGAGGCGGACCCCTACCGCAAGCCGAACGAGGCCGACGAGCTCGAGGACGAGCTCGGCGACGAGGAGTGACCGGCACCCCCACGCCCCCGGGCCTGGTCGTCGTCGACAAGCCCGCCGGGATGACCTCCCACGACGTGGTGGCCAGAGTCCGACGGCTGGCCGGAACCCGCAAGGTAGGACACGCCGGCACGCTCGATCCCATGGCCACCGGCGTCCTGCTGGTCGGGGTGAACCGCGCGACCAGGCTGCTCGGTCACCTGATGCTCACCGAGAAGGCGTACGACGCGGTCGTCCGCCTCGGGGTGGCGACGACCACCGACGACGCCGAGGGCGAGACCACCGCCGAGGTTCCCGCGTCGCACCTCACCGACGAGCAGGTCATGGCCGCCTTCGCGGATCTCGTGGGGAACATCGAGCAGGTGCCTTCCTCCGTCTCCGCGATCAAGGTCGACGGCCGGCGCGCCTACGCCCGGGTCCGGGCGGGGGAGCAGGTCGTCCTCGAGCCGCGGCCGGTCACCGTGCACGCCATAGACGTGGGCGCGATCACCCGCCACGACGAGGTGGTGGACGTGGCCATCTCGGTGCGCTGCTCGAGCGGCACCTACATCCGCGCGCTCGCCCGCGACGCCGGCGCCGCGCTCGGCGTGGGAGGCCACCTGACGTCCCTCCGCCGCACCGCGGTCGGGCCGTTCTCGGTCGACGACGCGCACGCCCTCGAGCAGCTGGCCGAGGACCTCCGGCTCATCCCGATCGCCGAGGTGGCCAGGCGCTGCTTCCCCTCCCGCACCCTGGGCGCCCCCGACGCCGCCGCGGTCGCCGTGGGACGCAAGCTCGCCCTCGAACTCGGCGCCGAGGGCCCGGTCGCGGTGTTCGACGAGGCCGGCGAGTTCCTCGCGCTCTACGAGCAGCGCGGCGACACGGCCGTCCCCGTGGCGGTCTTCACCTCCTGACCGCGGGGGCCGCTCAGCGCGTGTGGCAGCATTTCGACGTACCTTCCGAGAACCGTCCGCGAACAGGAGTGAAGCCCGTGCGTGTCTGGCGCTCGCTCGACGCCGTCCCCGGCGACCTGGGCCGCCCCGTGGTGACCATCGGCAACTTCGACGGTGTGCACCTCGGCCACCAGCACGTGCTCCGTCGGGCGCGTGAGGTCGCCGACGAGTACGGCATACCGGACGTGGTGGCGGTGACCTTCGACCCGCACCCGATCGCGGTGCTGCGTCCCGAGCACGCCCCGCCGACACTGACCACGGTGGAGACGCGGGTGCGTCTGCTGGAGCAGGCCGGCGCCGACGACGTGCTCGTGATCCCGTTCAGCCGGGAGCTGGCCGGCTGGTCGCCGGACCGGTTCATCGAGGAGATCATCGCAGGTACCCTGCACGCGAAGGCCGTGGTCGTCGGCGCCAACTTCCGGTTCGGCAACCGGGCCGCCGGCGACGTCGCGACCCTGCGCGAGGCGGGGGCGGAGCGCGACTTCGTCACGGTCGGGATCGCCCTCGACGGCGGTCCCCAGGTGTGGTCGTCGACCTACGTCCGCAACTGCCTGGCCGGCGGCGACGTCGAAGGCGCAGCGGAGGCACTCGGCCGGCCCTTCACCGTTCGTGGCGAGGTGGTCCGCGGTGACCGGCGCGGCCGCGAGCTCGGCTACCCCACCGCGAACGTGCCGACCGACGGGATGATCGCTGCGCCGGCCGACGGTGTGTACGCCGGATGGCTGCGCCGCCTCGACGGCGAGGCACAGGAGCCGATGCCCGCGGCGATCAGCGTGGGCACGAACCCGACCTTCGAGGGCGACCGTGAGCGCCGGGTCGAGTCCTACGTGCTCGACCGCGACGACCTCGAGCTCTACGGCGTGCCCGTCGAGGTCTCGTTCGTCGCGCGGCTGCGCGGCATGAAGCGTTTCGACTCCGTCGACCAGCTCGTGGAGACGATGGCCGACGACGTACGACGGGCGCGGCAGGTCCTCGGCTCCGCGGAGCCGGTATGACGGCGGGAGCGACCAGCGCCGAGCCGACGATCGTCGCGGCCGAGGCCTGGTTCCACCGGCACGGCCTGCCCTACTTCGTCGACGACGAGCGCGCCGCCGTCCGGCAGGGACTCCGCCCGGCCCGTCTCGTCCCCGCGATGGCGGGGTCGGCCCTGTTGGGGGTCGCGCTGGGTGTGGCGCTCGGGTGGCTCACCGGGGAGGTCTCCCTCGGCATCGGCACCGCCCTCACGTTCGCCGGCATCGGCGCCACCGTCTACGGGCTCACCGCGCTGCGGGCCTGGCCGATCGCGCGCTGGGCCGTCGCACGCACCCTGAAGAGCCTGGGGCTGATCTTCCCGCTGGCGACCCGGGCCCTGCCGCTGCTACTGCTCTTCGTCACGTTCCTGTTCATCAACACCGAGGTGTGGCAGGTCGCGTCCAGGCTCGACGGCGGCGTGATGTGGCTGACGGTGATGACCTTCACCGTGATGGCCGCGGGCTTCCTGCTCGCCCGGCTGCCCGAGGAGCTCGACCGGGTCGACGACGAGGTGGAGGCGGGTCGGCTCGTCGCCGCCTGCAAGGGCACGCCCCTGGAGTCGGCCGCCCGGGAGCTCGCCGAGTCCGGCGACCACGTCCACCAGGACGCCGAGGTCCGGGGGTTCCAGAAGGCGAACCTCGTCCTGGTGCTCCTCGTGGCCCAGTTCGTGCAGGTGCTGCTTCTGGCCGCGTCCGTCTTCGTGTTCTTCATCGTCTTCGGCATGGTCGCGATGGACCCGGAGGTGATCGAGATCTGGATCGAGCGTCCTCCCACCGAGATCTTCGGGCAGAGCGTCGTCGGTGCCGAGCTCGTCCAGGTCTCGGTGTTCCTGGCGGCCTTCTCCGGCCTCTACTTCACGGTCTACGCCGTCACCGACGAGGTGTACCGCACCCAGTTCTTCACCTCGATCACCAACGAGCTCGAGCGGGCTGTCGGGGCCCGCACCGTGTACCACTACCTCAAGTCCTCGGCCTGACCTCAGTGGCCGGAACAGACAGGAGACGGCCCCGGTGATCCGGAACCGCCTCCTGCGCTTGGGGTTGGTCAGGCGTCGAGGTCCTGCTCCACCAGAGCGGCGATCTTGTCGACCGCCTCCTGGCTGTCGCTGCTGACCTCGACCGTGTCGCCCTTTCCGGCGCCGAGGGTCATGATCAGCAGGGCCGAGCTGGCGTCGACGGCCTCGTCGCCGGGCTTGCCGATGGTGACCTCGGCCTCGAGGTCGCCGGCAGCCTCGGAGATGATCGCGGCGGGCCGGGCGTGGAGACCGACGGCGGAGCCGACGGTGACTGACTTGGTGGGCATGCTTTCTCCTTGTGGTGGTTGCTGGTCGGCGATATCGGTACGACGGTCAGATCGCTGCCGCTTCGAGCTCGTCGAGCTCCTCGATCTCTTCCTTGCTCTCGGTGAAGGTCTTGAGCAGCACGACACACGTGGTTGCCACGACGACGCCCACGGCGAGGGCGACCAGGAACCAAAGGATGTTGCCGACGGCGAAGAGGACGAAGATGCCGCCGTGCGGAGCGCGCAGCGTCACGTGGGCCGCCATCGAGAGCGCCCCGGTCACCGCGCTGCCGAGCATGATCGAGGGGATCACACGCAGCGGGTCCGCAGCCGCGAACGGGATCGCGCCCTCGGTGATGAACGACGCGCCGAGCAGCCAGGCCGCCTTGCCGTTCTCGCGCTCGGTCTCGGTGAAGAGCTGCGGCCGTACGACGGTGGCCAGTGCGAGCGCCAGTGGGGGCACCATGCCGGCGAGCATGACGGCCGCCATGATCTGCAGCTGCGGGGCGTCGCCGGTGGCGGTCGCGGCAGCGGCGAGACCCGTCGTGGCGAACAGGTAGGCGGTCTTGTTGAGCGGTCCGCCCATGTCGAAGGCCATCATCAGGCCGAGCACGACCCCGAGCACGACCCCGGCGCCGCTCTCCGCCATGCTGGTCAGGCCGCTGTTGAGCGCGTCCATGAGGGCACCGAGGGGCTTGCCCAGTACGACGATCATGATCAGACCGCTGACGAGGGTGGTGAGCAGCGGGATGACCAGCACCGGCATCAGGCCGCGCAGCCAGGCCGGGACCCGCCGCTGGGCGATCCAGTGCGCGATGACACCGGCGAGGACACCGCCGATGATGCCGCCGAGGAAGCCGGTCTGCGCGAGTCCGAAGCCGCCGAGGTCGACGGCGATCGCGCCCATGACGAAGCCGGGGGCGATACCAGGCCGGTCGGCGATGGCGTAGGCGATGTAGCCGGCCAGGGCCGGGACCAGGAACTTGAAGGCGGTCGCGCCGAGCACGAAGCACAGCGAGCCGAGGTAGGCGAAGAACGACGAGCCGAACAATGCGTGGTCGAGCCCGTTCGCGCTGACGCTGGGCAGGTTGAACAAGGTGTTCTTGACGACGATCTCGCCGGCCGGACCCACGATCTCGTAGCCGCCGAAGAGGAACGACAGGGCGATGAGGAGACCACCCGCGGCGACGAACGGGATCATGTACGAGACACCGGTCATCAGGATGCGGCGGATACGCAGGCCCCACGGCTCGTCGCCGGTGGCGATCCGGTGCTCGGTGGAGCCGGGGCCCTCACCGGCGCCCTCGACGCGCGGCGCGTCCGGGTCGTCGGCGTATCGCAGCGCCTCTGCGATCATGCCGTCGGCGTCGTCGATCGCGCGCTTGACTCCCGAGGCCACGACCGGCTTGCCTCCGAACCTTCCCCGGTCCTTCACGCCGACGTCTGCAGCGAAGATCGCGGCAGCGGCCCTGGCGATGGTGTCCGCGCCCAGCGGTGTCGTGCCGGCCGAGCCCTGTGTCTCGACGTCGATGTCCACCCCGGCGCGGGCAGCGGCCGCCTCGAGGGCCTCAGCGGCCATGTAGGTGTGGGCGATGCCGGTGGGGCAGGACGTCACCGCGACGATGCTGCGGCGAGCGGCCGGAGCTGCGGACTCCGACGCGGTGGGGGTCGAGGCCGTCGAGGCCGACGAGGCCGCGGGCGTCGAAGCGCGCCGGTGCGGCAGGGCTTGGCCGCCGGGGCCTGCACGACCTTGCTGACCAGCGCCACGACCTCCTCAGGGGTCTCGGCGCTGCGAAGGGAGTCGGTGAACTCCTTCTTCACCAGCGACCGCGCGAGCTGGGTGAGCAGCTGCAGGTGCGTGGCGTCGCCTCCGGCCGGCGCCGCGATCAGGAACGCCAGGTCGGCCGGGCCGTCCTTGGCCCCGAAGTCGGTGGCGGGGGAGAGCCGGGCGAAGGCGAGGGTGGGTACGTCGACGTGCTCGGTGCGGCAGTGCGGGATCGCGATGCCGCCGGGCAGACCCGTCGCGGACGTGGCCTCGCGGGCCAGGGCGTCCTCGGTGAGGCCCTCGGGGTTGGTGCTGCGTCCGGCGTCCGCGACGACGTTCGCGAGCGCCCGGATGACCTCGTGCTTGTCGCTGCCGAGTGCGGCGTCGAGCCGCACCAGGTCAGGAGTGATCAGTTCGGACATGTTCTCCTCAGTTTCCTTCGCGGACGAGCTCGCGGACATCCACGCGCTCAGGGTTGATGTGGGCTGGTGCGGGAATCGTGGTGCCGGGCAGTCCGGCGGCGGCGCTGCCGTAGGCGACGGCGAGCCTCAGCCTCTCGGCAGGGGCCGCGCCGCGGAGGTCGCCGAGCAGGTAGCCGAAGAGGCTCGAGTCGCCTGCGCCGACGGTGCTGACGACGGTGGTCGGGGGCGGCGTGGCGTGCCAGGCGCCGTCGCGGGTCGCGAGCACCGCGCCGTTGCCGCCCAGGGTGGCGAGGACGGCTCCGACGCCCTGCTCCACGAGCACCGCGGCTGCCTGGGCGGCGGCGAGAGGGTCGGCCTCGATCTTCTCGGCGTCGCCGCCGGTCAGGGAGGCCAGCTCCTCGCCGTTCGGTTTCATGAGGTCGGGTGCGGCTCCGCCGGAGGCGACCCGCTCGGCGAGGTAGCGCAGGGGGCTCCCGGAGGTGTCGACAGCCACCTTGGCCGTCGTACTCGCCAGGTCTGCCACGAGCTCGGCGTACCAGTCCGAGGGAGCGCCCGGGGGCAGCGAACCGGCGAGCACGACCCACTGTGCGTTGCGGGCTCGGTCGTGCAACGCCTGCTCCAGGCGGTCGAGAGCCGCCTGGTCCACCTCGGTCCCCGGAGTGTTGATCTTGGTGGTCGTCCCGTCGGGCTCGGTGATCGTGAGGTTCACCCGCACGGGACCGACCGGAAGCTCCGGCCGGCAGTCGATGCCGTCGCGCAGGAGCTCGAGGACATAGGGGTCGTCGGACTCGGCGGGCAGCACCGCGATGGTCGGGATGCCTGCGGCGACGGCGGCACGCGAGATGTTGACGCCCTTGCCGCCCGACTGGGAGGTGACCGACTCCGCTCGCAGCACCGCGCCGCGCTCGAGTCGCGAGGTGAGCGACACGGTGCGGTCGACGCTCGGGTTGGGGGTGAGGGTGACGATCATGCGACCACGACCTCGACGCCGCGGTCCTCGAACGCCTTCACGTCCACCTCGTCGATGCCGTCGTCGGTCACGAGGACGTCGATCTCGCCGAGCTCGGCGAAGCGGACGGTGTTCTCGCGACCGATCTTCGACGAGTCGGCGAGCACGACCACCCGGCGGCCCGCGCGGACCATGGCGCGCTTCGCGGCGGCCTCGGAGTGGTCGGGAGTGCTCAGGCCGTGCTCGAGGTCGATGCCGTTGGTGCCGACGAACGCGACGTCGGCGCGCAGGAGGGTCAACGCCGCGACGGTGTCCTCACCGACCGCTGCCTGGGTGGTGCGTCGCACCCGCCCGGGTAGCAGGTGGAGGTCCACACCAGGGAGGTCCGCGAGGCGTGACGCGACCGGCACCGCGTTGGTGATGACGGTCAGCCTGAGGTCCCGGGGGAGGAGCGTGGCGAGCCGCGATGTGGTGGTGCCGGCGTCGAGCAGGACGCTTCCTCCCGCGGGCGGCAGCAGGTCGAGTGCCGCCTTCGCGATCTGGTCCTTCTGCTCTGCCTGGGCGAGGTCGCGGTCGCCGACCGCGGTCTCGAGGACGGTCAGCGCGTCGGCCGGCACCGCCCCACCGTGGACACGCCGGATCACTCCGGCGCGCTCGAGGACGGAGAGATCCCGGCGTACCGTCTCAGTGGTGACCGCATAGGCGTCTGCCAGGTCGGTCACCGACAGGCGCCCGCGCTGGGCGACCAGCTCGGCCATCGCCTGACGACGTTCTTCGGCGTACAACGCGGCTCCTGTGTTTGTGTTGGAATGAATCTTTGTATCTGTTGTTTTACGCCCGAACCTGTTGACTGTCAAGGGGTAGCCGGGGTTATTGTCTTTTCATGTCGACCTCCACCTCCGCCTCGAGCCAGGCCTCCGCACGCGCTCTGCGCGGCACTCCCGTCGTCCCCGGCGTCGCCTACGGTCCTGTGATCGTGGCGTCCGCGCGGATCTCCCAGCGCGCCATCGACGCGTTCCAGAACCTCACGCTCGACGAGGAGTCGGCCATCGCGGCCTACGACGGCGCGGTGACCCTCGTCGCCGACCGGCTCTCCGGGCGGGCCGAGAGGGCGAGCGGGTCGGCCGCGGAGGTGCTGACCGCCACCGCAGGGCTCACGCGTGACAAGGGCCTCCGGTCGGCTGTGGTGAAGCGCGTGAAGGCGGGCGACTCACTCCTCGAGGCACTGCATGCAGGCGTGGACCAGTTCGCCGACCTGTTCACCCAGATGGGTGGCCTGATGGCCGAGCGTGTGACCGACCTGCGTGACATCGAGAACCGCCTGACCGCGTCGCTCGTCGGCGAGGCGGAGCCGGGCGTCCCGACTCCGGACGAGCCGTCGATCCTCATCGCCGAGGACCTGGCTCCCGCCGACACCGCCGGCCTCGACGCGACCCAGGTGACGGCGCTGGTCACGCAGAAGGGCGGGCCGACGAGCCACACCGCGATCATCGCGCGCCAGCTCGGCATCCCGTGCGTGGTCGCGGTCGCGGGCCTGATGGAGCTCGCGCCGGGCACCCCGGTCCTGGTCGACGGCACCACCGGCGAGATCGCGGTCTCGCCGGAGCCGGTCGAGGCCACCGCCAGGGTGCGGGCCGATGCGGAGAGCCGCGCGGCACTCGAGACCTGGACGGGCCCGGCCAGGACCAGTGACGGCACCCGGGTGAAGATCCTCGCGAACGTCGCCGACGGCGACTCCGCGCGCGCCGCCGCCGGCGGGCCGGTCGAGGGCGTCGGGCTGTTCCGCACCGAGCTGTGCTTCCTCAACCGCAAGGACGAGCCGAGCGTCGCGGAGCAGACCGAGGTGTACGCCGAGGTGCTCAGCGCGTTCGGGCCGGAGCGCAACGTCGTGGTGCGAACTCTCGACGCCGGCTCGGACAAGCCCATCGCCTTCGCGACGCTCGAGGGGGAGGAGAATCCCGCGCTCGGTGTCCGGGGGCTGCGCCTGTCGTTCGGCAACCCCGGACTGCTCGAGCGCCAGCTCTACGCCATCGCGGCGGCCGCCCGCCAGACGTCGACCAGCCCATGGGTCATGGCGCCGATGGTGGCCACGGTGCAGGAGGCGGCGGACTTCGCGGCGCAGGTACGCGCCCACGGACTGCAGGCCGGGGTGATGATCGAGATCCCGAGCGCGGCGCTCCAGGCGCACAAGATGCTCGAGCACGTCGACTTCCTGTCCATCGGCACGAACGACCTGACGCAGTACACGATGGCCGCCGACCGCATGTCGAGCGGTCTCGCGCACCTCACCGACGCCTGGCAGCCCGCCGTGCTGGCGCTGATCGCCATCAGCGCAGAGGCCGGCAAGCAGGTGGGCAAGCCGGTCGGTGTGTGTGGTGAGGCCGCGGCCGACCCGGCGCTGGCCGCGGCCCTGGTCGGGATGGGCGTCACGTCCCTGTCCATGGCCTCGGCCGCCGTGCGCACCGTCGGCGCCCAGCTGTCCGCGGTGTCGATGGACATGTGCGAGCACGCCGCCGAGGCCGCCCTCGCCGCCACCGACCCGATGGCGGCTCGCGAGGCCGTCCGCAAGGTGTTGTCGGCGGACTGACCCCGCCCCGCAGGTCGGCTGATCCCGCCCAGCGGGCGGCTGATCCCGCTGCGCGGGCGTCAAGTGGTCGATGGTGACGTCTCGCGGGGCCTCGAACCCGGTCACAATCGACCACTCTGTGTGGGTCAGGTGGGTGCGGGCGCCTTGGCGGAGAAGCGGCCGGGCGTCTCGGGTCAGGTGGGTGCGGGTGCCGTGGACGTCTCGGTGCGAGTGGTGTCGCCGTCTGACGGACCGGCCTCCGCAGGGGCGACCGTGACCGGGACTCCGTTCAGCACGGCGTTGCCGCTGGCCTGGTCGAGGGCCTGTGGGTCGGTCAGGTCGTTGATCGACGGCCCGGGCACGCGCGAGGCGTTGCCGAGACGGACGCCGTCGCGCTGATGGCCGTAGCCGTGCGGGAGGCTCACCACGCCCCGCATCACGTCGTCGGTCGCCTGCACCTCGGCGTGCACCGTGCCCACGCGCGACGTGACGGCGACCGTCGTACCGTCCGTGATGCCGCGCGCGGCGAGGTCGTCCGGGTGCATGAGGAGGTGGTGGCGCGGGCGGCCCTTCGTGAGCCGCTCGGTGTTGTGCATCCAGGAGTTGCAGTCGCGCTGGTGTCGGCGGCCGATGAGGAGCAGCTCGCCTTCGCCGGGCTGTTCGTCGCTCGAGGCATCGAGGCGGGCGAGGTCGTCGAGCACGACCTGGGGAGCTGCGTGGACACGTCGGTCCTTGGTGAGCAGCCGACCGGGAAGAGCCGGGCGGAGCGGACCGAGGTCCACTCCCTCCGGGCTGCGGCGGAGCTTGCGCAGCGACAGGCGGGCCTTGTCGGTCCGCAGCAGCAGGTCGATCGTGCGGGTGGGGGAGAGGCGCATCCGGGACTGCTGGACCAGGCGCTTCTTCAGCGGGGGCTTGTCCGCGAGACGCTTGGCGGTCCGGAGCGCGATCTCGCGGTAGATCTCCCAGTCGTGCCGGGCGTCCTCGGGCTTCGGGAATACCGCGGGTGTGAAGCGCGCGGTGTTGCGGACCGCAAGAACGTGGAACGCCAGGTCGTAGTGGTCGCGCTCGAGCGCCGAGGTGGGCGGCAGGATCACGTCCGCGTGCCGGGTCGTCTCGTTGACGTAGATGTCGATGGCGGCCATGAAGTCGACACCCGTCAGGGCCTCGGAGAGCCGGGCGCCGTCGGGGGTCGAGAGCACCGGGTTGCCCGCGACGGTGAGGACAGCCCGCACCTGTCCCTGGCCGGGGGTGAGGATCTCGTCGGCGAGGGTCGAGACCGGCAGCTCGCCACCGACCTCGGGCAGGTCCCTGACCCGGCTGCGCCACAGGTCGCGGTGGCCCTTGCCGATGAGCCCTCGTCCCACCGCGTCGATGGCCGGCGAGGTGAACATCGTGCCGCCGATGTGGTCGAGGTTCCCGGCCACGATGTTCAGGCACTGGATGGCCCACTGGCACACGGTCCCGAAGCCCTGGGTCGAGACCCCCATCCGGCCGTAGATCGCTGCCGCATCGGTCGTGACGAGCTCCCGGGCGAGGCCGCGGATCACCTCTGCCGGGACCCCACTCGCGGCCGCGGCCCGCTCCGGCGTGAAGTCGCGCACCGCGGCCTCGACGGCGTCGAGCCCGTCGACGTACTCGGGTGTCTTGGCAAGCCCCTCGGCGAACACCGTGTGGAGCATCGCGAGCAGAACGAAGGCGTCACTGCCGGGGCGCACGAAGTGGTGCTCGTCGGCCGCCTTCGCGGTCTCGGTGCGCCGGGGGTCGAGCACGACCATCCGGCCGCCACGGGCCCGCAGCTCACGGAGCCGGCCCGGGAAGTCGGGCACGGTCATCAGGCTGCCGTTGGAGGCCATCGGGTTGCCGCCCACCACGACGAAGAGCTGCGTCCGGTCGATGTCCGGCACCGGGATGAGCAGCTGGTGGCCGTACATCAGGTAGGCCACGAGCTGATGTGGCAGCTGGTCCACCGAGGTCGCGCTGTAGGTGTTCTTGGTGCGGAGCGCCTTCACCATCGCGGTCGCGTGGGTCATCGAGCCGAGGCTGTGCACGTTGGGGTTGCCCAGGTACACGCCGACCGCATCGCGCCCGTGCTCGGTGATCGTGCGGGCGAGGCTGTCGGCGACGAGGTCGAACGCCTCGTCCCAGCCGATCTCCTCCCAGGCGTCCTCGCCGGTCGAGGTGTTCGAGACCCGGCGCACGGGGCGGCGCAGCCGGTCGGGGTCCTCGTGGACGTCCTGGAGCGCCAGTGCCTTCGGGCAGATGTGGCCGCGGGACAGTGGGTCGTCGGGGTTGCCCCGGACCGAGGTGATCCGGCCCTCCTCGAGCGTCAGGCGGAGTCCGCAGATGGCCTCGCAGAGGTTGCACACGCCGAGCCGGGTCTCTTGCTTCTGCACGGGGGCATCCTTCCACGTACGGCGTGTTGCTGTGCACACTACTGCGCATGACGAAGTAGTGTGCGGTGCATGGACTCGACCCAGCTCCTCAAGGGAGTGCTCGACCTCGCGGTGCTCGCCGTGGTCGACGCCGAGGACGGCTACGGCTACGACGTGCTCCGGCGCCTCCGGGCAGCGGGGCTGGACGGTGTGGGCGATGCCTCCGTCTACGGAACGCTCCGCAGGCTCTACGCCTCCGGCGCGCTGACCTCCTACGTCGTGCCCTTCCGACGAGGGCCCGCACCGCAAGTACTACGGCATCACCACTGCCGGTCGGGCCCTGCTGAAGCAGCAGCGCGAGGACTGGCAGACGTTCTCCTCCACCGTGACCCGACTCCTCGACCAGAAGACCCAGACCCAGGGGGCAGACGCATGAACGAACCGACGATCCGCCTCGAGGTGCGGACGGAGGTCTCCGCCTTCGTCGACCAGGTGCGTGCCCGGCTCGCCGACCTCAGCGACGAGGACCGTGAAGAGCTCGTCGGCGGGCTCGAGGCGGACATCGCCGAGCTGGTCTCGGACGGCGGTTCCGTCTCCGAGCTCGGTGACCCTCGGGCGTACGCCGACGAGCTGCGAGCGGCAGCCGGCATCGAGCGGCCCCGCGGCGGTGTGGATGCGCCGGACTTCCCGGCGAGCGCGGCGTGTGCGCCGAGCAGCCGGCGAGCGAGTCGGCGCCACGCTCGATGGACTTCGCCGCAAGTGGCTCGACCTGGTCGACTCGCCCGGTGTGGACAGTGCGTGGCAGGTCGCCGTCGCCCTCCGGCCCGTGTGGTGGGTTGCGCGTGCATGGGCCGCGGTCCAGCTGTTCGACGCTTTCCTCGGCAACGGACGGTTCGGGCTCGACGTCTTCCCCTCGTTCGGCACGCCGCTCTTCGGGAAGCTGCTGCTGGTCGCGGCGGTTGTGGTGAGCGTCCAGATCGGACGCGGGAAGCTCTGGCCAGGGCGGCAACGACAGCCTGCGCCCTGGTCGCGCGTGCTGCTCCTTGGCCTCAACACCCTTGCCGTGCTCGTCGTGACCGTGGTGGTGCCGCAACTGCCCACGCAGCAGGACATCGACCTCGCCTTCGACCACGGTTACAGGGCTGCCAGTGGTGCGGGCACCGAGAGTGGGCTCATGCAGCGAGGTCGGGCGGTACAGAACGTCTTCCCTTACGACGTGCAGGGCCGGCCGCTCACGGGCGTGCAGCTGTTCGACCAGGACGGTCGGCCGCTGAACGTGGCCCGTGGGGCAGGAGACCGGTGGAGTGAGTCGGGGGACCGTGTGACCGTGACCTACCCGTGGTTCAACGGCACCCGCCGGCTCTACAACGTCTTCCCGCTCCCACGTCGCGCGCAGACCGAGGACTCGACGACGGGCGTCCAGGTCAGCGCGTGGAGCAGCGCGAACCCTCCGGCGCTTCCGACGCCGCCGCTGGCCGTCGTACCTCCCGCAGCTCTGCCCACGGCGCAGCCTGCGGCGGACGAAACGACCGGAGCGGGTCCAACGACCGGAGCGGACGCGAAAGCGTCCGGGGAGGGTGCCGACAAGGGGACCGCGGGAAGCGATTCGGAGAATCCAGCGGGCCGCTGATAGCCTTGAGCGGTTGTCCCGGCCGAGTAGCCGGAGACGACATCGCCGTCAGAACGGCCGCGGATCCAGAGTGCCCGGGTGAACAGGCCCCGGCGCGCCGCGCAACGAGAGAAACCGAAGGGAAGTCGCGTGTCCAAAGGTACCGACGCGGAGACCAAGAAGCAGATCATCGCCGAGTACGCCACCAACGAGGGCGACACCGGCTCGCCGGAGGTCCAGGTGGCGCTCCTGAGCCACCGCATCGCTCACCTCACCGAGCACCTCAAGATGCACAAGCACGACCACCACAGCCGTCGTGGTCTGCTGCTGCTCGTGGGTCAGCGCCGTCGCCTTCTGAACTACATGCAGAAGGAAGACATCAACCGCTACCGCTCGATCGTGGAGCGTCTCGGCCTGCGTCGTTGATCTCTACATCGATGAAGCAAGAGTCTTGAGCAGGAGCGACCCCCGCCGGTGCAGTGCGCCGGGCCGGGCGGTCGCTCCTGCTGCATGATCAGGGCATGTTCGGGCTAGGCTCGACCTTGTTCTGCAACAACTGAACACAACACCATTCACTGGAGCGACCGCGGACGTCCGGCCCGGTCCTCGGTAGTGGCCTTCGGGACAGCGCCGGCTCGTGCCGGCCGCCCGCGGGCCTCGATCGAAGACCGGCCCCCTGTGCCAGCGGAGCCAATGCGCATCACTGGTCATCAGATGGCTCGAGGCGCCCCCGCGTGATCGCTCCGCGAACAGAGAAAGGGGTATCCCATGGAGGAACCCACCATCTCGGCGGTCGAAACCGTCATCGACAACGGCAAGTTCGGCAGCCGCACCGTCAAGTTCGAGACCGGCTACCTGGCCCGTCAGGCGGCCGGCTCGGTCACCGCCTACCTCGACGACGAGACCATGCTGCTCTCGGCCACCACGGCCGGGAAGCACCCGAAGGAGCACTTCGACTTCTTCCCCCTGACGATCGACGTCGAGGAGCGGATGTACGCCGCGGGCCGGATCCCCGGCTCGTTCTTCCGCCGTGAGGGCCGGCCTTCCGAGGACGCCATCCTCACCTGCCGCCTCATCGACCGTCCGCTGCGCCCGACCTTCAAGAAGGGTCTGCGCAACGAGGTCCAGGTCGTCATCACCGTGATGGCGCTCGACCCCGACACCCCGTACGACGTCCTCGCGATCAACGCCGCGTCGATGTCCACGCAGCTCTCCGGCCTGCCGTTCTCCGGCCCGGTCGGCGGCGTGCGCGTCGCCCTCATCGACGGCCAGTGGGTCGCCTTCCCCAGCCACAGCCAGCTCGAGGACGCCGTCTTCGACATGGTCGTCGCGGGTCGCGTGACCGAGACCGGTGACGTCGCGATCATGATGGTCGAGGCCGAGTCCACCGAGTCCACCTGGGACCTGGTCCGCTCCGGCAAGCAGGCGCCGACCGAGGAGGTCGTCGCCGGTGGTCTGGACGCCGCCAAGCCGTTCATCAAGCAGCTGTGCGACGCACAGAGCGAGCTCGCCAAGCAGGCCGCCAAGCCGGTCGCCGAGTTCCCGATCTTCCTCGACTACGAGGACGACGTGTACGCCGCCGTGGAGAACGCCGCCACCGGCGAGCTCGCCCAGGCGCTGACCATCGCCGGCAAGCAGGAGCGCGAGACCCGGATGGACGAGGTCAAGGCCTCGGTCATCGACAAGGTCGGCGCGGACTTCGAGGGTCGCGAGAAGGAGCTCGGTGCCGCCTTCCGGGCGCTCACCAAGAAGCTCGTCCGTGAGCGCGTGCTGCGCGACAAGGTCCGCATCGACGGCCGCGGCCTCAGCGACATCCGGACCCTGTCCGCCGAGGTCGGCGTGATCCCGCGGGTGCACGGCTCGGCGCTGTTCGAGCGCGGCGAGACCCAGATCCTGGGTGTCACCACGCTGAACATGCTGACGCTGGAGCAGAAGCTCGACACGCTCTCCCCGGAGACGACGCGTCGGTACATGCACAACTACAACTTCCCGCCGTACTCCACCGGTGAGACCGGCCGGGTCGGCTCGCCGAAGCGTCGCGAGATCGGCCACGGCGCACTCGCCGGGCGTGCGCTCGTGCCGGTGCTGCCCACCCGCGAGGAGTTCCCGTACGCGATCCGTCAGGTGTCCGAGGCCCTCGGCTCCAACGGCTCGACGTCGATGGGCTCGGTCTGCGCCTCGACCCTCTCGCTGCTCCAGGCAGGTGTGCCGCTGCGCGCACCCGTCGCCGGCATTGCGATGGGCCTGATCTCCGGGGAGATCGACGGTGAGACCCAGTACGTCGCGCTGACCGACATCCTCGGCGCCGAGGACGCGTTCGGCGACATGGACTTCAAGGTCGCCGGCACGCGTGACTTCGTCACCGCCCTGCAGCTCGACACCAAGCTCGACGGGATCCCCGCCGAGGTACTCGCCGCGGCGCTGACCCAGGCCAAGGACGCCCGCCTGGCGATCCTCGACGTGATGTCCGAGGCGATCTCCGCTCCCGAGGAGATGTCGCTGCACGCGCCGCGGATCATCACGGTCAAGGTGCCCGTCGACAAGATCGGCGAGGTGATCGGTCCCAAGGGCAAGGTCATCAACCAGATCCAGGACGACACCGGCGCCCAGATCAGCATCGAGGACGACGGCACCATCTACATCGGTGCCACGAACGGCGAGTCCGCCGAGGCCGCCCGCTCGATCATCAACGGCATCGCGAACCCGACGATGCCCGAGGTCGGCGAGCGCTACCTCGGCACCGTCGTGAAGACGACGAACTTCGGTGCGTTCGTCTCGCTGCTCCCCGGCAAGGACGGGCTGCTGCACATCAGCAAGCTCCGCGCCCTCGCCGGCGGCAAGCGGGTCGACGCCGTCGAGGACGTCGTCTCGGTGGGCCAGAAGGTCCAGGTCGAGATCGCCGAGATCGACGACCGCGGCAAGCTGTCGCTCATCCCCGTCGTCGAGGAGGCGGGGGAGTCGGCTGAGTCGACCTCCGACGCCACCTCCGAGGCTCCTGGCTCCGACGACGGCGAGCAGTGACGACTCCGTTCACCGCTGCTCAGCAGAAACCAGGTACGACGCGCACCCTCCTGGTCGAGAAGGACCCCGGCGGATCTGTGATCTCACAGGTCCGCCGGACCGTCCTTCCGGGCGGGCTGCGGGTCGTGACCGAGGCGATGCCGGGCGTCCGGTCCGCCACCGTCGGCGCCTGGATCGGCGTCGGCTCACGTGACGAGGCGCCGACGCTCTCGGGTGCCTCGCACTTCCTCGAGCATCTGCTGTTCAAGGGCACTCCGACGCGGTCGGCGATGGACATCTCCATCGAGCTCGACACCGTGGGCGGCGAGTTCAACGCGTTCACCGCCAAGGAGTACACCTGCTTCCACGCGCGGGTGCTCGACGAGGACCTCCCGCTCGCGGTCGACGTGCTCGGCGACATGATCACCTCGTCGCTGATCACCGCCGAGGACGTCGAGGCGGAGCGTGAGGTGATCCTCGACGAGATCGCCATGCACGACGACGACCCCGACGACGTGGTGCACAACCTCTACGCCGAGAAGGCGTGGGGCGGCACACCGCTCGGCCGGCCCATCGCGGGCACGGTCTCGTCGATCGAGGCGCTGACCCGCACCCAGATCCTGCGGTACTACCGCACGCGCTACCGCCCCGAGAACATCGTGGTGGCGGCCGCCGGGAACGTCGATCACGCGACCGTCGTACGCCTGGTGCGGAAGGCGTTCGGCCGCGCCGGCTTCCTGGCCGACAGCGCGGCCCGGCCGGTGCCGCCGCGTCGCTCCGAGCGGACCCGCCGGACGACCGCCGGCGAGATCTCGCTCAGCCGGCCGTTCGAGCAGGTCAACCTGGTCCTCGGCGTCAACGCCCTGGTCCGCACCGACGAGCGGAGGTACGCCCTCGGCGTGCTCAACGCCGTCCTCGGCGGCGGCACGTCCTCGCGCCTGTTCCAGGAGGTGCGGGAGAAGCGCGGGCTGGCGTACTCGGTGTACTCGTTCGCGTCCCACTACTCCGACAGCGGCATGTTCGGAGTCGGGGTCGGCTGTCTCCCGGCGCGCATGGACGACGTGCTCGACGTCGTCCGCACCGAGATGCAGGTGCTCGCCGACAAGGGGATCAGCGACGAGGAGCTCTCACGCGGGAAGGGCCAGCTCCGCGGCGGCCTCGTGCTGAGCATGGAGGAGTCGGGCACGCGCATGTCGCGGCTCGCCAAGGCCGAGCTGCTGTACGACGAGCTGCCGGGCATCGACGAGGTGATCCGCAGGATCAACGCGGTCACCGTCGAGGAGGTCCAGCTGCTCGCCAAGGAGCTGTTCGCGCAGCCCGAGACGCTCGCCGTCGTGGGCCCCTCCGCGTCCACGAGCTGAGCCCGACGGGCACGTCCGGTTTGTGGCGGGTCGGGACCAACGGGCCGACGGCATGGGCCACTGGGCCCTGGGGACCGGTCCCTTCCGGCGGTTTCATGGACGCCAGGACGAGGAGAACCCAAGTCGGTTGAGAGGACGAGAGAACCGGGAAACCGGAGCTCCAGCCAAGATTCCGAGGCCGTGTCAAACGGCACAGGCTCTCCTCGTTCTCCATGCCCGGCGTCTCTAGAGGCAGGGTATGGCCATCCACCGACCTGCTGACCCGAGCGATCTCGAGCCGCAGCGCATCGAGCTTCCCGGGAAGGGAATGCCGATGTGTGACATCACGCCAGACGCCCGGGCGACGTTCTCCAAGTCGCTGCAGTCACCGGGGCTCGCCCGCGATTTCGTGCACGAGAACGGCTGCGCCGAGCACGGCGCCCGTGGCTCCGTCGCTCTGGAGCTCCTGGCGAGCGAGCTGGTCACGAACGCGGTGCTGTACGGCGAGGCCCCGATCACGATGAAGATCGCCTGCTCCGTGTACTCGATGCGGCTCGAGGTGCACCACGAGAACCGTGCGGCCGAGGCCAGCGTCGAGTCACCGGCCGACGGTCTGGGTTTCCTGCTTGTCGACAAGGTCGCCCAGGAGTGGGGTACCACCCTCACGCCCACGGGCAAGACGATCTGGTGCACCGTGCCCACAGGAGTGCTGCCGCAAGGGCGAAGGCCGGAAGCCGCCAGGCGGGTCTCACGTCACGCAGGAGTGGAGGAGGCCGGGTCCGGAGCGCATCGCCGCCCCACTAAGTTGTGGGCGTGACTTCGAAGATGAGAGTGGGCGTTCTCGGCGCCCGAGGCAAGGTCGGTGCAGAGGTCTGCCGGGCGGTGGAGGCGGCCGACGACATGGAGCTCGTGGCCGCGGTCGACGCCGACGAGTCCATCGACGAGCTCGTCTCCTCGGGAGCCCAGGCGGTCGTGGACTTCACGCACCCCGACGTGGTCATGGACAACCTCGAGTTCTGCATCGACCACGGGATCCATGCGGTCGTGGGCACCACCGGTTTCGACAGCGAGCGGCTCGACCAGGTGCGTTCCTGGCTCTCGGACGCCCCGGGCACCGGTGTGCTCGTGGCCCCGAACTTCTCGATCGGCGCGATCTTGATGATGCGCTTCGCGGCGGAGGCGGCGCCCTTCTACGAGTCCGTCGAGATCGTCGAGCTGCACCACCCGGAGAAGGCGGATGCCCCGTCGGGGACCGCCCGTCGTACGGCGTCCCTCATCGCCGAGGCCCGACGCAAGGCAGGCTCCGGTCCCATCCCCGACGCGACCTCCACCTCTCTCGAGGGCGCCCGGGGCGCCGACGTCGAGGGCATCCGCGTGCACGGACTTCGCCTTCGCGGCCTCGTCGCGCACCAGGAGGTGATCCTCGGCGGGCCGGGGGAGACCCTCACCATCCGCCACGACTCGATGGACCGCGTCTCCTTCATGCCGGGCGTGCTGCTCGGGCTGCGCCGGATCGGCTCGACCCCGGGCCTGACCGTCGGCCTCGAAGAGTTCATGGGCCTCGACTGATGCGCACCAAGGCGGTCATCGCCGTCATGGCCGTCATCCTGGTGTTCTACGCGGTCCTCCTCGGCGCGAAGGGTGTCGCGTTCATCGCCAGCGGCGAGCCCGCCGCGGTGACGCTCGGAGTCGCCGTGCTGGTGCTGCCCCTGATCGGCCTGGGCCTGGTCTGGCGGGAGATCGTGTTCGGCCGCCGGTCGGCCGAGCTCGCCGCGGCGCTGGAGTCCGAGGGCGGCCTCCCCGTCGACGACCTTCCGCGCCGGCCCTCCGGCCGGGTCGACCGTGCCGCCGCCGACGAGGCCTTCGTCGTGCGTCAGGCGGAGGTGGAGGCGCAGCCGGAGAGCTGGCAGGCGTGGTACCGGCTGGCGCTCGCCTACGACGACGCCGGCGACCGGACCCGGGCCCGCTCGGCGGTGCGCCGGGCGATCGAGCTGTACGACACGCGGAACGTCGGGTCCTGAGCAGGTCCGTCCGGCAGGATGACCCCATGCCTTCCGACGTACCTCCCAACTTCTCCATCGTGACCCTCGGCGTCACCGACCTCGCGCGCTCGGCCAAGTTCTACAGCGACCTCGGCTGGGAGCAGCGGGGTGACCTGGCGAACGGCATCGTCTGGTTCAAGACCTCCGGCAGCTGGATCGGACTCTTCGGCTACGACGCGCTCGCCGACGACGCCCACCTCGACGCGGTCCCGGCCGACGAGCTGCCGAGGTACCGCGGCATCACCCTCGCCATCAACCTGCCCTCCGAGGACGCGGTCGACATGGCGTTCGTGCGCGTCCGCGAGGTCGGCGGGAGGATCGTCAAGCCGGCCGCGCGAACCGAGTGGGGCGGCTACTCCGGGTACTTCGCCGACCCCGACGGGGTCCTGTGGGAGATCGCCTACGCGCCGGGCTTCCCGATCGACGAGCACGGGCGGATCGAGATCGGCTGACCGGCACTCCTCGCGCGCCCTCGCGGGACGTGGCGCCTCGCTCCGGCGCGTGGTCGGCCCGGCGCCAAGGGGGCACCGGCTCAGACGAGGCGGAGGAGCCCGGCGGTCAGGGCTGCGACGAAGACCACCACGATGAACGGGGCTCGGAGCAGCAGGGCCACGACGGCCGCGGCAAGGCCGGCGGCGCGGGCGTCGAGGGTGAGCGAGGGGCCGTCGCCGAAGACCTGGACGGCCACCAGCGCGGAGAGCAGCGCCACCGGCAGCAGGTCCGCCACCCGGTGGACGAGCGGGTGCTCCAGCACCGACTCGGGGATGGACAGCCCCGCCAGCTTGAGCAGGTAGGCACCGACGGCGGTCACGATGATCGCGGTCCACATCATCCGTGCTCACCCCCGCGGGGGAGGTCGTCCTCGTCGGGGATCTCGGTCGGGTCCTCACGCCGCTGAGTCGCGATCCCGACGCCGAGCGCCACAAGGCCGGCAGCGAGCACCGGGACCCCGGCCGGGGCCACCGGGACGACGGCCAGGGCGAGCGCGACGGCGAGCACGGCGGTGAGCTGGTTGCGCCGGTCCCGCAGCCGCGGCCAGAGCAGAGCGAGGAACGCGGCGCCCACGGCGGCGTCGAGGCCGTAGGTGCGCGGGTCGCCGAGGGCCTGCCCGGCGAGCGCTCCGGCGAAGGTGGCGAGGTTCCACAGCACGAACACCGCGATGCCGGTGCTCAGGAAGCCGACCCTCGCGGCCTCCCTCGTCTCCCGCGTGACCGACATGGCCGTGGACTCGTCGATGAGGATCTGGGCCGCCGCGGCTCGTCGCCAACCCGTCCAGCCGAGGAGCGGCGCAAGTCGGAGTCCGTAGAGGGTGTTGCGCGTGCCGAGGAGGAGTCCTGTCACGGCGCCGGAGAACGGAGCCCCGCCTGCGGCCACGACGCCGACGAGGGCGAACTGGGAGGCGCCGGTGAACACCAGCAGCGACAAGGCGCAGGTCTGGAGCACGGAGAGCCCGGCTGCCACGGAGATGGCGCCGAAGGAGATCCCGTATGCGCCGGTGGCGACCCCGACCGCTATCCCGTCACGGACGATCGTGCGGTGGGAGTCGGAGGTGGTCATCCACCGAACTTAGTTGAGGCGCTGACGCCTCACGCTGTGGGGATGGGCCCGGGGATGCGACTGATGCAGCAGGAGGTAGGTGCAGGCGGCGCCGACGGCCAGACCGACACTCGCGCCCACGCTGACCAGGATCGGGTAGGGCAGCATGAACGCTGCCCAGGCCCCGGCGCCGACGAACAGAAGCAGCGCGGTGAGAGAGACGACCACGCGGTAGAGCTTGGGCAACGGTCCCAGCACTGTGCACCCCTCCGATGCATCCGGGTCCCGCGAGATCCGTGTTGACCTCACGTCTGGTTAGACGAACCAGACGCCACATTGGTTGCCATTTTCCGCCAACTTCAAACCTGCGGGGTCACTCCGTGAGATCGGTGTGCAGCCGCACCTGCTTGACCAGCACCTCGCCGTCACCGCGGAGGTCGAGCTCGCGATGTGCGCCGTCGGGTGCCCAGCCCGCGGTGGTGAGGAACTGCCGGAGCGTGTCGTCGGTGCTGTTCAACCAGGTGACGGCGCGGCTGAACCGGTCGGCGCGCAGGGTGTCGGCGCAGGCCTGCAGCAGTCTCGAGCCGTGCCCGTGCCGGAAGTGCTCGGGGTCCACGGTGAGCTCGGAGACCTCGCCGTCGGCGACCGGGTCGGCGTCCGGGTCGCCGCACGGGGAGGTGATCGCGAAGCCGCGGACGGTGTTGCGCTCGAGGGCGACGAGGACCCGGTTGCGGGCGTCCTTCGGCTTCGTCAGCGACTCCTGCCAGGCCGCGGCGAACTGTGCCGGGTCGAGCGCCTCGAGTACGTCGGAGGGCAGCAGCGCGTCGTACACGCGCCGCCACGCCTTCACCTGGACGTCGGCGATCGCAGCAGCGTCGTCGGCCCAGGCCACCCGGACGGAGACGTCGGCGGTCGGAGTGCCGGCCGAGTTGCCGGAGGGAGTGCTCATGCCGCCCATCCTGGCAGGAGCGGCGGTGTTACAAGAGGGCGGCCATCTGATGGTAAAGGTGTAACAGATCTTTGTTAGGGTAGTCACCATGTACGGCAACGACTTCAGCGCGCCCGGGGACGCCCCGGCCCAGCGCCAGGCGGCCGAGACGCCCGCCGACCCGCCCGGCTTCCAGGAGCTCATCGACTCCGACGGGCGGATCGAGCCCCGCGACGCCATGCCCGAGGCGTACCGCAAGACGCTGATCCGGCAGATCGCACAGCACGCTCACTCCGAGATCATCGGCATGCAGCCCGAGGGCAACTGGATCAGCCGCGCGCCGAGTCTGCGCCGCAAGGCGATCCTGATGGCCAAGGTCCAGGACGAGGCCGGCCACGGGCTCTACCTCTACGCCGCCGCCGAGACCCTCGGCGTGGACCGCGCGGACCTCCTCGACGCACTCCACACGGGCCGGCAGAAGTACTCCTCGATCTTCAACTACCCGACCCTCACCTGGGCCGACGTGGGCGCGATCGGCTGGCTCGTCGACGGTGCGGCGATCGTCAACCAGGTGCCGCTGTGCCGGTGCTCCTACGGCCCGTACGCCCGCGCGATGGTCCGCGTGTGCAAGGAGGAGTCGTTCCACCAGCGGCAGGGCTTCGAGCTCCTGCACACCCTCTCGCACGGCACCGACGCCCAGAAGGCGATGGCACAGGACGCCGTGAACCGGTGGTGGTGGCCGAGCCTGATGATGTTCGGTCCCGCTGACAGTGGAGCTGCGGAGGGCCTTGGTCACACGCAGCAGTCGATGAGGTGGGGGATCAAGCGGTTCTCCAACGACGAGCTGCGGCAGCGCTTCGTCGACATGACGGTCCCGCAGGCCGAGGCGCTCGGTCTCACCCTCCCCGACCCGGACCTGCGCTGGAACGACGAGCGCGGCCACTACGACTTCGGCGAGATCGACTTCACCGAGCTCTTCGAGGTGATCAAGGGCAACGGGCCCTGCAACAAGCAGCGCCAGGCCCACCGGGTCCGGGCACACGAGGAAGGCGCCTGGGTGCGAGAGGCCGCGGCGGCGTACGCGAAGAAGCAGCAGGACCGGCAGGACAGCAGCTCAAAGGGAAGTACGACGGGAGCGGTGGCATGAGCAGGGACTGGCCCCTCTGGGAGGTCTTCGTCAGGTCGCGGCGCGGCCTGTCACACGTGCACGTCGGGTCGCTGCACGCACCGGACGCGGAGATGGCGCTGCGCAACGCGCGTGACCTCTACACCCGTCGACAGGAGGGCGTCTCGCTGTGGGTCGTGCCCGCGGCGTCGATCACGGCCTCCAGCCCGGACGAGAAGGACTCCTTCTTCGAGCCGGCCGGCGACAAGATCTACCGGCACCCCACGTTCTACGAGGTGCCCGAGGGCGTGGAGCACCTGTGAACGAAGCAGCAACCACCGCGCACGTCCGCTACGTGCTCGCGCTGGCCGACGACGCGCTGGTCGCCTCGCAGCGCCTGGCGGAGTGGATCGCCTCCGCCCCGGAGCTCGAGGAGGACGTCGCGCTGGCCAACATCGGCCTCGACCTGCTCGGACAGGCGCGCTCGCTCCTGACCCACGCGGGGCAGCTCGAAGGGGAGGGGCGTGACGAGGACGTCCTGGCGTACTTCCGCGACGAGCGGGACTTCCTGAACGTCCACCTCGTCGAGCGCGAGAACGGCGACTTCGCGGTGGCCATGGCGCGGCTGTTGCTGCTGTCGACGTACCTTCACGAGCTCTGGTCCGCCCTGCGTGCGAGCACCGACGCGACGCTCGCCGCGATCGCCGCCAAGGCCGTCAAGGAGGTCGACTACCACGTCGACCACGCCCGGATGTGGGTGCTTCGGCTCGGCGACGGCACGGCGGAGTCGCACGCGAGGATGCAGGCCGGTCTCGAGGCCGAGTGGCCCTACGCCGACGAGCTCTTCGACAGCAGCCACGTCGACCCCGCCCTCGTCGAGGCCGGCATCGCGGTCGACCCGGTCCTCCTGCGTGACGCCTGGCAGATGCGGGTCGCCGCGGTCGTCTCCGAGGCCACGTTGACCCTGCCCGACGTACGTCCTGCCGTCACCGGCGGCCGCCGCGGGATCCACACCGAGCAGATGGGCTACCTCCTCGCCGAGATGCAGCACCTCGCCCGCTCCCACCCGGGGGCGTCGTGGTGACGGTCTCGACAGGCTCGACCACCGGGGCGACAGGCTCGACCACGGGTCGACAGCGACCACCGCGTCGGCAGGCGCGGCCAGTGCGCTGCGGGCGGCGCGCGAGGTCGCGGGCGCGGTGCCCGATCCCGAGATCCCGGTCCTGACGATCGAGGACCTCGGCATCCTGCGCGACGTCGAGGTCGCGGACGACGGGCACGTCCGGGTGACGATCACGCCGACGTACTCCGGCTGTCCCGCCATGGACGCGATCCGCGCGGACGTCATCGCCGCGCTCGCCGCCGAGGGGTACGACGACGTCAGCGTCGACCTCGTGCTCTCGCCCGCATGGAGCACGGACTGGATGAGCGAGGAGGGCCGGCACAAGCTCGAGGAGTACGGCGTCGCACCGCCGGTGCCTCGTGAGCCGGGTGCGCCGGTGCCGCTGACCCTCTCGCTGCGCTGCCCGCAGTGCGGGTCGCCCGACACCCGGGAGCTGAGTCGCTTCGGGTCCACGGCGTGCAAGTCGCTGTGGGTCTGCAACGCCTGCAGGGAGCCCTTCGACCACTTCAAGAACATCTAGGAGCGCCGGCGTCGTGAGCACCAGCCACGCTGTCTTCCACCCCCTCAGGATCGGCGCGATCGAACCGCTGACCGAGGACGCGGTGGCGATCACCTTCGACGTGCCCGAGGAGCTGAAGGCCGACTACGCGTTCACCCAGGGCCAGCACCTCACGGTGCGCACCGAGCTCGCCGGCGACGACGTCCGCCGCAACTACTCGATCTGCTCGCCGGTCTCGTCCGGGGTGCTCCGGATCGCCGTGAAGCGGCTGCCCGGCGGGGCGTTCTCGGAGCACGCCCTCGAGCAGCTCCGGGTCGGTGACGTGATCGACGTGATGACCCCCACCGGCCGGTTCTTCACCGAGCTCGACCCCGAGAACGCCAAGAGCTACGTCTGCATCGCGGCCGGGTCGGGGATCACCCCGATCCTGTCGATCGTCGCCACGACTCTCGAGACCGAGCCGCGGTCGCGCGTGACCTTGGTCTACGGCAACCGGACACACTCCACGATGATGTTCCTCGAGGAGGTCGAGGACCTCAAGGACCGCTACCCCGACCGCTTCCAGCTGATCCACATGCTCTCCCGGGAGTCGCAGGAGGTCGAGCTGTTCTCGGGGCGCATCGACGTCCCGCGGATGCAGCGGCTGCTCGACAGCCTGATCCCGCCGGTCGACGTCGACGAGTGGTTCCTGTGCGGGCCCTACGAGCTCGTCGCCACGCTGCGCAAGCAGCTGATCGCAGAGGGTGTCTCCAAGCGGGCGATCCACGCCGAGGTGTTCCACGTCGAGAGCAGCCCCCCTGCGCGTCGTACCCCGATCGCCTCCACCGAGGCAGCCTCCGGCGCAGAGGTGACCATCACGCTCGACGGCCGCCGGTCCAGCTTCACACTGCCGCCGGACGGGCCCTCGGTCCTCGAAGCGGCGCTGGCGGTGCGGGCCGACTCGCCGTTCGCGTGCAAGGGCGGCGTATGCGGCACCTGCCGGGCCAAGGTGGTCGAGGGAACCGTCGAGATGGACACCAACTGGGCGCTCGAGCCCGACGAGGTCGAGCGCGGCTACGTGCTCACCTGCCAGTCCCATCCCACCTCGGAGAAGGTCGTCCTCGACTACGACGCCTGAGCTCCCGTTCCCTGTCCGGTTCCGGACGTCCGGCACTGGCCCGCGCGGTGCCGCAGGCAGAGGCTGAGAGGGAGAAGAGAGGGGGTGTGGTTTCGATGAGACTGAGACTCCGTGACTACGTTGCGACGCTGCTGGTCGTGGCCATCGCCATCCCGTACATCGGCTACCTGGTCAACGGCGAGATGCCGTTCATCGAGGATCCTCGCGGCATGTCGGCGGTAGCTCTCCTGCTCGGTGCGGCCGCGTTCGTCGTCATCAGGACCGGCGACGAGTTCGACCGGGCAGGTAAGACCGAGACAGCCGTCGTGGGCGTATCCCTGGTCCTGGGACTGCTTGCGGTCGCGTTCGCGGAGACCGCGGCAGCCGAAGTGCTGCTCGCCGTCTTCATGGCGTCGATCCTGGTCGTCCTCGTGATGGAGCTGGTCGACCACGCCGGCGTGACGCACTGGCACGACACGGCCCACACGACCCACGCATAGCGGGTCTGCGCACCACCCGGCACCCGGCGCGAGCCGGGTGCCGATCCATGTGCGGCTTCGGCGAAGCGGTCTCCAGCCAGCGGGCCCACTCCGGGGGACCCGCGAGTGGTCACTCGAACGGTGACGGGTCCCCGGCGCCCCTGCGGACGACCTCGGCGGGCACCGGAGGAGAAGTCGATGACCGTGGTCGGCTCCTTGCCGGCGTCGCCGGAGTCGATGACCGCGTCGACCTGGTGGTCGAGCCGTTCCTTGATCTCCCAGCCGAGCGTCATGGGCTCCTCCTCACCGGGGAGCAGCAGCGTGGTGGTGACGATCGGCTCGCCGATCTCGGCAAGCATGGCCTGGGCCACCTTGTGCTCGGGGATCCGCACACCGACCGTGCGCTTCTTCGGGTGCAGCAGCTTGCGCGGCACCTCGCTCGTCGCCGGGAGGATGAACGTGTAGCAGCCCGGTGTGGCCGCCTTGATCGCCCGGAACACCGAGTTGTCTATGTGCACGAGCTGTCCGAGCTGGGCGAAGTCCTTGCACAGCAACGTGAAGTGGTGCTTGTCGTCGAGCTGGCGGATCTGGCGCATCCGGGCCAGGCCGTCCTGGTTCCCCATCTGGCAGCCGAGTGCGAAGCCCGAGTCGGTGGGGTAGGCGACCACGCCACCGTCGCGCATGATCCTCACGACCTGGGCGATCGAGCGCGGCTGGGGGTCGACCGGGTGTACGTCGAAGTACGTCGCCATGGGCCGAGCCTGTCACACCGCGACCCCCCGGGGGAGCGGATGGACGGGTTGTCCCGCGCGACCAGGCCCGCTCTTGTGCCTGGGCATCACGGCCAGCCGTCGACGCGCGCGCTGATCATCGGCCTCCCGCCGTCCGCGAAGTCGTCCATGCGACTTGCCCGACGCCGCGTCATACGGCCCAGCGTCCTGCTCTGCGATCGAGGCGGGCAGGGCCCGCAGGGCAGCGGCCGCCCGACGAACTGCGCCGTGGCCGGTCGGAGCCGCCGTCGCGCCGTACTGCCGGTGTAGTTTGACCGGGTGCAGCAGTACCTCGACCTCCTTCAGCGCATCCTCGACGAGGGCGTGGAGAAGGGTGACCGCACCGGCACCGGGACCCGCTCCGTGTTCGGCCACCAGATGCGGTTCGACCTCCGCGCCGGCTTCCCCCTGGTCACCACCAAGAAGGTCCACACGCGGTCGGTCTTCGCCGAGCTGCTGTGGTTCCTGCGCGGCGACACGAACGTGAAGTGGCTCCAGGACCGCGGTGTGACGATCTGGGACGAGTGGGCCGACGAGAACGGCGACCTCGGACCGGTCTACGGCTACCAGTGGCGTTCCTGGCCCACCCCCGACGGTCGGCACGTGGACCAGATCGCCGCGGTGGTCGAGGCGTTGCGTCGCGACCCGGACTCGCGGCGTCACATCGTCTCGGCGTGGAACGTCGCGGACATCCCGCAGATGGCGCTCGCACCCTGTCACGCGCTGTTCCAGTTCTACGTCGCGCCGTCCACCGACGGGCCGGGACGCCTGAGCTGCCAGCTCTACCAGCGGTCGGCGGACGTCTTCCTGGGCGTGCCCTTCAACATCGCCTCCTACGCGCTGCTGACCCACATGGTCGCCCAGGTCACGGGGCTCGAGGTGGGGGACTTCGTGCACACGCTCGGCGATGCGCACCTCTACCTCAACCACCTCGACCAGGCACAGCTGCAGCTCACCCGCGAGCCTCGTCCGCTGCCGACCTTGCGGCTCGACCCCTCGGTGACGCAGATCGACGCCTTCGAGCTCGAGCACATCACGCTCGAGGGCTACGACCCGCACCCGGGCATCAAGGCTCCCATCGCCGTATGACGACCTCGCAGAACGACGGGATTAGTACGTCGGAGCCGCGGATCGTGCTCGTCGCGGCCGTCGCCGACAACGGGGTGATCGGCCGCGACGGTGACATCCCGTGGCGGATCCCCGAGGACATGAAGCACTTCAAGGCCGTGACCAGCGGCCATCCCGTCGTGATGGGGCGGGTCACCTACGAGAGCATCGGCCGGCCTCTGCCCAACCGGACGAACATCGTCATCACGCGTTCGCCGGGCTGGTCCGCCGAGGGCGTCACGACGGTCGGGAGCGTGTACGAGGCGCTGGAGGTCGCGCGCGAGGTGGCCCGGGGGAGCGCGAGCGACGTGATGGTGATCGGCGGTGCGCGGGTCTACGAAGCGGTGATCGGGACGGCCGACGTACAGGTCATCACCGAGGTGCACCAGTCTCCGGAGGGAGACACGTTCTACCCGGAGTTCGACCGGTCGGCCTGGCTCGAGACCCGCCGGGAGAAGCACGACGGCTACGACTTCGTGTGGCTCGAGCGGGACTGAGCGCATCCGTCCAGACCTCGTCCGGCTCGGCCGGGGTGCGCGGCGGCGGGGTCCGGCTCCCTACCGATAACCTGACCCCATGACTCGCGCCCTTCTTCCGCCTGCGCCGTTCGGGCGGGTCCTCACCGCGATGGTCACGGCTTTCGCCGACGACGGCTCCGTGGACGTCGAGGCGACCGCCCGTGTGGCTACCCACCTCGCCGACAACGGCCACGACGGCATCGTGGTCTCCGGCACGACCGGCGAGGCCCCCACGACCAGCACCGAGGAGGACGCCCAGATCCTCCGTGCCGTGATCGACGCGGTGGGCGACCGCGTGAAGGTCGTCGCCGGTGTCGGCACGAACAACACCGCCCACTCCATCGAGCTGGCCGAGCAGGCGTTCAAGGTCGGCGCCGACGGCCTGCTCCTGGTCTCGCCGTACTACAACAAGCCGACCCAGGAGGGCGTCACGGCGCACTTCGAGGCCGTGGCCAGGGCGACGGAGCTGCCGGTGATGCTCTACGACATCCCCGGTCGCACCGGGATCACGATCGCCGAGGACACCTACAAGCGTGTCGCCGAGAACCCCCGCATCGTCGCGGTCAAGGACGCTGTCGGGAACCTCTTCCGCGGTGTGCGGATCATGGAGGACACCGGCCTCGCGTTCTACTCGGGCGACGACGTGATGAACCTCGGCTGGCTGACCCACGGTGGGTGCGGAGTGGTGTCGGTCGTGGGTCACGTGGCCGGCAACGAGTACGCCGCGATGGTCCGCGCCCTCGAGGCCGGCGACCTCGCCGAGGCGCTCGACGATCTATCGCCGCCTCCTGCCCGTCGTCGACGCGATCATGAACCGCGCACCCGGCGCGATGATGGCCAAGGCCGCCATGCAGCTGCTCGGGGTGCTCGACAACCGCAACATGAGACTTCCGCTCGTATCCGCCGGTGACGACCTCGTCGACCACCTGCGCACCGAGCTCTTGAACGCTGGACTACTGGAGACCGAATAACTTCATGAAGGGCACCGTATGAGCCACCCGCATCCCGAACTGTCCGCCCCTGGACCGCTTCCCGAGAACGGCCTGCGGGTCATCCCGCTGGGAGGGCTGGGTGAGATCGGGCGGAACATGACCGTCTTCGAGTACGACGGTCGCCTCCTGATCGTGGACTGCGGAGTGCTGTTCCCCGAGGAGAACCACCCCGGGGTCGACCTGATCCTCCCCGACTTCGAGCCGATCAGGGAACGTCTCGACCAGATCGAGGCGCTCGTCCTCACGCACGGCCACGAGGACCACGTCGGGGCGGTCCCGTACCTCCTCCGCGAGCGCGGCGACATCCCGCTCGTCGGCTCACAGCTGACCCTCGGGTTCGTCTCCGGCAAGCTCCGGGAGCACCGGCTCAAGGAGACCGTCCAGCATGTGGTGAAGGAGGGGGACACGCTCACGCTCGGGCCGTTCCAGCTCGAGTTCGTCGCGGTCAACCACTCCATCCCCGACGGCCTGGCCATCGCCATCCGCACCGGTGCCGGCCTGGTGCTGCACACCGGCGACTTCAAGATGGACCAGGTGCCGCTCGACGGACGGCTCACCGACCTGCGTGCCTTCGCCCGCCTCGGCGAGCAGGGCGTCGACCTGTTCATGGTCGACTCGACCAACGCCGAGGTGCCGGGGTTCACGACGTCCGAGCGCGACATCGCACCGGTACTCGACCGGGTCTTCCACCAGAGCAAGCAGAGGGTCATCGTCGCCTGCTTCGCCTCCCACGTGCACCGGGTGCAGCAGGTGATGGACGCAGCCGTGACACACGGCCGGAAGGTCGCGTACGTCGGACGCTCCATGGTGCGAAACATGGGGGTCGCCCGTGAGCTCGGGTACCTCCACGTCCCGCCGAACACGCTCGTCGACTCCAAGGAGCTCGCCGACTACCCGCCCGAGAAGATCGTGCTGATCTCCACCGGGTCTCAGGGCGAACCCCTGTCTGCGCTCTCGCGCATCGCGCAGCGCAACCACAACTTCGTGCACATCGAGGAGGGCGACACCGTCGTGCTCGCGTCCTCCCTGATCCCCGGCAACGAGAACGCCATCTACCGCGTGATCAACGGCCTCGCCCGGTGGGGAGCGAACGTCGTACACAAGGGCAACGCCCTCGTCCACGTCTCCGGCCACGCCTCTGCCGGTGAGCTCCTGTACTGCTACAACATCGTCAAGCCGAGCAACGTGCTCCCCATCCACGGGGAGATCCGGCACATGCGCGCCAACGCCGATCTCGCGCGCCAGACCGGAGTGCCGAACGTCGTTCTCGCCGAGGATGGCGTCGTGGTCGACCTCGTCGACGGCAAGGCCAGCGTTGCGGGCAAGGTCAACGTCGGGTACGTCTTCGTCGACGGCTCCTCGGTCGGTGACCTCACCGAGTCCGAGCTGAAGGACCGCAGGATCCTCGGCGAGGAGGGCTTCATCTCCGTGATCGTGGTGATCGACTCCGTGACAGGGAAGGTCTCCGGTGGTCCGGAGATCCATGCACGGGGGTTCATCGAGGCTGACTCGAACTTCGATGCCGTGGTTCCGGCTGTCCGTGACGCGCTGGACAAGGCGATGGCCGAGGGCGTGGACGACAACTACCAGCTCCAGCAGGCGATCCGCCGTGTCGTGGGCCGCTGGGTCAGCAACACCCACCGCCGCCGGCCGATGATCGTCCCGGTGGTCCTGGAGGCCTGAGCCCTCCGATCTTCCTTGACCGGCGGTCGCTTCCTGATGGGGGCGGCCGCCGGCCACTTTTCGTCCACAGCTGCTGGGCGCGCACGCTCCTCCACATGTTTCGAACAGGTGTTCGAATCGGGGCTTGCGGTTCCCTACGTTGGTGCTGTGAGCACGACGGACCAGCGCACCCCGGACACGGCGGCCGACCCGGCCGGCGTCGCGGGGTGGGCGGTGCCCGGCGTCGGCCCCAGCCGTCCCGCGTTCTCCGCGGCGGAGTCCGACCGCACCGACCGCGACTCCCGAGGACCTCGCGGCGGAGCTCGCCGGCGCCGGCGCCGGCGGTGGTGATGGTGCGGCGCATCCGATCGTGGCCGCGATGCTGACCTGCCTGGAGGCGCTGCAGGCGGTCCGCACGGTGTCCGCGGGCACGCTGACCGCGACCGAGATCCGGCTGATGCTGCTCGCGGTCCTGCAGGTCACCGCCGCGGTGTTCGCGCTCCGGCTCAGGCTGCTGGTCGCCGGCCAGGCGCAGCGGGTCGCGGACCTGACCGGCGCCACCTCCACCGCAGCGTTCTTCGCGCACCTGACCCAGACCCGCCGCGCCGACGCGAACGCCCAGGTCCGGCTGGCCCAGGACCTGGACCGCCGGTTCCCGCTGCTCGCCGACGCCCTGGCCCGCGGCCTGGTCTCCCCCGAGCACGTCCAGGTCGCGGTCGCCGCACTCCGGAAACTGCCGAAGACCGTCACCGCCGAGCAGCTCGACAAGTGCCAGCGGTTCCTGGTCGACGCCGCCGCGGCAGTGGGACCCCGCCGACGCTCAGGCAGCTCGGCCGGAAGCTGTGGCAGGTGATCGACCCCGACGGCGCGGACCGCCGCGAGGGCGAGGCGCTCGAGGACGAGGAGGAGCTCGCCAAGGCGAAGGCGTACTTCCGGTCCTGGCGCAACGGCGACGGCACCACCGGGTTCCGCGGCAAGCTCCCCGACCTGCACGCCGACATCCTGCTCAAGGCGATCCAGGCCCTGGCCGCGCCCCGGCGCCGGAAGAACCCGAACATCCCCACCGGCCAACCCGACGACATCCGCCACCCCGACCCGGACCCCGACGACCCCACCGCGGGCGACCCGCCAGCGACGACCCGGACAGCAGCGACGCGCCGGGCACGCGAGGTCCCGGCCAGGGGAGGCCGGCAGACGGCGACCCCGGCGGGAGCGACGCCCCGGGCCCTGCTGATCCGGGCGGGAGCGATGCGCCGGGCCGCAGCACCCGAACCAAGGCAGCCCGGACGGTGGCAGCCCGGACGGAGGCTCGCCGCCCGACCCAGCCAGCCCGCCCGGGTGCGCGGTCGGCGACCCCGAGGACGGGTCACCCGGGGCGCCGGACGACGGTGACGAACCACCGCCGGAGGAACCCGACGTGCCCGTACCCGGTCCGGCTCGGGCACGCGCTGATGGACCTGCTCGAACGCCTCCCCGCCGACCGGCTGCCCTACGCCAGCGGCATCGCCGCCACCATCGTGGTCACCATGACCCTCGACCAGCTCCGCACCGGCCTCGGCGTGGCCACCCTGGACACCGGCACCGAGATCTCCGCGAGCCAGGCCCGCCGGCTCGCCTGCGACGCCGGCCTCATCCCACTCGTCCTCGACGGCGACTCCCAACCCCTCGACGTCGGCCAGGAACAACGCTTCCACACCAAGTACCAACGCCTCGCCTCCGCCACCGTCCACCCCACCTGCGTGATCGACGGCTGCCACCGGCCCGCCACCCAGTGCCACTTCCACCACCCGCACCAGTTCGCCCAGGGCGGCCCGACCAGCGTCAAGAACAGCGCACCCCTGTGCCCCTACCACCACGGCCTGGCCCACTCCAGCCACTGGCAGTTCACCTGGGACGGCCACACCGGCCGACTCACCCGCACCCCCCGCACCTGAGGGGTCGATGCGAGTCGGCTTCGAGTCGCTGACCGCAGACCACGGGCATCCAAGCGGCGCACGGCCCGCCGGGCCAGCGAGCCGCTCGAGTCGCCCCCCGAGTGCCGTGTGTCAGGCGGTGACACCGACTGGTTGCACGGTCGACCAACGACCCAGGTCGAGAACTCGGTCGACCCGGTCGAGCCCGACCGTGCTGTGAGTGATCCAGACGACGCTGCGACCGGAGGACGCGTCCAGGATGTCGCTCGCGACTGCCTCGGCGGTAGCCGCGTCGAGGTGGGCGGTCGGCTCATCGAGCACCAGGACCGGCAGATCGGCGAGCACGGCCCGAGCCATCCCGAGGCGAGCACGTTCGCCTCCGGAGACGTGGGTGTAGCCGTCTCCGAGAATCGTTCGCACACCGTTCGGGAGGCCATCGAGCCAACCCCCGAGGTGAACCGCCCGGAGCGCCTTCTCGACCTCGACCGGCGAGGCGTCGGGCCGGGCGAGGCGGACGTTCTCGAACACGGTCGAGGCGAACACGTGCGGGTCGTCGTCGACCAGGCCGACGCGCTGTCGTACGTCGTCCAGCAACATCGCGGTCGCAGGCACCCCGCCGATCGTCACTTGCCCAGACGTGGGGTCGAGGAAGCGCATCAGTACGGCGGCGAGCGTGGACTTACCCGAGCCTGAGGGCCCGACGACGCCGACCCGTGACCCACCGGGAAGGTCGAGGTCGAGGTCGCGGAAGGCGGAACCGGCGCCCCAGCCGGCCGAGATCCCGTCCAGCCGGACCGCGGGCGTGGGGTGTGTGGCGGGAGCCGGAACGGGCTCCGTCGGTTCGGTCACGGCCGGTGTCGCAGTGGCGAGCTCCGCGAGTCTGCGGTCGGCAGCGGCGACCCGCACCCGGAGCGCACCGACGTCGGCGAGCGGGCTGATCACCTCGAGCAGGGCGAGTGGAAGGAGCACCAGCAGCGCGAGCATCGGCCCTGACACCCGGCCATCGGCCAGTGCAGGCCCGCCCACCCAGGCGATCGCGAGCACACCGAGTCCGGTCGTCAGGAGCGCCAGTGCACGTCCGGTGGCGACAGCAGCAGCCGAGCGGGAAACGGCAGAGGACACCGCTTGTCCGGCCTCGTCCACTCGGTCCACCGCGCTTCCGCCGGCCTGCCACATGATCAGCTCCGGTGCGCCCTGGAGAGTGTGTACGACGGCGGCGGAGAGCGTCGCACGTCGGGCAACGAACCGGTCCTCGGTCCTGGCCACCCCGAGTCTGCTGATCGTGTGCGCGAGCCCGCCACCGAGGAGCAGCGTGACTCCGGTGACCATGCCCGCCTCGGGGAGCACCCACGCCGCGAAGAGGGTCGCCATGACAGCCACGGCGCTGAAGGTGACGAGAGGTGCGCGGACGCGCAGGTACCGATCGACCAGCGAGTCGACGTCGTCGACGATCGAGGACAGGACATCACCCCGTTGGCGGCCGAGCCTGCCGGGAACCAGCGGGACCAGGGCGTCGTACACCTCTGCTCGGCGCTCAGCGAGCAGTCGTAGCGCCACGTCATGGGACACCAGACGCTCGGCGTAGCGGAGCACCGGTCGGGCGAGACCGAAGGTGCGGACACCGACGATCGCGACCATCAGCATGAGCACCGGTGGTTGCTCGGCGGCCCGGGCGATCAGCCATCCGGCCGTCGCGGTGAGGGCAACGCCCGAGGCTGCCGCGAGGGTCCCCAGGGCCGAACCAGCGGCCAACCGGGCTCCGGCGTGGGTCGGCCGAGGCGGGTCACCGGCGAGCGCCGGGGGTTCCTCGTGCGCACTCGCCGTCCGCCGGAACATCGTCGTCCGCCCCGACATGAGCCTCGTCCGCTGCCGCTGAGGCAGCAGGAGAGTGGCCGTTCGCGGCGCCGAGCTCCCGGCGAGGGAAGGGGATGTCCGCCGGGCGGCGTAGGGGAACCTCCACCACGTGGTCGGCGAGTGACACGAGCGCGTCGCGGTGCGCGACCACGACGACGCAGCTCCGTTCGCCGAGCCGTGCGACGGTCTCGGCGATCACCGACTCGGTGAGGGGGTCGAGGTGTGCGGTCGGCTCATCGAGCAGGACGACCGGCCGCTCCGCGATCACCGCCCGCGCGAGTGCCAGCCGGGCCCGCTCTCCGGCGGACAGGCCGACGCCGTCCTCGCCGAGCATCTCGTGCAAACCGTCCGGGAGGCCCGCGACGACCTCGCCGAGTGAGACCTGTTCGAGGGCCCCCCACACCTCCAGGTCGGTGGCGTCGCGGCGGCCGAGGCGGACGTTGTCGGCAACGCTTGCGGCTGCGATCCACGGTCGCTGCGGGACCCACGCGACCGAGCTTCGCCACTCCTCGGAGGTGGGATCCACCGCCCGGTCGCCGACGTTCAGCGCACCGCTCGTGAACGGCAGGTGCCCCATGAGCGCGGCGAGCAGCGTCGACTTTCCGGAGCCCGAGGGCCCGACCACGGCGGTGACGCCTCGTGCCGGCAGGGTCGCGGTGAAGCCCGCGAGGACCGGGTCACGACGTCCTGGGTACGTGACGGTCACATCGACCAGCCGGATCTCGCCGGCGAGCGGCGCGGCGGCGCGTCGCGGCCCGGCCTCAGCCGAGCCAGCCGCCTCCGGGCCAGCCGCCTCCGAGCCAGCGGCCTCAGAGCCGGCGGCCTCCCGGCGGGCGATCTCAGAGTCGGCGACCTCGTCAGCGGCGGCCCGCAAGATCTCGTCGGCCGCCTCGAACGTGGCCGTGCCCTCCGCAGCGGCGTGGAACTCCGCGCCGACCCGACGCAGCGGCCAGTACGCCTCTGGCGCGAGCAGCAGCACCACCAGCGCCGTACCCAGTTCCAGAGAGCCACCGGACAGCCGGAGACCGACGGTGACCGCGACCAGGGCCACGGAGATCGTGGCGACCAGCTCGAGCACGGCGGAGGAGGCGAAGGCGAGCTTGAGCGTCTCGTTGGTGGCCCGCCGGTAGCGGTCCGTCACCGACCGGATGGAGGTCGACTGCGCCTTGGCCCGCCGGTACGCAACCAGCGTCGGCAGGCCCCGCATGACGTCGACGAAGTGGCCCGACAGCATCGCCAGCGAGCGCCACTGGCGGTCCGCCCGGTCGCGGGTCGCGAGGCCCACCAGGACCGCGAAGACCGGCACCAGGGGCAGCGTCGCGACGACGATGACGGCGCTGAGCAGGTCCTGGGTGGCGATCGCGACGACGGTGAGCGCGGGGACCACGGCCGCGACGAGCAGCGCGGGGAGGTACCTCGTGAGGTACGGGTCGATCGCGGCCACGCCACGGGTGGTCAACAACGCGACCTCGCCGCTGCGCCGTCGCGAGAGGCCGAACGGCCCCAACCCGAGGGCTGCCGTCAGCAGTCGGCGGCGCAGGCGCGTGGTCACCTGGGCAGAGGCCCGGGCGGAGAGTACGTCGACCAGCCAGGACGTCAGGGCACGACCGACCGTGACGAGCCCGAGGAGCGCCGCGGCGTCGACGGCGCCGTCCCAGGAACCGTCCGAGGCCCCGGCGAAGAGGGAGGTGACCAGGTTCGCGATGGCGAAGGCCTGACCCACGAGGAGCAGCCCGGAGATCGTGCTCGCCGCGACGACACCGGCCAGGGGAAGCCTGGCCGGTGTCAGGTGTGGCAGGAGGCGCGGGTCGAGGGGCTTCATGACCCCTGCTCGACCGCCTGTCCGGCCGGCACCGGGGCCGGCGGGATGTGGTGCACGGAGATCCGCTTGCTGAAGACCCAGTACGTCCAGCCCTGGTACATCAGCACGATCGGCGTGAAGATCACCGCCACCCAGGTCATGATCTTCAGCGTGTAGGCCGTGGCCGACGCGTTCGTCGTGGTGAGCGAGTAGGCCGCGTTCAGCGTCGACGGCATCACGTCGGGGAAGAGCGCGAGGAACAACCCGGCCACGGCGAGGCCGATCGTGGCGAAGGTGCCGATGAAGGCCCAGCCCTCCCTGCCCTTCCACGCGGCGAACAAGCCACCGACCAGGGCGAGTGCGGCCGCGACGAAGGACGCCGAGGACCACAGGTCGCCGGTGATGACCTGGGTCCAGGTCAGGAAGACGACCGCGACCGCGGCGGTGGGCACGCCGAGGACGAGCGCGAGGTTGCGCGCCCGGTGCCGGATGTCGCCGTCGGTCTTCAGGGCGAGGAACAGCGCGCCGTGGGTCAGGAACAGGCCCAGCGTGGTGAGACCGCCGACCAGGGCGTAGGGGTTGAGCAGGGTCAGCGTGCTTCCGACGTACTCCTTGTCGGCGTTGATCGGCACACCGCGCACGATGTTCGCGAACGCGACGCCCCACAGCACCGCGGGCAGCAGCGACCCGAAGAAGATCGCCTTGTCCCACCGGGCCTTCCACTTCGCCTCGTCACGCTTGGCGCGGTACTCGAATGCGAGGCCACGGACGATCAGGGCGACCAGGATCAGGAGCAGGGGAAGGTAGAAGCCGCTGAAGAGGGTGGCGTACCACTCCGGGAAGGCGGCGAAGGTCGCGCCGCCGGCGACGAGGACCCAGACCTCGTTGCCGTCCCAGACCGGGCCGATCGTGTTGATCACGACGCGTCGCTCGGTCTCGTTCTTCGAGAGCACCGGCAGCAGCATGCCGACCCCGAAGTCGAATCCCTCGAGCACGAAGTAGCCGATCCACAGCACCGCGATGAGGCTGAACCAGACGGTGGTCAGTTCCATGGGATCAATGTCTTTCTGTCAGTTGTCTCGTTGGTGTCCGGCGCCGGCGGAGCGGCTTGGCGGGTCAGTAGGCGAAGGTGAGCGGCTCGTCGCTCTGCTCGCCGAGCTTCGGTGTCGGTGGCTCCTCGAACGGGTCGGCGCCCTTGCGGATGTACCGGAGCATGAGCCCGACCTCGATCACCATGAGCACGGCGTACACGAGCGTCAGCGTGATCACCGACGTCCAGGCCTCACCGACGCTGACCCCGGGTGAGACCGCCGTTGCCGTCGTCATGAGCCCGAAGACGGCCCAGGGCTGGCGGCCCATCTCGGTGAAGATCCAGCCGAAGGAGTTCGCCACCACGGGAAGCAGCGGCAGCGCGACCGCGAGCCACACCCAGCCCCGGCCCTTGGGGATCCGGCCGCGCCGGCTGCCCCAGATCAGCAGGGCCGCACCGGCCGCGGCGACGACGCCGAGGCCGATCATCAGGCGGAAGGTCCAGTAGGTCACGGGGATGACCGGGGTGTAGTCACCGGGGGAGTAGTACTTCTGGCCTGGGTCCTGGCCGTAGGTGGCCTTGTACTCCTCGCGGAGCTGGTTGATGCCGACCACCTGGGCGTCGAAGTTGTTCTCCGCGAGGAAGGACAGCAGGTGCGGGACCTTGATCGAGAACACCTCCTGGGACCCGTCGAGCGACCCGATCGTGAAGATCGAGAAGCTGGCCGGCTGCTCGGTGTTGTAGAGCGCCTCCGCAGCGGCCATCTTCATCGGCTGTACGTCGGTCATGACCTTGCCCTGGAAGTCACCGGTGACCGCGACGCCGAGGCCGGCGACGAGCGCGACGGCCGAGCCGATACGGACCGCCTTGCGGTACATCGGGCGGTCCCCCTCGGGCGTCTGCTTGCGCACCATCAGCCAGAACGCGACACCCGCGATGAACGCCGCACCCGTCATGTAGGCGGCGGTCACCGTGTGCGGGAAGGTCACCAGCTGCACCTTGTTGAACATCACGGCCGCGAAGTCGGTGAGCTCCGCACGGCCGGTGTCGGGGTTGAACCTGAAACCGACCGGGTGCTGCATCCACGAGTTCGCGGCGAGGATGAAGTACGCCGAGAGCAGGGTCCCGATGTGGACCAGCCACATGGTGGCGGCGTGCAGGCCGCGCGGCAGCTTGTCCCAGCCGAAGATCCACAGGCCCAGGAACGTCGACTCCAGGAAGAAGGCGAGCAGACCCTCGATGGCGAGCGGCGCCCCGAAGATGTCGCCCACGAACCGCGAGTAGTCACTCCAGTTCATGCCGAACTGGAACTCCTGGACGATGCCGGTGACCACACCGATCGCGAAGTTGATCAGGAACAGCTTGCCGAAGAACTTCGTCAGGCGGAGGTACTGCTCGTTGCGGGTCCGGACCCAGATCGTCTCGAAGGCGGCGATGATCGCCGACATCCCGATCGTGATGGGAACGAACAGGAAGTGGTAGACGGTGATGATCCCGAACTGCCACCGGGCAATGTCGACGACGTCCACGAGGGGTCCTCTCGGAGTTCAGGGCGCGCGCGAACAGCGCCGAGTGCTCTGAACGTAAGGGGCAAATCCCCAAACCAGGGCAGGGACTTTGGACCCGACCGGCGGGCACGGAGGTCCTGAGACACGGAGGCCCGGATCACACCAGGGTTGGGTCGCACCACGGTGAGCAACTCCGGGGAGGGCCGTCTCTCACGGGCGATGGCGAGGGTGCAGCGGTCGCCGTCCGTACCCCGCACGGGCGACGACGTCCGGGGACGTTCCCGCCGGCATGTGGCCACGGTTAGCCATAACAAAACGGGATCTTCCTCGCTGAATGCCTCCCATGACCTACCGGGGACTAGTCCGTTCGACCTATGCTGCGGCCAATCCATCCCGTGTGGGCCGCGTCACACCACGCCCGCCCGCCGGGGGTGTCCTTCAACGGGAAGTGGTCATCGTGTCGACTGTCTCGAGCAAGCCCGAACCGGGCCGACCAAGCGAAGAGATCGAGAACCCCGATCGCACCCCATGGGTGCTGCTGCTGGTCGTGCCGGTCGTCATCCCCCTGATCACGGCCATCTACAACTCCGTGGAGCCGAAGCTCTTCGGGATGCCGGCGTTCTACTGGATGCAGCTCGCCTTCGTGCCGCTCAGCGCGCTCTGCACAGCCATCGTCTACTTCAAGACGCGGAAGAGGTGAGCCGGCATGAGTGACCATGTCGTCGAGCTCGTCGTCTTCGTCACCCTCTTCCTCGTCATCGCAGCCATGGGTTTCATGGCGTCGCGGTGGAAGGCCGGAGAGACCATGCACCACCTGGACGAGTGGGGTCTCGGTGGCCGGAAGTTCGGCACCTGGGTCTCCTGGTTCCTGATCGGTGGAGACCTCTACACCGCCTACACCTTCGTGGCCGTCCCCGCCCTGATGTTCGGCGCCGGTGCCATGGGCTTCTTCGCGGTGCCCTACACCGTGGTGCTCTACCCGCTGGTGTTCCTGTTCCTCGCCCGGCTCTGGTCGGTGTCACACCGGCACGGGTTCGTGACGTCGGCGGACTTCGTCCGCGCCCGGTTCGACTCGCGAACGTTGGCGCTTGCCGTCGCGGTGACCGGTCTCATCGCGACCATGCCCTACGTCGCACTCCAGCTCGTCGGCGTCCAGGCGGTGCTCGCCACGATGGGCATCGGTGGCAAGTGGCCGCTCACGATCGCGTTCATCGTGCTGGCGCTGTTCACCTACACCTCTGGCCTGCGTGCGCCCGCGCTGATCGCCTTCGTCAAGGACACGCTGATCTACCTGGTGATCATCGTCGCGGTCATCTACATCCCCATCAAGATCGGCGGCAACTCCGTCATCTTCGAAGCCGCCGCCGAGAAGCTGGCCGGGTCGCCCGACGCCGGGCCGATCCTCGCCGGACCCTCCCAGATGCTGTACATCACCCTGGCGCTGGGTTCCGCGATGGCGCTCATGCTCTACCCGCACTCCACGACGGCCATCCTGGCGGCCGGGAGCCGAGACGTGGTGAAGCGCAACATGGCGCTGCTGCCGCTGTACTCGCTGATGCTGGGCTTCCTGTCCCTGCTCGGGTTCATCGCGATCGCGACCAACGTGAAGCCGGTCGCGGGCGACACCAGCGGCAACACCATCGTCCCGGTGCTGTTCGACCAGCAGTTCCCGGCGTGGTTCGCGGGGATCGCGTTCGCGGCCATCGGGATCGGCGCGCTGGTGCCGGCGGCGATCATGTCCATTGCTGCCGCGAACACCTTCACCCGCAACATCTACAAGGAGTACTTCCGCCCCGACGCCACGCCGAAGGAGGAGACCGCGGTCGCCAAGATCGTCTCCCTGGTGGTCAAGTTCGGCGCGCTGGGCTTCGTCATCTTCCTGAACCCGTCCTTCGCCATCGACCTGCAGCTGATCGGCGGCGTGATCATCCTGCAGACGCTTCCGGCCGTCGGGTTCGGGCTCTACACCCGGTGGTTCCACCGAGCCGGCCTGATCTGGGGCTGGGCGGTCGGCATGGTCGTGGCCGTCGTCCTGCTCTACCAGGTCCCCAAGGTGGACCCGGCGACCGGGGACGTGATCAAGGCGCACTTCGGGGGTTCGGGCTACGCGCTCAAGAACTTCGGCTTCGACACGGACATGGCGATCTGGGCGGGGTTCCCGGCCCTCGCCGCGAACCTGCTGGTCGCGGTCGTGCTCACCGTCATGCTCCGCGCCCTGAAGGTCTCCGAGGGGGTCGACGCCACCCGCGAAGCCGACTACGTGGCCGAGGCGGGGGAGCCCGGTGTCGAGCCGCTCGAGCCGGTGATCGGCTAGGGCGATCTGACGAAGCCGGGCGCTGGGGAGGTCACCGCAACCTGAAAGGGTGACGTCCGGCGGTCGTCGTCGGCGTGTAACACCAGAGACTGGTGGGGCGTTCGCATACCCTCATCACCATGGCGACCCGTACGTCTTCCCCACCGGCGTCGCGGAGCAAGTCAAGCTCCAAGACCCGGTCGTCCGGCAGCCAGACCCGACGGAAACCCTCGTCGTCGACCCGTTCGTCCTCCAAGACGAAGCGGCCGGCTCCCCGGGCGGTCCGGAACGGGCCTGGCCCTATTGCCATGCTCTTCGCCGCCCTGGGCAGAGGAGTCGTGGCGACCTGGCTGGGTGTCGCCCACGCCATCGGGGCGACGGTTCGCCACATCGGACACACCGCCCGTGACCTGGAACCCGAGCACCGTCGCGACGGAGCCGGGCTGTTCATGATCGGCCTCGCCGTCGTGGTCGCCGCCGCCGTGTGGTGGCAGCTGCCCGGAAGCATCGGCAACTTCACCCGCACGGTGGTCAACGGCTCGGTCGGTCTGCTCGGCTGGTTCGTGCCGCTCCTGCTGGTCTTCGTCGCGCTGCGCAACCTCCGCAACCCCGACAGCAACGGACCCGCGGGGCGTCAGGTCATCGGCTGGTCGGCGCTGCTCTTCGGCGTCCTCGGACTCGTCCACATCGCCAACGGCATGCCTAAGCCCCGCCTCGGTGACACCGCGGAGCTCCAGCAGGCCGGAGGCGCGCTCGGCTTCGTGATCGCCTCGCTGTTCATGGACCTGCTGCGCAGCACGCTGGTCGTCGTACCCCTGCTGGTGCTGCTGGCGTCCTTCGGTGTCCTGGTGATCACCGGGACGCCGGTCTACCAGATCCCCACCCGCCTGGCCGCCGCGCGCGACCGGATGCTGGGGCGTACGCCGAACGCCGGCGACGACCAGCTCGGTGACGACGAGCCGACCCAGCCGCTGAAGCGCACGAAGTCCCGCCGGCGCGTGGGTGCCATGGCCGACGACATCGACCCGGACCTCGGCGACAAGCCTTACGACACCCCCGTGCTCGAGGACCGGGCGTTCAAGAAGCGCGGCAAGAAGGACGCCGTCGACCCGGAGGAGCTCGACGCTCCGGCCGACGCAGCGCCGACGGGCGAGAAGGGCGAGCTCGAGCCTCCGCCGCACACCCCGCTGCCCGCCCGTGTCGAGCAGCTCGCGCTCTCCGGCGACGTCACCTACTCGCTGCCGGCCAACGACGTCCTCAAGCCGGGCAGCCCGCACAAGGCCCGCTCGAAGGCCTCCGACGACGTGGTCGCACGGCTGACCGAGGTGCTCGAGCAGTTCGACATCGACGCCCAGGTCACCGGCTACACCCGTGGTCCGACGGTCACGCGATACGAGGTCGAGCTCGGCCCCGCCGTGAAGGTCGAGAAGGTCACCGCGCTCGGCAAGAACATCGCCTACGCCGTTGCCTCGGCGGACGTGCGGATCCTCTCCCCGATCCCCGGCAAGTCCGCGATCGGCATCGAGATCCCCAACACCGACAAGGAGATCGTCTCCCTCGGTGACGTGCTGCGCTCGGGGAACGCCCGAAACGACCACCACCCGATGATCGTCGGCCTCGGCAAGGACGTCGAGGGCGGCTTCGTGGTCGCCAACATGGCGAAGATGCCGCACCTTCTCGTCGCCGGTGCGACCGGCTCCGGTAAGTCCAGCTTCGTCAACTCGATGATCACCTCGATCCTCATGCGCTCGACGCCGGACGAGGTGCGGATGATCCTCGTCGACCCCAAGCGCGTGGAGCTCAACGTCTACGAGGGCGTGCCGCACCTGATCACGCCGATCATCACCTCGCCGAAGAAGGCTGCCGAGGCCCTCGCCTGGGTCGTGCGCGAGATGGACATGAGGTACGACGACCTGGCCGCCTTCGGCTTCCGCCACGTCGACGACTTCAACAAGGCCGTCCGCGCCGGCAAGGTGCAGGTCCCCGCGGGAAGCGAGCGCGTGCTCGCGCCGTACCCGTACCTCCTCGTGGTCGTCGACGAGCTCGCCGACCTGATGATGGTCGCCCCGCGCGACGTCGAGGACGCGGTCGTCCGGATCACCCAGCTCGCCCGCGCGGCCGGTATCCACCTGGTGCTCGCGACCCAGCGCCCGTCCGTCGACGTGGTCACCGGCCTGATCAAGGCCAACGTGCCCTCGCGTCTCGCGTTCGCGACGTCGAGCCTCGCCGACAGCCGCGTGATCCTCGACCAGCCCGGTGCCGAGAAGCTGGTCGGCCAGGGTGACGGGCTGTTCCTGCCGATGGGCGCCGGCAAGCCGGTGCGCGTCCAGGGCTCCTGGGTCACCGAGGCCGAGATCCACAAGGTCGTGAACCACTGCAAGGCCCAGCTCGAGCCGAGCTACCGCGAGGACGTGACCGCGCCGCAGCAGAGCAAGCGGGAGCTCGACGACGACATCGGCGACGACATGGAGCTCGTGGTCCAGGCGATCGAGCTGGTGGTCTCGACGCAGTTCGGCTCCACGTCGATGCTGCAGCGCAAGCTCCGGGTCGGGTTCGCCAAGGCCGGCCGGCTGATGGACATCCTGGAAAGTCGTGGCGTGGTCGGTCCGAGCGAAGGCTCGAAGGCCCGTGACGTCCTGATCAAGCCCGACGACCTCGACGAAGTTCTCGCAACCTTGCAGGGGGAGCAGTGAGCGCCATGCCGAACGACTTCAGCGGCCCCGCCGACACCACGGGGGCCGACAGCACTCGGGTCGACAGCACTGGGGCCGACACCATGGGGCCGACACCACTGGGGCCGCCAGCGCCACGGCGGACCGTCCTGCGGCCGACCGTCCGGACGCGCACCGTCCGGAGGTGGACGGGCCGGGCCGCGACGGGTCCGACGAGACGGTCGTGGCCGGAACGCCCGTCGTCGTGCGCCGCCACGCCGGGATCGCTGCCCTGATCGGGGCAGCGGCCTCCGCGGTGGCGATCGCCTACCTGTGGCGCGCGTCGCAGACCATGACGGTGCTCGACTGGAGCCTGTGCGGTGTGATGGCGGTCATCGCGGCGTACTACCTCGTCTCGCTCGTGGACGCCCGCACGCCGCTGCTCGTCGCCGACGACCTCGGGGTGCGGATCCGGCTCGGCGACGAGTGGCGCGGGCTGCCGTGGGACGCGATCGGCCAGGTCGTCGTGCACCCGCGCAAGGGGTTCCTCCGCGACGGACGCCTGGTCTTCCTCCCGCGCAGCCTCGGCCGCGCCCTCGACGGCCTGGACGCGAAGGGGCGTCGCCACGCCGCGCTCAACCAGAAGATGTACGGCGCCGCGCTGGCCGTGCCCGTCGGGACCACGACCCGTGTCTCCACGGCCGGGGAGCTGAGCATCGCCGAGGAGATCTCGGCGCTCGCCCTGGGTCGCGCGGAGGTCATGGAGCTCGACCTGCGTTCGTCGGAGGTCGCGGAGCCGCAGGGCGGCGATGAGGCGCAGGCCGCCGGGGAGGAGGCTCCTGAGGAGACGGCCGCCGCAGCTCCCGCCCAGGCTGACGCTCAGGCTGACGCTCAGGCTGACGCTCGGGGTCCCGCGAAGGCTCCCCGTGAGGTCTTCCCGAGGCTGCACCCCGGTGATGTGGCCGCGCCGGCGGAGCAGCCGCGCGAGGGCGTAGCTGTCGACGCCGGAGAGCCCGGCGCGGGTCCCGCTGCGCGTGAAGCAGCGGCGAGCCCCGCGAAGGAGTCCGCGAAGCTGTCCACGACGGCGCCCGCCGAGGCGACCGGAGCGGAGTCCGTCGAGCACGTCGCCGCCGCGGTGACGGGACAGCCAGGTGGACAGCTCCCAGGGGAGGAGGAACAGGAGGCTCGCGCACCCCGCCGCAGCATCCTCGGCGGGATCGGCACGATCGTCTCGCGCGTCGCCAAGGGCCGCTCCAACGACGTGGACGGCCAGGCGAGCCCGTCCCCGGAGCCCACGGCCACCGACGGCACCGACGGCTCCGGCGCCCCCGCGACACCGGCACCCGCCCCGATGCCGGTCACACCCGCCGCGGCCCTGCGTGAGACCCGGCCGGGCCTGCGCGCCGAGGCCACCTTGGACCTGCCCACGGCCGGGAACAACGCCCTCGACCCGGCCCTCGCCGGGGACGGCGCGCGAGGAGACCTCCCCGAGGGGCGCGAGCTGCGCCGGCCGGGGAGCGTCGACCTGGTCTTCGAGAGGGTCGGGGCCGACCAGCGGGTGCGTCCGATCTCGACGCTGGGGGACCCGGTCGAGCCCCTCGTGATCGACGACTTCGTCACAGAGCCGGCCTACGACCCGGTGATCGGCCCCGAGCTGGCCGCGGCGCGCACCCGGCTGGGCCTCACCGTCGACAACCTGGCCGAGCGGACCCGGATCCGGCCGCACGTCATCGAGTCGATCGAGGTGGACGACTTCGCACCCTGCGGGGGTGACTTCTACGCCCGCGGCCACCTGCGCACGCTGGCCCGGATCCTCGGCAAGGACGTCGAGCCGCTGCTCGAGAAGTTCGAGGAGCGCTACGCCACCGCGCCCATCAACGCGAGGCGCGTCTTCGAGGCGGAGCTCGCAACGGGCATGACCGGAAGCATGCGCTCCACCGTCGGCGGACCGAGCTGGGGCCTCCTGGTCGGCGTCGTCCTCGTGCTGATCCTGGTGTGGGGCGTGCTGCGACTGTTCACGACCGAGCCGCCCGAGATGCCGGCTCCCGTGATCAACGGCTCCGCCCTGGTCCACGGCGGCTCCACGGTCGACGTACGCCAGGCACCGCCGGCCGCCCCCTGATCCAGACTGGAAATCCCCCAACCGGCGACGGCCGGGGCTCACCACAAGGTGAGTCCCGGCCTTCGCTGTCAGCGCGCGGAGCAGGCCCCCGGACCGCTCAGCCCGTGTTCAGCCGGCGTGCGGCGAGCCCTACAGCGCCCAGACCCACCGCGGTGAGGGCCAGCACCCCACTCGCGCCGGCTCCGACGGCGAGCATCCCGGCCAGGCTGGGCACGACCACCTGACCGAGCCGGTTCCCGGTCAGACGCAGCGACATGGCACGACCCCTCAGGCCAGGCGGTGTGCTCTCGGCCAGCCACGACATGGTGAGCGGCTGGCCCGCGCCGAGCCCGAGGCCGAGCAGCGCGACGACCACGCCGAGCAGCCACACGGGCATGGGCACCGCGGTGGCTCCGATGGCGACTGCAGAGAGGGCGACGCTGCCGAGCAGAAGCCGACGCCGGCCCAGCCATACGACGAGGCGTCCCAGGAAGAACCGTGAGGCCATGGAGGCGGCCGCACGCAGCATCAGGAGCGCGCCGACGGTACCCGCGGCGATCCCGCGCTCTGTGCCGAGGGCAGGCAGGTAGACGAGGGTGATGTCGACGGCCGCGAGGACGACACAGCTCACCGCGAGAGCCCTGAGCAACCCGGGTTTCCGCAGCAGGTCGCGGACCGACCCGTCGAGCGCCTCGCGCACGAACGTGTGCGTGCGCGTGTTCGGCTGTGCCAAGGAGAGCGCGACGAGTACGACGGTCAGGGCGGTCGTCCAGGCGAAGATGGCGCCGGTGTCCGGAAGGGTGCCGTCGCCGCCGAAGAAGACGATGAGTCCCGGTCCCACGGCCTGCCCCACCGACGTGGCGAAGGTGTAGTGGCCGAAGGCCGCGTCGTACCCCTCGGGGGCGGTGCGGTTGGCGACCATCGCCTGCTGGCCGACCACCGAGCAGAGGTGACCCAGCCCGAGCAGCACGCTCGCGACGACGAGTCCGACGACGCTGCCGCCGAGGGTGACGAAGCCCAGGGCGCACAGCAGCACGACGGCGGAGCCGGCGACCATGACGCTCCGCTCGCCATGACGGTCGGTCGCATGCCCGGCCGGCACGGCGAGCAGAAGGGGAAGCACCGCGAAGCTGGCGGCGAGGAGCCCGAGCCAGTGGGCGGGGACGTCGAGCTCGACAGCCCGGTACGTCGCCGTCGGCCGGAGCACGAACGTGATGACCTGGACCAGGACGGCGTGTGCATAGAACGCCGCCCTGGCCCGGCTGCTCACGGTGCTCAGGCCTTCACTGCGAGCACGGGGCACCGGGCGTCGAGGAGCACCCGCTGTGCCGTGCTGCCCATGAGCAGCTTGCCCACGGGGGTGCGGCGCCGGAGGCCGACCACGATGAGGTCCGCTCGGTGCTCCGAGGCCGCCTCGAGGATCTCCTCGGCTGCGTCCCTTCCTCGGATGGAGTGCAGCAGCACGTGGTCGAGCCCGGCGGCATCGAGCATGCCCTCGAGCACCTCGACCTGCTCGGGCTGCGCGTAGCGCTGGTCGACCAGCGCGTCGCCGCGCGAGGTGTTCACCACGACGAGCCTCGTGCCGCGCTGCCTCACCTCTCGGATGGCGTGCTCCAAGGCTGCCTCACCCTCGGGTGTGGGGACGTATCCGACTACGACGCTCATCGGCGGGCCTCCGGTCGGTCTGGGACGGACGGGTGATCGAGGGTGTTCTCACCAGCGGGGTGGCCGTTCTCTGCGCCTTCCGAGGCGCTCCGGCCAACTGCCGGCACGCGGCGGATGAGCCTGGCCAGCAAGGGCCAGGCCAGGATCACGCCGACGACGACGTAGACCACCACTGCGACCGGTTCGCTGAGCAGCCCGGACACGTCGCCGCCGCTCAGCTGGAGGGACTTGCGCAGCTGCTCCTCGGCGCGCGGCCCGAGGATCAGGCCGATCACCAACGGCAGGACGGGCAGGCCGTAGCGCCGCATCGCGAAGCCGAGCAGGCCGAGCGTGAGGAGGATGACGAGGTCGAAGGCCTGGAGGTTCACCGAGTAGGCGCCGAGGGTGGCGAAGAACAGGATCCCGGCGTACAGGTAGGGCCTCGGGATCTGCAGCAGCCGTGCCCAGGCCGGGGCCAGCGGCAGGTTGATGAGCAGCAGCAGCGCGTTGCCGATGAAGAGGCTCGCGATGAGCGCCCACACCAGCTCCGGCTCGCGGTCGAAGAGCAGCGGACCCGGCTGGATGCCGTACCCGGTGAAGGCCGCGAGCATCACCGCCGCGGTCGCGTTCGTGGGCAGCCCCAGCGACAGCATCGGGACGAGTGTGCCCGCGGCCGAGGCGTTGTTGGCCGCCTCCGGGCCGGCAACGCCTTCGATGGCGCCGTGTCCGAACTCCTCAGGCTTCCCAGACAGTCGCTTCTCGGTGACGTAGGAGAGGAAGGTCGGGATCTCCGCCCCTCCGGCCGGGAGCGCGCCGAACGGGAAACCGTAGGCAGTGCCGCGAAGCCAAGGACGCCATGAGCGCTTCCAGTCGTCCTTGCCCATCCACGGCTTGCCCACGGGGATGATGTGAGCGGCGGTCCTGCGCAGGTGCGCGGCGACCCACAGCGCCTCACCCACGGCGAAGATCGCGACAGCGACGACGACCACGTCGAGGCCGTCGGAGAGGAGCGGGATGCCGAACGTGAGTCGGGGCTGGCCGGTCGTGTAGTCCATCCCGACGAGACCGATCGCAAGGCCGAGGCCGAGCGAGGAGAAGCCGCGCACCCGGGACGATCCCGAGGACGGCCGTCACCGCGAGCAACGCCAAGATCATGATCGCGAAGTAGCTGGGCGACCCGAGGCTCACCGCGAAGCCGACCACCACCGGGGCGAACAGCACCAGCAGGGCGGTGCCGATGGTGCCGGCGACGAACGAGCCGATGGCCGCGGTTGCGAGGGCCTGGGACGCCCGGCCCGCCTTCGCCATCTTGTTGCCCTCGATCGCCGTCACGACAGAGGAGGACTCACCTGGTGTGTTGAGCAGGATCGAGGTGGTCGAGCCGCCGTACATCCCGCCGTAGTAGATGCCCGCGAACATGATGAACGCGCTCGTCGGCTCCAGGGCGTAGGTGACGGGCAGCAGCAGCGCCACCGTCATGGCCGGGCCGAGGCCGGGCAGCACGCCCACGGCCGTTCCGAGCAGCACGCCGACGAGGGCGTAGACCAGGTTCGCCGGAGTCGCGGCCGTGGCGAACCCTTCGAGAAGTGATCCCCAGACGTCCATCTAGAGCACCCCTTCCAGGATCCCGGCCGGGAGGTAGATGCCCAGGCCGAGGTAGAAGCCGTAGAACGTGGTGACCGAGAGCAACAGGGAGATGACCGCGTCCCGGACGTAGTGCCGGCTGCCGAGGGACCAGACGCTGCCCCAGAAGAACAACGCGCCGGAGATCACCCAGCCCAGCCGGTCGACGAGGACGATGTTGGCGAGGAACACCGCGACCAGGGGTACGACGGTCCGCCACTCGGTCGGGTGGTCCAGGTCGATGTCCTCACCACCCTCCGCCGCGCCCTTCCGGCCTCGGAGGACGTCGGCAGCGAGCCACACCGCACAGCCGACGAGCAGGGCGGCGACCAGGTACGGCACCGCCCGGGGTCCGACCGGGTCGGACTCGGAGTACGGGGCGTGCAGGTGCACCGCGTCCCAGAACACCAGCGCCCCGGCCGCCCCGAGCAGGGCGGCCATGCCCAGCTCGGAGCGGCCCTGGAGCCTGGCGACCGTCGGGTTGGACGCGCTCACGCCAGGCCCAGGTCGGACAGGACGTCGGCCACGCGCTTGTCCTGCTCCTCGAGGAAGCTGCCGAACTCGTCGCCGGTGATGAAGGCGTCCGTCCAGCCGTTCTTCTCGAGAGCCTGCTTCCAGCCGTCGCTGTCGTGCATCTTCTGCAGTGCGTCGACCAGCCTCGTGCGGTCGGACTCGGTCAGCCCGGGAGGAGCCACCAGTCCCCGCCAGTTGGTGAACACCAGGTCGATGCCCGACTCCTTGAGCGTGGGGGCGTCGACGTTCTCGAGTCGCTGCTCACCGCTGGTGGCGAGCACACGGATCTGTCCGCTCTCGATCTGGTCCTGGAGCTCGCTCGGACCGGACGTCGCGAAGTCGAGCTTGTTGCCCAGCAGCGCCGGCAGCAGGTCGCCGCCGCCGTCGTAGGAGACGTAGTTGACCTTCTTCGGCTCGATGCCCACCGCCTGGGCGAGCTGCATCGGCAGCAGGTGGTCGGGGCCACCGGCGGACGAGCCGCCGCCGACCGTGACCTTGGCGGGGTCGGCCTTCCACGCGGCGACGAGGTCGTCGATCGTCTTGTAGGGCGAGTCCTTGGACACCATGATCGCGCCGGGCTCCTCGATCAGGCGGGCCAGAGGCGTGGTCTCCGCGAGTGTCGCGTCGGTGTCGTTCGTGTAGCTCGCACCGACGACGCCGAGACCCATGAGCATGGCGAGATCGCCGTTGCCCTTCTCGTTGACCGTGCGGGCCAGGCCGACCGTGCCTCCGGCACCCTCGAGGTTGAACACCTCGATCCCGGACGCGATGTCCTCGTCCTCCATCACCTTCGCCGCGGTCCTGGCGGTGACGTCGTAGCCACCACCGGCGGAGTTGGGCACCATCACCCGGAGGTCGGTGACCGGTCCGCCCTCCTTGGCGCCTGCTCCGCTGTCGCCGGTCACGCCGCAGGCTGAGGCCGCGAGGGTCAGGCCGGCCAGAGCCGCGGCCAGTGGCAGGAGTCGTGTTCGTCGCATGGGTGAACCTCGTCTTCTCGTGTTTAGCGGGTCTCGCACATGCTTGGCCACGGACGTGACGGCCGTCACTGTTGCGTTCGCAACGGAAGTTTCGTTCGTTGTGGTCACACTCGTCGCTCTTGCTCACGCTCCTCCCGAGACCGCAGGGTGTCATCCTGATTGCGGCCATGGTCTGCCTGCATGTCTCGCAGGTGAGGTCGGCAGCCGCGGCGACTGCGAGGAGGTGACGGATGCTGCGGGGTGAGATGTCCCTGGCGCGCCAGTACCTCGCGCTCCAGCTGTTGATCGTGCTCGCGGTGCTCGTCATCGTGCCGGTCATCTCGCTGGCCCAGTCGGAGAGCGAGATCCGCAGGGTCGAAGGCCGCCGCGCCCTCTCGGCCGCCGAGAACCTCGCTGCCAACGCGACGGTGCGGAGCCGGCTTCCGAAGGCCCACGCCGGGAGCGACGGCGCGCTCGCAGCGGTCGGGGAGACCACGCGCACGGTGTCGGGTGCCTCGGAGGTTCTTCTGGCGCGACGTGACCGCACCGTGGTGACGTCCTCCGACCCGTCTCAGGTGGGGACCAAGCTCGCGGTAGGCGAGAGCACAGTCCTGCGGGGCGCGTCGTGGACCGGCGTGACCGACCTCGGTGGCGTCACCTCTGTGGTCGCCCACGTCCCGGTGCAGAACCTCGAGAACGGCGAGATCGTCGGGTTCACCGTGATCGGGCGGGAGTATCCCTCGGTCATGGAGCGGATCACCCGCGCCGTCCCCAACATGCTGACCTACCTGGCCGTGGGCAGTGCGCTCGGAGTCGCCGGGTCGTTGCTGCTCGCGCGCCGGGTCAAGCGTCAGACGCTGGGGCTCGAACCGTCGGAGATCGCCGGGCTGGTCGAGCATCGCGAGGCCATGCTGCACGGGCTCAAGGAGGGCGTGATAGCGGTCGACCCGGCAGAGCGGGTCACCCTGGCCAACGACAGCGCCCGGACTCTGCTCGGGCTGCCCGGTGACTGCGTCGGACGCACGCTGGAGGAGCTCTCGGTGGACCCGCAGCTTCGTCAGGTGCTCACCGAGGGTCTGGTCCCGGACCGGCTGGTCCTCGTGGGCGACCGGGTGCTCGCCTTCAACAGGCGGCCGATGCGCTCGCGTGGACGCGTGATCGGCTCGGTCACCACTCTTCGCGACCGCACGGAGCTGTCCGCCCTGGAGCAGCAGCTCGGCACGACTCGCGCCACGTCCGACACGCTGCGCGCCCAGACCCACGAGTTCGCCAACCAGCTCCACACCATCTCCGGGCTGCTGCAGCTCCAGGAGTACGACGAGGTGGTGCGGTTCGTCGACGGGGTCAGTCTCAGCCGCACGACCCTGTACGACGAGGTGACCTCACGGGTCGACGACCCGACGCTGGCGGCGCTCCTGATCGCCAAGGCCAGCCTCGCAGCGGAGCGCGGGGTGGCGCTCGAGCTGAAGCCTGACTCCCACGTCGGCCGCATGGACCAGGCGATGTCCCGGGACCTGACCACCGTCGTGGGCAACCTCCTGGACAACGCCCTCGACGCGGTGGCGGGGGAGCAGGGGGCGAAGGTGCAGGTGCAGCTGACCGAGGAAAGCGAGGCGGTGCACGTCATGGTCCGTGACTCAGGTCCCGGGGTGCCCGGGGACGACCTCGAGGCGGTGTTCCGGCAGGGCTGGACCACGAAGGCCGCGACCGCGGAGGGCGGGCGGGGCTTCGGCCTGGCGCTGACCCGCCTCGTCTGCCGACGCAGAGGGGGCGACGTGTCGGCTCACAACGACGACGGTGCGGTCTTCACCGCTGTGCTGCCGCGGAAGGAGGCTGCGCGGTGATCCGGGTGCTCATCGTCGACGACGACTTCATGGTCGCGCGGATCCACACGGGCTTCGTCGAGCGAACCCCGGGCTTCGAGGTGGCCGGCGTCGCCCACACCGGCGCTGAGGCGTTGACCCAGGTCGAACGGCTCGAGCCGGACCTCGTGCTGCTCGACGTCTACCTTCCCGACACGACAGGGCTGGACCTGCTCCAGCGGATGCGCGAGCTCGTGCCCGAGGTCGACGTACTCGTGATCAGCGCGGCGCGCGAGGCCGAGACGGTGCGTCGGGCACTGCGCGGCGGCATCGTGCACTACCTGATCAAGCCGTTCTCCTACGACGACCTCCGTGCCCGTCTCGACCACTACCGCGAGGCGTACGTCGGCCTGGCGGCGACTGACGAGACCGACCAGCAGGAGGTCGACCGCGTCTTCGGCAGCGGTTTCGGCCAGGGACGCCCCGACGTGCGGCTGCCCAAGGGCTTCTCCGTCGAGACCCTGCGCCTGGTGCAGGAGAGCCTGAGCAACGCAGGCAGGGACCTCTCGGCCGCCGAGACCGCAGCGCTGCTCGGCCTCTCCCGGGTCAGTGCCCGCCGCTACCTCGAGCATCTCGTGGAGACCGGCAAGGCGGAGGTGCGCCTGCGCTACGGCGAGGTGGGCCGCCCCGAGCGCCGCTACCACTGGCGCTGAGGCGGCTCGGTGAGCGCACCGGTGGCTCTCCAGGACCGGTCGAGCGACGTGTGACGTCGGCCCGCCTCAGGCACACGGTTCGCCCTTCTGGCCGTTCGGCCGTCATACTCGTAGCCGGATATGACTACTACTTCTGACACCGCCGTGCCGCAACCGGCGGAGCTCACCTCGGTCGCGATGCTCACCCTCGGGTGCGCGCGCAACGAGGTCGACTCCGAAGAGCTCGCCGGACGACTCGAGGCCGGTGGCTTCCGCCTCGTCGACGACCCTTCCGACGCCGAGACCGTGGTGGTCAACACCTGCGGCTTCGTCGAGGCGGCGAAGAAGGACTCCGTCGACACGCTGCTGGAGGCCTCCGACCTCAAGAGCGCGGGTACGACGAAGGCGGTCGTCGCCGTGGGCTGCCTCGCCGAGCGCTACGGCAAGGACCTCGCCGAGTCGCTGCCCGAGGCCGACGCCGTGCTCGGCTTCGACGACTACCCCGACATCGCGGACCGGCTCAGGTCGATCCTGGCCGGCGAGCAGCACCATCCCCACACGCCGCAGGACCGCCGCAAGCTGCTCCCGATCTCCCCGAGCGAGCGCGGGGCGGGCTCGGCCGAACGTCGTCGTCCCGGGCCACACCATCGCCGCGCCCGACCTCCCGGTCGAGGGCACGCCCGCCGCGGGTCCCCGCGCGGTGCGCCGCAGGCTCGACGGCGGGCCCGATGGCGCCGTTGAAGCTCGCGAGCGGCTGCGACCGGCGCTGCTCGTTCTGCGCCATCCCGAGCTTCCGGGGCTCCTTCGTCTCCCGCCGCCCCTCCGACGTGCTCGGGGAGGCCCGCTGGCTCGCCGAGCAGGGGGCCAAGGAGCTCTTCCTGGTCAGCGAGAACTCCACCTCCTACGGCAAGGACCTCGGCGACCTGCGGCTGCTCGAGACGCTGCTCCCTGAGCTGGCCGCGGTCGAGGGCGTCGAGCGGGTGCGGGTGTCCTACCTGCAGCCGGCCGAGACCCGTCCGGGGCTGGTCACCGCCATCGCCGGCACCCCTGGTGTGGCCGACTACTTCGACCTCTCCTTCCAGCACGCGTCGAACGCCGTGCTCCGCCGGATGCGCCGCTTCGGCGACCCGGAGAGCTTCCTGGCCCTTCTGGAGCAGATCCGGTCACAGGCGCCGCTCGCCGGCGTGCGCTCGAACGTGATCGTCGGCTTCCCCGGTGAGACCGAGGAGGACGTCGAGATCCTCTGCGACTTCCTCGAGGCCGCACGCATGGACGCCGTGGGCGTCTTCGGCTACTCCGACGAGGACGGCACCGAGGCGGCCACCTACGACGGCAAGCTCGACGAGGACGAGATCCGGGCCCGCGCCGAGCACGTCACCCGCCTCGCCGAGGAGCTCACCGCACAGCGGGCCGAGGAGCGGATCGGCGAGCGGGTCGACGTACTGCTCGAGTCCTTCGCCGACGACGGCACCGCTGAGGGCCGCGCTGCCCAGCAGGGCCCCGAGGTGGACGGTTCCACCACGGTTACCGCCCTTCCTGCCGGGGCATATGTGGGGCAGATCGTGCCTGCCGTGGTGACCGCCTCGGACGGCGTCGACCTCGTGGCGACGGCCGCGACGAACGAGAGGTAGGGCCGCCTGTGTCCGCGGACGCGACCGCCAGCAACTGGAACGTACCCAACGCGTTGACGACGCTGCGCATCGTCATGGTGCCGTTCTTCGCCTGGGCGCTTCTGGTCGACGGTGGGGAGTCGGTGCTGTGGCGCACCGTGGCCTTCGCGATCTTCGCCGTCGCCATGATCACCGACAAGATCGACGGGGACCTCGCGCGCAAGCACAACCTGGTCACGAACTTCGGCAAGATCGCCGACCCGATCGCCGACAAGGCGCTCACCGGGATGGCGTTCATCGGACTCTCGATCATCGGCGAGATCTGGTGGTGGGTCACGATCCTCGTGCTGGTCCGCGAGTGGAGCGTGACCCTGATGCGCCTGTCGGTCGCCAAGCACGTGGTGCTGGCCGCGAACGCGTCGGGCAAGCTCAAGACGATGCTCCAGGCCGTCGCACTGAGCCTGCTGATCCTGCCGCTGCGCGAGGTGCAGGGTGCGCTCGAGACGCCCGCCCTCGTGGTGTGGTGGATCGCGGTGGTGCTGCTCGCGGCCGCCGTGGTGATGACGATGTACTCCGGCTACGAGTTCTTCCGCGACGCCTTCAAGCAGCGCCGTCACCACAAGGCCGCCGCTCCCGTCTGAGGTCACCCCGCCGGCGTGGGGGTGGGGCTCGCTTCCGGATCCGGGTGCCGTGGGTCGGCCTCGGCCAGGTGTACGGCGGCGCCGACCAGCGCCAGGTGCGAGAACGCCTGGGGGAAGTTGCCGACCATCCGGCCTGCCACGGGGTCGTACTCCTCCGACAGCAGGCCCAGGTCGTTGCGCAGGTCCAGCAGTCGCCGCATGAGCGCGTGCGCGTCGTCCACCCGGCCCGCCTTCGCGTAGGCCGAGACGAGCCAGAACGAGCACGCCACGAACGGGTGCTCCGCGCCCGGGAGGCCGTCGACCCCCGTCTCCGTGCGGTAGCGGTGCAGGAGGCCGTCCTTCATCAGGTCGCTCTCGATCGCCGCGATCGTCCCGAGCATCTTCGGGTCGTCGCCCTCGATGAACCCGACCAGGGGCAGCACGAGCAGCGACGCGTCGACCTCGGTGGTGTCGTAGTGCTGCGTGAAGGTGTTCCGCTGCTCGTCGTACCCGTGCGTCAGGATCTCCTCGCGCACCGCGTCGCGGAGCTTGCGCCACTCGGCGAGGGGGCCGTCGAAGCGGTTCTTCTCCAGCGCCCGCACGGCGCGGTCGAAGGCGACCCAGACCATGACGCGGGAGTGGGTGAAGTGGCGCAGCGGGCCGCGGATCTCCCACAGGCCGTTGTCGGGCCGGTCCCAGTGCTCGGCGAGGTTCTCGACCAGGGCCAGCTGCAGGTCCCAGGAGTCCTCGGTGTCCGACACGGACAGCTCGCGCGCGAGGTCCAGCGCGATCATCACCTCGCCCAGCACGTCGGTCTGGGTCTGCGTCACCGCGCCGTTGCCGATCCGGACCGGTCGGGATCCGGCATATCCGGGCAGGTGGTCGAGCTCGCGCTCGGGGAGGTCACGCCCGCCGTCGACGGTGTACATGATCTGGAGGTCCGCCGGGTCACCGGCGACCGCACGCAGCAGCCAGTCCCGCCACAGTCGCGCCTCGCTGCTGTAGCCGCAGGCCAGCAGGGCCTCGAGGGTCAAGGAGGCGTCCCGCAGCCAGCAGAACCGGTAGTCCCAGTTGCGGACGCCGCCGAGGTCCTCGGGCAGGGAGGTCGTCGGCGCGGCGACGATGCCGCCGGTGACGCTGTGGGTCATGAGGCGGAGGGTGATGAGGGAGCGCACGACCGCGTCGCGGTAGGGACCGTCGTACCGGCACGAGGCCGCCCATCGCTCCGAACGGGCGACGGTCGCGTCGATCCTGGCGTCGAACTCGAGGAGCTTCGGAACGGCCTTGTGGGAGGGCACCCAGGTGGTCGCGAAGCTGACCTCCTCGCCCGCGGAGACCTCGAACCGGTCCTCGTGGCGGCCCTCCGCGGCCCGGGGCATCCGGTCGCCACGGAGGATGAGCTTGTCCGGTCCGGCCACCGCCATGATCACCTCGGCGCCATCGATGTGGTGGCGGGTGACCCAGGGCCGGATCTTGCCGTACCCGAACCGGACCACCCACTCGTGGCGCATCGGGACGGTGCCGCTGACGCCGATGACCCGGCGGACGATGTCGGCCCGCTGGTCGCCGATCGGCATGACGTCCACGACCTGCACGGTGCCGGTCTCGGTGGTGTAGGTCGTCTCGAGCACCGGGGTGTTCCCGACGTACCGCCGGGTGGCGGTGTACTCGCCCTCGGGTCCGATCAGCCAGCGGCCGTTGTCGGAGTCACCGAGGAGGGCGGCGAAGCAGGCGGGGGAGTCGAAGCGGGGGAGGCACAGCCAGTCCACCGAGCCGTCTCGGCCGACCAGCGCCGCGGTCGCCGTGTCACCGATGACCGCGTAGTCCTCGATGGGGAGTGCCATGCGGTCACCGTAGCGGGCGGCTCCGAACGGTCCGGTGCGTGCAGGTTTCGGAATCGGCCGGCTGGCTACCATGGCCGCCGTGAGCAGCGAGCAGACCGTGGCGGAGGACCGGGCAGACCGGCAGCGCGCCCGGGGGCGACCAGATGAGTCTTGCCAGCGCCCTGCAGGCCGAGCTCCTCAGGCGCTCGGCGATGCTGGCGACTGCGGAGTCGTTGACGGGCGGCCGCCTGGGAGACGTGCTGAGCGCGGCCCCTGGCGCCAGCGACACCTATCTCGGTGGCGTGATCAGCTATGCCACCGAGGTCAAGCAGACGGTCCTGCGGGTCTCCGCCGAGACCGTCGAGAAGCACGGCGTGGTCTCCGCCGAGTGCGCCGAGGAGATGGCGACCGGGGTGCGAGACCTCACGGGTGCCGACTTCGCGGTGAGTACGACGGGCGTGGCCGGTCCCACGACGCAGGAGGGCAAGCCGATCGGCCTGGCCTTCATCGGCGTGGCCGGGCCCGATGGGGTCCGTAGCGAGCGGTTCGAGTTCGACGGCGACCGCGCCGAGATCCGCGAGCAGGTCGTGAAGGCCGCGATCGACCAGGTCCTCGAGACCGTGAAGGGGGCCCGGAACGGTCCGGACCAGCAGGGTCCGGACCAGTAAGGTCGGCCCGGAAGGGGTAGCACTGTAGTGTCCGGCAGTCGGTTACCCACCGGGAAGTTTCCGCAGCCCGGTAGCGTTGAGCCAGAACGTCGTCCTGAAAGGAGCAGCGGCATGGTCCTGTTTCGTCGCCTGCTCGGCGAGGTCCTCCGTAGCCGGCGGATCCGCCAGGGCCAGACGCTGCGCCAGGTGTCGGCCGAGGCCCGCGTGAGCCTGGGCTACATCTCTGAGATCGAGCGTGGCCAGAAGGAAGCCTCCTCCGAGCTCCTCGCCTCGATCTGCGCTGCCCTCGACGTGCCGCTCTCCGAGATCCTTTCCGAGGTCAGCGACGCCGTGGCGCTCGAGGAGGCTGCGATCGCGATCGCGGTCGACGAGGCTGCGGCCCCCGCGACCGGCGGCGACGTCGTCGCCTCTGCTGCCTGACTCAGGCGCCCACGGCGCCCGCCCGGGCCTCCGCTGCCGGTGGCCGGCCGCCGCGACGGCAACCGAGTCAGCGCTCGGGGTCGGGTTGGCAGTGCGGGCACCAGTACGTCGCCCGCTCCTCTGACTCGGGACCCTGCATGGCGACCCGGATCGACGTGCCGCAGCGTCGGCAGGGCTGCTTGTCGCGGCGGTACACCCACAGCTGCTTGCCGCGACGGGTGTCGCCGGTCGTCGCCTGCGCCGTCCGCATCTTGTTGGCCTCCAGCACCCGCTTCGACTGCCGGAGAAGGGCCCGCACATCGGGTACGTCCCGGACCGGCAGCCAGGGGTTCAGGCCGAGCAGGAAGCACAGCTCGGACTTGTACATGTTCCCGATGCCCGCGACGTTGCGCTGGTCGAGGATCGCCTCGCCCACGGACCGGTCGGGGTCGGCGCTCACCCGCCGGGCCGCTTCGTCGAGGTCCCAGTCGGGGCCGAGGAGGTCGGGCCCGAGATGAGCCACGACGGACTCCTCCTCGGCGACGGGGAGCACCTCAACGACACCGAGCGAGAACCCGACGGCGGTCCATTCGGCGGTCCTCAGCACCACGCGCGCGGTGTGCGCCGGTCGCCGCCAGGACGTTCCCTCGTGGTACAGGTGCCAGGAACCCTCCATCTTCAGGTGGGTGTGCAGGGTGAGCGCCTCGTCGCCCTCGCCGATCCGGGTGAGCAGGTGCTTGCCTCGGGCGACTGTCCGGAGGACTCTCCGGCCGGTGAGGTCCAGCGTGGCGTACGACGGAACCCGGAAGTCCGAGGCGAGGAGTACCTGCCCGGACAGCGCCTTGTCCAGGTGCATCGCCGTGCGCCAGACGGTGTCGCCCTCAGGCACGGAGCCGCAGTCCTCTCGGCGTGGCGACGAACCCTGCCGACTCCAGGGCATGACGAAGCCCGCTGGACCGTTCACCGAGTCCGAGGATGTGCTCCCCGTCGGCGCGTTCGACGGTCAGCCGCCCCAGCGCGCCCTGCCGCACGGCCGTGGCGAGGGCCTGGGTCGCCGGCTCCAGGACGTGCGGGTCGTCGGTGAAGGTCAGCAACGTGCGACCACCCCGCTCGACGTACAGCATCAGCTCGCCGTCGACGAGCACCACCAGCGCTCCGGCCTTGCGTCCGGGGCGGTGCGAAGTGCGGCTTGCCGCCCCCTCGGCGTCGGCCTCGCCCACGACGCGCTCGGGCCAGGGCAGCGCGGCTCCGTACGGGTTGGCCGGGTCGGTCGCGGCCAGGGTCACCGCAGTGGGCTTGCCGCCGGACTCGACGCCGGGCTCCGCACCGGGCTCGCGGGAGTAGGACCGCAGCCGGTCGACCGCGCCCGGGACGCCGAACTGGGCAGCACCCAACGAGGCGATGAAGTAGCCGCGGCGGCAGCGCCCGGAGTCCTCGAAGGCCGAGAGCACCTTGTAGACACCCGCGAACCCTCCCGGCACGCGCTCACTGGTGACCGCACCGCGGGTCACGACGCCGTGGCGTTCGAGCAGCGCCTCGGCGCTCGCGTGGGCGCGCCGGGTCTGGTCGGGCTCGAGGTCGGGCAGCAGCGCCCAGCGTCCCGCGACGGTCGGCGGACCGGTTCGGCTCGGGCCGCTCCCGGGACGAGGCGGCCTCCGGGAGGCGGTGCGTGTCCGCGGAGGGGTACGACGGGCGCCGGTCGAGCGGTGGGCGGTCCGGCCGGTGCTGGTGAGCGCGCGCAACGGCGCCAGCGTGTCACCGGCGACCCGGCCCGCCCAGACCAGGTCCCACAGCGCCGCCTGCATGGCGGCGTCGTCCGTGAGACCCGCCTCGGCCTGCGCCAGGTCGGCGAGCTGGCGGAAGAAGAAGGCTCCCCCTCCCGACAGGGCGGCGAGGATCGCGTCATGGAGCGGTGTCGTCTCCGTCTCGGCGTGGTCGGGGAGCGTCAGGTGCGCCGAGTCCGCGAGGTGCAGCGAGACCCATCCGTCGGTGCCGGGCAGCGTGCCGTGGCCCGCCCACAGCACCTCTCCGCTCGCCGTGAGCTCGTCGAGCATCGAGGGGGCGTAGTCGACCACACGGCTGCCCAGGACGAGCGGCTCGAGCGCCGACGCCGGGACCGCGCAGCCGGCGAGCTGGTCGACCACCGCGAGCACACCGTCGACCCCGCGGAGCCTGCCGCCGACGTTCTGCCACGCCGGGAGGAACCGGCCCAAGGTAGCCGGGTCGACCGGCTCTACCTCCTTGCGGAGCGCCGCGAGGGAGCGGCGTCGCAGGCGCCTGAGCACCTCGGCGTCGCACCACTCCGAGCCGCTTCCGGAAGGCCGGAACTCGCCCTCGAGCACCCGCCCGTGGGCGGACAGCCTCGCCAGCGTCTGGTGGGCGACCGCGACACCGAGTCCGAGCCGGGCGGCGACGTCGGCGGTCGTGAACGGGCCATGGGTGCGGGCGTAGCGGGACACGAGGTCACCAAGCGGGTCCGTGACCGGCTCGGTGAACGTCTCGGGGGTCCCGGCCGGCACCGGCACTCCGAGCCCGTCGCGCAGGCGGGCGACGTCCTCCACCACGGTCCAGCGCTGCTCGCCCGCGACACGGACCTCCACGAGGCGCCGGGAGTCGCGGAGCAGGTCCAGCCACGTCGGCACCTCCGCGCGCACGTCGTCGAGCGTCCGTGCCTCGACCTCTTCGACGCTCAGCGGGCCGAGCAGACGCAGCATGTCGGCCAGCCCCTCGGCGTCGCGTGCCTGCCGGTCCGCACTGAGCCGCTGGAGCTCTGCCTCCACCTCGGCCAGGACGTCCGGGTCGAGCAGCTCTCGCAGCTCTGCCCGGCCGAGGAGCTCGGCGAGCAGGCCCTGGTCGAGCGAGAGCGCGGCCGCGCGCCGCTCGGCGATGGGGGAGTCGCCTTCGTACATGAAGGCGGCGACGTACCCGAAGAGCAGCGACCTCGCGAAGGGCGACGGCTGCTGGGTCGAGACGTCGACGAGACGGACTCGACGTGAGCCGATCTCCTTCATCAGCCCGACGAGCGCAGGCACGTCGTACACGTCCTGGAGGACCTCACGGACCGCTTCGAGCACGATCGGGAAGGACGGGTACTTCACCGCGACCTCGAGCAGCTGAGCCGACTTCTGCCGTTGCTGCCACAGCGGCGAGCGACGTCCGGGGTCCCGCCGCGGCAGCAGCAGCGCCCGGGCTGCGCACTCACGGAAACGTGAGGCGAACAGCGCCGAGCCGCCCACCTCCGTCGTGACGATCTCCTCGATCTCGTCGGGCTCGAACATCACCACCTCGGCGCCCGGTGGCTCCTGGTCGGTCTCGGGGACCCGCAGCACGATGCCGTCGTCACCGGGCAGCGCCTGGGCGTCGATGCCGTAGCGCTCGCGCAGCCGGACCCCGATCGCCAGCGCCCACGGCGCGTGCACCTGCGCGCCGTAGGGCGAGTGCACGACGATCCGCCAGTCGCCCAGCTCGTCGCGGAACCTCTCGACCAGGATCGTCCGGTCGCTCGGCAGGGTGGTCGTGGCCTCGCGCTGCTCGTCGAGGAACGTGACGAGGTTGTTCGCGGCCCACTCGTCGAGGCCGGCGTCCCGGCCGCGGGCTACCGCCTCCTCGTGGGGTAGCGCCGACAGCTCCCGGGTGAACGCACCGATCGCGGCGCCGAGCTCCGCGGGGCGTCCGAGCTGGTCACCCTTCCAGAACGGGAGCCGTCCCGGCTGCCCCGGCGCGGGGGAGACCAGCACCCGGTCGTGGGTGATGTCCTCGATCCGCCAGCTCGTCGCGCCCAGCGCGAACACGTCACCGACGCGCGACTCGTAGACCATCTCCTCGTCGAGCTCGCCGACCCGGGAGGCCTTCTCGCCGACGAGGAAGACGCCGAACAGGCCCCGGTCGGGGATGGTGCCGCCACTGGTGACGGCGAGCCGCTGCGCCCCAGGACGAGCGGTGAGCGACCCGGTGACGCGGTCCCACACGATCCGCGGCCGAAGCTCGGCGAACTCGTCGGACGGGTAGCGGCCCGAGAGCAGGTCGAGCGTCGCGTCGTACGCCGAGCGCGGCAGGCCGGTGAAGGAGGCGCTGCGGCGCATGAGGTCGTACAGCTCGTCGGCGTCCCAGTCGTCGACCGAGGTGGCGGCGACGACCTGCTGGGCCAGGACGTCGAGGGGGTTGGCCGGGACGTGGAGCGACTCGATCTGGCCGGCCCGCATGCGTTCGACAGCGACCGCCGTGTGGACGAGGTCGCTGCGGTGCTTGGGGAAGAGCACGCCGCGGGACACCTCGCCGACCTGGTGGCCGGCGCGGCCCACCCTCTGCAGGGCGCTCGCCACGGACGGCGGCGACTCGATCTGGACGACGAGGTCCACCGCGCCCATGTCGATGCCGAGCTCGAGGCTGCTCGTAGCGACCACACAGGGGAGCGCGCCGCGCTTGAGGTCGTCCTCGATCAGCGCCCGCTGCTCCTTCGAGACCGAGCCGTGGTGGGCGCGTGCGATGACCGTCGGGGCGCCGTACGACTGGCCGCTCTGGGCCATCAGCTGCGCCGGCGGCCCGCCGCTCTGCGCCGACCCGGGTGTCGCGACGGCGCCGGTCTCGGCCCGCTCCGCGGCTATCTCGTTGAACCGGGCGGTCAGACGCTCGGCGAGCCGACGGGAGTTGGCGAACACGATCGTGGAGCGGTGCTGTTCGATCAGGTCGACCACGCGCTCCTCGACGTGCGGCCAGATCGACGCGCGGCGCTCGGCACTCCCCGCCGCGGAGCCCTCGGGCACCTCCTCGAGCTGGGCGAGCGCCAGCTCGGTCATGTCCTCGACCGGAACCACGACCTGGAGGTCCCACTCCTTGGCCGAGCCGGGTGCGACCACCTCCACAGGCTGGACGCCGCCGAGGAAACGCGCCACCTCCTCCACGGGGCGGACGGTGGCCGAGAGCCCGACGCGCTGGGCCGGCTTGTCGAGCAGTGCGTCGAGGCGCTCGAGGCTCAACGCGAGGTGCGCTCCCCGCTTGGTGCCTGCCACCGCGTGCACCTCGTCGACGATCACCGTCTCGACGCCGCGAAGCGACTCGCGCGCCTGCGAGGTCAGCATCAGGAACAACGACTCCGGCGTCGTGATCAAGATGTCCGGCGGTGTGGTCGCGAGACGGCGCCGCTCCTGCGCCGGGGTGTCGCCGGAGCGCACGCCGACGCGGATGTCGGGCACCGGCACGCCGAGGCGGTCGGCGGTCTGGCGGATCCCGGTGAGGGGGGCCCGCAGGTTGCGCTCGACGTCGACCGCGAGCGCCTTGAGCGGGGAGACGTAGACCACCCGGCAGCGGTGCAGCTTCTCGGCCGGCGCCGGATGGGACGCCAAGCGGTCGAGGGACCAGAGGAACGCCGACAACGTCTTGCCCGACCCGGTCGGCGCGACGACGAGCGCGTTGCGTCCGGCCGAGATGGTCTGCCAGGCGCCCACCTGGGCAGGTGTGGGCGCTGCGAAGGCCGCCTCGAACCAGGTGCGGGTCGCTGCGCTGAAGTCGGTGAGTACGTCGGACGCGGCCGACGTGCCTTCTCGGCTCGTCACCCCACCATCCTTACCCATGCCACCGACAACTTCCGTGGCGAGACGGGCCGGGCCGGGACTGGAAGCAGGAAGGAGCGGGAGGGGCAGCTACGAAAAGGCGGTGAAAACTGTCGGAGCCCGCGTCTAGGGTTGATTGCTGTGCCACAACCCCACTCAGATACGAGCACGATGACCAGTCGCGCCGCCGCACCCGCACCGACCGCGATGGTCCACGCTCGCGGCCTGCGCAAGTCCTACGGCGGCTTCGAGGCGGTCCGCGGCATCGACGTGGACGTCCAGCCGGGTGAGTCCTTCGGCTTCCTCGGGCCCAACGGCGCCGGCAAGTCGTCGACCATGCGGATGATCGCCGCTGTGTCCCCGCCGAGCGGCGGTGACCTGCAGATCCTCGGCATGGACCCGGCCACGCGCGGGCCCGAGATCCGCTCGCGCATCGGGGTGTGCCCGCAGGACGACACCCTCGACAACGAGCTGAACGTCCGCGACAACCTCGTCGTCTACGGCCGCTACTTCGGCATCCCGCGCAAGGAGGTCGCCGAGCGCGCCGACGAGCTGCTCGCGTTCGTGCAGCTGAGCGACAAGTCGAAGGCCAAGGTCGAGGACCTCTCCGGCGGCATGAAGCGCCGGCTCACCATCGCACGGTCGCTGGTCAACCGGCCCGACCTGCTCCTGCTCGACGAGCCGACCACAGGCCTGGACCCACAGGCACGACACCTGCTCTGGGACCGGCTCTTCCGGCTCAAGGCGCAGGGCGTGACGCTCGTGCTCACCACCCATTACATGGACGAGGCCGAGCAGCTGTGCGACCGCCTCGTGGTCATGGACGGCGGCCGCATCGTCGCGGAAGGGTCCCCGCTGGAGCTGATCCGCGAGCACTCCACCCGCGAGGTCGCCGAGCTCCGGTTCGGCGTGGGCGAGCACGACGAGCTCGCCGACAAGGTCGCCGACCTGGCCGACCGGGTGGAGGTGCTGCCGGACCGCCTCCTGCTCTACACCTCCGACGGCGAGGAGGCGCTGGCGCGGGTGCACGAGCGGGGCCTGCGACCGACCACCTTCCTGGTACGCCGGTCGACCCTGGAGGACGTCTTCCTTCGCCTCACCGGACGGACGCTCGTCGAATGACGACCGACCTCGCGACGGCGCCGACGCGGATCGGCCGCTGGGACCTGATCGCCCGGCAGCTCGACTACTGGATCACCGTCTACAAACGCACCTGGCGGGGCTCGGTGATCACGTCCTTCGTGATGCCGTTCCTCTACGTCACCGCGATGGGCGTGCTGCTCGGCGGCTTCATCCAGCAGGACCCGGCAACCCTCGAGGGTGCCACCACCTACCTCGCCTTCGTGGCGCCCGGCCTCGTCGCGGCGCACGCGATGCAGACGGCGACCGGCGAGGTCATGTGGCCGGTCATGGGCATGATCAAGTGGAGCCGCACCTACTTCGCGATGACAGCCACTCCGCTGCGGCCGACCGACATCGTCGCGGCCCAGCTGCTGTTCGTCAGCTTCCGGGTCGCCTCATCGTGCGGGGTGTTCCTGGTCGTTCTCGCGGTCTTCGGGGTGTTCGACTCGCCCACCGGCCTGCTGCTGGCGTGGCTGGCGCAGATCCTGCTCGGACTCGCGTTCGCCACCGTCATGTTCGCGTTCTCCGCGTCGCTCAAGAGCGAGGCCGGCTTCTCGCTCGTCTACCGACTCGTGATCATGCCGCTGTTCCTCTTCTCCGGCGCGTTCTTCCCGATCTCGAACCTGTCCGCCCCGCTGGAGTGGGTGGCCCGGCTGACCCCGCTGTGGCATGGCGTGGACCTGACCCGGATGCTGCTCCTCGACCGGGTCGACGGGTCGATGGCCCTGGTGCACGTGACCTACCTGAGCGTCATGGCTGCCGTCGGCTGGTGGTTCGCGGCGTCACGGCTGACCAAGAGGCTGGCTCTCTGATGGCGATCGTGAACGCAGCCCTGGCCGAGCAGACCCGTCGAGCGGCGCAGCCGACCGGCCGGTCGCTCCTCGTGCGCAACTTCATCACCTATCGGTCCGCCTGGTTGATCTTCGCCAGCGGCTTCCTGGAGCCGGTCCTCTACCTGTTCTCGATCGGCATCGGCGTCGGGAAGCTCATCGAGGGCTTCGAGTTCAACGGCCAGATGGTCACCTATGCCGCCTTCGTCGCGCCCGGGATGCTGGCCGCTTCGGCGATGAACGGCGCGATCCTCGACTCGACCTTCGGCATCTTCTTCAAGCTCCGCTACGACAAGGTGTACGACGGCGTGCTCGCCACCCCGATGCGCCCCATCAACATCGCCACCGGCGAGATGATGTGGTGCCTGGCGCGCTCGGGGGTGTACTCCCTCGGGTTCCTGCTCGTCATGGCAGCGATGGGGCTCGTGGACTCGTGGTGGGCGGTCCTGGCCTGGCCCGCGACCTGGCTGATCGGCTTCGCGTTCGCGGGTGCCGGGATGGCACTCACGACGTTCATGAAGTCCTGGCAGGACTTCGAGTACATCCAGCTCGCGATCATCCCGATGTTCCTCTTCTCGGCGACCTTCTTCCCGATCACCGCTTTCGACGGCATCCTGCGCTGGGTGGTCGAGGTGACCCCGCTCTACCGCGGCGTGGTCCTGTGCCGCGAGCTCACGACCGGCGCGTTGTCGTGGGACTCCGCGATCTCCGTCGTCTACCTCGCTGCCATGGGGCTGGTCGGCCTGTCGGTCGTCTCACGCCGGCTTCACAAGATCCTGCTGTCCTGAGACGTCGGGCCGGGCGGGGCGATCTGCTCCACAGGAGACACGGGGGTCAGGCCGAATGCGGCAGGCCGCGTTCAGGCTGCGGGGGCTGGGTTCCGGTCCCGATCCGCTCGCCCCAGCGCAGCCCCTGCTCGTAGGCCGGCTGGTAGACCCCTCGGGCCCGCTTCTCGTCGAACAACCCGAGTGGGTTGCGGCCGGCCAGGCGTGCGATCTCCTTGTTGGGGCGGATCAGGTGCACCTCGCTGTCGGGATGCCGAGCGCGCCATCGAGCGAGCTCGCGCTCCAGCAGCAGACCGGCGGTGCGCCCCATCGGCCCGAGCACGGCTCCGGCAAGGGGCGCGATCACGATCACGCGGTCTGCCTCCGAGGCCGCGTCGACGGAGGTCGCCGACCACATGCCCCCGTCGACGTACAGCCGTCCGTCGACCCGGTGCGGGGGCAGCAGACCCGGTACCGCGGAGGAGGCTGCGACGAGGTCGGCCAGCCGGTACGTGCCGCCGTCGAGGATGTGCCGCCTTCCCGTCGCTACCGACACGGCGGAGACCGACACCAGGTGGTGGCTCTCGTCGCCGAAGAGCTCCTCGGCGATCTCGGCGAGGACGCCGGGCCGGAGGTTCGGCACCCTCGGCGACCTGACGTCGGCGAAGTCCTCGTAGGTGATCCCCAGGGCGATCGCCGAGGCGGTCCAGGAGCCGGCGGAGGTGCCCAGGGAGGGTGCCGTCGCCAGGGGGATGCCGCAGTCCATCAGGCCGGCTGCGACGCCGGCGATGTAGGCGATGCCGAAGACCCCGCCACCGCCGTACACCATCGCCAACGGGTGCCTCCCGCACACGAGTTCAGGCCGGCCGTCGAGCTCGACGTTGCCGGGGTCGCTGTGCCCACGCGCCATGTGCCCCTCCTGCCCCTGAGTACAGGGTGCCGGTGCGGCGGCTCGGGCGGCAGGGCCCCAAGGGCCTGCTGTCAACAGCCGTTCGGCCTACGGGAGTCGGGACCGAGTGCCCGGGCGGGCTAGTCCGGCACGATGATGTGAGCCGCCGGCGTCGCGTGTTTGGTCGGGTTCAGCATCTTCTGGAACCACGCCACGTCGATCCACTGGTCGAACTTGTAGCCGACCTCGCGCATGTGCCCGACCTGCTCGAACCCGCAGTACTCGTGGAGCTTGACGCTGCCGGGGTTCGGCAGAGCGACCAGTGCGACGGCCGTGTGGACGCCGGACTCGGCCATCGTGTCCAGCAGCGCGGGGTAGAGCAGCTTCCCGATCCCCTTGCCGCGCACCGACGGGTCGAGGTAGATCGACGTCTCGCGGGTGAGGCTGTACGCCGGCCGCGGGCGGTAGCTCCAGGAGTACGCGTAGCCGATGACGTCCGAGTCGTCGTCGACCGCGACGAGGAGGTGGTCGCCCGGGTGGTTGCCCTTCAGCTTCTCGTGCCAGTACGACGAGTCGGGTGGCTCGAGGTCGAAGGTCGCGATGCTGTTCGCGATCTCGTGCTCATAGATGGCTGCGATGTCGGAGAGGTCTTCCTCCACGGCGGGACGGACGAGGAACTCGGGCGGCATGACTGACATTCTCGCAGGCAACCCCCGCACGGCCGGACGTCGTCCAGCGCTCCCACCACGTAGGCTCGCGACATCCCATCCGCTTGTGAAGGAGCTGTCGTGCGGCACACCGAGTTCTGGGCACGCATGGAGCAGGCCCTCGGGTCCTCCTACGCCAGGACCTGGTCACGCGAGCACGTGCTGGCCGAGCTCGACGGACGTACCGTCAGCCAGGCGCTCGACGCGGGGGAGAGCCCCAAGAAGGTGTGGCAGGCGGTGTGGCACTCGCTGGGCCTGCCCGCGTCGGAGCGCTGACCGGCCCCACCGGCCCCAGCGGGGTGAGACGATTCCGCACATGAACCCTCGCCAGCCCTCGACCCGCGCCGGCCGCCGCGTGGCCGGATGGGTCGGAGACGCCGCCACAGGCTTCGCGCGCGGGGTGGCAGGGGGAGTGCGCTGGCCGGAGGATCGGATCCAGCAGGTCCAGCGCCGCACGTTGTGGACGCTCGTCGCCGCCCAGGGGCTCGGTGGTCTCGGGATCACGATCGGGATCGCGGTGGCCGCTCTGCTGGCCGAGCAGATCTCCGGGTCCGCCGACCTCGCGGGGCTGGCCCAGACCATGCAGGTCCTCGGCGCCGCGATCGCGTCGTTCCTCCTGGCGCACCTGATGGGCAAGCGCGGCCGCCGGCCCGGGCTGATGCTCGGCTACCTCCTCGGCGCGGCCGGCGGAGGGCTCTGCGTCCTGGCCGGGGTGATCGACTCCTTCGCCACCCTGCTGCTCGGGGCCGCGCTGCTGGGTTCCACCACCGCGGCGAACAACCAGTCCCGCTACGCGGCCACCGACCTCGCCAAGCCGCATCGGCGCGCGCGTGCGCTCTCCCTGGTGGTGTGGGCCACCACGATCGGCGCGGTCGCCGGCCCGAACCTCACGGGTTTCGCCGGGGGAGTGGCCGACGACATCGGCCTGCCCAGGCTCACCGGCCCCTTCCTGTTCGGTCTGGTCGGCATGCTCGCCTCAGCCCTCGTGATCGGCCTGTTCCTGCGCCCGGACCCGTTGCTGGTGGCGCGGGAGGCCGCCGTGGACACGGGCACCCCGCCCGCCGTACTCACCGGCACGAAGTGGTCGCGGGTCCGTGAGGTGGTCCGCAGCCGCACACAGGTCGCCGCGGGGATCGCGACGCTGGCCCTCGCTCACGCCGTGATGATCGCGGTGATGGTGATGACGCCGCTGCACATGCACGAGGGCGGCGCGCAGCTCGAGATCATCGGTGTGGTCGTGAGCGCCCATGTCCTCGGGATGTTCGCCTTCGCGCCCGTGGTCGGCTGGGCTGCGGACCGGTTCGGCCGGGTGCCCGTGATGATGACCGGCGCGTTCACCCTCTTCGCCTCGCTCGCCCTCTCCGGGACCTCTCCCGCAGGCGCCTCCTGGCAGATCGGTTTCGGACTCTTCCTGCTGGGGCTCGGCTGGTCGCTCTGCACGGTGGCTGCCTCCACGCTGCTGTCGGAGTCCGCGCCGCTCGATGCCCGCACCGACGTCCAGGGCGCCGCCGACCTGGTCATGGGTGTGGTCGCCGCGGCGGCGGGCGCCGTCGCCGGGCTCGTGATGGGCTCGCTCGGCTTCACGGCGCTGAACATCTTCGCGGCCCTGCTGGTCACCGGGGTGGTGACCGCGACCGAGTTCGCCAGACGTTCCGGAGCAGGTACGACGGGCGGCGGATCGAGCAGCGGCGGCCCGAAGGGCGACGGGGAGCCACTCGCCCTCTGAAAACAGGGCGTGTCGGGTGTCGAGTCGAACAGATGTTCGGGTTAGGGTTGGTCCACAACCACGATGCAGAGGCTGGACTTCCACAGACGAGCACGTGCGATCTCGAACTGTCGGAGGTGCCCTCTAGTGTCAACCGCGATGAAGAAGAGCTCAGGATCCGCGAGCAGGCGGACAGACGGACGGATTACTTCAATGGCTGGTGGAGACCGCGACAAGGCGCTGGACGCCGCGCTCGCGAACATCGAACGACAGTTCGGCAAGGGCTCGGTGATGCGCCTCGGTGACGAGACGCGCGCCCCGCTCGAGGTCATCCCGACCGGTGCGATCGCCCTCGACGTCGCTCTGGGAATCGGCGGCCTTCCGCGCGGCCGGGTCGTGGAGATCTACGGTCCGGAGTCCTCCGGTAAGACGACGGTCGCCCTGCACGCCGTGGCCAACGCCCAGCGCGGCGGCGGCATCGTCGCCTTCATCGACGCCGAGCACGCGCTCGACCCGGAGTACGCCAAGGCGCTCGGCGTCGACACCGACGCGCTCCTCGTCTCCCAGCCGGACTCCGGTGAGCAGGCGCTCGAGATCGCGGACATGCTGATCCGCTCCGGGGCGCTCGACCTGATCGTCGTCGACTCGGTGGCCGCGCTCGTGCCCCGCGCCGAGATCGAGGGCGAGATGGGCGACAGCCACGTCGGTCTCCAGGCCCGGTTGATGAGCCAGGCGCTGCGCAAGATGACCGGTGCTCTCAACGGCGCCGGCACGACGATGATCTTCATCAACCAGCTCCGCGAGAAGATCGGCGTGATGTTCGGGTCGCCCGAAACCACCACGGGCGGCCGGGCGCTGAAGTTCTACTCCTCGGTCCGTCTGGACGTGCGGCGCATCGAGACGCTCAAGGACGGCCAGGAGATGGTCGGCAACCGGACCCGGATCAAGGTCGTGAAGAACAAGGTCGCCCCGCCGTTCAAGCAGGCCGAGTTCGACATCATGTACGGCCAGGGCATCAGCCGCGAGGGCGGCCTGATCGACGTCGGCGTCGAGGCCGGCCTCGTCCGCAAGGCCGGTGCCTGGTACACCTACGAAGGCGACCAGCTCGGCCAGGGCAAGGAGAACGCGCGGAACTTCCTGCGCGACAACCCGGACCTCGCGAACGAGCTCGAGAAGCGCATCCTCGAGAAGCTCGGGGTCGGCCCTCACGTCGACACTCCGGAGCCGGCTGGTCCGGCTGAGCCCACCGGGGTCGACTTCTGACCTCCTCCATGCCGCACGAACCTCACGACCGTCCGTCTGGCTCCCACTCAGCGGGAGTCCAGGCGGACGGTTCTGTGTCCCCGCCCGAGGACCCTGTCCTCCTCGGGCCCGACGCCGACGCCGAGGAGGTGGCGCGCAAGATCCTCCTGGACCAGCTCACCGGCCAGGCCCGGAGCCGGGCCGAGCTCGCCACGAAGCTCGCCAAGCGACGAGTTCCCGAGGAGGTGGCCGAGCGGCTGCTCACCCGCTTCGAGGAGGTCGGGCTGATCGACGACGCGGCGTTCGCGCGGTCGTGGGTCGAGTCCCGCCAGCCCGGCAAGGGGCTCGGGCGCCGGGCCCTCGCCCAGGAGCTGCGACGCAAGGGCATCGACGAGGAGGTCGCGCGCGAGGCACTCGACGAGATCGAGCCGGGCGACGAGGAGGAGGCGGCGCGGGCCCTCGTGAGGCGCAAGCTCCGGACCCTCCGCAGCGTCGACCGCGCCACCGCCACCCGACGGCTGACCGGGATGCTCGCGCGCAAGGGCCACAGCGGTGAGCTCGTGTGGCGCGTGGTCCGCGAGGAGCTGGACCAGACCGGTCTCGACGACCACCAAAGCGAGTCATCGTGGGGCCATCCGGGGGATGACTCGGGCGCAGAGTTCGACTCTCCTTGACCGGCCCAGATCCGCGACCTAGCCTCGAAAGAGCATCACCTCTCCGAGCAATCGGACCCGAAACAGACATTCACCCGGCTAAGCCGGACATGCGCGACACGTACGTTGGTTCAGCGGCAGCGACAGCTGTCGCTCCGTTCGGTGTACCCACGTCGCGCCCATAGCGACAGGAGCCTGGGATGAACCACCTTGCCGTTCCGGCGAACCAGGCTGGCGAGACGTCCCCGCTGCTGCTCGGTCTCGACATGGTCGAGTGGCTGCTCGCGATCATCGCGCTGCTCGTCGTCGCGGGTGTCGCCACGCTCGCGGTCGTGCTGCTCAACCGGCACCGGTCCTCGAAGCATCAGCACGAGCTGCACCGCGACCTCCAGGAGCAGCGACAGGACATCGAACGACGCGAGCACCGGCTCAGCGAACGTGAGGCCCGCCTCGACGAGCATGCCCGCACGCTGCAGTCACGAGCCCAGGAGCTCTCCGTCGCCGAGGCCGAGGTCGAGGCCAAGCGTGCGGAGCTCCTCGACATCGAGGACGAGCGTCGCCGGACGCTGGAGCGCGTTGCCGGTCTGACCGCGCAGGACGCCCACGACCAGCTGGTCGAGTGCATCGAGGCCGACGCCAAGCGTGCCGCCGCGATCACTGCGCGCGACATCGAGCGAGCCGCGCAGGAGGAGGCGGAGGCGCGAGCCAAGCGTGTCCTCGCCACGGTCATCCAGCGCCTCGCCTCGGACCAGACCACCGAGTCGGTGGTGTCGACGGTGCACCTCTCCGGCGACGACATGAAGGGTCGGATCATCGGCAGGGAGGGCCGCAACATCCGCTCCTTCGAGCAGATCACCGGCGTGAACCTCGTCGTCGACGACACCCCCGGCGCCGTACTCCTCAGCTGCTTCGACCCTGTGCGTCGCGAGATGGCCCGCCTCACGCTGGAGGAGCTCGTGGCCGACGGCCGGATCCACCCCACCCGGATCGAGGAGGTCCACGAGCGGTCCTGCCTCGAGGTGGAGCGGCTCTGCGTGCGTGCGGGTGAGGATGCTGCCCTGGAGATGGGCATCACCGACCTCCACCCCGAGCTCGTGGCAACCCTGGGCCGGCTGAAGTACCGCACCTCCTACGGCCAGAACGTGCTGCGACACCTCGTCGAGTCCGGCCACGCCGCCGGCCTGCTCGCCGACGAGCTCGGCCTCGACCGGACCATCTGCGTCCGCGGAGCGTTCCTGCACGACATCGGCAAGGCGCTGACGCATGAGGCCGAGGGCTCGCACGCGATCGTCGGCGCCGAGCTGGCCCGGAAGTACGGCGAGTGCGAGGACGTCGTCCACGCGATCGAGGCCCACCACAACGAGGTCGAGCCGCGCACGGTCGAGGCCGTGATCACCCAGGCGGCCGATGCGATCAGCGGTGGCCGGCCGGGGGCTCGGCGGGAGTCGCTGGAGTCCTACATCGAGCGGCTGCACCGGCTCGAGGAGATCGCGATGGCCAAGCCGGGCGTCGACCGCGTCTTCGCCATGCAGGCCGGCCGCGACGTCCGCGTGATGGTGCTTCCCGACGAGGTCGACGACATCGCCGCCCAGGTGCTCGCCCGCGACATCGCCAAGCAGTTCGAGGAGGAGCTGACCTACCCCGGTCAGATCAAGGTCACCGTGATCCGCGAGTCCCGCGCCACCGAGGTCGCCCGCTGACGGCGACGCCGCGTGCGTCGGGCCGCCAGGCCGGCTCGCCAAGCAAGGTTACTTGCGGGTAATATCGCTGCCCATGGCGAACGTGATGGACCTGTACACCCAGGTCACCCGGCTCCCGGCCGGCAAGAGGCTCTTCTCGCTGCTGTTCTCCCGGAAGGCGCCGTACTTCGCTACGGTGCGGCCGAAGTTCGTCGAGCTCCGGCCGAACTACGCCGAGCTGCTGATCAAGAAGCGGCGCGGGGTGCAGAACCACATCGGCACCGTCCACGTGATCGCGATCTGCAACGGCCTCGAGGCCGCCATGGGGGCGCTCGCCGAGGTCACGATCCCGGCGAACAAGCGCTGGATCCCCAAGGGGATGGACGTGTCCTACACCGCCAAGGCGACCAGCGACATCACCTGCATCGCGGAGACCGACCCCGACGGCTGGACCGGCGACAACCCGGATCTGCCGGTGCGGGTCCGCGGTGTGCGCGACGACGGCACCGTCGTGGTCGAGGGGGTCATCCGGCTCTGGGTCACCGAGAAGCCGGCGAAGCAGGCGCAGCCCGCCGCCGGCTGAACCAGCATCTGGACCGACGGGCGCCTGGACCGGCGCCTGGACCGGCGCCTGGGCCAACGCCAGTCGCTCAGGCGCCGCCGATCTGGTCCATGCCCACCACGGCCGGGTCTTGCGCTGCCGGGAGCTTCGCGGAGGAGTGACCACGCTGTGCGAACCTGCGCTCCACGAAGACCGCGAGCTTCGACAGGCTGTAGTTCATCGCGATGAAGATGAGCGCGATCAGCGTCAGCGGAACGATCGCGTGGTTCACGAACTCTGCGATCAGGTTTCCCTGGAAGACCAGCTCGCCGTAGGAGATGATCACGCCGAGCGCGGTGTCCTTGAGGACGATCACGCACTGGCTGATGATCGCCGGCAGCATGATCGTCACCGCCTGCGGCAGAAGCACCAGCCGCATCACCTGGTTCTTCCGCATCCCGACGGCGTAGGCGGCCTCCGACTGTCCTCGCGGGACCGCCAGGATGCCCGCCCGGAACACCTCGGACAGCACCGAACCGTTGTAGAGCGTCAAGGCGATGACGAGGCTCCAGTAGGTGCCGAGGTAGTCCTGGAACCCGTAGAACATGAAGATGATCAGCAGCAGCAGGGGGACCGCCCGGAAGAACTCCACGATCACCCGCGCCGGCCACCGGACCCAGGCGCGGTCCGAGAGCCGGGCGACGGCGAAGAGCGCGCCGAAGACCACTGACAGCACGATCCCGCTCGCCGCCGCGGTCAGCGTCGCGACCAGGCCGTCGCCGATCGCGTTCCAGATGTTCGGCTGGGCGAGGTCCTCCCACAGCTGGGCCTCGAACTCACCCGCCTCGTAGAGCGTCCAGAGGATCCACGCGGCTCACCGCCAGGATGACCAGCGTGGCGACCACGGTCAGCAGGTTGTTGCGTGCGCGGGCCTTCGGACCGGGTACGTCGAAGAGGACGCTGCTCATCGTGCCACCGCCACTCGTCGCTCGACGTAGGAGAAGATCAGGGAGATCGCCAGCACGATGATCACGTAGCCGGCCGCGATGCCGATGAAGATGTACCAGATGTCAGAGGTGAACTTGTTGCTCAGCCGGCGCATCTGGTACGCCGCCTCCGGGACCCCGAAGATCGCGACCACGCTGGTGTTCTTGGCCAGAGCGATGTAGATGCTGGTCAGCGGCGGGATCACCGTCCGGAAGGCCTGCGGCAGCACGATGTACCTCAGGCTCTGGGTGAAGCTCATCCCGATGGACCGTGCCGCCTCGGCCTGTCCCGTCGAGACCGAGTTGACGCCCGAGCGGACCGCCTCGCAGACGAACGCCGAGGTGTACAGGGTGAGTCCGAGCATGGCCACGATGAAGAACGTGTTGAAGCTTCGAACGCCCAGGCTGAAAGAGAGGTCGTTGAAGCCCAACGTCGGGATGACCGCGATGGCGAGCGCCAGCACGAGCACCAGGGGAGTGTTACGGAAGATGTTCACGTAGCTCGTGCCGAAGGCTCGGAGCGAGGCGATGGGCGAGACCCGACAGGCCGCGAGGACGGTCCCCCAGATGGTGGCGAGCACCCCCGCGAAGAGCAGCAACCACAGGGTCGTTTGGAAACCGGACCAGATGTCGTCCCGGTTGTTGATCAGGGTGTCCATGACGGGGTTCGTCCTCGTTCCTCGGGAGGCGGGGTGGCCCGGCCGTGGCCGGGCCACCCCCTCTCGTCAAGCAGCAGCGGTCAGCTGCAGGCGTCCAGCTTCGGCGGCTCCGGGGTCTTCACGCCGGACTCGCCGAGCGTGGCCTCGAAGGCCTTCGCCCAGGTGCCGTCGTCCATCGACTTCTGAAGGGTGTCGTTGATGAACTGGCACATGTCGGCTTCGTCCTTGTTGTAGCCGACGCCGTAGCGCTCCTCGCTGAACGGCTCACCGACGACCTCGAGCTTGTCGGGCTCCTCCGCGGCGTAGCCGAGCAGGATCGCGCCGTCGGTCGTCACCGCGTCGACGGTGCCGTTCTTGAGCTGGTCGACGCACTCGGAGTACGTCGAGAACGGAACCGGGTCCGAACCGTAGTCCTGGACCATCCGCTCGAGCGACGTCGAACCCGTCACCGAGCAGACCTTCTTGCCCTTGGTGTCCTCGGGCTTGGTGATGCTGTCCTTGTCCTCTTCACGGACGAGCAGCTGCTGGCCGGTGACGTAGTACGGGCCCGCCTGTCCGACGACCTGACGGCGCTCGTCGGTGATCGAGTACGACGCGAGGACGAGGTCGACGGTGCCCTTCTGCAGGTACGGCTCACGGTTGTCCGAGACCGTCTCGACCCACTCGATGCCGTCGTCCTTGATGCCGAGGGCGCCGGCGAGGATCCGCCCGATCTCGATGTCGAAACCGGTCGGTGCGTCGGCGCCGGGCTCCTGGAAGCCGATCCCGGGCTGGTCGACCTTCACACCGATCTTGATCTTGCCGGCGTCCGCGAGCTCGGCCATCTTGGTCCCGGAATCGAACGTCGGGTTTTCGGCGACCTTGACGTCCGTCCCGCTACCGCCGCCACCGCACGCCGCGAGCGCGAGCGTGAGGCCGGTGACCGCGAGGACTGCCTTGGTTCTCTTGAACCGCATGTTCTCCCCTTTTCTCATACTGACCAGGTGGCGGGCGCCCCTGGCCGAGCTCGTGGTGTCAGTGCTTCAGGATCTTGCCGAGGAAGTCCTTGGCGCGGTCCGACTGCGGGTTGGTGAAGAACTCCTCCGGGGTGTTCTCCTCGACGATCCGACCGTCTGACATGAAGACCACCCGGTTCGCGGCGGTGCGGGCGAAGCCCATCTCGTGGGTCACCACGACCATGGTCATGCCTCGCTCGGCGAGGTCCACCATGACGTCGAGGACCTCCTTGATCATCTCCGGGTCGAGCGCTGAGGTGGGCTCGTCGAAGAGCATCACCTTCGGCTCCATGGCAAGGGCGCGGGCGATCGCCACGCGCTGCTGCTGCCCACCGGAGAGCTGCGCGGGGTACTTGTTGGCCTGCTGTCCCACACCGACGCGGTCGAGCAGCTCCTTGGCGCGCTTGTCCGCCTCGTCCTTCGGCTGCTTGCGCACCTTGATCGGGCCGAGAGTGACGTTCTCGAGGATCGTCTTGTGGGCGAACAGGTTGAACGACTGGAAGACCATGCCGACCTCGGCGCGGAGCTTCGCGAGGTCCTTGCCCTCGTTGGGCAGCGGCTGTCCGTCGAGGGAGATCGTGCCCTTGTCGATGGTCTCCAGCCGGTTGATCGCCCGGCACAGGGTGGACTTGCCCGAGCCGGAGGGGCCGATCACCACCACCACCTCGCCCCGGTTGATCGTGAGGTCGATGTCCTGGAGCACGTGGAGGTCGCCGAACCACTTGTCCACGTGGTCGAGGACGACGAGGGCCTCCTGGGAGGTGGACGACGCCCCGGGGGACGATGCTTGCGCAGCAGTCATGCCGGACACCGTAGCGAGTCCGGCATGTGAGTGCCTACACACAAGACCGTCACCACCGTTTCAATACGGTTAAGAAGGAAACTGACCCGAGGTCATCGAGGAAAGGGAAAGACGTGGCTCGCAAGAACCCGGTGGGGAAGCTCGCCGAGACAGCGCTCAGCACCTTGAAGGATCCCGTCGGCGCCGCCGGCAAGGTGGTCGGCCAGGCCAAGGGCACGGTTGCGATCGGCAAGCTCGTCGCCGACTCCGCCGGGTCAGTGGCCGGGCAGGTCGTCGCCAGGGCCAGGGGGCGCAAGCCCAAGGGCGCCGAGGCGCCGGTCAGGACGACGCCCCCCTCGCCGACGAAGGCAGCGAGCTCGCCCGCCGGTCTCCGTGCCGTGCCGGACGTCAACGAGCCCGCGACCATGCAGCCCGCCAAGAAGACAGCGGCGAAGAAGGCTCCGATCGCCAAGAAGGCCCCGGAGAAGAGTGCGGACTCGCCCAAGAAGCAGGGTGACGCCCTGGCCGATGCGGCACCTGCCGCGAAGAAGGCTGCCAAGAAGGCGCCGGCGGCGAAGGCACCGGCCGCCAAGAAGGCGCCTGCGGCGAAGAAGGCACCGGCCAAGAAGGCCCCCGCGAAGAAGGTTGCAGCAACTCCCGCGGATGTCGCCGAGGTCGTCGAGTCCGCTGTCGCGGAGGACCCGAAGAAGACTGCCGCCCAGCCGGCGAAGAAGACTGCGAAGAAGGCGCCGGCCAAGAAGGCTCCTGCCAAGAAGGCCGCCGCGAAGAAGTCGTCCCCCGGCGACAGGCTGCCGGCGAAGAAGACGGCCAAGAAGTCAGCCCGACGTCGGCCCAGAAGTCGGCCCAGAAGACCACGAAGTCCGCTGCTGCCCTCGCCGCGAACGAGAGCGACGAGGACGTCCGGACCCCGTCCGGCATCCCGGCCGTCACCGAGGGCAAGAACCCCGACACGAGCGAGACCGACCTGACCCAGCCGGGCACCGAGTCGCTCGTCGACCCGTCGACCGCGAAGCAGGTCGCGAGCGAGTCCGAGACCCTGGGCAAGGCGGCCGACCCCGAGCGCGGATGACCTCATGCCGGTGATGCCGTGTCAGCCCCTGGGACTCCCGTCCCGGGGGCTGATCGCTCTGTAACAGGTTCTACCGCCCTGGCTATCCTGCGGCCCATGGACATCACAGGTGCAAGCGCAGTCGTCACAGGCGGGGCCTCGGGGATCGGAGCGGCCGTCGTACGCCTTCTCGCCGACCGCGGAGCCAAGGTCGTCGTGGCCGACCTCCAGGCCGACAAGGGCGAGAAGATCGCTGCCGAGGTCGGTGGGCGGTTCGTCAAGGTCGACGTCACCAGGACCGACGAGGTCATCGCCGCTGTCGACGCGGCGCAGGAGATCGGCCCGCTGCGGGTGCTCGTGAACTCCGCGGGCATCGGCTGGGCGCAGCGCACGATCGGCAAGGACGGCAGCTACGAGTCCGCCGCCGACCTCGACGCGTTCAAGAAGGTCGTCGCGATCAACCTCTTCGGCACCTTCGACTGCATCCGGATCGCCGCCACGGCCATGAGCCGCACCGAGCCCCTCGACGAGTCCGGCGAGCGCGGCGCGATCGTGAACCTCGCCTCCGTCGCGGCGTTCGACGGGCAGATCGGCCAGGCCAGCTACTCCGCGTCCAAGGGCGGCGTCGTGGGCATGACGCTGCCCATCGCCCGCGACCTGTCCGCCGTGGGCATCCGCGTGAACACCGTCGCCCCCGGGCTGGTCGACACCCCGATCTACGGCGAGGGAGAGGCCAGCGAGCAGTTCAAGGCCAACCTCGAGCGTGGCGTCCTCTTCCCCAAGCGCCTCGGTGACCCGGCCGAGCTGGCGTCGATGGTGGTCGAGGCCGTGACCAACAGCTACCTCAACGCCGAGACGATCCGCGTCGACGGCGGAATCCGGATGCAGCCGAAGTAGCCCCTCGGGCAGCAGAGAGGCTGCATGGTTACGCACTGCGCATTCCTGCACCACCTTCCTGGCTGGTCGAGCCCTGAACCGGCGGCAGAATCGGCCCGGTCGTCCGGAATGGCCGGACAGGCCAGGAAGGGAATGCGATGCCGAGAATCTCCACAGCGCTGGTCGGGCTGGTCACCGCGGGCGCAACCGTGCTCGCAGGACAGGCGGGCGGCGGGGTCGCCAAGGCAGAGCCGGCCGGTGACCCCGCGCTGACCTCGGCTGTCGACGCGCTGCTCGACGACCCGCGGCTCGACAGCGCGACGGTCGCCGTGCAGGTCCGCGACGCGAACACCGGGGAGGTGCTCTACGACCGCGGGTCGGACCTGCGGGTGCTCCCCGCCTCCAACCTCAAGCTGCTGACCTCGGCGGCGGCGGTCGACGGGCTCGGCGAGGACCACCGGTTCACCACGGCCGTGCTCGCCACCGAAGATCCCCGCGGCGGCGCGCTCCCCTCGGACCTGTACCTGCGCGGCGGGGGAGACCCGACCACCCTGGCCGGCGACTACCGCGAGCTCGCCGCCGACCTGGCGGCGTCCGGAGTCAAGACGGTGGCGGGAGACCTGGTCGCCGACGACAGCTACTTCGACGAGGTGCCGCTCGGCACCGGATGGTCGTGGGACGACGAGCCCTACTACTACAGCGCACCCGTCTCGGCGCTGACGGTCGCGCCGGACACCGACTACGACTCGGGCACCGTGATCGTCCGCGTGACGCCGGGCGCGGTGGGGGCGCCGGCGGTGGTGACGACGCAACCGGCCACCGGGGTGCTCGACGTGGTGAACCGGTCCACGACGGGGGCGGCGGGAACATCCGACACGCTGACGGTCGAGCGCCGGCACGCGTCGAACACCGTCGTCGTCTCCGGCAGTGTCCCGGTGACCGCGGGCGCCAGCAACGAGTGGGTCACCGTGCAGGACCCCACGGCGTACGCCGCCGACGTGTTCGCCCGGGCTCTGGAAGCCGAGGGGATCCGGCTCGCAGGCGACATCCGTGAAGGTCGTACGCCGGCCGGGGCGGACGTCCTCGCCAGCCACGACTCGATGACGGTCGGCGAGCTGCTCACCCCCTACCTGAAGCTGTCGAACAACATGCACGCCGAGACGCTGGTGAAGGCACTGGGCGCGGAGACCAGCGGCACCGGTAGCTGGAGCGCGGGGCTCGCCGCCGTGCGCCGCTACCTCACAGCCGAGGGCGTCGACGTCGGCAACACCCGGCTGGTGGACGGGTCCGGACTCTCCCGGATGGACCTGGTGCGGGCCGAGGACGTCACCGACCTGCTGGTCGCCGCCCGCGACGAGCCCTGGTTCGACACGTGGTACGACGCGCTGCCGGTCGCCGGCAACCCGGACCGGTTCACCGGCGGCACGCTGCGCAGCCGGATGCGCAACACCGCGGCGGCGAACAACCTGCACGGCAAGACCGGGTCGCTCACGGGGGTCACCGCGCTGTCCGGCTACGTCACGAACGCCGACGGCCGTGAGCTGGTGTTCGCGATGATCTCGAACAACTACCTCAACAGCCCGCGCAGCATCGAGGACGCGCTCGGCGTCACCCTGGCCTCCTGGAGCGAGAAGGAGGAGACCGCTCCCCGGGTGGGCGTGCGCGAGCTGCAACGGACCACCGACTACGGCCCCGACGGCGTCGAGTGCTCGTGGGTGAAGGCCTGCTGAGCTGACAAGGGCGGCGGCGCGGTCCTCGCCGGTTCTCGCCGGTTTCTCCACCGGGACCGCGCCGCCGTACCCTTGACGCGTTATGTCTGCCCGCACTCCGCATGCCCCAGCAGCCCCGCGCACGTACGAGGTGCGCACCTACGGCTGCCAGATGAACGTCCACGACTCCGAGCGGCTCACCGGCCTGCTCGAGGACGCCGGCTACGTCCGCGCGCCCGAGGAGGCCCAAGCCGACGTCGTGGTGTTCAACACCTGCGCGGTCCGGGAGAACGCCGACAACAAGCTCTACGGCAACCTCGGTCATCTCGCGCCGGTCAAGGCGGCCAACCCCGGCATGCAGATCGCGGTCGGGGGCTGCCTCGCGCAGAAGGACCGCGGCGAGATCACGAGGAAGGCGCCGTGGGTCGACGTCGTCTTCGGCACCCACAACATCGGCTCCCTGCCGGTGCTGCTCGAGCGGGCGCGGGTGCAGGAGGAGGCCCAGGTCGAGATCCTCGAGTCGCTCGAGGTCTTCCCGTCCACGCTGCCGACGAAGCGGGAGTCCGCCTACGCGGCCTGGGTGTCGATCTCGGTCGGCTGCAACAACACCTGCACGTTCTGCATCGTCCCGAGCCTGCGCGGCAAGGAGAAGGACCGCCGCCCCGGTGAGATCCTGGCCGAGATCGAGGCGCTGGTCGCCGAGGGCGTCACCGAGGTCACCCTGCTCGGGCAGAACGTGAACTCCTACGGCGTGGAGTTCGGCGACCGGTTCGCGTTCGGCAAGCTGCTCCGCGCGTGCGGCGAGATCGAGGGCCTCGAGCGGGTGCGGTTCACGAGCCCGCATCCGAAGGACTTCACCGACGACGTGATCGCGGCGATGGCTGAGACACCCAACGTGATGCCGCAGCTGCACATGCCGTTGCAGTCCGGCTCGGACAAGGTGCTCAAGGACATGCGCCGGTCCTACCGGCAGGCGAAGTTCCTGGGGATCATCGACCGGGTGCGGGCCGCGATGCCCGAGGCGGCGATCACCACCGACATCATCGTCGGCTTCCCGGGGGAGACCGAGGAGGACTTCCTGGCGACGATGAAGGTCGTCGAGCAGGCTCGCTTCTCGGGCGCCTTCACGTTCCAGTACTCCAAGCGTCCGGGGACGCCCGCGGCGGTGCTCGAGGACCAGGTGCCTCGCGAGGTGGTCCAGGACCGTTACGAACGGCTGGTGGCGCTGGTCAACGACATCGCCTGGGACGAGAACAAGAAGCTCGTGGGCCGCACCGTCGAGCTGCTCGTGGCCGAGGGGGAGGGGCGCAAGGACGTCCAGACCCACCGGCTCACCGGCCGCGCCCGCGACAACCGCCTCGTGCACTTCACGGCCGTCGACGGCGAGGGTCGTCCGGTCGACGTACGCCCGGGCGACATGGTCGAGGTGACGGTCACCAAGGCTGCTCCGCACCACCTGGTCTCGGACGCGCCGGTGGTGTCGGTACGTCGGACCCGGGCCGGTGACGCCTGGGAGCTCCGCAACGCCGCCCCCGAGCAGGGTCCCGGCGTCATGCTCGGGCTGCCGACTGTCGGCGTCCCGGAACCGCTCCCCGCGTCGACCGGTGGCTGCGCTCTCTAGGAGGATCTAGCGCGACCCCGACCGGGCGGGCGTCCGTCTTCGGCACGCTCGAAGCGGAAGTCGCACACGGGTGCCCCGGTGGCCAGGGTCCCCGTCCGGAGCCACCGCAGCTGCGGGCACAGGTCGCCGTACAGGACGTCGTCGGCCGCGCAGTAGGCGCGCGTGATCTCGGGGACGCCGAGGCGCGTGAAGGTGTCGAGGAGGTAGCACCTCGCCATGTCGAACGCGACGGCGGATCCCGAGCGCTCGCGCCACCGTGCCTCCCAGCCGGGCGAGGGGAAGCCCACCCGGGTGACCAGTTCTGCCACGGGGAGGAACGCCGCGCGTAGCGGCCGATGCCGCATCAGATGCTCCAAGCGGAGTCGGTGCCGCTCGGCGCGTGCGGCGATGACGCCGCGACGGCCTCGACGGCCTGCTCCTGGTCCCAGCCGCGGTCGCGGAGGGCGGCGTACACCGCGGCGCCCGGGAGGGCCGAGAACGCCAGGTGGAGCTGCAGCGCCAGCCGTGGCGGCCAGGGCACCTGCGCGGCCGCCCGCCGGTAGTGCGTCCGCGCCTGGACCAGCAACCTCTCTCGGTCGGGGACGAGTCCTTCGGGGACCCAGGACCGGACCGCTACCTCGCCCCGGGCGGTCAGGGCACGCCGCACCATGTCTCCATGCCTCACCCGTCAAGCATGGGCGTCTCCAGGGCTCCGTGGTCAGGGCCGCAAGGCCCGCATGACAGAGCTGCTGGTCGGAAGCGGGGTTCAGAAGCCGTGGGTCACGATCGGCTGGAGTGTGCCGTCCCGCAACGCCTCGATGACCTGCAGCTCATGAGGTACGACGGGCGTGGGGAGGTCGTGGAGGCCGAACCACCGCAGGTCGGCGCACTTGTCCGGCTCGACGACTCGGGGCTCACCGGACCACGACGTGGCGAGCAGGAAGTAGTCGACCCTCTCGTCGATCGGGTCGCCGGTGCGGCCGGTGCGGTGCATGGCACACAGCGGCCTCAGGGCGAGGTCGGAGACGTCGAGCTCCTCGGCCGCCTCTCGCGCCGCCGCCTCGAAGACGGACTCGCCCTGCTCGACGTGCCCGGCGGCCGCGGTGGCCCAGTGGCCGTCCATGTAGCCCGTGCCCTGCCGGAGCTGGAGGAGGATCTCACGGCGCCCCGGCTCCGCATCGCGGAGGAAGAGGACGTAGGAGGCGGGCACGACGACGAACCTGTCGATCATGCCCGCACCCTACTGACCTGCCCAGGTGACGTGCCCAGGTGATGTGCCCAGGTGATGTGCCGACTGGTGGGGCTCAGTGGCCCGAGTGTCCCGGGTTCCTGCCGTGCAGCTCGTGTGACGGGACCTCGGCGGTGTTGCTCTCGCCTTCGGTGTCGCCCGTCTCGGCGCCCGGGACGCCGCCGCCCGCGGTGGGGACGCTGCCGTGTGTGCTCGACCTCGCCGAGCCGACCGTGCCGGTGCCCTCGAAGTCGTTCAGGTCACCGAGGCCGTCCGTGCTGGTCTCGTCAGCGGGTCCGGTGCGCTCGCTGCTGATCCCCATGTCGCCCTCGAGGCCGGCTGAGGTTCCGGCGTTGGGGTTGCGCGCGTCCGCCTCCGCCGCGGCGAGCTCACGGTCGTGCGGTGTCACCTCGGGCTCACCGGTGGCGCGGTTGTACTCGGTGCCGGTGTCGGGAGACTCGTTCTCCTGCTCGCTTGCCTGGTAGTCCTCGGGGCTGGTGCTCATCGTGGTCCTCCTAGGGGTGACGGGTGTCGCGTGGTCGGTCGGCTACTCGCTGCCGGAGTCGTCCGACGGCTCGAGCTGTGAGCTCTGCGCGTTCTCCTCGTCTGTGAGCGACGTCGACGGGTCCTCGGACAACCGTGGCTCGGCGACTGGGTGTGTGGGTCGCTCGACCTCCTTCGGCTCGCCGGGCTGGGCAGGAGTGCCCGGGCCACCCGGCGGCACCGCGCCGGACGGCGCGTCGCTGCGTAGTGGACCGCCGGGAGGACTCGGCGCGTCGACTCCGCTCGACCCCTGTGGGTTCGGCGGACCCGGCTTCGTCGTCTCGTTGTCCTCCGACGCGTTGCCACCTGCGGTCTCGTCTGATGCTGCCATGTCGGCGGCGTACCCGACAGACCCCGCGCCAAACAGTGCCGGTGACCGGTTTGGGAGACTCTGGGGCATGACCCACGCGCCTGGCCCGTCGTCTCGAAGGCCTCCGGTCGTGGCGGTCGTCGGGCCCACCGCGGCGGGGAAGACCGAGCTCTCGCTCGACCTGGCCGAGGCCCTGGGTGGCGAGGTGGTCAACACCGACTCCATGCAGGTCTACCGCGGGATGGACATCGGCACGGCCAAGCTGCCGGTGGCGGAGCGACGGGGGATCCCGCACCACCTGCTCGACCTGCTCGAGGTGACCGAGCCGGCCACCGTCGCGGAGTTCCAGGGCTGGGCTCGTGAGGTGATCGCCGACTGCCGCGCTCGAGGCGTGACACCGGTACTGGTCGGCGGCTCCGCCCTCTACACAAGGGCGATCCTGGACCGCTTCGAGTTCCCCGGGACCGACCCCGCGGTCCGGCATCAGCTCGAGGCGGACCTCGCCGAGGTGGGACCCGAGGAGCTGCACCGCAGGCTCACCGCGGTCGACGCCGACGCCGCCGCGAAGATCATCCCCACCAACGGCCGCCGGATCGTCCGGGCGCTGGAGGTCATCGCGATCACCGGGCGCCCCTTCAGCGCCACCCTGCCGGAGCTGCGCTACGAGATCGACGACGCCCACCAGATCGGTGTCGACATCCCGCGTCCGATCCTCGACGAGCGCATCGCACTACGGGTGGAGCGCATGTGGGAGGCAGGTTTCGTCGAGGAGGTACGACGGCTCGCCGAGCGCGGACTGCGCGAGGGACGCACGGCCAACCGCGCGCTCGGCTACCAGCAGGTGCTGGCCTACCTCGACGGCCGGATCACCGAGGCGGAGGCCAAGGAGCAGACGATCGCGGGCACGCGGAGGTTCGCGCGCCGGCAGGACAGCTGGTTCCGCAAGGACCCGCGCATCACCTGGGTGTCGTGGGACGACCCGGACCGGTTGGCGAAGGCGCTGGCCGCGCTCCGGCAGCCGGTGGCCGACTGAGGACGAGCGCCCACCGCCTCGGGGAACGACCGGGCCGCAGCACCAACCTGGCAGGCCGCCAAACGGAACAAGCCAGTCAAGCTGTGCCATAGCGGATGAACTCGCCGCGTGCCGGGTACCCGGACGTGCCTGTCGGCCCAGCGGCTCACGTGCGGCGTCGGGCAGTGATAGGCAGGAACCCTTCGTCCGTACTCGGGAGGAAAAAGCATGACTCAACCCATCTCCCGCCGGGCCCTCGGCGTGGTGGTCGCCGCGGGACTCGGCATCACCACGGCGGGCCTCGGCGTGTCCGCGCCGGCGAACGCCGGGCCGCAACAGCCGGTCAAGACGCCCACGAGTGTCGGCTACGGGGGAGCCGTCACCTCGGTCGACCCGGAAGCCTCCAAGGTCGGTCTGCGCGTGCTGAAGCGTGGCGGCAACGCCGTGGACGCCGCCGTGGCGACGGCCGCGGCCCTCGGTGTCACCGAGCCGTACAGCGCCGGGCTCGGCGGCGGTGGCTACTTCGTCTACTACGACGCGAAGTCCCGCAAGGTGCGGACCATCGACGGCCGGGAGACCGCCCCGCAGGACATGCCGCACGACGCGTTCATCGACCCGAAGACGGGCGAGCCGTACCGCTTCACGCCCGAGCTCGTGACCAGCGGTGTCTCCGTCGGCGTGCCGGGGACTCCGGCGACGTGGAGCAAGGCCCTGCGGAAGTGGGGGACCTACTCCCTGCAGGACGCGTTGACACCGGCCGCCCGGCTCGCCGGCCGCGGGTTCGTGGTCGACGAGACCTTCCGGCAGCAGACGCTGGACAACAAGGAGCGGTTCAACGCCTACACGACGACGCCGAGGCTCTTCCTCCCTGACGGGGACGCGCCGAAGGTCGGCTCGGTGTTCAAGAACCCGGGGCTTGCCAAGACCTACCGGATGCTCGGCCGTCGCGGGATGGACGCGTTCTACGAAGGCCGCCTGGCGGAGCAGATCTCCCACCTTGTGCAGCACCCGCCGAAGAGCCCGCACACCGACCTCCCGGTGATGCCGGGGTACCTGAAGCCCTCCGACCTCGCCGCCTACAAGGCGAAGGTGCAGGCGCCGACGCACATGCGCTACCGCGGCAAGGACGTCTACGGCATGGCTCCCTCGTCCTCGGGCGGGTCGACCGTCGGGGAGGCGCTCAACATCATGGAGCGGTTCGGCCTGGGCAAGAAGGCGATGCCCGACGACGCCCGCGCGCTGCACCACTACCTGGAGTCCACGGCCCTCGCCTTCGCGGACCGCGGTGCCTACCTCGGTGACCGGGCGTTCGTGAAGGTGCCGCTGAAGGACCTGCTGTCGGACGAGTACGCCGCCGAGCGGGCCTGCTCGATCGACCCCGACCACGCGATGGACAAGCCGACCACGGCCGGCGACGTGAAGGACTACGACGGCAGGTGCGACGCCGGGACGGCGCAGAAGACGTCGGCCGAGGACCACGAGAACGTCGAGACGACCAACCTCACCGTGGCCGACCGGTGGGGCAACGTCGTGGAGTACACCCTGACCATCGAGCAGACCGGGGGCTCGGGGATGCTCGTGCCCGGCCGCGGGTTCCTGCTCAACAACGAGCTCACGGACTTCTCGACGAAGTACGACCCGAAGGACCCGAACCGGATCGAGGGCGGCAAGCGGCCGCGCTCCTCGATGTCGCCGACGATCGTGCTGCGCAACGGCAAGCCGTTCCTCGCGCTCGGCTCGCCCGGAGGCTCGACGATCATCACGACGGTGACGCAGATGCTGTTCAACCGGCTGGACCGGGGGATGAGCATCGACCAGGCGCTCGCCGCGCCGCGTGCCTCGCAGCGCAACACCAGCGCGGTCGTCGCCGAGCCGGAGTTCATCGACCTCTACGGCAGCGAGCTCCAGGACCTCTACGGCCACAAGATCGTGCCTTCGGGCGACTCCTTCACGAGCGCCGCCGAGATCGGTGCCGCGACCGCCATCGAGTTCGGCAGGCGCGGACGGCTCACCGCGGTCGCGGAGCCCACGCGACGAGGTGGCGGCTCCGCCCTGGTGGTGAGGCGAACCCGCTGACGCCCTAGGCGACGCTGCGGTGTGCAGCCCCGGTGTTCTCGAGCACCTCGAGCAGGAACACCGCAGCGTCGCAGCGGGTGCAGCAGTACTCACACCCGTCGACCTGACAGCCCTCCTCCACGGGGACGAAGAGGCCCTCGTCGCCACACTCGGCGCAGAAGGCGAGGACACCGGTCAGCATCAGCATCTCCGATTTGTTCTGCATGACTGAAACGGTAGGTCCCGTCGCCGACAGAATCGGTGAGACGCGCCCCGATAGGCTGGACAGATGCCTCACACCAGCCCCGACACCTTCCCGTTCGTGAAGGGTCACGGCACCGAGAACGACTTCGTGCTCCTGCCTGACCCCGACGGGACCGTGCACGGCGAGCTCGCGGCCGAGCTGGTCGCCGCCCTGTGTGACCGTCGCGCGGGCATCGGCGGGGACGGCGTCATGCGAGTGGTCCGCACCCAGGCGTACGACGACCCGGCGGCTGTCGCGGCCCGCGGCGCGGCCGAGTGGTTCATGGACTACCGCAACTCCGACGGTTCTGTCTCCGAGATGTGCGGCAACGGGGTCCGGGTCTTCGCTCGCTACCTCGCCGATCACGAGCGCGTGGACACGACCCGCCCCCTGCCCATCGGCACCCGCGCGGGCATCAAGACGGTCTCCTTCGAGCCCGACGGGCAGGTCACCGTCGACATGGGGGAGCCGACGCTCCTGGGGGACACCAAGGTCGCAGTGGGAGGGCGCAGCTGGCCGGCCGCGAACATCGGCATGGGCAACCCCCACGCCGTGGCCTTCGTGGACTCCCTCGACGACGCCGGCCCGCTCCTGGAGAGCCCGGTCCACGACCCGGCGACCTATCCCGAGGGCGTGAACGTCGAGTTCGTCACACGGCGGGGTGAGCGGCACGTCGCCATGCGGGTGCACGAGCGGGGCTCTGGCGAGACGCGGTCCTGCGGCACCGGCGCGTGTGCGGTCATGGTGGCGAGCGCCCTCGCCGACGGAGCAGGCCGCGGTACGACGTACCGGGTGGACGTCCCGGGCGGCCGGCTGCAGGTCACCTGGACCGACGACAACCGCCTGCTGCTGACCGGACCGGCGGTGCTCGTGGCCCGCGGCGAAGTGTCTAATTCGTTCGCTAGGGGTACTTAGCGCGTGCGAGCATCGAGGCGTGGTTGGAAGATATCCGGCCTCCCCGCTGTTCTCCCAGGTGAATATGACTGAATCTCAGAAGGCTTACGAGGCCGCCTACGAAGCAGACGTCGTCCGTCCCATGGACGAGCCCTACGACACCCCTGAGGACTTCGACCCTTCGACAGGCTCAGGGCGCCGCCTCGACGCCGAGCCCTTCGACGGAGCTCAGGAACCACTCGAAGAGACCGCCGACTGGGGCGAAGACCCCGAGGAGAGCTCGGGCGACCTCGACCTGGCAGAGCGCCACGCGCTTCGTCGCGTCGCGGGCCTGTCCACCGAGCTCGAGGACGTCACCGAGGTCGAGTACCGCCAGCTCCGCCTGGAGCGGGTCGTGCTCGTCGGTGTGTGGACCGAGGGGTCGGTCGAGGACGCCGAGAACTCCATGGCCGAGCTGGCACTCCTCGCCGAGACCGCCGGCTCGCAGGTCCTCGACGCGATCTACCAGCGTCGTCAGAAGCCCGACCCGGCCACCTTCATCGGCCGCGGCAAGGTCGACGGCCTGCGCGAGATCGTCCAGGCCAGCGGCGCGGACACCGTGATCTGCGACGGCGAGCTCGCACCCTCGCAGCTGAGGAACCTCGAGGACCGGGTCAAGGTGAAGGTCGTCGACCGCACCGCGCTGATCCTCGACATCTTCGCCCAGCACGCGAAGTCGCGTGAGGGTCAGGCGCAGGTCGAGCTCGCCCAGCTGAGCTACATGAAGCAGCGCCTGCGTGGTTGGGGTGGCAACCTCTCCCGCCAGGCCGGTGGACGTGTGGGCTCGCAAGGTGGCGGTATCGGTGGTCGTGGTCCCGGTGAGACCAAGATCGAGACCGACCGACGCCGGATCAACACCAAGATCGCCAAGCTCCGGCGCGACCTCGCGCACATGCGCACGACCCGCGACACGAAGCGCTCCGAGCGCAAGCGCCACGAGATCCCCTCGGTGGCGATCGCCGGCTACACCAACGCCGGCAAGTCGTCGCTGCTGAACCGGCTCACGAACGCCGGGGTGCTCGTCGAGAACGCCCTGTTCGCGACTCTCGACCCGACCACCCGTCGTACGACGACCTCCGACGGCCGTGTCTACACGATGTCCGACACGGTCGGGTTCGTCCGGCACCTGCCGCACCAGCTCGTCGAGGCGTTCCGCTCCACGCTGGAGGAGGTCGCCGACTCCGACCTGATCCTGCACGTCGTGGACGGCTCGCACCCCGATCCCGAGGGTCAGATCGCCGCGGTGCGTGAGGTGTTCGCCGAGATCGGTGCCGACAAGGTCCCCGAGCTGATCGTGATCAACAAGGCCGACGTCGCCGACCCGATGGTGATCGCCCGGCTGCGCCAGCGTGAGCCGCACTCCGTCGTGGTGTCGGCCAAGACCGGGGAAGGCGTCTCCGATGCGCTGCTCGCGGTCGAGGCCGACCTGCCGCGCCCGGGGATCGCGTTCGAGGCGCTCCTGCCCTACGACCGCGGTGACCTGCTCAACCGGATCCACGAGCACGGCGAGGTGGAGCGCATCGAGCACACCGGCGACGGCACCGTCGTCCACGGCCGCGTCCACGCGGACCTGGCCGGCGAGCTGACGCCGTACCTCACCTCGGCGGCCACCGCCTGACCTGAGCGGGCGGCACGCCACCCAGCGACAGTCCTACCGGCGACACTGCGGACAAGAGTGGTCGATGGTGACAGATCTGCAAGCGCAGATCGTGCCACCATCGACCACTTTCGCTTTCCGAGCCACCGGGGACCGAGTCCGCGCCACCGGGACCGCGCCACCGGGACCGAGCCACCGGGCATCCGAACAGATGAGACAGAAGAACCAAACTGTTGACATCTGTCCCGAATGTGCGCCACGTTACCTATGTAACCGTTTTCAGAAACCGGTTACATCGCTAACGGCAATCCATCTCGGGAGGCACCGTGCGGCCTACGATCCGCGACGTCGCGCAACGCGCCGGTGTCTCGATCGCCACCGTCTCCCGGGTCGTGCGGTCCTCGGAGAGCGTCAGCCCCGGCACCCGGGACCGGGTCGCCCTGGCCATCGAGGAGCTGCACTACACACCCAGCCACCTGGGTCGCCAGCTCGCCGAGCGCCGGCACGCGGCGAACGGGATCGTCTTCCCCGACCTGTCCGGCCCCTACTTCGCCGAGGTCGTCCTCGGCTACGAGTCGGTGGCAGGGGAGCTCGGTCGCTCGGTGCTGATCCTGTCCACTCACGGACGTGACGCGGCGCCGTCGATGGTCGAGGAGATGTCGGGCCGCTGCGACGGCCTGGTCATCCTCGGGCGGACGGTGCCCGACTCCGTCATCGAGCGGCTCGCCCGCCGTCGTACCCCTTTGGTGCTGCTTGCGCGGCCCCCTGTCGGGGACGTCGACTCGGTCAACGCCGACAACCTGGGCAGCGCCGAGCGGCTCGCCGAGCATGTGCTCGCACAGGGCGCCAGACGGCTGGTCTTCGTCGGCGACCCGGAGGTGTCTCCGGACATGGCCGGTCGCTGGGCCGGGATGCGACGTGCGGTGGACGCGGCCGACGCGCACCTGGATCTCGCCCCTACTCAGGCGTTCGGTGAGGCCGAAGGGACCGACGTCGCGCGTGCGGCCGTCGCCGCCGACGACCTTCCAGACGCGTTCCTGTGCGCCAACGACGAGCTGGCACTCGGACTGCTCGCCGAGCTCGACCGTGCAGGCATCGACGTCCCCGGCCAGGTCATGGTGACCGGCTGGGACGACGTGATGGCCGCGCGCTACGCGGGGCTGACCACGGTGCGCCAGCCGATGCGGCTGCTGGGCGCGACGGCCGCCCGGCTCCTGGACGAGCTCATCACCGGCTCCCGCACCGAGCCACGGCACGAACTGCTACCCACCGAGCTGGTCGTCCGGACCAGCACCGGAAGACAGCGAGAGGAAACCCGATGAAGAGAACCACGAAGGCCCTGGGGCGCACAGTTGCGGTGCTGGCGGTCGCCAGCCTCGCGCTCACAGGTTGCGGGCGCGACCAGGGTGCGGCCGACGAAGCCGGCCCGGGACAGGGCGAGGCGGTCGCCGACGGCGCGGCCAAGGGCACCATCGACGTCTGGGCGATGGGCACCGAGGGGGACAAGCTCGGCGACTTCGTGGCGGCGTTCGAGAAGGAGAACCCCGACGCCAAGGTGAACGTCACGGCGGTCCCCTGGGAGGCCGCGCACGACAAGATCGCGAACGCGATCGCGGCCGGCAAGACCCCTGACGTCAGCCTGATCGGCACCACCTGGATGGGCGAGTTCGCCGAGGCGGGCGGGCTCGACCCGACGCCCGAGGGCCTCGTCGACGAGGGCGACTTCTTCGACGGCGCCTGGGGGTCGACGGTCGTCGGGGACACCTCGTACGGCGTGCCGTGGTACGTCGAGACGCGGGTGCTGTACTACCGCAAGGACCTCGCCGAGAAGGCCGGGTGGTCGCAGGCTCCCCAAGACGTGGGACGAGCTGACGAAGTTCGCCGCCGACCTGGAGAGCAAGGGCGGTGCGGAGTACGGCCTGAACCTGCAGCCCGGCCAGACCGGTGCGTGGCAGACGATGATGCCCTTCGCCTGGTCCAACGGCGCCTCCATGACCAACGACGCCGGCACCGAGTACACCGTCGACTCCCCTGAGATGGTCGAGGCGCTCGAAGTACTACAAGACCTTCTTCGACAAGGGCTACGCCCCGAACCGTGTGCTCGACCCCGGGGAGCTCGAGAGCGGCTTCGCCGAGGGCAAGTACGGCGCCTTCGTCTCCGGGCCCTGGCACACCGGCCTCGTCGAGGAGGCAGGAGTGAGCAAGGACCAGTACGCCCTGGCCCCGCTGCCGGGCAAGGACTCGGCCGGTGGCACCTCGTTCGTCGGTGGTGGAGACCTCGCGGTGTTCAAGGACTCCGACAACCGCGACGCGGCGTGGAAGCTCGTGAAGTGGCTGACGGAGCCGGAGGTCCAGCAGGACTTCTACGACGCCGTGGGAGACCTGCCCGCGGTCGAGGAGTCGTGGAAGAGCGGCAAGCTGGCCGAGGACGAGCAGCTGCAGGTGTTCGGGGAGCAGCTCGGCAACACCCTCGCCCCGCCCGCCGTGCCGACCTGGGAGCAGGTCGCCGCGGTCGTCGACAGCGATGTCGAGAAGGCCGTCAAGGGAGCGATGCCGGTCGAGGACGCCGTGAAACACATGCAGAGCGAGGCGCAGCGGATCGGCACCGGGCTCTGACGTGAGCGGTTCACGTCACGTCGACCCCACGCGGCGGCAGCAGGCTGTCGCCGCGTGGGTGCTCGCGGTGCCGTTCGTGGCACTGTTCCTGGCGTTCACCGCGGGGCCGGTGCTGGCCAGCCTCGGGATGAGCTTCACCGACATCCGCAGCACCGACATGCGCTCGCCGTTCGCAGTGTCGTTCGTGGGTCTGGAGAACTACGCGCAGCTCCTCGGGGACGAGCTCTTCCGCAAGGTCGCGTTGAACACCGCGCTGTACGTCCTGCTCGGTGTGCCGCTGACCATGACGCTCGCCCTCGCCGTAGCGGTAGGGCTGAACCGGATCACCCGGCTGCGGGGTCTGTTCCGGGTCGGCTACTACCTGCCCGTCGTCACCAGCATCGTCGCGGTCTCGGTGGTGTGGAAGTTCCTGTTCCGCGCAGAGGGCGGGCTGTTCAACACCGTGCTCGCCTGGATCGGGGTCAACGGACCCGCGTGGCTGGACAGCACCACCCTCGCCCTGCCCTCGCTCGTGGTGATGTCGTCCTGGCGCAACATGGGCACGCTCATGGTGATCTTCCTCGCCGGCCTCCAGACCATCCCGAAGGAGATGCAGGAGGCCGCCCAGATCGACGGCGCAGGAGCCTGGCAGCGCTTCCGGCACATCACGCTGCCGATGCTGCGCCCGACCCTGCTCTTCGGTGCGGTCATCACCGGTGTCGGCTACCTGCAGTTCTTCGAGGAGTCGTTCGTGATGACCAAGGGCGGTCCACTCGACGCCACCCGGTCGGTGACCTTCTTCACCTTCGACCAGTTCAGCTTCGGCAACTACGGCCTGGCGTCGGCCGCCAGCTACCTGCTCTTCCTCGCGGTCGTGGTGCTGACCATGGCGCAGTTCCGACTCCTTCGAAGCAAGGACTGATCCCGATGGCGACCCAGACCGTTCCTGTCGTCGAGGAGCACGACACCGCGACGCCGGAGCCCACCAGCAGCATCCAGCCGCGCACCCCCAGGTGGCTCTACCTCGTGCTCGGCGGCGGGCTGTTCCTGATGGTCGTGCCGTTCCTGTGGATGGTGCTCTCCTCGGTCAAGCCCGAGGCAGAGGTCCGCAGGGTGCCGCCGACCTGGTGGCCGGAGACGATCACCCTGGAGAACTACCAGGCCCTCTTCAGCCGGCTCGACTTCCCGACCTACTTCGTCAACTCCGTCGTGGTCGCCCTCGCGGTGACCGCGGGGAACGTGATGTTCGGCGCGATGCTCGGCTACGCCCTCGCCAAGCTGGACTTCCCCGGGAAGCGCGTGGTCTTCGTGCTGGTCCTGGGCACCCTGATGGTCCCGGGCGTGGTCACCTTCGTGCCGCTGTTCATCCTCACGACCAACCTGGGGCTCACCAACACCCTGACCGGGATGTTCCTGCCGTTCCTCGCTGCGCCGTTCGGGGTCTTCCTGATGCGGCAGTTCATCCTGGGGCTGCCCGACGAGCTCATCCAGGCCGCCCGCGTGGACGGTGCCGGCGAGCTGCGGATCTTCTTCAGCGTCATCCTGCCGTTGTGCGGGCCGGCGCTGGCGACGCTGGGGATCCTCACCTTCCTCGGCTCCTGGAACAACTTCCTGTGGCCGCTCGTGGTGGCCCAGACCGAGGACAAGTACACCCTTCCGGTGGCGCTCGCGCTCTACTCGGTAGGTCAGAACGCGACCCAGTACGGCCTGCTCCTCGCCGGCGCGGTGGTCGTCGTCATCCCCGTGATCGCGGTCTTCCTCGCGCTGCAGCGCTACATCATGCAGGGCATCGCGATGACCGGGATCAAGTAGTCACCCCCACCACCCTCCATTCTCGGGAGAGCAGATGAGAGTACGACGGACGACGGTGGCTGCCCTCGCAGCGACCACCGCACTCAGCCTCGGCGCCGGAGCCCTCGCACCGACCCAGGCCGCACCGACCCAGGCCGCACCGACCCAGGCCGCACCGACCGCGGACGCACCTGCCAAGGGCCTGCTCGCGACGTACGCCAAGGACACCTGGCGGTCCATCGCCGCGATGGCCGACGAGCAGACGGGACTGCCGGCCGACAACATCGGCGGCGACCTGGCCCCGGCCAGCCGGAGCGCGTTCACCTCCCCGACCAACATCGGGGCCTACCTGTGGAGCACCGTCGCCGCACGCGACGTCGGCCTGGTCTCCGCAGCCGAGGCCCGCAAGAGGATGAGCACCACCATCGCGAGCGTCGCGGAGCTCGAGCGGCACAACGACAGCGGCATGTTCTACAACTGGTACGACCCCAAGACCGGCGCGAAGCTCCGGGTCTGGCCCGAGAACGGCAGCACCGTCCACCCGTTCCTGTCGAGCGTCGACAACGGCTGGCTGGCGATGGCGCTGCTCCTCGTGTCGCGGGCCGAGCCGGCTCTGGCGGAGGAGGCCGACACGATTCGCAAGGGGATGGACTTCGGCTTCTACTACAACGAGGCGGAGAACGTCGGCGGCCAGATCCGCGGTGGGTTCTGGGACGAGGAGCCACCGGGTTGCTCGGTGCGCGGCAACTACCGCAACCGCGGCGAGGACGTGTTCTACACCTGCCACCACTACGGGGCGTTCAACACCGAGCCGCGGATGGCGTCGTACCTCGGTATCGCATCGGGCCAGATCCCGGCCAAGCACTACTTCGGGACCTTCCGCACCTTCCCGAACGACAACTGCGACTGGGCGTGGACGGAGACCAAGCCGGTCGGGCAGTGGCGCAAGTACCTCGGAGTCCCGGTGTTCGAGGGCGCGCTGCCGTATCGGGACCTGAACGTCGTCCCGACCTGGGGCGGCAGCATGTTCGAGGCGCTGATGGTGCCCCTGTTCGTCCCCGAGGAGACGTGGGGCCCGAAGTCGTGGGGGGTCAACCACCCGCTCTACGTCAAGGGCCAGATCGAGCACGGCCTGGACGAGGCCGGCTACGGCTACTGGGGCTTCTCGCCGTCGAACAACCCCGCCGGCGGTTACCGCGAGTACGGCGTGGACCAGCTCGGTCTCGACGGGGGCGGCTACACCTCCGACCAGGAGCGCACCAGCGTCGACCAGCCCTACGAGGGCTGCCGCGAGGGCTCGCCCGCGCCGAGCCGGTACGGCGACGGGGTGGTGACGCCTCATGCGTCCTTCCTCGCGCTCCGGTACGCGCCCCGCGAGGCAGTCACGAACCTGCAGCGGATCCGTGACAACTTCGACGCGTACGGCCCCGGCGGGTTCTACGACTCCGTCGCGGTACGCACCGGGCAGGTCTCGAAGCGGTACCTCTCCCTGGACCAGGGCATGGTCATGGCGGCCCTGGGCAACGCCCTTGCCGGTGACACGTTGCGTGACGACGTCTCCCGGGGCGCGATGGAGGACAAGCTCCGACCGCTCATGCAGATGGAGGAGTTCAGCGCGGGACCACGCCAGACCCCGTGAGCTGACCCGCACCAGCACCCGACGCCCACGACCGAGACGACACGAGGAGACGACGTGACCGACGCACGCACCGACTGGGAGCAGCGGATCGGCATCCGCAGCGGCCAGGCCCCCAGCAGCCAGGCGCCGAGGCTCGACCCGCCCACCGGCCTGACCGCGACCGCAGGTGGCGCCCAGGTGACCCTGCACTGGGACGAGGTGCCGCTCGCCGTCGGCTACCAGGTGCACGTCGCCGAGGGACCCGACGGACCATGGGTCGCCCTGGACCACGCCGGGCGGGACGTGCTGGCAGTGCCCGCTCCGCCGTACGCCGACACGACCGGCAAGCCCGGGCAGGAGCGCCGGTACGCCGTGTCGACCCTCTCCGACGTCGCGGTCGAGGGCCCGCGCTCCGCACCGGTGAGCGCGACGGCCCGTGAGGTCGCGGGGCCGGTCAGCGTGGGCGTCCAGGCGGACGGGGACCTCGGCGAGCTCGACCGTCCCTGGCGGCCGATGATCGGCAGCGAGCACCTGTCGCACGCCCTGTCCCCGGACACCACCGGAGGGCGCGTCATCGGCGAGGAGCTGACCGCCTCGCTGCGGGCGGCCAAGGAGGAGCTCGGCGTCAAGACCGTGCGCGCCCACGGCATCCTGTGCGACGACCTCGAGGTCTACCGCGAGGTCGACGGGGAGCCGGTGCACGACTTCACCGGGGTCGACCGCGTCTACGACCACGTCCGCTCGCTCGGCCTCTACCCGGTCGTCGAGCTCTCCTTCATGCCTGCCGACCTCGCCTCCGACACCACCAAGACGGTGTTCGAGTACGGCGCGATCGTCTCGCCGCCCAAGGACTGGGAGCGCTGGTACGACCTCATCCGTGACCTCACCCAGCACGTCGTGGACCGCTACGGCATCGACGAGGTCGTCGAGCACTGGTCCTTCGAGGTCTGGAACGAGGCGAACCTCGAGGTGTTCTGGTCCGGGACGCCGGAGGAGTGGATGAAGATGTACGACGTCACCGCGGCGGCGGTCCGCTCGGTCGACGATCGTCTTCTCGTCGGGGGTCCTTCCTCGGCTGCAGCCGGCTGGGTCGAGGAGCTGCTGGCCCATGTCGAGCACTCCGGTGCCGCGTTGGACTTCGTCTCGACCCACACCTACGGCAGCCCGCCCCTGGACTTCCGCGGGTCGCTGGAGCGCTACGGACGTGCCGGGACGCCGATCTGGTGGACCGAGTGGGGCGTGACGCCGACCCACTTCAACGAGGTCAGCGACGCGGTCTTCTCCGGGGTGTTCCTGCTCAGGGGGATGGCATCGGCGATGGGCCGGATCGAGGCGTTGTCCTACTGGGTGGTCTCCGACCACTTCGAGGAGCTCGGCCGTCCGCCGGCGTTGTTCCACGGGGGCTTCGGCCTTCGCACCGTGGGAGAGCTGCGCAAGCCGCGCTGGTGGGCGCTGAAGCTGCTGGAGAGCCTGGGCAGCACGCGGGTGCCGGTGGCGCTCGACGGCGACGGCGCCGGGTCGTTGGTGGAGGCTCTGGCGACCCGTGACGAGTCGGGCGAGGTCGCGGTCCTGGTCTGGAACATGACGCTCGACCAGACGAAGGCCGCCGGCGCCGAGGACCTGAGCCGTGAGGTGTCCGTGACCGTCAGCGGCCTGGCACCCCGTGCGGCGTACACCCTGCGCCATCAGCGGGTCGACGCGGACCACTCCAACATCGCGCGGGTCTGGGACACCCTGCGGCAGCCGGGCCAGTCCTGGCCGTCGGAGGAGCAGTGGGCACAGCTGCGTGCAGCCGACCGGCTCGAGGAGCTGGAGCCGGAGCGCGAGATCGTGGCCGGGCCGGACGGGACCGTGACGGTGACCTTCGAGCTGCCGATGCCGTCGATGAGCCGGCTCGGCCTGACCGCAGTGGGCGCATAACCGACCTGTTGCAGGCTCGACTCAGCGAGAGTGGCCGATGGCGACACATCTGCAAGGGCAGATCGTGCCGCCATCGGCCACTCTTGCTGTCTGGTTCTCAGGAGCGCTTGGGCGTGACGACGCTGAGCTTCGGGGCCGCACTCTCGCGCTTGCGGCGCTGGGAGGGGATCTCAGGGTCCGGGCGCAGGCTTCGTGCGAACTCCTCCTGCGCTTGCGCGGCGCGGACGGCACGACCCGCGAACAGGCGGTCTTGGAGAGTGGTCATCGAACCCCCTAGGGAAGTAGATCCCTCCTACCGGAAAGGTAGAGGTACATACAGCCGGTTGGGAACCGGGCAACGGCGTGGTGTCCTGGGAATACCCAAACTTTTCCGAACTGGTCCAATGGCGGCGGGGCGCCGTCGGGGGACGACTGGGCATAGGGGACGATAGGACTTATGTCTCGTGCCGCACTCGTGCGCCTTGTCCTGGCGCTGCTCATTCTCGGTGGTTCCATCGCCGTCGCAGTCTCCGCGCAACCTCGTCTGGGTCTCGACCTGAAGGGCGGCACCCAGATCGTCCTGGAGACCCGCGACTCGCCGACGGTGAAGGCGGACGCCACGTCGACGGACCGGACGCTCGAGGTGCTCCGCGGGCGCGTGGACGCGCTCGGTGTCTCCGAGCCGACCCTGGCGCGTGCCGGCTCCAACCGCATCATCGTGGAGCTCCCCGGCCTCCAGGATCCGCGCAAGGCAGAGCGCGTCATCGGGAAGACGGCGCAGCTGAGCTTCCACCCCGTCGTCGGTGTGGCCGGGCCCAAGGACAAGCCCAAGGAAGGCCAGACCATCCTGGCCGACGAGTCCGGTCAGCGCCTGATCCTCGGGCCGGTCGCGGTCCCCGGCAACCTCGTGACGAAGTCCGCCCCGGGCAACGACGCCCAGCAGGGCACGGGGTGGTTCGTCACCGTCAACTTCAAGGGCTCCGAGGGACGCAACGCCTGGAAGAAGCTGACCGCGGACGCCGCGTGCCAGCAGATGGGGTCGCCCGGCCGACGCATCGCGATCGTGCTCGACAAGGACATCATCTCCTCGCCCGAGGTCGTCTCCGACATCCAGTGCGGCGTCGGAATGCCCGGCGGCTCGACCCAGATCACGGGCAACTTCACGCCCGAGGAGGCCAAGAACCTCTCGATCCTGATCGAGGGCGGCGCGCTGCCCGTGCCGGTGCACATCATCGAGAAGCGGACCGTCGGCCCCACGCTGGGTGCCGACGCCATCCAGGCCTCCGCGCTGGCGGGTGTGATCGGCCTGGTCGTGACCGGCCTGTTCATCATCTTCATCTACCGGGTGATGGGCTTCCTCGCGACGATCGCCCTGGCGACGTACGCCGTCATCTCCTACGCCGCACTGGTCGTTCTCGGCTCCACGCTGACGCTGCCAGGCCTTGCCGGCTTCGTGCTGGCGATCGGTATGGCGATCGACGCCAACGTGCTGATCTTCGAGAGAGCCAGGGAGGAGTTCACCTCCTCCGAGAAGACCGGGCTCGCACGCTCCCTCACCATCGGCTACAACAAGGCGTGGTCGGCGATCATCGACAGCAACATGACCACGCTGCTCGCCGCGGCACTGCTGTTCTTCCTCGCCTCCGGGCCGGTCAAGGGCTTCGGTGTGACGCTGTCGATCGGTGTCCTTGCCTCGATGATCTCCTCGCTGATCATCGCGCGCGTGCTCACCGAGCAGGTCGCAGGCACCAAGTGGATGCAGCGGCACCCCAAGCTCAGCGGCATCGACCACACGGGCCGGGTGCGTGACTGGCTTCGCCGCAAGAACCCCGACATCATGGGCCGCCGCAAGCTCTGGCTGTCCATCACGTCGGTCGCGCTGGTCGTCGCCCTGGCCGGAATCTTCCTCAAGGGGATGAACCTCGGCGTCGAGTTCACCGGCGGCCGGCTGATGGAGTACTCCACGGGCGCGCCGATCAGCGCCGAGCAGGCCCGCAAGGTGGTCTCGGACGCCGGGTTCCCGACGGCCGTGGTGCAGAAGACCAACGAGAGCAACATCTCGGTCCGCACCGAGCAGATCACCAACGACCAGCAGGTGAAGATCGAGGACGCGCTGGGGAAGGTCGCCAAGGGGGCGACCAAGCAGCGCGACGAGCTGATCGGGCCGAGCCTGGGCAACGAGCTGCGGAACAAGGCGCTGATCGCGTTCGGGATCGCCCTGATCGTGCAGATGATCTACCTCGCGATCCGGTTCAAGTGGACGATCGGTCTCTCGGCGGTGCTCGCGATGTTCCACGACGTGATCATCGTGACCGGTCTGTTCGCGTGGCTCGGCAAACCGATCGACGGTCTGTTCCTGGCCGCGGCCCTGACGATCATCGGTCTGTCCGTCAACGACTCGGTGGTGGTCTTCGACCGGATCCGGGAGCAGTGGCAGACGAGCAAGACACGTGACTTGGCCAAGGTGGCCAACCAGGCGGCGATCGACACCATGCCGCGAACCGTGAACACCGGCCTCGGCGCGATGTTCATCCTCGCGGCGCTCGCGTTCCTCGGGGGCGAGTCGCTGCAGGACTTCGCGGTCGCGCTGCTGGTCGGACTGATCATCGGTACCTACTCGTCGGTGTTCGTCGCGACGCCGCTGTCGCTTCTCATGCACGAGAGGTGGCCGCTGCCGAAGGCGGAGGCCAAGAAGAAGAAGGTCGCACGCAGCCCGCAGGACTCCGGCGCGGTGGTCTGACCTCCCCTGAGCTCGCTGTAACGCGGGGTTATGGACGGTCTACAAGCGGCATACCGCTTGGGATGCGTCCAGAACACTTGGGAAGTGGGGCGGGCGCGTCGAAGGTGTGGAGAGCGGTCAACGACTGTCGGTCTGAACAGTTAGGGTTCTGCGGTGCCTGAGACCTCCCCGACCGTGAAGCACGTGCTCGCCGGCGCCGTCGAGGCGCTCGGCGGGCAGGAGCGCCCCGGCCAGATCCAGATGGCCGAGGCGGTCGGCCGAGCCATGGCGACCGGGGAGCACCTGCTCGTACAAGCCGGCACCGGCACGGGCAAGTCGCTCGGCTACCTCGTGCCGGCGCTCCTTCACGACCGTCGGGTCGTCGTCGCGACGGCCACCCTGGCCCTTCAGCACCAGCTCGTCGAGCGCGACATCCCGGCGCTGCTGGAGGCGGCCGGCGACGAGCTGGGCGACAAGGCGACGTACGCCGTGCTCAAGGGCCGCTCCAACTACGCCTGCCTCCACCGGATCCGGGAGGGTGTGCCCGACGACCAGGGCGTCCTCGTCGACATGCCTGAGGGGTCGATGGGCGCCGAGGTCCTCGCTCTCCGCTCCTGGGCCGAGGAGGAGTCCGAGCGCGGGGGCGCCGGGGACCGGGACGCCGCGCCCAAGCACACCGACCGGGTGTGGCGCCAGGTCTCGGTGACCCACCGGGAGTGCCTCGGGGCGACGAGGTGCCCCTACGCGCTCGAGTGCTTCGCCGAGCGGGCGAAGGAACGAGCGGCCCAGTCCCAGCTGATCGTCACCAACCACTCACTGCTCGCGATCGACGCGATCGAGGGCGTCCCGATGATCCCGGAGTACGACGTCGTGGTCATCGACGAGGCCCACGAGCTGTCGTCCCGGGTGACCCAGGCCGCGACCGACGAGCTGTCCGTGGCCGACATCGAACGCGCCGCCCGACGGTCGCAGAAGCACATCGACGGCCAGGAGGCCGACGAGCTCGCCGACGCCGCCGACGCGCTCCGCGACGGCCTCGACGACGCCGGCCCCGGCCGGGTCGACTCGCTCCCGGTCGCGCTCTCCGACGCGCTCACGCTCGTGCGGGACTCGGCACGAGCGCTGATCTCGGCGTTCCCCAAGGAGTCCGGAGGCCCCCCGGGAGACGCTGACGCGGGGCGGACGCAGGCACGTGGCTGGGTCCAGGAGATCTTCAAGACCGCCGAGCGGATGGCGGCCAACCTGGAGTCCGACGTGCTCTGGGTCAGCGAGCGGGAGGCTGCCCGAGGTGGCAACCGGCTCCACGTCGCGCCGCTGCAGGTGTGGGGGCCGCTGCGCGACAAGCTGCTGCACGACAAGACCGTGGTGTTCACCTCGGCGACGCTCATGCTCGGCGGCGACTTCAACTCGGTCGCGACCAGCATCGGGCTCAAGCCGAGCGAACGCGTCGACCACTCGATCGAGCTGGAGCCCGCTGCCGCGGAGGCGCCCACCGGGGCCGACCCGGACGACGACTCACTGCCGTGGCGCGGCATCGACGTGGGGTCGCCGTTCGACTACGGCCGGCAGGGCATCCTCTACGTCGCCAAGCACCTGCCGCAGCCGGGTCGTGACGGCCTCGGTCCCGCGCAGATCGACGAGATCGTGGACCTCGTCGACGCCGCCGACGGACGGACGCTCGGGCTGTTCTCGAGCAGGCGGGCGGCCGACGCCGCCGCAGAAGCGGTCCGCGAGCGGCTGCCGCACCTGACGATCATGGCGCAGGGTGAGGCGCAGCTCCCCGAGCTCGCGCGGCTCTTCGTCGAGGACCCGCACGCCTGCCTCTTCGGCACGCTCAGCCTCTGGCAGGGCCTCGACGTGCCGGGGGAGACCTGTCAGCTCGTGATCATCGACCGGATCCCGTTCCCGCGGCCTGACGACCCGCTCATGTCGGCCCGCCAGCGCGCCGCCGACCGGGCGGGTGGCAACGGCTTCATGTCGGTCGCCGCGACCCACGCCGCCCTGCTCCTCGCACAAGGGGCCGGCAGGTTGATCCGCACGACCCAGGACCGTGGCGTCGTCGCGATCCTCGACCCCCGCCTCGTGACCGCCCGCTACGGCGGATTCCTCAGGGCCTCGTTGCCGCCGATGTGGCCCACGACCGACCGAAAGGTCGTCGTCAACGCCCTGAAGCGGCTGGCCGGCACCGAGGCCGCCGCCGATCAGGCCGCCCAGGCGGGCTGACCAGGGCGCCTGACGAGCGGCCTGACGGACGGCTCGGCGTCAGGTGGGCCACCCCGCATCGAGCGCGACACCGTGGTCGGCGCAAGTCCCGCCCGCGAGGGCCTCCGCGCGGGTAGTTCGTGAACAAACTGCTGTCGATGAGGCGCCCGCACGACAGTTTGCTCACGAACCATCGAGCGAGGGGCGCAGTTCGTGCTGACTTGCGAAGTTCGGCACCGGGCAGGCCTGGCGGGTGAACGGTGCCGAGCGTTGCAAGTGTCAACGGCGGCCGAAAATTGACCCCCTGGCGGCACGCGGGTTCCATGCCGTCTGGGGGTCAGTTTTCAGGTGCCGTCGACAGCAAATGCCGTCCTCATGCCGGCGGGTGTGACGGTTTCCCATGGTGCGCATCTGCCTGGGCCACGCGGGTCGATGCCGTAACCCGTCGACGACCGCGGGCTGCCGAGCGTAGCTGTCAGCGACGGCGGGCTGCCGAGAGCAGCCGTCGACGACCGCGGCCATCCGAGGGCTACCGTCGAGGAATGCTGCGTGCCGCAGGTGCCCGGTGGGTCCTCGCGACGGGGATCTCCTCGTTGGCACTCGTGGCCTGCGTCGGGCAGGGCGGGTCGGCCGCTCCTCGTCCCGCATCAGCGGCCCAGGACGGTCCCCCAGTCGGTCGTCGCACGTCCGAGGGGAGTAGCCCTTCCGATGCACCCACGGCGTCCAAGGACGAGAGGCGGGGAACGGGCACGGCCTCGCCGGGGTCCCGGCCGACCCAGCCGCTCGTGATCGCCGTACACACGACGAGTCGGCTCCGGGACGTCTCGCTTCGCAGGGCCCGTCGAATAGTCCACGGCAGGAGCGCGTTGCCGGTGGCCGAGGGCCCGCCCCAGAGGGCGATCCGCAGCGTCGTGCTCGACCCCGGACGGGTGGCGGTCGTGCCTGCCGAGGCGCTCGGTCCTGAGGTGCGGGCGGTGTCCGTCGGCGGGGTCGACCCGGTGCGCAGCCCCGACGCGTACCCGCTGCGCACGAGTGCCGCCGCCGCACCGGGCCCGGTCGTGACCGTGAGCGTGGTCGGCGACATCATGCTCGGCCGTGGGGTGGCCGAGGCGGCGCGTGGCTCCGGGGACCCCGCCCTCGCGTTGCGTCCCACTGCCCGGCGGCTCGCGACGGCGGATGTCACGGTCGGCAACCTCGAGAGCACGCTCTCCCGCGCCGGTGCCCCGAGTCAGGGCGGCGACTCGTTCTCGGCCGATCCCAGGGTCGTCCAGGGCCTACGGCGCGCCGGGTTCGACGTACTCGGGCTGGCCAACAACCACCTCGGCGACTTCGGCGACCGCGCTCTGGTGGACACGGTCCGCCGGCTTCGGGCGGGAGGGATCCGGACGTTCGGCGCCGGTCGCACGGTGCTGGAGGCCTGGAAGCCGGCAGTCGTCGAGCGGGAGGGGGTCCGCTTCGGGTTCATCGGCTTCAACGCGATCGGCGAGACCCCGGCGGTGGCGAACGGGCAGCCCGGCGTGGTGACGGTGGGCATGCCGCCGCGCACCGGGCCGCTGGACGAGGTCGCGCTGCGCCGGTTCGAGGCCGGCGTACGACGGCTCGACCGGCGGGTCGACGTGGTCGTGGCCATGCCTCACTGGGGCACGCAGTACACCAACCGCCAGGAGCCGATCCAGTCCCGCGTCGCCCGGCGTCTGGTCAGGGCGGGCGTCGACGTCGTGGTGGGCGGCCATCCGCACTGGCTCCAAGGCGTGGAGCTGGTGCAGGGGCGTCTGGTCGCGCACTCGCTGGGCAACTTCGTCTTCGACATGGACTTCATGCGGCAGACGCGGGAGGGCGCGATCCTCGAGATGACGTTCTGGGGCGGGGAGCTGAAGGCGGCGGAGTTCGTGCCGTACGTGATGGACGATCGCTTCGCGCCGCGGATCGTCTCCGGCCGACGCGGCGATGCGGTGCTCGCCGTGATGCGCGAGACCAGCGGCCCGGCTCACCGGGGCTGAGCGTCGAGCGTTCACCGCCGCCGGCCGATGTGGTCCGCCAGGTCGACGACCGCAGCCACGAGGTCGGCCCCGTCGAGGAGGGCGGGGCTGTTGTGGTCGGCGCCCCTGACCTCGACGAGCCGACGGAGTCGTGGCGCTGCCTCTGCGACGGCACGACTCTGTGCGGGAGGCACGATCGTGTCCTCGCTGCCGTAGACGACCGTGACCGGAGCCTGCACCTTTGCGAGGTGGTCCGTGAGCCGGTAGCGATCGCGCAGGAACAGCCGCACCGGCAGGAACGGGTAGTGGACCTTGCCGACCGACGCGAGGTCCACGAACGGCGACCTGAGCAGGAGGGCTCCAGGGGGACGCTCGGCGGCCAGCTCGGTGACCACTGCCGAGCCGAGGCTCTCACCGAGGTAGACGATCCGGTTGGCGGGCGTACCGGCGTCCACGAGGAAGTCGCGTGCGGCCCGGACGTCGCGGGCGAGCCCGGCCTCGCTGGGTGAGCCCGGGTTGCCGCCGTAGCCGCGGTAGTCGAAGAGCAGCACCCCGAGCCCCTCAGCGGCGAGGGCTCGAGCGAGCGGTGCACGGATGGAGCGGTCGCCGCCGTTGCCGCTCGCGACCAGCACGCTGACACCTCGATCCGGTCCCTCGGCCGGCACGAGCCACGCTCCCAGGGCGAGGCCGTCGGCAGTGCGCAGCACCACGTCCTCTGCCCCGGGGATCATCGTGTGCGCCGGTACGACCGTCGACGAGTCGGGGAAGTAGATCAGCCTGCGCTGGAAAGCCCAGGCGATCCTTGCCAGGACCACGATGACCACCCCCAGGATGACAAGCTCTCGAAGCATCGTTCACCCGCCTCGGCCCAGCCAGGCCCAGACCACCCGACCGGTGCGGCCGAGCTGCTCGCGGCTGACGACCCCGGGCCGGTCTCCGGCTGAGTGATAGGCGGCGTAGCTGGTGCTGCCGAGCCGTGCGACGACGAACCCTGCCTTCTCGAACGACCAGTGGTCGCTGGCCGTGTTCTCACAAGCGCCGGCCGGTACGTCGACCCGCGCAGCGGCGCGCAGGAGCTCCCGCTGGACCCGGGCGGGCGACATCGGACCTGTGCACACGGGCACGCTCGAGCCGACACCGACCCGGTCGAGCGACACCATGGCCCGCAGCGACTCGCGCTGGTCCCGGCTCATCCGCTCGACGTAGTGCCGCGAGCCGAAGTGGTGCATGTCGTCGCCGTCTCCGCGCGGCTCCTCCGCCCCGAACGCGACCAGGACGACGGGGAGCCGGGTCGGCTGTGCCGCGACGAGCCGGGCGACCTCGAGGAGCACCGCGACGCCGCTGGCGTTGTCCTCTGCGCCAGGCGCGACCGCCACGGTGTCGAGGTGCGCCCCGACGAGGACGTGCGGGCGCGCGGGGTCGAAGCCGTGCGGCTCCGCGACGACGTTGAAGGACCGCCCGGCCGCGACGGGCACTCCCCATGACTCACCGGCCGGGACGTCGAAGGACTCCCGGCGTACGTCGTACCCCAGATCCTCCAACCGGCGCTCGACGACGCGACCTGCTCTGCGGAAGGCCGGTCCGGTGGCCAGTCGCGGACCGATCCGCCCGGCGAGCAGGCGTACGTCGGCCATCGCGGCGGCCGAGTCGAAATGCGCGGCCGGTCGGGGCGACGTGGAAGGCGATGGGCGCGCAGAAGTCCCGGCCTCCGGCTCGGCGCTCTGCGACGACGGCCGTGTCGGCGTCGGCGTGACGACCGACGACGGTGTGTCCTGCGAATCAGTGAGTCGCGGCGTGTCCGAGGTGCAGGCGGCCACGAGCAGCGCCTGCACCAGCGCCACGGACCCGGCGACGACCGAGCGTCCCATGGCGCCGACGCTACAGGCGGGACCGCCCGTCGTACCCGCCTCGCGGCTCGGCCAGGCCGAAGAACCTGCCGACGGTGGGTGCCACGTCCACGGTCGCTGCCGCTGCGCTGGACGTGCCGTGCCCGACCAGCCTGTGTCCGCCGCCGATGAAGAACGGGATCGGCTGGGTCGCCGGGTGCCCGTGGTTGCCGGGGATCGGGTTGCTGTACTGCGCCGGGTCGCTGAACCGCCACCCGGAACGGCAGTACGCCACAAGGTCGCCCGCGTTCGGGCCGAGGCGGAGCCGCCTGGGAGCGTGCACCGACAGCACACCGGGCGTCGCCGTGACGATCTCGCGCATCCGGGCCACGGCTGCGGTACGACGGGCGGCGGCACCGGTCCAGTAGAGAAGGTCGGCACCGCCGTTCTGGGCGATCACGACCTTGCCCGCGAGCAGCGGGTCGGCGTCGAACGCCGGCTGGAGGGAGATCATCCGGTCCGGCCGTGACCAGTCCATCGAGTGGTCGGCGAGCACGAGCACCACCGAGGTCGACCAGCGGCCGGTCGACTTCAGCATGTCGACGAAGCGGCCGACCTGCGTGTCGACGTCGAGCAACGCCGCCTGGCGGGCAGCCTTCAAGGTCGTGCCGGTCAGGTCCGCGTGGCCCATCCGGTCGCAGTCGCCGAGGTTGACGAAGACCAGGTTCGGGTCGAACTGCTCGACCATGCCGATCGCGGCATCCATCGTGAACACGTCAGGGGAGTGGCCGGTGACCGGGAGCACCGGCTGGGGCTCCCAGCGGTGGGTCGCGCGCTTTCCGAAGATCCCGAAGAGGTACTCCTTGCTGAGCACGGTGCCGGTCGTGAACCCGTTGCGGTTCAGCCGCTCGATGACCGTGGGGAACCGCAGGTCCGAGGGGCGGTCGAGATCGCGGACCACCTTCGCCTTGCGGTCGTAGACCGAGTTCGCGGGGACCCCGCTGCGGTCGGGTCGTACGCCGGTCATCATCATCACGTGGTTCGGGATGGTCTCCATGACCGGCATCGACTTGGCGCGCGGGAAGTTCATCCCGCCGTCGCGCAGCGCCTGGAGGTTCGGCATCAGGCCGCTGCCGATCTCACCGGGGCGGCAGCCGTCGACGACGAGCACGTAGGCGCGACGCTTGCGAGCGACCGCCGCGTCGGCGGCAGGAGTCATGGAGGCACCCAGCGCCGAGGAGAACAGCAGCGACGCCCCGGCGGCCGTGCTGACCTTCAGGAAGGACCGGCGGTCGACCCCGCCGGTGGCCGAGCCGGTGGTTGAGCCTGTCGAAACCCCGGTGGTTGAGCCTGTCGAAACCGTCACCGCTTCTCCTTCACCGGCGCCGCGACGGCGTGCACCGCCTGGCTGTTCGCGTCGGTCGCCCAGGAAGCGGTCCAGCTCACCGTGGCGTTCGGGTCGGTGCGCTCGCTGATCACGTAGTAGTCCATCTGCGTCCGCTCGGGGGTGACGTCGAGGACCGAGAACCCGTGGTCGTCGAAGTTGAGGTACTTCACGTGCCGGTTGTTCGCCTGGATGGCGGCCTCGACCGGGATGCTCGAACGGGCGGGGGCGGTTCCGGTGATGTCGTTGAGGTTGTCGCTGGTGATCGACGTACACACGAACTCCGTCGCCACCGAGCGACCGCCCTCGGAGGGGTAGGTGCCGGCGTTGAGCGGCAGGTCGCAGGCCCAGCCGGAGTGGATGTCGCCGGTGAGGAAGACGGTGTTCTGCACGCCGTGGTCGGCGAGGTGGTTGAACACCTCGTGCCGGTCGGCGGTGTAGCCGTCCCACTGGTCGACGTTGTAGGGCGCGCCGTCCTCGGGGAGCAGGCCGGTGATGTCGTTGACGGCGCTGCTCACCTCGTTGGGCAGCGGCGGGAACACCACCGGCGCGATCATCACCGGGTTCCCGACGAGCTTCCACTGCGCCCGGTCCTCGGTCAGCGACTGCTTGAGCCAGCGCATCTGCGCGTCACCGGTGATCGTGCGGTCCGGGTCGCTGACGGTGCCGTCGGGGGAGGGGACAGGTGTCACGGCCAGCGCCGCCTGCTTCGACCGGTAGCTGCGCAGGTCGAGCATCGAGAGCTCTGCCAGTGTGCCGAAGCGCAGCCGTCGGAACAGCCGGGTGCCGTCGCCGAGGGCCACCGAGTCACCCATCCGCACCGGCATCCACTCGTCGTAGGCACGGTGTGCGCGGCGTCGCCGGGCGAGGTAGTCGCCCTCGGTGGCCGGATCGTGGTTCTCCGCGCCGTGGGACCACTGGTCGTTGGCGACCTCGTGGTCGTCCCAGGTGGCGACGAACACGTTCTTCGCGTGCAGTGCCTGGAGGTCGCGGTCCTGCTTGTACTGCGCGTGGCGCTGCCGGTAGTCGGCGAGCGAGACCATCTCCCGGGCGGGGACCGGCGTGCGGACGTCGCCGTACTCACCCGGGCCGTACTCGTAGAGGTAGTCGCCGAGGTGCAGCACCGCGTCGAGGTCGTTGCGGCGCGCGAGGTGCCGGTAGGCCGAGAAGTAGCCTCCTGGGAGGTTCGCGCAGGAGACGACCCCGAAGCGCAGGTTGCGCGGGCTCGCGTTCGCGGCGGGTGCTGTCTTCGTGCGCCCGATCCGGCTGGCAACGCCCTTGTAGAGGAAGCGGTAGTAGTAGACCGTGCGAGGGCGAAGGCCCGTCGCCTCGAGCTTGACGGTGTGGTCGCGGTGCGCGCTGGTCGTGAAGCCGCCCTTGGCGACGATGTCGCGGAAGGCCCGGTCCTTGGCCACCTGCCAGCGCACGGCCACCTTCGGCCCCCTGCCGGAGCCCGGCGTGGCGGCGGGCGTCGGGGTCACGCGGGTCCAGAGGATCACGCTGGTCGGGTGAGGGTCGCCCGAGGCGACCCCGTGCTGGAAGTACCGGTTGGTGGTCGCCTCCGCCTGGCCCGGCAGCGCGACGCCGAGGGCGACGGCACCGGTGGTCGCGGCGCCGGCGGCGAGGAGGGTACGTCGGTCGAGGTCGATGCTGGTCACAGCGGGAGCAACGACCGAGAGACCGATTCGTGACGCGCCGTAGGCGTTGTTCACTTGGCGTTCAGAGAACAATGGGGGCATGGGGTCCCTCTATGTCGTCAGCGACGTGCACGGCTACGTGAGCGACCTGGTCCGTGGCCTGGACGAGATCGGGTTCGGGAGCGACGACCAGCTGTGGATCCTGGGGGACCTGCTCGACCGGGGACCCGACGGCATCGGCGTCATCGACCTGCTGATGTCGCTGCAGCAGCAGGCCCCGGGACAGGTGCACGTGCTCATGGGCAACCACGAGGCGCTCGCTCTCGGCCGCCATCGCTTCCCGCACTCGAAGTTCGACGCATCCTGGCGGATCAACGGCGGGAGGCGACGCGACCAGGAGGCGCTGACCGAGGAGCACATCGCGTGGCTGTCGTCGCTGCCGTTGATGGCGCAGGCGGGCGACTTCCTCCTCGTGCACTCCGACACGACGAAGTACCTCACCTGGGGCGACAGCATCGACTCGGTCAACGACACCGTGCGCAAGGCGCTGTCCGACCCGGACGACTTCGTGGCGCACTGGGACGTGTGGGCGAGGCTGACGAGCCGCTACGACTACGCGAGCGACGACGGCGCCGACGTGGCCCGCAACATGCTCTCGGCGTACGGCGGGGAGCTGATCGTGCACGGGCACAGCATCATCGGCACGCTGATCGACGTACCTTCCAAGGAGGTGACCGAGCCCCTGCTCTACGCGGGCGGGCTCGTGCTCGGGATCGACGGCGGCCGGTACGACGGCGGGCCGCTGCTGTTCATCCAGCTCGACTGATCATCCAGCTCGACTCATCCAGCTCGACCAGGCGTAGGGGTCGACTAGGCGTAGGGGTCGGTGATCTCGCGGAGCCGGGTCAGGGACCGGCGCAGCTGCTTCATCTCCTCGGCGCCGAGGTGCTCGGCCCACTCCGCCTCGACCTTGGCGACCTCCACGGACGCCACCGCCACCGCCCGCTCGCCTCGCTCGGCCACGCACACCAGGCGCGCGCGTGCGTCGGACGGGTCCGGGCGGCGTTCGACGTACCCGGCCTTCTCGAGCTGGTCCACCAGGAACCCCGCGGTCTGCTTGGTGACCTGGGCCTGCTCGGCGAGCTCGGTGAGCCGGGTGCCGTGCGGGCCGACCCGCTCGAACACCCGCGCCTGCGCGATGGTCACGTCGTCGAAGCCTGCCTCGGCCAGGGCGGCCATGGCGCGAGACTCCATCGCGCGGTAGGCGACGAACATGAGGATGCCCAGGCTGACGTCCTGGTCCTCTGAACCGGTCATCGTCACCCCTTGACAACGTCTGGAGGCGGGCCCACATTGGTCAGAGAATCTTACCATCGCTTGTGGGGTGGGGTCATGGAGAAGGAAGCGGCGTGGCAGGTCATCCGGCGGGAACGCTCGGCACTCGGCGACATGCTCGAGTCGCTGACCCCCGAGGAGTGGGAGCACCCCAGTCTCTGTGAGGGGTGGTCGGTGCGCGACGTCGCCGCCCACGTCATCGCCTGGCCCGACTCGACCTTGCGGGACGTGGTGATCGCGGCCTTCCGGGCACGCGGGAACTACAACCGGACGATCCATGACGAGGCGCAGCGGCGCTCCGCCCGGCCCACGACCGAGATCGTGGCCGACTTCAGGAGGCTCGCCGGCTCGCGGAACCGGCCGCCGGTCGTCACCTACCGTGAGGGCCTGCTCGACATTCTCGTGCACACGCAGGACATCGCGATCCCACTCGACCGCCGGCACGACATGCCGATCGAAGCCGCCCGTGACTCCGCCGACCGCTACTGGCGTGTCGGGTTCCCCTTCTACGCAAGGAAGAAGCTGGCGGGGTACCGGCTCGAAGCGATCGACACCGACTGGTCGGTCGGTGAGGGTGCGGCGATCCGCGGCCCCATCTCGGCGCTGCTCCTGCTTGTCACCGGCCGCCCTGCGGCGCTGGCTCGGCTCAGTGGCGAGGGTCTTCCCCGACTCGAACGGCAGCTCGAGTCGGCGTGACCCTCACCGCCGTCAGACGCGGCGGAGAACCGCGGTGACCTTGCCCAGGATCGTGGCGTCCGTGCCGTCGATCGGGTCGTACGCCTCGTTGTGCGGCAGCAGCCAGACCTTGCCGTCCTTGCGCTGGAACGTCTTGACCGTGGCCTCGCCATCGAGCAGGGCCGCGACGATCTCGCCGTTCTCGGCGTCCGGCTGCTGGCGGACCACGACGTAGTCACCGCTGCAGATCGCGGCGTCGATCATCGAGTCACCGACGACCTGGAGCAGGAACAGGTTGCCCTCGCCGACGAGTGTCTTCGGCAGCGGGAAGACCTCCTCGACCCGCTCCTCGGCCAGGATCGGGCCACCGGCGGCGATCCGGCCGACCATCGGCACGTAGGCCGCGCTGGGCATGGGTGTGACGGCGGCGTCCCCGGTGCCGGACTCGACGACCTCGCCGGGGGAGAAGACCTGCATCGCGCGCGGACGGTTGGGGTCGCGCTTGACGAACCCCTTCTCCTCGAGCGTGCGGAGCTGGTGGGCGACAGAGGAGGAGCTGGTGAGGCCGACCCGCTCGCCGATCTCGCGCATGCTCGGTGGGTAGCCACGGCCCTCGATCGACTCGCGGATCACCTCGAGGACACGCTGCTGGCGCGGGGTGAGCCCGGAGGCGTCCGGCGGGCCGTCAGGGAGCTCGGATACTGATCTGCCCTTGCCTGCTGCCATCGTCGGTCGCCCTTCTCAAACGTTGCCGCGTCGCCTGCCGTGCCGGTTGCTCACAAGGTAGCGCTTGAAGCCCCCGGCTTTCAAACACCTGTTCGAACGGGCGTGTCTGGTTAGGTTCCTCCATGAAGCCTGGATCTGTGAGCGGCGTGAGCGCCGTGGTCACCGGCGGAGCGCGCGGCATCGGCCGCGGCATCGCCGAGCAGCTGGTGTCGCGCGGCTATCACGTCGTGCTCACCGACATCGACGGTGACGGTGCCCGTCGTACCGCTGAGGAGATCGGCGCAGCCGCCGGTCTCCAGCAAGACGTCCGCGACGAGGCGTCGCACCGGTCGGTCGCCGAGGAGGCGAAGCGTCACGGACGCCTGGTCGCGTGGTTCAACAACGCGGGCGTCGGCAACGACGGGTCACTCGCCGAGCTCTCGTCGGCGGAGGTCGAGCAGCTCGTCCAGGTCAACCTCATGGGCGTGATCTGGGGCATGCGGACCGCGATGGCTGCCTTCGGGCCTGACGGCGGCGACATCGTCAACACCGCATCGCTGTCCGGACACGGACCCGTGCCGGGACTGTCGGTGTACGCCGCCACCAAGGCGGCGGTCGTCTCGCTCACCATGTCGGTGCACGTCGAGGCACCCGGCAAGGTGCGGGTCCATGCGCTGTGCCCGGACGGCGTCGCGACCGCCATGGTGGAGGGCATGAAGCACCACGGGCGTGCGAAGGCGCTCGTGCACTCCGGCGGTCGGCTGCTGCTGGTCGAGGAGACCGCGGCGGCGGCGGTGGAGCTGCTCGGCTCGAAGCGGGTGATCCGCTCCGTGCCGGCGTGGCGGGCCGGGATGATGCGGCTCACGTCGGTCACGCCGTCGGTGTCGATGAAGGCCGAGAAGCTCTTCCTCTGGGAGGGCCGGCGCAGGATGCGCAAGCAGACCTGATCCGTGCATGCCGAGAGCCCCGAGCGGCGTGCTGCTCGGGCCCTCGGTGGTCCTGCGGCGACAGGGTCAGGCCGCCTCGGCTCCGGCTGCGTTCCGGTCGCGCAGCACCCGCTCGAGTACGTCGGGCTTGTTGCTGATGATTCCGTCGACGCCCATGTCGACCGCGTGGTTCATGTCCGCGGGAGCGTCCACCGTCCACACGAGGCAGTCCATGCCCGCGTCGTGCACCGCGTCGACGTACGACGCGTCGACCGACGTGTGGTGCGGGTTCACCTGGTCCGCGAACTTGGCGAGCGCGGGCAGCTGGTCTCGTGACGGCGTGCCGAGAAGGCCGACAGGTACGTCGGGCTCGATCTCGGCGTACCGGCGCATCGAGTCGAAGTCGAACGACTGCACCACGAGCCGGTGCGCGGCGACCGCGGAGTCGACGTACCCGGGGAAGCTCCGCATCTCCTTGGCGACCTCCTCCTCGATGCCCGGGTAGAGCCCAGGGGACTTGATCTCCAGCAGGAACCCCGCCTGGCTCCGGCGGATCGTGTCGATGGCCTCGGCCAGCGTCGGGATCCGCTCGCCGGCGTACTCCGGCGACTTCCAGGAGCCGGCGTCCAGGCGGCGCATCTCCTCGTAGGTGAAGTCGCTGACCCTCCACGGCGAGCGGTTCGGGAAGACCTGCTCCACGTTGGTGGTGCGGGCCAGGTCCGTGTCGTGGATGAGCACGAGCTCGCCGTCCTTGCTGCGCTGGACGTCGGACTCGATCAGGTCGCCGTCCCGCTTGATGCCTTCGCGGAACGACGCCAGCGTGTTCTCCGGCGCGTAGGCGCTGGCGCCCCGGTGGGCGACGTTGAGGACCTCCCCGTCGGTGGCGTCGGCCGCATCGGCGACCGGGACGGCGTACGCCGCGGGCGTCAGGGCCAGGGCGGTTGCGATGCCGGTGACCGATCCCGAGAGCTTGATCAACATCCGCATTGCGGATTCCCCTTCCGAGTAAGAGCTCTGTCGCTAGGAGGCTCTCGGGGCTCGGTGACACGTATGTGTCCTAGAGGTGGAGAAGTGGCAGCGGTTGCCGGGCGGGTCGGAGTTCGGTCGCGAGCCGGCTGAGTCGAACATATGTTCGGCGCGTCCCTTGCATTCCGCTTTGGTCGCGCTTATGTTCGTACACATGTTCGAATCGAACGTGTTTTCGAGTCGGCCGACGAAAACTGTCGGTGGTCCTCGATAGACATCAGTTCGTCAACGCACGGCAGATCAGCACTCAGGAGGTTCCACGCATGAGCACCATCGCAGCAGCCCATGACTTCGGCTTCGGCTCCGCGCGTCGAGGCGTCGCTCCTCGTACGTCGACGGTGCGGCTGACCCGTCGTGGCCGGTTTGCTGTGCTGGGGCTGTTCCTGGCGCTGGCGTTCGTGGTGCTGACCCTCCTCGGCGGGCAGTCCGCCGCGACCCGTGAGCCCGGCCAGCCGGTGGAGACCCGCACGATCGTGGTCCACGAGGGCGACACGCTCTGGGGGATCGCCTCGGAGGTCGCGGAGCCGGGCGAGGTGCGCGAGATGATCCACTACATCGAGGAGCTCAACGCCCTGTCGGGCCCGAGCCTGATGCGCGGCCAGGAGCTCGCCGTCCCGGTGAAGTGACCTGAGACTTGGCGCCGGCACGTTCGACCCGTGGCCGGCTTCGAGGAGAGAGAAACGAAGGCGGGGCCGCCGAGCGCAGGCCTCGCCTTCGTTGCGTCCAGTGGGGCTTCGGCTAGCGGCTGCCGGCCGCTACTGCGCCCTCAGCGATCAGCAACTGGCCCGCGGTGTACGTCGCCATCACAGCCGACTCGAGAGCGGGCGACGGCTCCTTGAGGAGGAACTTCTGGATCCCGAGCAGGCTGTCGGATGCCAGGAACAGCGAGGTCCCGGCGAGGATGCTCCGGCGTGCGCGGGCCGACATCGACCTGTCCAGCATCGTGGAGGTCGCGAACATGGCGGTCAGGATGCTCGCGTAGGCCGCGACCGGCACCCGTAGGCCGGGATCCTTGCGGCCGGCAGCCAAGGCCATGACCGGTCCGGCGGCCAGCCACGTCGCCGCCGCGGCCTTGGGACCGGGGTCCGTCGCGCTCGCCCGGTCGTCGCGAGAAGTGGCGAACGCGCCGATGTAGCAAGCGTGTGCGACGGCGAACGAACCGACGCCGGTCAGGAAGCTGCGCTTGCCCGAGGCCAGCAGCGCGAGGTCACCGCCCCAGGAGAACAGCTGCGCCGCCTGGACGCCACGCACCAGGCCGCCGTCACGACCCTCCGACTGCAGCTGGGTCGTGACCGCGAGCGCGGGCATGAGCAGGGGCTTGGTGACGAATCGTGCCCGCCTCAGCTTTCCTCTCCGGCCCGCGAGGTAGCTGTCGAGCGCGGAAAGACCGACGTAGCCGAGCTGGGAGACGAGACGATTGTTGGCCATGCCTCATCCTGGCGCACCTGTTCGTGCTCGCGGGCGTCGAGTCGAAGCACGAGACGCGGGTGGTGATCATCAGCCGTAGTTGCCCGAGAGGACTGCCTTCGCCTCGCTGACTCGCAGTGCCGTCTCCGGGCCCGCGATGGTGACGGTCTCGTCGATGTTCTGCCACGGACCGCCGTTCACCCGGAACCGGGCGGTGTAGGTCACGTCGACGCGCGGCCTGACGGTCCTGTCCGCGTCGGAGTATCGGTAGGTGATCTCCTTCGACGGATAAGGCGAACCAGGACTGGCCGTCGTGGTGCTCGTCCCGTCGCCGTGGTGCCAGGTGTACTCGGTCGCTGTTGCGACGATGTCGACCTGCTGACCAAGGAGCGTCACCGTGGCGGCGAAGGGTTGGGCGCGCGTGTAGAAGATCGTGTCGAAGTTGACGAGCGTCTTGCCCTCAGGCTGGGTCTTCGCCTGGAGCTCCGGTAGGCCTATGCGACGGATCTCGTTGAGCACCATCGCCGGTGTGATCCTCGGCTGCGGTGTGTCAGCCGCAGTAGGCGGCCTCCCGAAGCAACGCGCTGGATAGCGGCAGCCAAGCCGGAGGATTCTCCGTGCGGCCCCAGAGCCTGTAGAGGCGTGCGCTTGGATTGCGGCACAGACCCGTGCCGCTCCGCAGTCGGTGTTGGCTCGCGGACTCAGGAGCGGAGACGAACGCTCATGCAGACGCTTACCCACTCGATACTCGACGATACGCCATGGTGTCGTCGCTATCAGTGGAGACGGCCGTGAGTCCGCTGCGGAGGCGGTGGCCTCTGTTCGCATGTCATGCCGACTGCAGTGCGTACGCAGTCTGACGCCTGCTCGCCACCATTCGAGTCCGCGGTCTCGCGCAGGCCCGGTGCCGACAGGAGACAGACAATGGCAGAGTGCCAGCGACGATGCGACCAGCGCTGCGCATGGAGCCGTCATGCGGCTGCTCCAGTCGTGCGACACGCCAGGCATGCCGCTCGTGCCGCACAGGAAGAACGTCATCGGCCTGCTCTCCGCCTCTGAAGTGCTCGGTGCTCTCGCCGTGCGTGACGTGCTGACGCTGTGGCTCGATGCACGACGTCCACGACAGCACGACGCGGTCGTCGGTTGCACTGCTGACGACGTGCGTCGGCATTGCGAACGGTCCAGCCGTCGCCCTGCAGTGATCCCGCCCCCGGACTGTACACCTCTGTCGATGTCGCCGGCGATTGCAGAGCAGGACGCGCAGTCTGCGAGTCGCTAAGCTCGCCTCAGCGCCTCCGTGTCTCCGGTTGGCACCGGCGTAGTTGACCAGTCGATACGTAGTGGCGGACGAAGGCTTTGGCTGCTGCCTTGCTGGTGCCTTTGGCCTCGGCGGGCAGCGTCGGCGCGGCCTGGGTCGGGCTGGGGGTCGGCGAGGGCGACGTGGACTTCGCCGTACTCTCCAGCGGCGGTGGCTTTGGATTGGACTGGCACCCAGCCACGGCACTGGCGCCAAGAAGCAGCGCGACGGCCAGGAGGGAAGCCCGGCGAGGAACTGACGTGCTGACCCGAGACACGAGCAATCGACCCCACAAACATGTACCGGTGAGACGCCTCGGCACGGGGATCCCGGGCAGTGGCGAGCAGAAACCTACTGAGACGGCCCGTTTTCGGCTAGACCCAGCATTCGCTCTGTGGACAGACGGAACGTCGGTACGCGGCCTCAGGCAGTCGACGCCACGGAGTCCGACGGTCCGAGTTGAGAGTTGTTCAGGCTCGCCGGGTTGCGCTCGGCGAGGCGCGAGTCGCGCGGTTGGCGGCGGATGGGGGGCAAAGATCCGGAATCGCCTGCTGTCTGTGTCCGCGCGTGGCACGGTCGACAGAACATGAACGCCGCCCAGCCCCGACGTCGTGGATGGGTTACAGAGCAGGAGGGTGGACGTATGACAAAGCAATCGCTCGAGGTCGATTCACTGCTGACGCCGGCTGAGGTCGCCGCCATGTTCCGGGTGGACCCGAAGACGGTGACTCGGTGGGCCAAGGCCGGCAAGCTGACTTCGATCAGAACTCTCGGAGGTCACCGGCGATACCGGGAGTCCGAAGTTCGTGACCTTCTGACCCAGACCATTCCTCAGCAGCGTCGCGGGGAGTAGGTAGGCAGCACTTCCACACCGATCCTTGCGGGGTAGCACCTGCAAGGGTCGATGAAGTCTGGGTCGCTGGTAGGCGCCACGGCCTTGCCGTGGTCAGCACGCCATGGCGACGTGCCACGGCCCTGCTGTGATCGGGGGTAGGTCCGCTGCTGGTGATGCCGCCATCACGGGCTGCGCGACTTACGAGTTGTTCAGTCTCGATAGGGTCGCAGCAACATGACTTCAAGCCACGTCGCCACGAACCCCCGTTGGTCCCTTCTCATCCCACCCGTGGCGCTGGTGCTGCTCATCGCCACGTGGGGTCGCGAGCTCGGCTGGCTGCCCGTCGTACTCGTCTCACTCGGACTGGCCGCCGCGGTCCTCACCGCCGTGCACCACGCCGAGATCGTCGCCCTTCGGGTGGGCGAACCGTTCGGAACGCTGATCCTCGCTGTGGCGGTGACCGTCATCGAGGTCGCGTTGATCGTCACGCTGATGATCTCCGGAGGTGACAAAGCGGCGTCGCTCGCGCGAGACACGGTGTTCGCCGCGATCATGATCACCACCGGAGGCGTGGTGGGGCTGAGCCTGGTGGTGGGGTCGCACCACCACGGCGTCCAACGGTTCCGCACCGAGGGGTCGAGCGGGGCGCTCGCTGCGCTGACCGCGCTCGCGGTGGGCAGTCTTGTCCTCCCGACCTTCACGTCATCGAGCCCTGGACCGACGTTCTCCGGCATCCAGCTGGCGTACGCCGGGATCACCTCGCTGATGCTGTACGGCGTCTTCGTGTTCGTCCAGACCGTCCGCCACCGTGACTACTTCCTGCCGCTCGACGCGGGCCCGGACGCGGTCGAAGGGGCCGCTGACGACGACGGGGTACATGCCGCTGCGCCCAGCAACAGGACCACTCTGGCCAGCCTGGGCATGCTCCTCGTCTGCCTCGTGGCCGTGGTGGGGCTGGCCAAGGTCGCCTCGCCGACGATCGAGTCCGCCGTCCTGGCGATCGGCGCGCCGGTCTCCTCCGTCGGTGTGGTGATCGCGTTGCTCGTACTCGCGCCGGAGACGCTTGCTGCAGTCCGCGCTGCCGGCAGGAACCGCATCCAGACCAGCTTCAACCTGGCTCTCGGATCGGCACTGGCGAGCATCGGCCTGACCATCCCGGTGATCGGACTCGCCTCGATCTGGCTCGAAGGTCCGCTGGTCCTCGGTCTCGAGGCGAAGGAGATGGCGTTGCTCGCGCTGACCGTGGTCATCAACATCCTGACCCTCAACTCGGGACGGGCGACGGTGCTGCAGGGCGCCGTACACCTCGCAGTGTTCTTCAGCTTCGTGTTCCTCGCGGTCTCACCCTGAGCACAGGCCACGGGCCCCGCATCTAGTGCCGGCGGCGTGCGCCTGCGCGACGGGGCTTGTAGTCCGAGATGAACCCGAGGCTACGAAGGCCCCGGCCCACCAGCGCGAGCATCAGCACGAGGCAGACCACCGCACCCAAGGCGGCGCCGAGCGTGAACAGCCACGCCGCGACCAGCCCGTTGACCGCGGCGACGCCGAAGTCGACCGCCGCCCGGACGAGGTAGAACCATGCGACCGCGGTGAGGACCACCCCGATCCCGAGAGAGACCACATGGGCGCGGGGAGCGGACTCCGCGCCGGCCTCGGCCTGCCGGTGCGCCCGGTGACCTTCAGCCGCGCGGCGTCCCTCACCCGACCGACGTCCGTCGCTCTCGCGGTGTTCCTCACCCCCGCGCGGCGGATCAGCCGGTCGCGGTGGCTCGCTCCGGCGGTGTGGCTCGGCCCGGCGGCGGCCCTCGGCCGGCCGGTTCTTCTCGGCCCGGCGGCGTCCCTCACCCCCAGGATGTCCTTCTGCCACGCGATGTCCTTCAGCCACTGCGATCTCTAACCACGACGCCTGAGCATCGCCCGGACCTGGCTGATGATGACGACGACCGGTCCGGCGACGAACACGACGCCGAGCACCAGGGTGGCGATGCCGATCAGCGTGCTGTCCTCACCCAGGGCGTAGAACCCGAAGAGGACGAGCGTGACGCCCAGGTAGAACAGCGCCGCGCCGACCACGACGAGCATGATCACCGCCGTGGTGCTGCTGACCTGCTTCCTCTCCCCGTTGCCCTCACCCACAGGGCCGACCTTATCCCGGCTACTCCGTGCTGATCGCTCGCAGTACGTCCAGCCTGGCGGCGCGGCGGGCCGGAACCACGGCAGCGAGTACGCCGACCAGCGCAGCGACGAGGACGAAGCCCATCAGCCGCAGCCACGGGATGTCGAGCACGTCCACGCCCTGGTCGGCGATCGCCTTCTGCAGCGCCACGCCGAAGGCGATGCCCATGACCACGCCGAGCACCGCTCCGAGCACGGCCACGATCACCGACTCGAGCCGGACCATCCGGCGCAGCTGCGGCCGGGACAGGCCCACCGCGCGCAGCAGCCCGATCTCGCGGGTCCGCTCGATCACCGACAGCGCCAGGGTGTTCACGATGCCGAGCACCGCGATGATCACGGCGAGGCCCGAGTAGTGCGTAGATCACGTTGAGGAAGAAGTTGATCTGGTTCTTCTGCTCCTCCGCGAACTGCGAGGGGTCCTTCAGCGTGACCGTCGGCAGCGGCTCGAGGATCTTCTCGACGTCCGCGCGGACCGCGGCGGAGTCGGCCGACGGGGCCTTGTTGACGAACAGCAGCGCGTCCAGCGGCTTCAGGCCGCCCTTCTCGAGCGTGTCCAGCGTCGTGAGGTAGTTCGCGGGGATCGCGCCACCGGTCTCGAAGATGCCGACCACCTCGAGGTTGACGGTGCCGCCCTGGAGCTTCAGCGGCAGGGTCTCACCGAGCTTGTAGCCGCGTTGCTGGGCAGTCCGCGAGTCCACGATCACCGTGCCGGGCTGGAGCGACGACAGCACGCCGGACAGCATCGGGATCCGCAGCGCCGCACCCAGATCCTTCGGGTCCGCCGCACCGACGAACGCGCCCTTGCCGCGGATCTGCCCGAAGCCCTGCCGGAACTCCGCGACGGTCTCGATCCCGTCGACCTTGCGGACCTCGTCCGCGATCGAGGTCGAGAACGGCGTGCCGATCACGTTGGAGACGATGAACTGCGACGTCACCGCCTTGTCGAGCGCCTTGTCGGTGCTGGCCGAGGCCGAGGCGCCGAGGATCGACATCAGCGAGACCAGCGCCAGTCCGAGCATCAGTGCCGAGGCCGTGGCCGCGGTGCGCCGGGGGTTGCGCTTGGAGTTCTGCGCGGCGAGCTGGCCGACGGTCCCGAAGGTCCGCCGGTACGCCGCACCGAGCACCTCGACGAGGGGCCGGCCGATGACCGGGCTCATCAACGACACACCGATCAGGATCGACAGCATCCCGCCGCCGATGAGCGTCAGGCCGCTGCCACCGTCGCCGGCGAACCCGACCACCATCAGCACGATGCCACCGACCACCATGAGGCTGCCGAGGATCACGCGCCGGTGCAGGGACGCCTCGGGCAGTGCGACGTCGTCGCGCATCGCCGCGACCGGCGGGATCCGCGACGCCCGCCGGGCCGGAAGGTAGGCCGCGAGCATCGTCACGGCGATCCCGACCGCGTAGGACACGATCACCGTCCTCAGGTTGACCGGGAAGTCCGCCGAGGACAGGTCGAGGCCGATCAGCCCGAACAGGGCGCGCAGCCCCAACGCGAGGAGGTAGCCCGCGCCCAGGCCGACCGTGGAGCCGATCAGCCCCACGATGAAGGCCTCACCGAGCACGGATCGGTTCACCTGCCGGCGTGAGGCGCCCATCGCCCGCAGCAGTGCGAGCTCACGGCTGCGCTGGGCGACCAGGATCGAGAACGTGTTGATGATCAGGAACGTGCCGACGATCATCGCCACGGTCGCGAACACGAGCAGGAACGTGTTGAGGAAGCCGAGGACCTCCTGGAGGCCCTTCTCGTTCTCCTTGACGAGGTCGTCGCCGGTGCGGGCCGTGACACCCGTCGGGAGGACCTTGGCCGCGGCGTCGCGCAGCTGCTCCTGGCTGACACCGTCGGCTGCGGTGAGCGAGACGCCGGACCACACGGTCCGGCCGTCGAAGAACAGGTCCTGCATCGCCTTCGCGTCCCAGAGCGTGAGCGTGGCGCCGGCGAGCGAGCCCTCCCCGAAGTCGACGAGGCCGACGAGCTCTGCCTGCATGGTCGGCGGGTTGCCGGGCGTGACGAGCTTGACCGTGTCGCCGACCGTGTAGCCGGCCTTCTCGGCGGTGGCCACGTCCATCGCGATCTCGCCCGTGCCCTGCGGGTGGCCGCCCTCGACGTACGTGGTGATCTTCTTGCCGGTCAGCGAGGTCGTGTCGTTGTCGGTGACCGCGAGGCCGGGTGGCCCGTTGCCGCCGACGACCTTGCCGTTCTTGCCGATGACGTAGAGCGACTGCAGCTGGTTGTACGCGTTCACGTCCGCGGCCTCGGGGAGCGCCTCCAGCTGCTTCACGACCCCGTCAGGGACGGTGCGGATGTCCTGGGCCGAGTCGAACTCGTTGGCTCCCTTCGGGGCGACCTCCACGTCCGCCGTACTCCCGCTGATGATGCCGCTGAACGCGCCACCCATCGCGTCGGTGAAGATGAACGATCCGGAGACGAACGCGACGCCGAGCACGATCGCGAACGCGCTGAGCAGGAGGCGCACCTTCCGGGCGAAGAGGTTGCGCCAGGTGACCTTCCACATCAGTGCATCGTCCTCGCGGTGAGCTTGCCCATCTCCTCGAGCACGCGCTCGCGCGTGGGGTCGCGCATCTCGTCGACGACCTTGCCGTCGGCGAGGAAGACCACGCGGTCGGTGTACGCCGCGGCGACGGGGTCGTGGGTGACCATCACGATCGTCTGGCGGTGGTCGTCGACGCTGCGGCGAAGCAGCGAGAGCACCTCGGCGCCGGAGGTCGAGTCGAGGTTGCCGGTCGGCTCGTCGGCGAAGACGATCTCGGGCTGGCTCATCAGCGCACGAGCACAGGCGACCCGCTGCTGCTGGCCGCCGGAGAGCTCGTTGGGCCGGTGGCTGAGCCGGTCGCGCAGACCCACGGTGTCGATCACCGTGTCGAACCACTCGGGCTCGGGCTTGCGTCCGGCGATGGACAGCGGCAGCTCGATGTTCTCCCGCGCGGTCAGCGTGGGCACGAGGTTGAACGACTGGAAGACGAAGCCGACCTTGTCGCGACGCAGCTCGGTGAGCTGCTTGTCCTTGAGCGAGGACAGCTCCGTCTCGCCGAGGAACACATCTCCGCTGGTGGGGGAGTCCAGCGCCGCCATGCAGTGCATGAGGGTGGACTTGCCCGACCCGCTCGCGCCCATCACGGCGGTGAACTCCGCGGCGTAGAAGTCGATGCTCACGCCGGCGAGGGCGTTCACGGCCGCCTCGCCCGCGCCGTACACCTTGCGCAGGTCCACGCTGCGGGCGGCGACGGCACGGCCGGTGCTGTGGGGAGTCATGGTCTGGGTACGTTCGCTGGTCACCGGTCCAACGTAGTTGCGGCCACCCCCATGTGCATGGCCTTTACGGGGCAGACCGGGGAACCTTCAGGGTTCACCCCGGGTGCCCGTCAGGGCGAACCCGGCCAGACGTACTGCACGATCTCGCCGACGGGCTGGAAACCGAGCCTCGTGTAGACGGGGAGACCCATCGGCGACGCGTGCAGGATCGACTCGATGCAACCGTGCTCCGCGCCGACCCGCATCAGGCCGGCGGTGATCGCCCGACCGACGCCGCGGCCACGGGCCTCCTCACGGACCGCGATGTTGTAGAGCCCGGCGGTCTGCCCGGTCACCACCACGGACCCGCCCCCGACCACGTGCCCGTCGTCCTTGGCGATGACGTTGAGCATCTGTGCGCCTCCGCCGCCCGGAGCACCGAGGAAGCCGCTTACCGGGTCGAGAAGGTCGTGCGGCATGCCGAAGCCGTCGAGCACCGCGAGCGCCAGCGCGTCCAGCTCCTCCTCAGCGACGAGTGTCACCGTGACCCTGGCAGGCGGCATCTCCTCCAGGGCCGGGTGACCACGCAGGTCGACGTGCATGCCGAGGTCCGGGCCCTCGGCGAGGAGCCCGCGCTCGAGCAGCGAGGACTCGATCTCCGGTGACCGGGTGGACGGCGTCATCCACCACATGAACGGGTTCCCGTGGTCCATCAGGCGGTCGAGGGTTTCGTGCGTACGACGGACCGCGTGGCCCGGCTCGAACCGCGCGCCGAGGGCGCCGTTGAACAACGGGAAGGCGACGTCCGAGGTGAACCAGAAGACGTCCGGCTCCGCATGCGCGTCGAACAGCGAAGGGCCGATGCCGCGGAAGAAGCCGAAGAGGTTCTGCTCGACCGAGGCGAGTCGTTGGTCGGCTGCGCGGTCGGTGGTGGCCCCGGTCAGGTTCATGCACTCGGACGGTAGACCTGTCGGGGGCCTCCTGCGCGTGGAACGCCCGAAATGCCCGACTCAGAAGGAGCGGACCAGGCCCCCGTCGCAGCGCAGCTGCACGCCGGTGACGTAGGCCGCGGCCTCGCTCGCGAGGTACACGACCGCGGACGCGAACTCCTCGGGCGTCCCGTACCGACCCGTCGGGATGGTGGCCTCGGACGCCGCGCGGGCCTCCTCGAGGGAGCGGCCGGTGCGCTCCGCCGCGGAGCGGTCGAGTGCCGCCACCCGGTCGGTGTCGATCCGGCCGGGCAGCACCATGTTCACCGTCACGCCGTCCTGGGCGACCTCGGACGCGAGGGTCTTGAGGTACCCCGCGAGTGCGGCGCGTCCGGTGTTGGACAGGGCGAGCCGCTCGATCGGCTGCTGCACGCCGCTGGACCCGATCGCGACGATCCGTCCCCAGCCGCGCTCACGCATCGGCGGAAGCGCCGCCTGCACGAGCTTGTGGTGCTGGAGCACCAGCGAGTGCATGGCGGTCTCCATCTGCTCGTTGGAGACCTCGGCGGCCGTGCCGGGCGGCGGTCCACCACCGTTGAGCACGAGTACGTCGACCGTCCCGAACGCATTCACGGCCTGCTCGTAGAGGCGTGCCGGTGCTTCGGGGTCCATGAGGTCGTAGGCCACGCCGATCGCGGAGGGGAGGGCTGCGGCCTCCTTCTCGGCGACGTCCCCGCGGCGGCCGGCGAGGACGACGTTGGCCCCCTCGGCGGCGAAGCCGCGGGCGCAGGCGAGGCCCAGGCCGGAGGTCGATCCGGGGACGAGTACGGTGCGGCCCTTGAGTCCGGTGTCCATGTCAGCTCGCTCCTTGTTCGTGGGTGGCGGGTGCGCCTTCGTGGGTTGGCGCTCCTGGTGTCGGTTCCGACTCCGTCGGTGGCGGATGCGACGAGGTCGCGCACCGCGGCCAGGTGGTCGGGCATCAGTCGCAGGATCTCAGACGGGGCGGTGCGGCTGGGAGGTCGCACGGCGGAGTCGGCGAAGACGCCGCGCCGGCGCAGGATCTCCTTGCGGATCGCGAGCCCGACGCCCGGCTGTGCCTCGTAGTTGACCAGCGGCAGCCAGGGCGCGAAGGCAGCGCGCGCGGCGGTGTAACCACCGGCCGCCCAGGCGTCGAGCGCCGCGCGCAGACCCCTCGGGGTGCGAGAAGCCGGTCATCGCTCCCGCGGCGCCGGCCGCCAGCTCGTCGAGCAGCCCCACGCCGCCGAGGCCGCCGAAGACCGGGACGCCGGTGGCTGCGGTGAGGCGGCCGATCGCCGCGCTCGTCGGTGGTGCCTCGGACTTCACCGCGACCACGAACGGCGACGCCGCGAGGACCTCGAGGATCTGGTCGGCGGTGATCCTCACCCCCGACGCCTCGGGGTAGTCCTGGAGCACGATGCCGGCGCCGGTGGCCTCGTGCACCGCCGCGAGATGCTTCGCGAGGACGCCCGGGTCGGTCGTGTTGGCCTGGACCATCACGCCCGCGAGGCCCGAGCCGGCCGCCCCGGCCGCCGTACGGGCCTGCTCGATCGCCACGGCCGTCGTACGCGCGGAGACACCGACGACCAGCGGCGTGCCGGGCGCGGTCTTGGCCACCTCGGACACGACCGCGGCCTGCTCGTCGGAGGCGAGGGCCACGCCCTCACCGAAGACACCGAGCACCACGAGGCCGTCCGCGGGGACGCGGAGGTAGAGGTCCACCTCTCGCCGCAGCGACTCCAGGTCGACCTCGAGCCGGGGTCCGTGGAAGGGGGTGGCGAGCACTCCCCAGAGTCCGTGCGGAAGCGGTGACGGGGTCATGACTCGGGGGTCCTTTCGGTCGGGGTGCCGAGGCCTCGACGCTGCAGGGCCTCGGTGACGATGTGCTCGGCGATCGCGAGCGCGGAGGTGGCGCCGGGGGAGGGCGCGTTGCGGACGTTGACGATCCGGTCGGTCCCGGTGATCACGAAGTCGTCGACGAGGCCGCCCTTCGCGTCCATCGCCTGGGCCCGGACTCCTCGCGTGCCGCGCTTGACCTGCGTGGGGTCGATGGCAGGCAGGTATTTCTGGGCCTCAGCGACGAACTTCTTCGAGCTCACCGCGGTCTTCGACTCGCGCACGGCCGCGGCGACGTTGCCCGCCGCGAAGCGCCAGAACCCGGGGAAGGCGACCGCGTCGCGCACGTCGCGAGTGGCGAACCGATGGGGGGTGTAGGCCTCCCGGGCGAGGGACAGGAAGGCGTTGGGTCCCAGCATGACCGCGCCGTCGATCCGCTTCGTGACGTGTACGCCGAGGAACGGGTAGCGCGGGTCGGGCACCGGGTAGATCAGCCCGTTGACCAGATGCTCCTGAGCCGGGGAGAGCAGGAAGTAGTCGCCGTAGAACGGGACGATCCGTGGCTCCTTGGACTCGCCCGGCCAGCTGGGCAAGGCGATCGGACTGGAGCCCGCCACAGATGATGACCAGGTCGAACTCGTCGGTCCGGCCGCCCGCCTCGATCCGCACCCCTGTGGCGCGGTCCTCCAACCCTGTGACCTCGTGGCGGAGCCGCAACGTGCCCCCTGCGTCGCGCAGCTCGTCGCCGAGCGCCGCGGTGACGGCGACGTAGTCGACGATCGCGGTGTGCGGCGAGTGCAGCGCCCGGATCCCCGCGGCGTTCGGCTCGATCTCACGGAGCTCGTCGCCGTCGATGAGCCGCACGTCGGGGACGCCGTTGGCCACCGACCGGTCGTGCAGGGCTTCCAGCCGCGGGAGCTCCTCCTCGTCGAGGGCGACGACGACCTTGCCGCACTCGTCGTAGGGCAGATCGTGCTTCTCGGTGAACTCCTGGAGCAGGTGCACACCGCGTCGGCACAGCGTCGCCTTGAGGCTCCCGGGCGGGTAGTAGAGGCCGGCGTGCACCACACCGCTGTTGTGGCCGGTCTGGTGCCCGGCGAGCCGGCTCTCCTTCTCGAAGAGGGTCACGTCGGCCTCGTCGAGCCGCTGGGCGAGGTGCCGGGCGACGGCGGTGCCGATGATGCCGCCGCCGACGACGGCCGCGCGGAGTCTCGGTCTGCTCATGGGTGTGCCGCCTCCTGGACTTTCGGTTCGATGAAGAGCGGGGGAGCAGCACGGTAGGTCGCGGGCGTGGCCGACAGCGAGATCGGATGCGCCACCGTGGGTACGGGCTTGCGGCCGGGGCCGTCGACCTGCGCTCACCGGATCGAGCCCGAGCCGCTCGGCCAGCGCGAAGGCCTGCGAGACGTCGTTGATCGGCCCGCACGGGACACCGAGGTCGGAGAGCGCGGCGAACCAGTCGTCCGCCGACCGCGTCCGCAGCACGGCCTCGAGCTCGGCCACGAGCGCCTCCCGGTGTGCCACCCGCTGCTTGTTGGTGAGGAACCGCGGGTCGTCCGCGAGCTCCGGCCGGCCAAGCCCCTTGGCCAGCAGCGCGAAGAGCTTGTCGTTGGCCGCGGCGACGGCGAACGGCCGGTCAGCGGTCTCGAGCACCTCGTAGGGCGCGATGCTCGGGTGGCGGTTGCCCATCGGCGCCGGGACCTGACCGGTGGTGACGTAGGTCGACGCCTGGTTGGTCAACGCCGACAGCAGGGACGAGAGCAGGTTGACCTCGACGCGCTGGCCCTCGCCGGTCCGGTCACGGTGCCGCAGTGCGGCGAGGATGCCGGCAGTCGCGTGCAGGCCGGTGATCACGTCGACGAGCGCGACGCCCACCTTCATCGGGCCGGACTCCGTCGAGCCGGTCACCGACATCAGCCCGCCGACGGCCTGCACGATGAGGTCGTACCCCGGCAGCGCCGCTCCGGCCCCGGACCCGAACCCGGTCACCGAGCAGTACACCAGCCTGCGGGTTGCGCCTCGACAGCTCGTCGTAGCCCAGGCCGAGCTTCTCCATGGTCCCTGCGCGGAAGTTCTCCGCGAGCACGTCGCAGCTGTCGATGAGCTCCAGCGCCTCTGCCCGGCCCTCGTCGGTGCGCAGGTCGACCACGCGCGAGGTCTTGTTGCGGTTCACCGAGAGGAAGTACGTCGACTCGCCCTCATGCCACGGGGGTCCCCAGTGGCGGGTCTCGTCGCCGCCGTCCGGGCGCTCGACCTTGATCACCTCGGCGCCGAGGTCGGCGAGGAGCATCGTGGCGTAGGGCGCCGCGAGGACCCTGCTGAAGTCGGCGATGCGGACGCCCTCGAGGGCTCCTGTCACCGGAAGGCTCCTTGGCCGGTGAGGGCCTGGCCGATGACGAGCTGGTGGACCTCGCTGGTGCCCTCGTAGGTGAGCACGGACTCGAGGTTGTTGGCGTGCCGCATGATCGGGTACTCCAGGGTGATCCCGGCCGCGCCGAGCAGGGTGCGGCACTCCCGGGCGATCGTGATCGCCTCGCGGACGTTGTTCAGCTTGCCCAAGCGACACCTGCTCCGGCCGCAGCGTGCCGGCGTCCTTCAGGGCGCCGAGGTGCAGGGCCAGCAGCATGCCCTTGCCCAGCTCCAGGGTCATGTCGGCCAGCTTGGCCTGGGTCAGCTGGTACGCCGCGAGCGGCTTGTCGAAGATCTCCCGCTCCCCGACGTAGCGCAGCGTGACCTCCAGGCAGTCCCGCGCGGCACCCAGCGCGCCGAACACGATCCCGTACCGGGCCTCGTTCAGGCACGACAACGGCCCGGACAGCCCCGCCGCCTCAGGCAGCACCGCCGAGGCGGGCAGCCGGACCTCGTCGAGCACCAGCTCGGAGGTCACGCGACGCGCGCAGCGACATCTTCTTCTTCACCTCCGGCGCGGAGAACCCCGGCGTGCCGGTGGGCACCACGAACCCGCGGATCGTCCCGCCGTCGCCCTCGTCGCGGGCCCAGACCACCGCGACGTCGGCGATCGACCCGTTGGTGATCCACATCTTGTTCCCAGACAGCACCCAGTCCGCGTCCGGTCCGGTGCCGTCGCGGCGGGCCCGGGTGCGCATCCCGGCCGGGTTCGACCCGAAGTCCGGCTCGGTCAACCCGAAACAGCCGATCGCCTCACCCGCGGCCATCGCCGGCAGCCACTCCTGCTTCTGCTCCTGCGACCCCCACCGCCAGATCGCGAACATCGCCAACGACCCCTGCACACTCACCAGCGACCGCAGCCCGGAGTCCCCGGCCTCCAGCTCCAGACACGCCAACCCGTACGCGGTCGCCGAGGTGCCCGCACACCCGTAACCGTCCAGGTGCATGCCCAGCACCCCCAACGACCCCAGCTCCTTGGCCAGGTCCCGCGCCGGCAACGACCCCGACTCGTACCAGTCCGCCACCTCCGGCCTGATCCTGTCCTCCACGAACCGGCGCACGGTGTCCCGGATCGACCGGTCCTCCGCACCGACCAACGCATCGGTACCGAACAAACCAAGCGGGGACTGGACAGACCGTGGGGACTGGGGGGCCTTGCTGGTCAACGGGTTCTCCTCGGGGGAAGGTGCGCTGCCTCAGGGGCGGCAGCGCAGGGTGGGTGCGGGCGTGTGGGCCGCCCCGCTCATCATGCGCCGGGGCGGCCCACACAGGTGGTTACTTCTGCAGGTTCTCCAGCGCTCGCTCCGAGCCGGGGTGCAGCGGGACCGGGTCGGTCTTCGCGGCGTTCTCCGGGTTGATCTCGTTGGCGGCGGGGTGCACCTGCACGAGCTCGTCCTTGCTGTCGAGCATCGTGGAGGTCAGCGCGCACGCGAGGTTGTCGGGCATGTCGTTGCGCACCATCAGCAGGTTCGGCACCGAGAAGGTCGGCACGTCCGCGGGCAGGCCGTAGGTCTTCCCCGGGATGGTCGTCTCTTCGTAGACCGGGTTGATCTCCTGCATCTTCGGCAGCAGCGGGGTCACGTCGATGAACTTGACCTTGTTGCCCTTGGAGGTGAACAGGTCGGTCAGCGCCGGGGTGGGCAGGCCGCCGGACCACACGAGGCCGTCGAGCGAGCCGTCCTTCATGCCGTCGATGGTCTTGGTGAGGTCGAGGCGCTGCGCCTTGACGTCGCTGGTCTTGAGGCCGGCGGCCTCGATCATCCGGTTGGCGATCACCTCGGTGCCGGACTGCGGCGAGCCGGTCGAGATCCGCTTGCCCTTGAAGTCCGCCACCGAGTCGATGCCGGAGTTCGCCTGCACGACGACCTGGGTGTAGTTGGAGTAGATCCGGCCGAGCGTCGACACGTCCTGCGGACCGTCGAAGTCCCCGTCGCCCTTGACCGCGTCGGTCGCGGTGTCCGCGAGGGAGAACGCCACGTCGTAGTCACCGGCGACGAGCTGCTGGATGTTCTGCACCGAGGCGCCGGTCTCGGCGGAGGTGGCCTGGAGGTCGGTCTTCGCGTTGATGATCTTCGCGAGGCCGCCGCCGACGACGAAGTAGACGCCGGTCGAGTTGCCCGTGGCGATGTTGATCCGGCCCTTGCCGGCGTCGCAGCTGCTCTCGTCGGCTCCGGCTCCTGCGGCAGAGCGGGACTGCTGTCCGCCGCAGGCGCTGACCGCGAGCGCCGTGGCGAGCGCGATGCCGGCGAGTGAGGTGATGCGTCTCATCAGTTCTTCCTTCTCTTCTGGGGGTTCATTGCAGAGGTACGTCGGTCGGGGACGAGGCACGCGTGGACCTCAGGTGCTGGGGACCTTGGTGATGCTGGGTGCGGTCGCCCGCTTCCGCCGTACGAGGTGGATGCCGACAGCGAGCACGAGCAGGACGGCACCGATGGCCATCGACACCGGCTCGAGGTAGAGCAGGAACAGCGCCGCGGGGATGCAGAGCACGCGCTCGGCCAGGCCGGTGGGGCCGAACATCCACCCGGTCGTCACGACGGCGAGGGCAGCGACCGCGGCGCCGCAGACGAGGGTCGCCCAGACGATGTCGATCAGCGGGCCTCGTGAGAGCAGCAGCTCGCCGTTGTCGGAGACGACGAACGCCATCGGCGCGAGGAACGCCGGCAGGGTGTACTTGCAGGCCTGCATCATCGTCGGGATCACCTTGCCGCCGGTGATCGCCGCGGACGCCACGGCTGCGAGGGCGGTCGGCGGCGACACCTCGGAGAGCACGGCGTAGTAGAAGATGAACATCGCGACCGCAGGGGCAGGTGCGCCCAGCGAGATCAGCGCGGGGCCGATGATCACCCAGCTCAGGATGAACGACGCGGTCACCGGAACCGCCAGGCCGAGGATCAGGATCGCGATCGCCGAGAACAGCGCCGACAGGATCAGCAGCACGGCCTGGTTGGGCGCGATCGCCGCGGCCGCGGACACCAGCACCTCGGAGAGGATCTGGCCGATGCCGGTCTTCGCGATGATCGAGGTGATCACACCGGCCGCCGCGCACACCGCGATCACGGGCAGGCCGGACCGGATGCCCGCGGCGAGCGCGTGGTACAGCCGGTGGAAGTACTCGCCGACCGACTCCTTGAGCTCCATCCTCTCGAGCTCGTAGTCGGGGTCGTCGAAGCCGCTGACCACCGGACGGCGCGAGAAGATCGCCTCCAGGAGACCGAACAGCGCGGCGACAGCGGTGGCGTAGACGACCGCGCGGAACGGCGGGACGTCGATCGCGAGGAAGAAGATGATCACGCCGAGGCTGATGAAGTGGTAGCCCGACCGCAGCAGCAGGTTGAGCGGGCTGCCGATGGCGAGCTCGACCCGGTGCGCCCCGAAGCGGCGGGCGTCGATCTCGACGGCCAGGAAGATGCCGAGGTAGTACAGCAGCGTCGGCACGATCGCCCAGGCGAGCACGGAGATGTAGGAGACGCCGAGGTACTCCGCGATGATGAACGCCGCCGCGCCGAGGGTCGGCGGGGAGAGGATCGCGCCGATGCCGGACGCGGCGAGCATGCCGCCCGCGGCCTCCTTCGGGTAGCCGGCCCGCTTCAGGATCGGCCACGCGAACGACCCGAGAGTCACCGCGGTCGCCGTACCGGATCCGGAGACCGTGCCGAGCAGGAAGCCGGAGGTCGCCACCGTGCGGCCCGGAGCGGTCCCTGACTTGCGGAACAGCGAGAAGCTGAACTCCACGAAGAACCGGCCCGCGCCCATCCGGTCGAGCACGGCGCCGTAGATCGTGAACAGCACGATGTAGGTCGCCGCCACGTCGAGCGGCACACCGAAGAACCCGCTGGCCTCGTTGTAGAGCGCGTTGATGATCTGCTCGAGGTTCAGGCCGATGTGGGCGATGCTCCAGTCGATGGGCAGGTACCCGCCGTAGTAGCCGTAGGCGAAGAACACCAGGCAGACCGCCGGCAGCACCAGGCCCGTCGTACGCCGGGCGGCCTCGAGCACGAGGGCGAGCAGCACGGTTCCCGCGACGACGTCGAACAGCAGCAGCGTCCCCTGGCGGTCCAGGAAGCCGGTGAACCCGCCGAAGCCGTTGGCCGTCTCCGGGATCGGGAGCACCGGGTAGAGACCGACGACCAGCGCGACCGCGGCCAGCGCCCAGTCGAGGATGCCGGGGTTGTCCTTGCGCGCCGGGGGAGCGGCCGCCTCGGCCTCCTCGGTCGCGGACGAGGGGTCGTCGACGTCGCTGCCCTGGTGGTGATGGCCGCGGGTGGCCCGGGCGCGGTAGCAGACGAAGACCAGCGGGAGCGTGAGCCCGAGGAAGAGGATCAGGTAGTACTGGCTGCCGAGCTCGAGCGGGTCGAACACCTGCCGCAGCACGAACAGCGCGACCGCGAAGCACCACAGGGTGACGAAGCGGTCGATGCCCTTGCGAGAGGTGCCGTGAGGGGCGCTCCTCGTCGTACTCGGCGGCGAGCTCTTCGACGTCGATCTCTGGCGCGCTCGCGTGTGGCGGTCGGCGTAGGCATGCCGGGTAACGTAGGCGTGTTGTCGGTCACAACGACTCCCCGAAGGCCGAGACTTTACACACTCTTGAGGTCCGGTACCCAACCCATGAAGGCGGCATGCGAGTACTTCTCGTCGAGGACGACGACCGGGTCGTAGCCGCCCTGCTCCCGGCCCTCCAGCGCGCCCACCTCAAGGTGACCCGCGTGGCGACGGCGGCCGAGGCGTTGACCAAGCACCACGCTGTCGACCTGGTGCTCCTCGACATGGGGCTGCCCGACCAGGACGGCCTCGCGCTCTGCCGGCAGATGCGCGACACGAGCGAGGTTCCGATCATCGCGGTGACCGCTCGGCGCGAGGAGGCGTCGGTCGTCTCGGCACTCCGTGCGGGCGTCGACGACTACGTCACCAAGCCGTACCGCACGGCGGAGCTGATGGCACGCATCGACGCCGTGATGCGGCGGGTGGGCAAGAAGCCGGTCGAGCTCGTCGCCCGGCTCGGTGACATCCGGCTCGACCACGGGGCTTGGCAGGCGTACGTCGAGGAGCAGCCCGTCGCTCTGGCCCGCAAGGAGTTCGAGCTGCTCAGCATGCTGGTGCAGGCGAACGGCGACGCGGTCACGCGGGAGGCGCTGATGGAGGGCATCTGGGACACGTCCTGGGTCGGGGCGTCGCGGACGCTCGACGTCCACGTCTCCTCGCTGCGCTCCAAGCTCGGCCGGCCCGAGCTGATCGAGACGGTGCGCGGCGTGGGGTACCGGATCGGCGTCGACGGCTCGAGGGGCTGACCCGTGCGACGCCGGCTGCTCGTGCTCTCCATGACGTTGGTGGGGGTCGTGCTCGTGGCGCTGATGGCGCCGCTGATCACGACGTTCGCCGAGGACCGGACCCAGGACCTCTTCGTCAGCCGCCTCGGCGACGTCACCCGGTTCACCGTGCTGGCCGAGGACGCGCTCGAGGGTGGCGACACCTCCGGGCTCGCCTCCGACCTCGGACGCTACGCCCAGGTGTACGGCGGGTCGGTGCTCGTCACGAACGCCAACCGGCAGGTCGTCGCGCGCTCGGGCAGGGAGACCGACCCTCGTGACGCACGCGTGCCGGAGGTGATCGAGGACGCCCTGTCCGGCAGGACGTCGACACCCCCGGCGACCGCATGGCCGTGGACCGACGAGGAGGTCGTGATCGGCAGCCCCGTCGGCCGCGACGCCCAGGTGCTCGGGGCCGTGGTGCTGGTGGCGCCGACCACGTCGGTCCAGGACAGCATCGAGACGTGGCTGTTCTGGCTGGTGCTCGGCGGGCTGACGGCGTTGGCGCTCACGGTGTTCGGGGTGGTCGTGCCCTTCGTGGGCTGGGTGATGCGGCCGGTGCACGACCTCGAAGGGGCGGCCAAGCGGCTGGCGACCGGGGACCTGAGCTCACGGGCGCACGAGATCGGCCCGCCCGAGCTGCAGGAGCTCGCCAACACCTTCAACGTCATGGCGGACAACGTCGAGACCTCGCAACAGCAGCAGCGTGACCTCGTCGCCGACGCGGCGCACCAGCTCGGGAACCCTCTGACGTCGCTGCGGCTGCGCGTGGAGAACCTCGGCTCCTCCGGCGCCGACGCGGAGCAGGTGGAGACCGTGCTGGAGGAGACCGACCGGCTCAACAACATCGTCGAGGCGCTGCTCGACCTGAGCCAGGTGGGTGCTTCGGCGGTCGCCGCCGTGCCGGTCGACGTGGCCGCGAAGGCGCGGCACCGGTGTGAGATGTGGGAGCCGGTGTTCTCCTCGCTCTCCGTGGAGGCGCCTGCTTCGGCTTCGGGGCTCGCGACCCCTGACCTGGTGGACGTGGTGCTCGACGCGCTGCTCGACAACGCGAGCAAGTTCGCCGGGGATACGCCGGTGGAGGTGACGGTGGCCTCGGCCCCTGACGGGGTGCTGCTGCGGGTGCGCGACCACGGGCCGGGGCTCGACGCCGACGACATCGGCAAGGTCGGTGCGCGGTTCTTCCGCGGTCGCCAGCACCAGAACGTCCCCGGCACCGGGCTGGGCCTCGCGATCGTGCGGGCGCGCATGCACGACATCGGCGGAACCGTGGAGGTGAGCGCACCCGACGGGGGAGGGCTTCAGGTGGAGGTCGGGTTCCCGCCGGTCAGGACTTCTGCTCCCGGAAGTAGCGCACCGCCCCCGGATGGAGCTCCAGCGGCGACGTGAAGATCGCCGCACCCAGGGTCGGCTGCCTGACTCCCGGCGCGACCCGGTCGATCTCGTCCTGCGCCTCGAACATCACCCGCGTCACGGCGTAGGCCAGGTCCGCGGACATGTCCTGGTTGGCGACGATGTAGTTCTTGACGCTCACGGTGTCCACGCCCTCGGAGAGTCCGTACGTCGACGCGGGGATCGGCCCTCCGACGTACTCCGGGCCGTAGGTCTCGACCATGCCGGGGACGAACGCGTCGAGCGGGACCAGCCGGATCGCGGTGTCCTGGCTCAGCGTGAGCACCGCCTGGTTCGGGATGCCGCTGACGAAGAAGAACGCCGCGAGGGTGCCCGCGCGGAGGGCGTCGGCGGACGCCTCGAGTGACTCCGAGGCGACCTGGACGTCGGTCAGGTTCAGGCCCGCCTGCTGGAGGATCCGGCGGGCGAGCACCTGGGTCCCGGAGCCGGGTGCGCCGATGCCCACGCGCTTGCCGCGCAGGTCGGCGATATCGGTGATCGACGAGTCGGCGCGCACCACGAGCTGGACGAAGCTGTCGTAGGTCCGGGCGAGCGCGACGAGGTCGAGCCGCCGGTCGAAGCTGCCGGTGCCACGCACGGCGTCGGAGGCGGTGTCGGCGAGGGCGAAACCGACCTCGCACTCGCCGTTGGCCACGAGATGGACGTTCTCCACCGAGGCGTTGGTCGGCTTGGTCCTCACGGTGACTCCCGTGAGTCGGCGGTTCAGCACCTTGCTGAGCGCCTCGCCGTAGCGGTCGAACACGCCACCGCGGTTGCCCGTCGCGATGGTGAGCGTGGCCTTGGGGAGGTCCTCCCAGGAGTCGTTGAGGCAGCCGGCGGTCAGGGCAGCGAGGGGGAGGGGGAGCGTCTTGAGAGCGGTACGCCGGCTGAGCTGGATCGCCACGAGGTCACCCTTGCGCGTGCTCGTGCGCGCGCTGAGGGGCGCCGCTGGTCAGCATCGCGCCAGCATGGCACACGCCACAATCCGGGTTCGGTAGGAATGCGGCATGTGTCCTCGGGCGGCTCCCGGATACTGGGAACACATGGGTGAGAGCGACTCCGGTACCGAGGACAGACGGCGCATCGAGGTGAACTGGGTCCAGTCGATGGCTGGTGCCTTCGCCGCGGTGACCTCCGCTGTGCTGCTGTCGACCGTCGGCGTGGCGGGGACTGTCATCGGCGCTGCGATCGGAAGCGTCGTCGCGACTGTGGGCGGCGCGGTGTACTCCTACTACATCGCCGTCACCAAGGACCGGGTCGCCCGCGCCCACGCGGTTGCCGCCACCCGGGTCGTGCGAGCCCAGTCGAAGCTGAACGAGGCAACGCAGAGACTCGCTGTGGACCGGCCGCAGGCGGACGAGCAGATCGCCGGCGCGGGGGAGGACCTCGAGCAGGCCAAGGTCGAGCTGGAGGAGGCCGAGGAGGCGCCGGACCGGATCGACTGGCGCACCATGCTCGCGGGCCTCCCGTGGAAGCGGATCGCCCTGGGCTGCCTCTGCGATCTTCGTCGTCGCGATGCTGGCGATCCTGACCTTCGAGCTGATCACCGGCCGGGCGGTCTCGTCGTACACCGGCGGCAGCGACAGCCACCAGCGCACGTCGATCCCCGGGATCGGTGGTCGCGGTGGTGGGCCGGCCACGCCGGAGCCGACGACGGTCCCGGACCAGACGCCGAGCCAGGGCGCGACCTCGCCGTCCTCCGGCACGGAGACCCCGACGCCGTCGGAGACGCCTTCGTCGATCCCGTCGCCGACGTACACCGAGTCGCCGCAGCTGCCGGAGGAGGTGCCCGGCGGGGAGCCCACCACGACGGCTCCGACGCCCACCTCGACCCCCACGACTTCTGAGCCGACGACGGGGACCTCGCCGACGCCGTAAGCCTCAGCTGCCCGAGGCAGGCGGCGCGGGCGGTCGCGGCGGTCTCTTCGACCGGACGTCCGTAGGCGCTGTAGCCCAGGCGAGATCCTGCCGGGGCGGTATCGGTGAGCGGCGCGACGTCTCCGGTGAAGATCCGCTCCACAGCCTCCTTGAGCTTGGCGATCCGCTGCGTCGTCCAGCTCTCCCGGTAGGGCAGCCACTTCTCCCGGGTCGCCAGGTCTGCGACGTCGAGGTAGTCGAGGTCCGGCGCGAAGTGGTGGTCCAGCCCCGTCCGGGTGTCGGCCAGGTAGCTCCCGATCCCGGCCAGGACCGTGCGTAGGCGCGCGAAGCGATGCCGGTCCCACTGGTGTGCGTAGATCGGCGGCTTCGTCCGGGTCGCTGGGCTGCCAGTCCGCGAGTGTTCCGCGTCGGATCCAGGCGAGGTTCCGTCCGGCGGCGGCACCCCGAGACACCAGACCGGTGATCACCTCCGAGGGCATGTCGAGGTTCATGCCGCCCTCTCCGGGTCCCAGCCGGATCGTGCAGATGCGATCCCGCTGCCCGGGCGCCCGGATCAGGGAGTTGTCGGTCCAGTTCTGCATGGTGTCGAACACCGCCGAGAGGAACTGCGGCGTGGAGTCGATGGTGGCGGCGGGACGCGCCTGCCCTTGACCGGTCTTCACCGGACGCCACACGTTGCTACCCGGCGGCTCGTCGGGGTCCGCCCCGCCACCGAGGTTGATGGCGTACGTCGGACGCGTCGGCAACGGACGGTCGAACAGGTGCACCGGCAGGTTCGAGGTGATGCCCCCGTCGGAGAACCAGCACTTGAGGAAGTCCATCTCCCATCCGTCTGCCGTACGGCGCGGAGCCCAGACGTACAACGGCACAGCGGACAACAGCACGGGGAAGGACAGGCTGACCCTCGCGCCCATGATGATGGGCAGGTCATCGGGCTCCGGCAGCATCAGCAGCCCGAGGCGCTCCAGGGCAGCCTTCCGCTCCGGCGCCGTTGGTGTCGGGGGAGTGCTTGACCAGATGCTCCACGACGTCGTCGGGGAACAGCCGCCGCATCTCGTCGGGGTGGAAGGCCCAGCCTCCGTTCCGAAGCGGGAAGGTCTCGCTCGACCCCTGGCTGATGTTGGTCGTGACGGTGACCAGGTCGATGCCGGCCGCGCGGAGCTCGCCGTAGGTGACCGGGGCGCCGTGGCGGCCGGCCGGCGACGTGCTGTCTCCGGCCGACGTCTGTCTTCAGCCGAGGGCCTCTCCGGCCGACTGGCCGTCTCCACGACCGGCAAGGGCCTGAGTCGTGGCATGCAGCCAGTCGGTGAGCGCGTCGTCCGCCGACCCCTGTGGCGTCTTCCCTGAGCACAGGCCGTGGAAGTTGTCCGCCAGGAGGGCAGGGGCGCTCGTGGCCAGGTGGCGGGACTCCTCGTACACGCGACCTGCCTTGTTCATGACCCACCACACGACTGCCGCGAGGGCGACGAGGGGGACGGACACGACGAGCGACCACGGCCCAGCGAGCAGCAGTGCCACCACCAGCAGGGCGACCGAGACGACGAGCAGCGCGGCCCCGGCCAGCGTGACGAACCGCGGCGCCTTCCTGCCCGAGCCGAGCCGGGCTGATCAGGCCGCTCATCAGCTCGCGGCCACGGTACTTGCGGAGGAACCAGACCAGGTCGAACAGCTGCGAGGTCGCGGGCTCTGCCTGGAAGAGCCGCTGGAGCTTCGTCCGCCCGGTGGAGTCGGTCTCCGCCAACGCGGCCGGGAGTGTCTCCAGGAGCTTGAAGCCCCCTGTCTCCGACGAGCGGCCCAGCTCCGCTGCCGCGGCGGCGACCGCGCCGATGGCACCTGCGGAGGCGCCGCCGACCGAGCAGAGCTTGTGATCCTTGGCGATCTCGGCGATGGCCGGCGGGTAGACGATCCCGCTGGTGATCCCGCCCTTGAGGATCAGGTCGCACGCATACTTCGGCGACTCCTGCATCGTCTTGACCCCCAGTACATCCACACAGCGGTCCCGACTGCCGACCGCGGCTGAGCCGATCGATCCTTTACCTACAAGGTAGAAACGTCGCTTCGGGTCCGGTATGGCCTAGAAGGGCCATGCGTTGCGGTTCGGCCCGCTTCGTGCGCGGCTGTCTTCGATCACTCCAGCCTCCGAGCAGGCGCTGTCGGCCGACCTTGAAGAGCCGCCCGATGTGTCCTCCTTCATGTGACTAGTGAGGAATGACACGAACGTGCTCTGGCACGCCCGCGCGGCTGCTGTTCCAGGCGCTGGCGGGCGAGCTGGCGACACGCCGACACGGGTGTCCGACACGCCCGAATTGGGACCTCGACAGGGCCTCTGACCTGCGGTTTTGTCCTGGCCCGAAAAGTTCTGTGTCCAGAATCTGCGTTCTGGTTGCGTGCCCTAGGGGCCCCGCGTACGGTTACCACTACATCTAGTAGTCACACCGATGTAATTTTCCACAGGTAGTGCTGGGAAGTGCACAGGCAACTGCTATTTGTCCCCAAGTTACCCACAGTTCTCCCCACAGGCAGTCCGGCCCCAGACCCCGGCCGGACCTCACCTGAACCGGGCAGAAACTGTCGGTGCCGACTGTTGAACTAGACGAGTGGAAGGAGCGGTGAGATGCACTGTCCGTACTGCCGCAACACCGACACTCGGGTGCTCGACAGCCGGGTCGCCGAGGACGGCAGCGCGATCCGCCGGCGGCGGACCTGCCAGTCCTGCGGCAAGCGGTTCAGCACCGTCGAGCAGATGCAGCTCGTGGTGCTCAAGCGGTCCGGCGCGACCGAGCCGTTCACCCGCGACAAGGCGATCTCCGGAGTGCGCAAGGCGTGCAAGGGCCGGCCGGTCTCCGAGGACGACCTCGCGTGCCTGGGCCAGAAGGTCGAGGCCGCGCTTCGTGCCGAGGGCTGGGCCGAGGTCCCCGCGAACGAGGTGGGCCTGGCGATCCTCGGCCCGCTCCGCGAGCTCGACGAGGTGGCCTACCTCCGCTTCGCCAGCGTCTACAAGGCCTTCGAGTCGGCCGACGCGTTCGAGGAGGAGATCGCACTGCTCCGGGCCGAGCGATCGGTCCGTGAAGCATCCGCGTCGGTTGAGCCGCCGTCGTCGGTTGAGCCGCCTGCGTCGGTTGAGCCTGTCGAAACCACGGCGGACGCCCCGGAGATGCCGACCCAGTCGGCCGGCCCGTCCGACGTACCTCAGCCTGTCTCCACGGGCTGACCACAGACTGCCCGGCGCGTCGTGGGGAAGCGGCGCGTCGGGCAAACCACCACAGCATCACCAGCACCGGTTCGGTGCGTGCAAAGCAGTACAGCCAGACGACAACGAAGTCACAATCAGGGGAACAGGAGCAACACATGACGGAGACGGTCAGCGGGTCAGCACGTACTCGCAAGAGCAAGGGGCTGAAGATCGAGCGTGTCTTCAGCACCGCGGGCGTGCACCCGTACGACGAGATCACGTGGGAGCGCCGCGACGTCGTCCAGACGAACTGGAAGACCGGCGAGGCCGTCTTCGAGCAGCGCGGCGTGGAGTTCCCCGACTTCTGGTCGGTCAACGCCTCGACGATCGTCACCACGAAGTACTTCCGCGGCGCCGTCGGCACCGACGCGCGTGAGTGGAGCCTCAAGCAGCTCGTCGACCGCGTGGTGAAGACCTACCGCAAGGCCGGCGAGGAGCACGGCTACTTCGCGACCCCCGCCGACGCCGAGACGTTCGAGCACGAGCTGGTCTGGCTGCTCGTGCACCAGTACTTCTCCTTCAACTCCCCGGTCTGGTTCAACGTCGGCACGCCCTCCCCGCAGCAGGTCTCCGCGTGCTTCATCCTGTCCGTCGACGACTCGATGGACTCGATCCTGAACTGGTACAAGGAAGAGGGCTTCATCTTCAAGGGCGGCTCGGGCGCGGGCCTCAACCTCTCGCGCATCCGCTCCTCGAAGGAGCTCCTGACGCTCCGGTGGTACGGCGAGCGGCCCGGTGTCGTTCATGCGCGGCGCCGACGCCTCCGCGGGCACCATCAAGTCCGGGGGAGCGACCCGTCGTGCGGCCAAGATGGTCGTCCTCGACGTCGACCACCCCGACATCGAGGAGTTCGTCGAGACCAAGGCGCGCGAGGAGGACAAGATCCGCGCGCTGCGTGACGCCGGCTTCGACATGGACCTCGGCGGCAAGGACATCACGTCCGTGCAGTACCAGAACGCCAACAACTCCGTCCGCGTCAGCGACGAGTTCATGCGTGCGGTCGAGGACGGCACCTCCTTCGGTCTGCGTGCGAGGCAGACCGGCGAGGTGATCGAAGAGGTCGACGCCCGCGAGCTGTTCACCAAGATCGCCAAGGCCGCCTGGGAGTGCGCCGACCCGGGCCTGCAGTACGACGACACGATCAACGACTGGCACACGAACCCGGAGACGGGCCGGATCACCGCGTCCAACCCGTGCTCGGAGTACATGTCGCTGGACAACTCGTCCTGCAACCTGGCGTCGCTGAACCTGATGAAGTTCCTCAAGGACGACGACACCTTCGACGCTCCGCTGTTCGCGAAGGCCGTCGAGCTGATCATCACCGCGATGGACATCTCGATCTGCTTCGCCGACTTCCCGACCGAGTCGATCGGTGAGACCACGCGCAACTACCGCCAGCTCGGCATCGGCTACGCCAACCTCGGCGCGCTGCTGATGGCGATGGGTCTCGGCTACGACTCCGACGGCGGCCGCGCGATGGCTGCCGCGATCACGTCGCTGATGACCGGTCAGTCCTACAAGCGCTCCGCGGAGCTCGCCGCCGTGGTCGGTCCGTACAACGGCTACGCCCGCAACGCCGACGCCCACAAGCGCGTCATGCGCAAGCACCAGGCCGCCAACGACGCGGTGCGCACCCTGCACACCGCCGACCGTGACGTGCACGCGCTTGCCACCAAGGCCTGGGACCAGGTCGTGAAGCTGGGGGAGAAGAACGGCTACCGCAACGCGCAGGCCAGCGTGCTCGCGCCCACCGGCACCATCTCCTTCATGATGGACGCCGACACCACCGGCATCGAGCCCGACTTCTCGCTCGTGAAGTTCAAGAAGCTCGTCGGCGGCGGCTCGATGCAGATCGTCAACCAGACCGTGCCGCGTGCGCTCCGCAAGCTGGGCTACCAGGAGGAGCAGATCGAGGCGATCGTCGAGTACATCGCCGAGCACGGCCACGTCATCGACGCCCCCGGCCTGAAGACCGAGCACTACGAGGTCTTCGACTGCGCGATGGGTGCGCGTGCGCTCGCCCCGATGGGTCACGTGCGGATGATGGCCGCCGTGCCAGCCGTTCATTTCCGGCGCCATGAGCAAGACCGTGCAACCTGCCTGAGACGGCCACGATCGAGGAGATCGAGGACATCTACCTGCAGTCGTGGAAGCTCGGTCTCAAAGCGACCGCGATCTACCGTGACAACTGCAAGGTCGGCCAGCCGCTGTCGTCCGGCAAGGGCGAGAACAAGGGCGAGGCCGCCGGCCCGGCGGCGACGCGGCGGCCAGGCTGAGCGAGACCGGCAGCCTCGCGGCGACCACGAGCGCGACGAAACACGCGCCTGTCAGCAGGAGCAGCAACGTGTCGGGCGTGCTCATCCCGTCTACTTGAACGCTTTCTGCAGCGGTTCGACCGCCTTCGACATGCGCTCGACCTTGTCCATCGGGATGGCAGCGCCGGCCAGCTTGGTGAAGAACCCGTCCTTGTCGCCGTCGGCGACCACCACCAGGTACTGGCAGGCAGGCACCGCGGCCTGGATAAACGTGTCGGACAGCTGGCCCCGGCGGGCCTCGCCGCCCACGTGCACGCCGATAATTGTCATGCCGAGCTTCTTCGCCTCGGCGAGGAGGGCCTTGGCGCGGTCAATCTCGGCGTCGGCGGAAATCCCCGCGGCGCCCAGGCCCTTCGTGCTGCCGCCGAGCACCACCACAAGCGTCTTCGCCCCAGAGGCCGCCAGGTCGCCGGCCTTCGCCTGGGCGTTGGCCTTGTAGGGCACGGCGCTCCGGTCCAGCAGGACCTTCACCATTTCGATGTCGGCGCTCTGGCCGACCGTGGTGAGAAACGCCGGCTTGGTGGCGATCGGGGCCTTCAGGGCCAGGGTCTGGGCCTCCGCGGTGCCCGCGAGCGCGAGGACGGCAACCGCGGCAAGCAGCATGGGTATCTTCACAGTTCGACTCCTCCGGACTAGTATCCCGCGGCCTGGCCGTCCCGGCGCGGATCGGCGCCGCCATGCAGTGTCTTCGCCGCGTGGTCGTACAGCACCGCGTGGACGCCGCCGAAGTAGGCATCGAAATCGGCGTTCACCGTCACCGAGTGCCCGAGCGCGACCAATCCATTGTACGCGTTGATCGAGTAGCGGCCCTCCAGCACGAGGCTTCCCGCCTGGCCCTGGAAGAGGCGGGCGCGCTGACAGCCGCCTGGATGGGCATGCCCCTGTCGATCACGTTCGAGATCACCTGCGCCAGCGTCGGGATGATGCGCGTGGCGCCGGGAGACCCGAGGGCCATGAACGGCCGGCCCTGCGGGTCGAGCACGAGCGTCGGGCTCATGCTCGAGAGCATGCGCTTGCCGGGCTGGATGGAGTTCACCGAGCCCGGCTTCAGATCGAAGTCGTCCATGTCGTCGCCCATGATGATCCCGGTGCCAGGCACCACGACGCCCGACGCGAAGAACATGTTGATCGTCTTGGTGACCGCCACCATGTTCCCGTCCTTGTCCATCACGCTGAAGGACGTCGTCGAACCGGATTCGTACTTGGACGGGTCACCGGCCCCGGGGTTCTTCAGGACGGCATCACGGGCTGATCAACGACGCCAGCGACTTTGCGTAGGCCTTCGAGGCCAGGCCGGCGGTGGGGACCGTGATGAAGTCCGGGTCGGCCGAGGACTTCGAGCGATCGGCGAAGACCAGCTTGCAGGCCTCCGCCCACAGATGCGCGGCGGCGGTGCTCTGTTCGCCGAGCGCGCTCAGATTGGCCGTCTCGAGGATGTTCAGCAACTGGAGGACGTGCGTGCCCCCGGCCGGCGGCGGGGCGGTGACGATGGTGTAGCCGCGGGACCGAACCCGTGACCGGCGTCCGCACCTTGACCTGGTAGCCGGCCAGGTCTTCGAGCGAAAGGATGCCGCCGCGCTTGCGGTTCTCGGCGACGATCTTCGCCGCGATGTCGCCGGTGTAGATGGCGTCCGCCCCCTTCGCCTGGATGAGGCGCAGCGTGTTCGCCAGGTCCTTGTTGACGATGGTGTCGCCGATCTCGGGCGGGAAGCCGTCTTTCGAGTAGATCGCGAGGCCGTTCTCGAACTTGCTCAACTTGCCGTAGTTGTCCTTGATAATCTGCGCGAGGTTCACCGTGACCGGCACGCCGCGCTCGGCCCAGTCGATGGCCGGCTGCATCACCTGGGCGCGCGTGAGCGTCTTCGACCCGTACTTGTCGAGGGCGTAGAGGAGGCCCTTGACCTCGCCCGGCACCGCCGACGCCAGGCCGCCTTCGACCGAGGCGTTGCCGATCACGCGGCCGCGCTCGTCGAGCTTGTACATGTCGGGCGCAGCCGCGGCGGGCGCCGTCGGGCGGAAGTCGATGACGACGGCCTCTTTCATGCCGGCGAGCTTGACCACCATGAAGCCGCCGCCGCCGATGCCCGACGCGTTCGGTTCGAGGACGCCAAGGGCGAACCCGGTGGCAACGGCCGCGTCGACGGCGTTGCCGCCCATCTTCAGTATGTCGATACCGACCCGCGACGCCTCGGGCTTCGCCGCGGCCACCACGCCGTTCGCGCCCGCCGCGCCGCGCCCGTAGAGGTTGAGCGGCGTCTGGGCGGATTGGGCGGGTGCCTGCACCTGCAGCGCGAGGACGAGCGCGGCGAGGGCCCCGGCGAGGGCAAGGCGGTGCGGGCGGGTCGTGCGTGCGCGTGCCATGCGATCTCTCCCGATGTCGAGGGGCGGGTGACGCGTGTGGACCAGCGGAACTCCGCGAAGCCTGATCGTGTGACATCGTACACCAACGCGGGACGCGGCCGGGCGGCTGCCGCGATCTACAATGGCGCCGCACCGTCCCCGCGCGAGGTTCACATGCGTATCTGCGTCGTTCGCTCCTGCTCGCGGTGGCGGCGGCCGTTCCGCTCTCGGCTGCTGCCGGCACGTCGGTCCGCGTCACCGGAGGCCGCATCACGGGCGCGCCGGGCCGCAGCGCCGCGGTGGTCGCCTACAAGGGAATCCCCTTCGCCGCGCCGCCGGTGGGCGACCGCCGATGGAAGGCGCCCGGGCCAGTCGTCCCCTGGAACGGCGTGCGGCGGGCCGCGAGCTTCGGCGCCAGCTGCATCCAGACCATCGTGAGCGAGCGCAAGCCATGGACCTACGAGTTCATGACGCACGGCGAGGTCAGCGAGGATTGCCTCTACCTGAACGTCTGGACGGGCAGCGGGATCGGCGCAGAACGCCGGCCAGTGTTCGTCTACATCTACGGCGGCGGGTTCTCCGAAGGGTCACGGCGGTGCCCGCCTACGACGGCGAAGGACTGGCGAGGAAGGGGCTCGTCTTCGTCAGCGTCAACTATCGCGTCGGCGTGCTGGGCTTCCTGGCGCATCCGGAATTGTCGAAGGAGAGCGCCCAGCGCGTCGGGCAACTACGGGCTGCTCGATCAGATTGCGGCGCTCCGGTGGGTGCGGGACAACATCGCGGCGTTCGGCGGCGACCCGAACGCGTGCACGATCGCCGGGCAGTCGGCCGGTGGGATGTCCGTGCACGGCCTCATCGCATCACCGCTGGCCAAGCGGCCTGTTCCATCGGGCCATCGTCCAGAGCGGCGGATCGAGCGTCGGGGGCGGCGGGATCAGCGCCGCACCCGGACGCTGGCGGATGCGAAGCCGACGGGCGGAAGTTCGGCGGAAGGGCGCGGCGACCTTGGCGGAGTGCGAGCGTTGTCGTGGCAGCAGCTGACGGAGCCGCGCCGACGGCCCCAGCGGCGCGCAGCCCCTCGGCCCCCGATTTTCGCCGATCGTGGACGGCTACGTCACACCGGCCCCAGTGCGCGAGATCACGGTTCAGGGAAAGCAGAACGACGTTCCGATTCTCACCGGCGCGAACCTGGGTGAATTGGGCGGATTGGGGCCTCCCGGGGGCCGGTCACGCTGGACTCATTTGTGAAGCGAGCACGTCAGCAGTACGGAGCGCTCGCGGACGAGTTCCTCAAGCTGTATCCCGCGGCCGGCGACGCCGAGGCTGCGGTTGTGCAGGTTCAAAGCAGCCGCGACCAGGCGCTCGTTTCGATGCACCTGTGGGCGAAGGAAAGGAGCGGCACGGCGAAGACGAAGGCGTTCCTGTACCTTTGGGACCACACACTGCCCGGGCCGGACGCGGCGAAGCTTCGGCGCTTTCCACACTTCCGAGGTCCCGTACGTCCTGAACACCCTGTACATGTCCGATCGGCCCTTCGTCGAAGCGGATCACAGGATCGCTGAAATGATGTCTTCCTACTGGGCCAACTTCGCCGCCGCAGGGGACCCGAATGGAAAGGGACTGCCGCAATGGGACGCCGTCGGCGACAGGCCCGAGGTGATGGAAGTCGGTGACAAGACCGGGCCCGTGCCGCTGACGGCGAGCGCCTCGCACTTCGCCTTCTTCGAAAAGTTCCTGACGAGCCCGGACTCGCTGACACCCAGGGTCCCAGGCCGAGTGGAGGGGTCGGGATCAATCACGTACAGCAGCGCTCGGCGCTGACAATTCCGTGACCGACTGCGATGCTTACAATTTTGTCGTCGCGGCGGGCTACGATCCGTAATTGTTCCCGACTCCTCCTGCCAGTGGAGCGGGCACGCGGTAGGATGAAGAACATCCGGTAACCATCCTGTCAATGACGCATGAGGGACCCCATGACCTACTACGGAGCCAGAGAACTGGCGGCCAGCCTCCGGGTCGTCCGCAAGAACACGCTGCAGATCGCGGAAGAGATCCCGAAGCGCATACGGCTTCAGGCCGACCCCCGACTCGCGATCCGTCGGCGAGTTGCTGGCGCACATCGCGCTGGGATACCACTTCCAGAAACTGGTCCGCACGCCGACGAACACCGCGCGACGCTCGCGGGGATCGACTTCGGGGCGCTCATCGCGCGGTCCAGAGAAGAGGAAGCGCGGCTGGCCAGCAAGGCGCAAATCGTCGAGGCGTTGAGGGCGAACGGAGAGGCGTGGGCGTCCTGGATCGAAAGCCTGCCGGAGCCGTTCCTGGCGGAGCGCGTCGAGATGCCCGGTGAGCCGCCCTCGAGCAAGAGCCGCTTCGAGATGCTGCTGTCGAGCAAGGAGCACGAGATGCATCATCGCGGCCAGTTGATGCTGATCGAGCGCCTGCTCGGCCTCGTGCCCCACCTGACGCGGGAGCGGCAGGCGCGCATGCAGCCGCGGGGGTGAGCCGACGCATCACAATGCGCGCGCCTTGCCGGCTGTTCCGAGCCCCTCATGCCGACCCCGTCATGAGGTAATATCGAACAACCGTACCCAGTTGCTCGGTCAGGGAGTGCGCACGTGGAAGCGACAGATCTTGTCGATCGGCTTACCGCACACAAGACCCTCGGCGCGGCCCCCCGCGAAGAGCTCGCGTGGCTGGCCGCGCACGGCGTCGTCCGGCGCCTGAACGACGGCGACTTGATGGTGGCGGCGGGCGCCCCGGTGGATGGTCTCTTCATCCTGCTGACGGGCCACGTCGACATCTTCGTCGATTGCGGCGCGGGGCGGCACAAGGTGATGGACTGGCGGGCCGGCGACGTGACCGGCGTGCTCCCGTACTCGCGCCTTGTGAACTCGCCGGGCGACTCCGTCGCGCAGGAGCCGACGGAGATCCTCGTCGTGCTGCGCGATCACCTGCCCGCCCTGATTCGCGACTGCCATCAGGTCACCTCAATCCTCGTGCACACGATGCTCGACCGCGCCCGGGTCTTCACCTCGAGCGGCCTGCACGACGAGAAGATGATTCCGCTCGGCAAGCTCTCCGCCGGCCTGGCTCACGAGCTGAACAACCCGGTGGCGGCGATCGAACGCAGCGCGGCGCTGCTCATGGAGCGGTTGGCGGACGCCGAGGTGGCAACGCGGACGCTGGGCTCGTCGCGGCTGACCGATGCCCAGCTCGCGGCCATCGACAGGGTGCAGGCGGCGTGTCTGGCCACGCGCGCGCTGGGCGTATTGTCCCCGATTCAGCAGGCCGACCGCGAGAACGCCATCGCTGACTGGCTCGCGGAGCACGGGCTCGGCGAGGCCATGGCCGGCCCGTTGGCCGAGACCGCCGTCACCATCAACGCGCTGGACCAGATTGCCGAGGCGGTTCAGGGACCGTCGCTCGACGCGGTTCTCCGGTGGGCGGCCTCCGGCTGCTCGGTGCGCGCGATTGCGTCGGAGATCCAGGACGCCGCGACGCGGATCTCCGGTCTCGTCCTGGCCATCAAGGGGTTCACGCACATGGACCAGGCCACGGTGGC
>CAVRIE010000004.1:0-18609 GCA_963721165.1 uncultured Actinomycetota bacterium | reverse complement strand
GAGCGCGGGAGTGCCGGGAAGCGGAGACACGCCGCCCCTGACCTTGATGCCCCAGTCACCCGTCGTGGCCGGCGCGACCGGCGGAGCGACGACGGCCGACCCGATGAGGGCGCCCTTGCTGCCGTCGGCCTTGCGGAGGTAGACGCTCACGGTGTTGGTGGTCGTGACCGAAGCCGTTCCGTCGATCCGCCACTCGTTCTTGCTGGTTCGAACCTCTGCCGTCCCGACCGTGAGCTGGTCGATGACCGGCTTGATCGTGACCGTGGCGGGCTCGGAGACCGCCCCCTCCGGTGAGGTCACCGTCAGAGCGAGGACCACGGGCTCCTTCGTGTTCGGCATCGCGAAGCTGAAGGACTGACCGCCGTTGGGCACCGTGACCGAGGCGCCGCTGACCTGGCTCCAGGAGTACGACGCCGCGTTGGTGCTGTCCGCGCCGGACACGGTGACGGTCTGGCCGGCCAGCGCCTCCGACCGGTTCGCCGTCGCCACTGCCACAGGCGCGACCGGCGCCGGCGGCTCGGGAGCCGACTCGGAGACCGTGAGCACGAACGGTGCACTGGTGTGCTGACCGCCCGAGCCCGTCGCCGTGGCCGTGAAGGACAGCTCGCCGGCTGCCGACGGTGCGGTGAAGGTGACCGTGGGGGTCGTCTTGCCGCTCACGCCCACGTCGGGGCCACCGGTCTGGGCCCACACCAGGTTGTCCGCGTTGAGCGAGGCGCTCGCGTCCAGGGTCACCGTGTCACCGACCAGTGCGGTGGCCGGTCCGGTCACGATGGCGACCGTTGCCGCAGGGGTGGACATGCCGCCGCCGGAGATGGTCACCGGCGCGCTGTCGGAGCCGCCGCCGGCCGAGCTCACCGTGATCTCCGACGGAGGCGTGGCGAGAGCGAGCACCGTCCGGCCGTCGGCGAACGTGGCCGGGGCACCCGTGTCCGCGTCGACGAGACGGTCCAGGGTGAGCGCAGGTGGGTCGACCTGGTCGGTCGACCGGGCGTCGACGGTGAGCGTCTTCTTCTCGGTGTCGTAGACCGCGCTCGAGATGTTCACGCCGTCCGTGACCCGCACGGACTTCGTCGACACCGGCACGTCGCTCTCGTTGGTCACGGTCACCGTTGCGGGCGCCGCGCCGTTCAGCGGGATCCGCGCGAAGTACCTGCGGCCGTCGGCCTGCAGCGTGGCCTTGTCGATGCCGTTGCCCTGCACCGTCACCGTGTCGCCCGCGTCTGCGCCCGCGAACACGTCGAGGTAGCTGCCCGAGGAGGACTCGTTGACCACGGCCCGGTGTGCGTTGACCCCGGAGTTCGTGGAGACCTTGCCCATGAGGGTGAAGAGGTCGGTCTGCACCACGTCGATCCCCGGTCCGCCGATGTTCGGTCCCTCGATGCGGAAGAAGTTCGTGTCGAACGCGCTGCCGGTCACCTTGTGCTCGACGGCCGGGTCCCCGACGTACTTGTTTCCGTTGGGGGCGGTGATCAGGCCGTCGTCCCAGGTGAGGAACGGGTTGATCCGGGACTTCATCGCCAGGTCGAAGTTGTTCGGCGCCGGCGTGATGTCCTCGACGTACCGGAACCCGTCGGCCTCCGAGGCGGACACGTCGAAGGTGTCCTTGCCGTAGGGGTGGGTCACCGTGTAGGTGCCGGCTCCGGGGAAGTCGATGTCGAAGCGGACCCGGCCGAAGACGACCTGGTCGCCGTCCTTCACCTGCCCGTTGGCGAAAGTCGCCTCGAGGGCGCTGACCAGACCTGCCTTGCCCCCGCCCGGCAGGTCCATCACCGAGTCGGCCGAGAAGTAGAAGGACTCCATCGGCCAGTTCCCGGGGAAGCTCACCGGACTTGCGGGGTCGGGCATCTCACCGGCGAGGAACGCGGGGTCGCAGTACGGGTCCTCGAGGTCGAGGCACTGCTCGAGACGCAGCCCGCTGCTGTCCTCGTACCACACGGGGAAGCCATGTGAGCTGCTCGCAGGCGCGACGGCCACGAGGCCACTCGGCGGTGCCGAGACGACGTCGGCACCCGCCACGGATGCTCCGGCGGCGACGATGCCGATCGCGGTCAGGGCCGCCGCGGCGGCGCGGGAGCGCTTCGACATGGCGCGCAACCGCGCCGTCGTAGAAGCCAGGGATGCGAGCTGCCGCGGCGGGCGTGTGTCGGGCGGATAGGCGTTGTTGGTCATGATGCGACGCTTCCTTCGGTCCAGGTCGTCTGACGACGCGATGTCGGTTGCCGGCCTGGGTCAGCCGACAGAGATCGTTGGAAGTCACCGTCCGGCCCCAGCCTTGGGGAAAGGTTGGGTTGCGCGCACGCCGCACCGGATGCCGGCGCCGGCCGCAATGTCGGCGCTTACCCGACCCAGCGGGCCGTCGCGGGCATTCGTCGTCAGTTGGTCCAAGTGGGCGGTCGAGGTACCCGGACGGGCCAGCGAAAGATGGGGGTCCCCGACCCCCTCACCTTCGGCTGCTGGCGTCGGCGGAGAACCCGCAGTCTGTGATGACTGAAAGTCTGTCCAGGGGGGACTCGCCATGATCACCATCAAGCTGTTCGGACCTACGTCCGTCGTCACCGAGTCGGGGGCCGTCCTGTCGGCGACCGACCTGGGCGGCATCAAGCCGCGGCAGATCCTGGAGCTGCTGGCGCTGTCGGCCGGGACGCCGATCGCCAAGGACCGGCTTGCCGAACTCCTGTGGGAGGGAGAGCCGCCGAAGACGTACGTCGCAACCCTGGAGAGCTACGTGTGTGTGCTGCGCCGCTCACTGGGCCTGACCCAGGGCCGCCGCTCGCTGTTGGCAACCACGTCGCACGGCTACCTGCTCGACCCTGCCGGCGTCCGCGTGGACCTCGTCGAGGTCCGGAGGCTTCTGTCCAGGACGGCGACAGCCGCACCGGCGTTCTGCGTGCAGCTGGCCGAGCAGGCCCTGTCGATCACGGCCGGGCTGCTCCTGGCCAGCGAGCCCTACACCGCCTGGGCGACCCGCGAACGCGACTTCATGTCGCAGGAGCTCGTCGTCGCCTGCGGCCGGGCCGCGGGGCACGCCGTGAGCATGGGCGAGCTCGACCGGGCGATCCGTCTCGCCGGCGCGGCGATCGAGCGCGACCGCCTCGCCGAGGCTCCCGCGCAGCACCTGATGCGCGCCCTCTGGCTCTCCGGCCAGCGGTTCGAGGCGCTGCGTGCCTACGCTTCGCTCCGGGCGGCGATGATCGACGAGCTCGGCATGGAGCCCGGCCCGGCGACGTACGACCTGTACATGGAGATCCTGCGTGACGACGCCGTTCCCGGAGGCAGTGGCCTCGGCGGCGGGCACACCGAGCTCCGGCTCATCCTCGGACTGCTTCGCCAGACGCTCGAGTCGATCCCGGGAGTCCAGCTCCCCGGTAGCGACAGCGCACTCGCCGCTGTGGCGGTGCGAGCACTCGAGGTCGCCTGATCGACACGAGGTAGCCCGTCCGGGTGGTCGCGTTTCACCCGATCGGGTAAAACTCGGACGGCAAAGTGCCCCGCTTCTTCGATTCAGTGGTCCTTTCCTGAGAAAGGCGACAAATACTAGAAGCGGCGCGGCCGGGCCTGGGGAGGCTCGGCCGTGGGGGATTTTGCGACTCCGGGGGGATCGTGAACGACATCCAGACAGAGCATGACCTACGGGGGTCGGCTTCGACGACGGACGTGGTGGTGGTCGACGACCACCGCACGTTCGCCGAGCTGCTGGCGCTTGCGCTCGCAGCCGAGCCGGACCTGAACTGCGCCGGCGTCGCGGCAACGGTCGGCCAAGGCCTTGCGTTGGTCGATCGGCTGAGGCCCGGCGTCGTCATGATGGACGTCCAGATCGGTGACGAGGACGGCATCGCGGCGACCGAGGAGCTGGTGAGGCGGTATCCGGGTATCCGGGTGGTGATCCTCACCGCCCACGCCAGTCGTGCGGTACTCAACCGCGCCTCCGATGCCGGCGCCTGCGCCTTGCTGCCCAAGGACGGCTCCCTGGCGGAGATGCTGGCCACCGTGCGCACCGCGCGCCGGGGCGGGCTCGTCGTGCACCCGGAGCTGCTGAGGCGGATCGTCGCGACCGCCCGTCCGGTCGCCAGGGACAACCTTCCGCCGCTCACACGGCGCGAGCAGGAGGTTCTCGAGCTGCTCGCGGAGGGCCTGGACGCGCGGAGCGTCGCCAAGAAGCTCTCCATCTCGTTGCACACCTGCCGTGGCTACATCAAGAGCCTGTTGCTCAAGCTCGAGGCCCATTCGCAGCTCGAGGCGGTCGCCATCGCGAACAGGAACGGGCTGATACGTGTCCGAGCTGTCCACTGAGACGGGGCGTCCGGGGGGTCCCGTCTCGGTGGTACGCCATGCCGTGGCGCGGTTCGCGACGAGAAGCGTTGTGGCAATGCTCCTGCTGGCGATCGGGACCGTGTTCGTCAGCCAGCACATCGCTCGCGATGTCGCCCTCGAGGACGCCACCTACCGTTCAGGAGCGATTGCGCGCGGCCTGTCGGGCGTGATCGACGAACGAGTGCGTTCGGGTGACCCGTCCGCGCGGGCCCGGATCAGCCATGCTTTGGCGCCTGCCCTTCACAACAGGACGATGAGCCACATCAAGCTCTGGGCGGAGGACGGCACCGTCATCTGGGCGGACGACAAGTCGCTGGTGGACCGGAAGTACGAGCTCGAGCCCGACGTGGCCTCACTGTTCGGCACCGAGAACGTGAGCGCAGATCTCAGCAACCTGGAGAAGCCCGAGAACGCTCATGAGCGCGCCTACGGACAGCTCGTCGAGGTCTACGTCGGTGCCTTCGACAGCGACGGCCGGCCCTGGGTGTTCGAGGCGTACCTGTCGACCGACGCGATGGAACGCAACCAGAGTGCCATCGTCGCGGGGATGCTCCCGCTAGCCCTCGGCGCCCTGCTTGCTGTTCCTGCTGATGGTCCTGCCTCTGGCGTTGTCGCTGGCCAAGCGGGTGCAGCGGGCGCAGGTCGAACGGGGGAAGCTGCTCCGGCACGCGTTGCTCGCGTCGGAGCTCGAGCGTCGCCGGATCGCCCAGGACCTTCACGACGGCGTGATCCAGGACCTGGCCGGGCTCAACCTGGCGCTGCCGCTGGTCAGGAGCCAGCTGCCGACGACCGAAGGGACCGCGGCAGCGAGGAGGGCGCTGGACCAGGTCTCCGGGGTGCTCGCCAAGGACGTTCCGGCGCTGCGCAGCATGCTGACCGACGTCTACCCACCGAACCTCGCCCATGAGGGTCTCCTCCTGGCCGTCGAGGACCTCGCCATGCGGGCCGAGGAGGCCGGCCTCACGGTCACCGTCCACGTCAGCGAGGGTTTCGACGCACCGTTGGAGGCGAACCGGCTTGCCTACCGGGTGGTGCGGGAGGGCCTGCGCAACGCGGTCAGCCACGCTCCCGGCAGCACCGTCCAGGTCTACCTGCTGCGGAGCGGCACGGACGTCGTGGTGCGCGTGGTCGACGACGGGCCCGGTGTCGCCGAGGGCAGCGAGCCCGCGGAGGGCCACCTGGGCCTGCGGCTGCTCGAGGACACGGTGCGCGACCTCGGAGGCCGCTTCGACCTCAGCAGCGCGGCGACGGGCGGCGCGATCCTGGAGACGGTGTTCCCCGCCGACCTGGTCACGTCCTGACGGGCCTGCGGCCGGCTGCTCAGTGGTCCGGGGCGCTGCCGGCGTGATGGTGGCTCTCGCCGCTGAGCGCCGGGACGAGTCCGACCACCGTCGTGGCCAACATTGCCGTCACCACGGCGACGCCGAGCACCCCTGTCGACGTACGCCGTGCGCCCGGCCCGAGCGACCGGCGTCGCCTCTCGGACAGGCCGAGTGCTGTGGGAACCAGGAACCCGATCGTCGCGAGCTCCAGGAGACCGCAGGCGAGGTCGGCGGCTCCCACTGCTTCGGGGGCCTGCATCTCGGCCGGGCCGAACGGCATGCCGAGGCTACGCGACAGCACCCAGACGCCCAGTGTCACCGCGCTCACGGTCATCGCGACGACTGCCACCGGCCGGCTACGGACAAGCAGCACAGCGAGACCGAGCAGCGCCTGCGCGGCCTGCAGCGCGACGAAGAAGAGCCCGGCGGCAGCCCACTCCTCGTAGTGGTCCGACACGACCGTCGCGTGGATCGCCGCGCTGCCGAGGAGTGCGACTCCAGCCGCGGTGGCCGCGAGGGTGAGCGGCGGCGCAGCCGTTCTGGCAGGGGCCGTCAACGTGGTCATGGAGCACACCCTGACGAGCCGGCCTGGGGAAAATCTTGGGGCGGGAGCGCCGGCTCAGTGGCCGTGGTCTCCCTGCTCCGTCTTCCCGGAGTCCTCGGCCGGCGGTAGCGCGACCTCGACGCGGTCGCCGCCGGGCGCGGTGTACACCAGCGAACGGGCAGCCTTCGGCGCGAGCCCCTCGGTGTCGAACCAGACCTGCCCGTCGAGGCTGCTTGCCGGAGGCAGCTCGTCGGCCCGCAGGGTCGAACCCTCGGCCTCGAGCGGCTCGGCCACGCCGTCGACCTCGAGCCGGAGCTGGTCGGGAGAGAAGCGGACCGGCTTGTCGGCCTCCTCGTTGACCAGGCGGACCCAGACCTGGAGCCGGTCGGTCCCCACAGCTCCGGTCATCTTCGCCATCGTGGGCGGGCCCTGCGTGCGCGGCACGAAGGCCTCGGAGACCCTGGTGACGGTGAAGGACCCGTACCCGGTCTCGACCGGCGACCCGACCTCGGCGCTGGTGTCACTGTGCGCGGCCCCCATGGTGATGAGGACGGCCGACAGCAGAGCGCCACACACAGCCAGGGCCATCGCGACCCAGGCAACACGCCGCCCGGCACGTCCGCTGCCGGCAGCGGGCCGTCGAGTCAGCTCCGGCATCACGATCCCCGTCATCTCGGAAGCGGTTTCGAGGTCACGCTGGGGCCCGCCGAGCACCCGGATCAGGCCCCAGGCACCGCCACTCAGCATGTGGAAGAAGTTCCGGTCGTTGTAAAGGTAGTCGCCAGGGGCTCCGTCCTGGGCGCATTCGGCGGTTCCCTCGATGTTCCACATCGGGGTGTTGCTCCCCGCGCAGATGCCGGCGTTGAACACCCGCCCGGTGTTGAGGCCGCCCTGACCCGTCACGACGTTGCTGTCGGGGTCGCGGGGCTCGTAGCGCCAGCTGTGACCCGAGATCCCGAGCGTGTGCACCCGAGGCAGGTCCTGGCTGTTGAGGATCCGCACCATCACCGGGTCGTTGGGGTAGGCGCGAAAGACCGGGGTGGCCGGGTCGCCGTACTTCTCCGAGCTGAACACGTCGGCGATGTCGCCGGTGGTGCCCAAGCGGTTCACGAACGGCTCGTTGCGGTAGTTGATCGCGACCTCGCCCGCGTCCTCGGCTTCCGTGGTGCCGTCCTCCTCGGGTGGCACCTGGTCCCGGATCGGCTTGCCGGAGGCGTCGTAGAGGTTCAGGCCGTCCTGGACGTCGACCATGAACTCACGGTAGGAACGACGCTTGCCGTCCGCGTCCAGGTAGCTGATGACGGCCTGCTCACCGGCGCCACCCGGCAGTGGGCCGAGGGTCTGCGGGTCGAGGTACGTCGCACCCTCGGGCTCGACGACCAGAGCGCCCCAGGCGCCGTGGTGACGGGTGCCACGGACGTTCCCGTAGTCGACGAAGCCGGCGACGCCGATGTTCCTGGTGTCGAGGTAGTACCGGTAGGTGTACGAGGACCCCGGAGCCACCGTGGTGTCGAAGTTGTAGCCGACCGCGGACCCGGCGCTGGTGGTGGCGTAGTTGCGCACCAGGCCGGAGGCGCTGATCGACGCCCGGCTTCCCGCGGGCCACGTGGGCTCGACGGTCTGCAGCTTGCCGTTGACGAGGTTGCTGAGCTGCGGGGTGCCCCTCGACCCGAACTTCTCGAAGGGGTTGAGCGGGTCGCCCTCGTGCACAGGGACGCCGGACCGGGGCAGCCGGTTGGTGAGCTTGATGGTGAGGCAGTCACCCTCGTTGGCCCGGATGAAGAGCGGCTTGAGGGAGGTCCCCGCCTTGGGCGCACCCTTGCTGTCGAGGTCGCTGTCGAGGACGTAGGCGACACCGTTCGGGTCGTTGTCGCCGGCGACGTTGTAGACGACCTTCTGCTGCACGATGCTCACGTGGTAGCTCCGCTGCTTCGACGGGGTCGGGCAGGGGTCGGGGCTGGTCTTCGACGGCGCGATCTTGTCGCCGGGGGCGAGCGCGGGCCAGGGACTCCCGGTCTTGCCCTTCTTCGACGGCGGCGCGTTGGTCGGCAGAGGTTGCAGGTCGCCGGTCTGCGCGGCCTGGACCCGGAAGATGCCCCACATGCCCGTCCAGAGGTCGTTCAGCGGTTGTGAGCTGTAGAGGTAGTCGCCGGGCGCACCGGCGCCCGAGGGCAGGATCAGGTTGGCGCCGTACTCCGTCTCGCCGGCCTCGCGGGCCTTCTCCACCGCATCCTTCTTGGAGCCCTTCTTCACGATCTGCGTCCCGCTCACCTCGAAGTTGAAGAACTCCGAGATCATCACGAACTGCGAGTCGAAGAGGCTCGAGTCGGGATCGTCGGGCTCGTGCAGCCACCGGTGACCCGACAGCGTGAAGTTGTGGCCCTCCTCGTGGGCACCGCCCATGAACCTGAAGATCACCGGGTCACCGGGGTAGGCGCGGAACAGCGGCGTCGACGGGTCGCCGTGCACGGCCGAGCTGAAGATGTAGGCGGGGTCGGCCTGGTCGCCGGTCGACCTCGAGTTGATGCGGGTCGGGAACGGCTCGTTGCGGTAGTTGATCGCCATCCCGCCCTGGTCGGTCGCGAAGTCGTCGGCGACCGTCGGCGGGTTGACCGGCTTGCCGGCCGCGTCGAAGAGCGGGACGAAGTCGGAGTAGTTCACCGTGAACTCGCGGAAGCTCGCCAGGTAGCGGCCCGTGTTCGACGGGTCGGGCACCCTGACGTCCGAGACCGAGCCGACGCCGTAGCAGGCCGGCTCAGGCGCACTCCGGGCGTCGAGACCCTTGCAGTAGTCCGGGGTCAGCGGCGTCCCGTCGGACGGGTTGGTCCACTCCGAACCCGGGGGCTCCACGTTCATCGCCGCCCACAAGCCGTGCTGTTGGTGGGTGTTGGGGTTCTGGTGGTCGTGGAAGTAGACCGTCCGCAACGCGACGTCGACGAACCACCGGTAGTTGTAGGTCTGCCCGACCATGGGCGCCTGAACGTAGTTCCAGCCCACCGACGTACCGTCCGTGGCGAGCTCGTCGAACCGGACCAGGTGCACGTGCGTGCTCAGCTCGCTCATCCGGATCGGGAGGTGGAAGGCGTTGCCTCCCGTCACCTTCCCGTCCTTGATGTCGCCGTCGTGCACGTCGAGCGGCACGTTCGGGTCGTTGTCCAGATGGGTGGCGTTGGTGGTGAACATGTTCACGCACTCGCCGAGACGAGAACGCATGTTGTAGGGCTCGGTCTTGACGCTCCCGGCGCTGATGCGCCGCCGGATCTGGGCCGCGACATCGATCGACGTGCCGGGTCGGGCCGGGTCGCTGGGCGGCGCTTCGACGTACAGCTTGCCGTTCGGGTCGTGCCAGCCGGCCTTGTTGTAGACGATCTTCGCGTCGACCGCGGTGGGGTGGTAGTCCCGCGTCGGTGCCCCCTTCGGGCACGGGTCGATGAAGAAGGAGCCGGGGATGGCCCGCCGCTTCCCGTCGACCGACGTGGTGACCATGTTGGCGCGCTCGAGGTCCGTGGTGGCGTCGTCGGCGAAGTCGCGGACAGTGTCCCCTGGGCGACGCCAGTTCAGCTTCGGGTCACCGAACCGGTCGGCGACGACCGCACCGGGTGCCCGGTAGGCACGTTGCAGGTACTCACCCTTGACCATCAACGGGTAGCCGGGGTGAGCAGCGTCGGGCATCGGGGTCAGGGAGACCTCCTGCCCGTTGGGAGCCACGGCGGTGAGGTCGAAGTCCGGGAGCGCGGCGAGCGGCTCGATCGGGGTGGCGTCCGGGTAGGACCGGGGCGTGCCCTTCGGCCACAGCCGCGGGTCGAGGGGGCGCTGGCGGTCGAAGACCCTCAGCGTGCCCCAGAACCCCTGTGCGAAGTGGGGGTAGAGGTGGCAGTGGAAGATCTGGTCGCCGTTGCTGGCCTTGGTGATCGCCAGGGCCGCCATGTCCGGACGGCCCTCCTCGAGCCACTCGGAGGCGGACTTCGGCCCGGCTGCTGGGTCGTTCGGGTCCGAGGTGATCGCCTCACCGGCCCCGCCCTCGTAGGCGAGCTCCATCGTCTGGCCGGGGCCGACCGACTGCACGTCGAGGCGTGTCGAGTTGTCGTCCTCGGACTCCTGGCGCCACCGGTTGGTGTGCTGGTGGAACGGGTGCGTCTCCTTGACCCCCGGATGGATCAGGCGGACGTGGACGCCGTCACCCCTGTAGGTGTGGGGGATCAGCGCATCGCTGAGGACGATGATCCGGCCCTTGGTCGCACCCTGACCCGTGTCGCGGACGTCCGCCGTCGGTGCGTCGCCGTCGGCGGTGGCACCAGGGGTTTCGTCGGCGACGGCGGAGCCGACCGGGTTGGTCGGGGAGGGATCCGTCGTCGCCGACGAGTCTGTAGCGACCTCGGCCTCGGTGTCAGTCGCGGCGTCGGTCGCGGAGTCGGTCGCGGCGTCGGCCTCGCCCGCTGGGTCGGTCTCGGCCCCGGGTCGGTCTCGGTCTCCGTGTCGGTCTCCGTGTCGACCGGGTCGCCGTCGGTCGGCTCCTCGGTGTCGGCCGGGTCTTCGGTGTCGGCCGGGTCCTCGGTGTCGGCCGGGTCCTCGGTGTCGCCCGAGTCGACGGGCTCCTCGGCCTCGGGATCGTGCACGAGCCCGGACCCGTCGACGGACAGCTCCACGTCGCGGCCCGCGAAGTGCTGGGCGAAGGAGATGGTGAACCGCTTCGGCCCGCCGGAGACCCTGATGTCCGCCGGGTCGAGCTCGGCCATCGGCAGGACCTTGAGCCTCATCAGGGCGGCCTTCACGTCGGCAGCGGTCGCGGGGAAGGGGATCGGTGCGGTCGTGGTGACCTCTCCCCGGAAGCGGGGAGCTTCCAGGTCGACCTCTCCCTGCTCGGACAGCCGGGGCATGAGCGTCGGGTCCTTCAGGCGTGAGGGTGAACGACCCGCCGGTCGCGTGGTCGAAGGTGAGTACGTCGACCTCGTTCTCGGTCTTGGTGAGCTTGCCGGGGTCGCCGAAGGTCCACGACTGCAGGTGCGACTCCTCGCCCTGACACGCCGAGGCGCCGAGGTCCTTCCCGAGTCGAGCCTGGTTGGTCGCGACGTCCTGGTCGTTGGTCCACCCGTCGCAGAAGTGGTCCTTCGGCAGGATCACCGTGCCGTTGGGGAGCGTCACCTTCTTGCCGGCGTTGTGGTCGAGCACCGCACGGAGCCGGTTGCGGAGCGGCTCGGTGCGGTAGTTGAAGCCGAATGAGACGTCCTGAACCCCGGTCTCCGGGAACCTCGGCGGCTGACCGCCCCGGCCGACGACGCCCTCCGGCTCGTCCATGAACACCAGGGCGACGTCGCGGAAGTCGTCACCGCGGCCAGGTCCCCGCGCGTCGGCGAAGACCGGTGCTCCGACCCCGTGGAACGAGCCCGGGCCGGCGTCCTTGGCCAGGAGGTCCCTGCCGGTGGTCTCCTCGTGCCACGTGTAGCCGGCCGGCAGCACGACGAGGCCGCCGTACAAGCCGTGGCTGGTGGTGTCGTCGCTCGGCTCGTTCCTTCCGAAGTCGGTGCCGGATCCGTAGTCGTTGATGGGGAACTGGCCGGCCCGCGAGGCGTACCAGGTGTAGGTCCTGGTCTGGTTGTAGGCGGCCGTGGTGTCGTCGTTGCGTCCCACGCGAGCGCCGTCGCTCGCCTCGTCCCCGGTGACGCGCTTGGCCACCCCGTCGACGTGCATGCCGACCCGCCGGCCGGAGATCTGGTTGGTGAACCTGACCTTGATGCAGTCGCCGACCGCAGCGCGCAGTACCAGCGGAGTTGCGCGGCCGGGCTCCCGCCGGATGTCTTCGGCGTTCGGGAACGCATCTGCGTTCGCGAGCGCGTAGATCATGGCGTCGGGGATGTGGTCGCCCCACCCGTTCAACGGCAGGTCGAGCTCCATCGCGACGACGTCATAGGTGACGGTCCGCGACGCGGCCGCACAGACGCCGCTGCTCTGCGCGGCGTGGGCCGCTGGGGACACCGCGAAGAGCGGTGCCCCAGCAGCCACCACCAAGCCGATCGCTGTCGCGCCTGCAGTGGTGACCTTCGTCGGGCGCCGCCGGGAGGAGATGGCAATGTGCCCGCCCGAGGCGGCGCCCTGGACCAGGGCGCCGACCTCAGGTGAAGGTCTCGCGGCAGGAACAGCAGCCACAGCGACCGGAAGACAGATCGAGAAGACGGTGAGCAGGTCGACGGCCACGGCCAGGAGCATCGGCATGTGAACAGTGGCCGAGGCCCCGAGCAGCACGGCGAGGAACGGCCCCGACGTGGCGAGGACCCAGGCCGCAGCCGCTGCCGGCAGGAGAGTGCTCGCCGTGAGGCGTCCGCCCCGGGAGCAGTCGGTCGCGGAAGCCGGCAGGGCGAACACCGCCATGACCGCCGCGACCACCAGCGGCAGCGCCAGGCTGCCGTCCCGCAGGACCTGCACGGCGAACGGCAGCCGATGCTCGGGCGACTGTGCGCCCACCCTGTGCAGCAGCTCGAGCCAGGCGGTGCCGGCGTAGGTCAGGCTCCCGGCCAGCACGATCAGCCGTGATCCCCCCAAGGAATTGCCCATCAGTTCCCCCCTTTGTCGCAACCCGCGGTCGAACGGTCGGCGGGTCGTCGACTGCAGCCAAGGGTCGACAGCGGACCTTGCGGATTCCTAGGGCGGTCGGGGTGGAGCGCACAAGGTTCTCCCAAGGGGGTGCGGCGACGGTTGGCAACGTCGCTTCTGGTGGGGAGGCGACGCCCAACATGTCCCGAACCACTCAGGAGAACCGTCATGACGCTGAGCCGACGTGACCTGCTGAAGATCACCGCCATCGGCGGGGTCGCAGCTGTGCTGCCGTGGGAGCGCATCGCTTATACCAAGGACGAGGCCCGTCGCATGGCGACGAGCAGAATGCCGAAGCCCTTCACCCTGCCGTTCGTGACGCCGCCCGAGATCTCGTCGGCCGGCTACGGAGACCAGCGTTGCTGGGACGGCTCGACCAGGAACTACCCGATCTTCAACATCGTGCAGACCTTCGGGGTGGCCGAGATCATGCCGGGCTACAAGACCCCGGTGTTCGGCTACAACGGGATGGTCCCGGGACCTACGATCCGGATCTCGCACGACCACCCGATCATCGTGAACCAGACCAACCTGCTGCACGTGCCGCCGGCGTCGTACCCGAACGCCTCCATGCCCTCGCGGTACACCAGCGACCCCTGGAAGCGGTCGACGTCGACCCACCTGCACGGGTCCGCATCGCTGCCGCAGTACGACGGCTACGCCTCGGACATCACGATGCCAGGCCAGATGAAGACCTACTTCTACCCGAACTGCCAGGAGGCGCGGACGCTCTGGTACCACGACCACGGCGTCCATCACACGTCCCAGAACGCCTACAACGGTCTCGCGGGGATGTACATCCTTCACGACGAGCACGAGCAGTCCCTCGGCATCCCGCAGGGACGGTACGACGTGCCCTTGGTGATCAAGGACGCGATGTTCGCCACCGACGGCACCCTCATCTACGACGACAACAGCGAGTCCGGGGTGTACGGAGACGTCATCCTCGTCAACGGGGTGCCCTGGCCGGAGATGGTCGTCGAGCGCCGGAAGTACCGGTTCCGGTTCCTCAACGCCTCGATCTCGCGCTCGTACCGGTGGCAGCTGCACGACGGCCGGTCCGCGGTCCCGATGACGGTCATCGGCACGGACGCCGGCCTGATGCCCCGCCCGGCCAGCGTCAGCTCCTTCAGGCACGGCATGGCCGAGAGGTACGAGGTGGTCATCGACTTCGCGAAGTACCCCGACAACGCCTTGCTGACGCTGAAGAACCTGTCGCTGCCCAACAACATCGACGAGGACACGACCGGCTACGGCATGCGTTTCCGCGTCCGCGGCGACGCGACGTCGCTCGAGAACAACAAGCTTCCGGGCGAGCTCGCGCCCGCGCCGGTCGCCGAGTGCATGACCTTCTCCGAGCAGGGACTGCTCAAGGCGGGCGTCAAGAAGCGGGAGTTCAAGTTCATCCGCACGAACGGCCACTGGACGATCAACGGCAAGACCTGGGAAGACGTCATCGACAGCGACTACACGTACTGCATGGCCGAGCCGGAGCAGGACTCGATCGAGATCTGGGACCTGACCAACACGTCAGGCGGCTGGTTCCACCCGGTGCACATCCACCTCGTGGACTTCCAGATCCTGTCACGCAACGGCAGCGCCGCAAACGTGCTTCCCCACGAGAAGGGGCCCAAGGACGTCGCCTACGTCGGCGAGAACGAGACGGTCCGGGTGGCGATGAGGTTCAGCGGCCCCTCGGCGGGGGAGGGCTGGCCCACCCCGCGAGGTCGCTACATGATGCACTGCCACAACCTCGTGCACGAGGACCACGACATGATGATGCAGTTCAGCGTCGGGGACCCGGACCACGAGGCGGCCTACGACCCGATCAAGGCCGCAGCGCCGGTCAACCTCTGAGCCGGAGTAGCGCGCGCCATGGTGCTCACCGACGAGGAGGTGTCAGGCTCCCGACGTCCACGCCGGCCGCCCTACCGCAAGGGGGTACGGCGGCTCCGGCGCGGCCTCGTCTGGGGCCTCCTGCTGAGCCCTCCTCCTCGGGGCCAGGGCGTGGGCGGTCGAGCCACTGCGCATCCCGAGCTCCAGCATGGCGCCCACGCTCCGGCCTGGCGAGCACGTCCTCGCGGAGAAGGTCACCGGCCACCTCGGCCGCTGGAAGCGCGGAGACCTCGTCGTCTTCACCAACCCCGACGACGGGGAACTGGCGCTCAAGCGGCTGGTGGGGATGGCCGGTGACCGCGTGGAGATCCGCGACGGCCGGCTGTTCGTGAACGACAGCAGAGTCCGTGAGCCGTACGTCGACCACGCACGGGTCGACAGCGTCTACTACGGCCCCGTCACGGTGCCCGACGACCGGGTGCTCGTGCTCGGTGACAACCGGGGGGACTCCGAGGACTCACGGCAGTTCGGCACCGTTCGGCTGGATGCGGTCGAGGGCAGGGTGATCGCGGTCCTCTGGCCACCTGCTGACACAAGACTTCTGACGCGAGGGGACTGGGAACGATGAAGAAGGCATGGTGGCTGCTGCTCGTCATGTTCGTGGGGCAGGTCACCCTGGCTGTCCCGGCCTCGGCGCACTCGGAGCTGGTCGGGGCGACGCCCCGACCGGAGTCCGTCCAGCACGGCGTGGTCTCGAGCATCAGCCTCACATTCGACTCCGAGCTGTCGGCCGCAGTCGGCTGCTGTCGTCGTGCGAGGGCCCGGCGGCAGAGACCGCGTGGCGGGCCGACCCGCCGTGCTCGGGGAACGCCTGGCAGTGAACGTCGACCCGATCCGGGCGGCCGGCCCCTATCAGGTGAGCTACCGCGTCGTCGCGGCCGACGGACACCCCATCACCGGCACCTACCGGTTCGAGGTCACGAGGCCCGAGGCGACACCCGCAGCAAGGAGCCGGGGGCAGCAGGGTCGGTCCGATGCGACGACTGACGTGGGAAGTGTCGCGACGGTCGCCGCGCCGTCGGTGAGCGCTGGTCCGCTCCCCGGTGGCGACGTGCAACAGGGCCCTTGGTGGGATGACTCCGCGCTCCTGTTGGTCCTGCTGGGTCTGGTCCTGGTGGTGGGCGGCTCCCTGAAGGTCAGAGCCCGGGCGGCCGTCGTACGCCGTGCCGGCACTCGCGAGCCCCGGGCGGACTCCGATGGCTGACACCGTCTGCACACAGGTGGTAGCCGACGTCGAGCAGCCGATCGCGGGCCGTCCGCGACTCGGGTGGGTGCCTATCGTCGTGCTCGCCCTCGCCGCCCTCGTCGTCGGCCTGACGCTCACGGGCGGCGCCCCGCGACCCGCGCCCGCGGGACTGCCCGACCCAGGAGAGGTGAGCGGCTGGGCGGCCCCGATGTTGCGCGTGCTGCTCGACCTCTCCGCGGTGGGTGTCGTGGGGTCACTGCTGGCCGCCGGGTTCCTGCTGCCCGCCCTCAAAGGGACGATAGGCACGGCCGGCCACAGGGCGATGCGAGCCGCTGGCCTCTCGGCAGGTGTCTGGGCGGGCGTCTCGGTGTGCCTCTTCGTCACCACGACCTCCCAGGCTCTCGGCCGGCCGTTCGGGGAGCTGCTCGGGTCACCGAGCGCGCTGACCTACGGACTGGAGCTGCCGGAGGGCCGCGCGCTCGTGGGGCTCGGGCTCATCGCCCTCGGTGTGGCGCTGAACGCGCGTGCCGTCGCGACGCGGCCGGGCGGGCAGGTGCTCCTGCTGCTGGCGGTCGCGGGCATGTTCCCCCTGCTGCTGACGGGTCATGCCGCCTCGTCGAGTGACCACTACTGGGCGACCCAGGCTCTCCTCGTTCACGTGCTCGGTGCGACCTTCTGGGTCGGGGGGCTCCTGGCTCTGCTCCTGTTGGTGCGCGATCGTGCGGACCTCCGGGTGGCGGCGCCCCGGTTCAGCGCACTGGCGCTGGTCTGTTTCGTCGCGGTGGCGGTCTCGGGTACGGCGGCCGCCGCGCTGCAGCTGGGCAGTGATCCCGAGAACCTTCTCTCGGGGTACGGAGTGCTCGTCCTGGCGAAGGCCGTGGCCCTGGTCCTGCTCGGCTCGGCCGGCTGGATGCACCGGCGGCGAGCGATCCCGTCGCTTCTGGCCGGGCGACGTAGAGCCTTCCTCCGACTTGCCTGGGTCGAGGGCGGCGTCATGGCCGCGGCTGTCGGCCTTGCGGTGGCGCTGTCGCGCACGGCTCCACCTCCCGGTGTGCTGGGCGCGGCCGGCGCGACGCACGGAGGGTTCTCCGCGTCGGTGCGCGGCCTCCCGCCGTTGGACCTCGAGGCGCTCCTGACGCAATGGCGTCCCGACGCGATCGTCGTGACCGTGCTCCTCGTCTCGGCAGGGGCATACCTTCACGGAGTGCACCACCTCCGGCGGACAGGGCTGTCGTGGTCCCGCCGGCGGACGGCAGCCATGATGTCCGGGCTCGTGCTCACTCTGATGATGCTCTGCTCGGGAGTCGCGACGTACGCCAACGCCGTGCTGAGCATGCAGACGGTCCAGGTCCTGACGCTGGCTGTCACGACGCCGATCCTGGTCACCACGGGAAGACCGGTGCTCCTGTTCCGCACGTGCAACGGTCAGCCGACCGACGAGCTCCGCTCCGGTTGGCTCCGAGGGCTCGCCGACCCGGTCAACGGCCTCGCCACGTTGCTCGCGGTCCTGACGGTGCTCTACGCGACGCCGCTGCTGGGCCTCTCGCTGCGCAACCCGGCCGCACAGCTCCTGGTCGCAGTGGCGGCACTGGTGGGTGGCCTCCTGTTCTTCTGGCCCTTGCTGGGCAAGGACTGGGTTCCGGCGCCGCGACCGTCGAAGGACCGGTTCATGCTGTCCGTCTTCGCGGTCCTGCTCGCCGCTGCACTCATGGTGGTGCTGGTGCGCAGCGGCTCCTCGTTCGAGAAGACGTGGTTCGAGGAGCTCGACCTGTGGTGGGAGGACTCAGGCTCCGACCGCCGGTGGGCGGCGACCGTGGCAGGCGGACACGTCGGACTGCTCTGCGCGGTTGCGTTCCGACTCGGCCTCGACGCCCATGACGACAAGGTGCTCGGCCGACAATGAGAACGGCCTGCCGGGTCAGTGGCTGCAGTGAGCCCGGTGCCACCCGGCAAGCTGCTCGCGGTACCTGTCGCCGTCCTGCTGCGGGTCGGTTCGGAGCGTGGCCTGGTACGACGTCGACGGCCCGCGGTAGGCAAGCCTGCGACCTTCCTTGTCCGCGGCCTCGATCTCATGGGCGAGGTACTGCAGCGTGTTCACAAGATCTTCGAGAGTGTCTGCCTCGAGGTTCAGCAAGAACCTGTGTCGGCGATGTGGGCCCGGCATGTGCTACCCCTTGCAGGTGAGTCCAGCTCCCCGTGGTCCGGAATGTTGGCCTTTGGGCGAAGCCAATGCAAGCCTTCGGCGGCGTGTCTCTCCATGCGAGTTGTAACGATCTCGACAGGCAGTCGTTCGGGCCGCCAGAAGCAGCTACGGCTCGGTGAGACCGGCACGGATGGCCTAGCGGGTGACCTCGATCCAGGTCACGATGCCGGTCTGCACACGTGTGCACGCGAGGCATGTGTGCGCCGCACCGGTCGCCTAGGACGCTCGTCGCTGCCGCTGTTGGGGGGTCAGAGGCAACGGTCGGTCCTTGCCCCCGTGGGGGATCGGAGGCGAGCAGGCCGGTGCGGCTGCTTCTAGCGTGCGCATGGTCTGTGGCCCTCGTCACGCATATGTAGCCGCGTGTCACCCATCGGGCGCACAGCGTCCGAGCCGCGCCGACCGAGTTGCACCAGTCGTCCGCGTCAGCCCCGTGGCCCGCCTCGAACGACAGCACACGAGCCGCCATCGAACAGTGTCGATGGCGGCTCGTGTGACCTGTCTGCGGGCTGCGGCAGGTGCGCTCACCGATATGCCGCACGGTCAGCGGGTGTACGGA
>CAVRIE010000003.1:0-21629 GCA_963721165.1 uncultured Actinomycetota bacterium | reverse complement strand
ACCTGCGACCCCTTGACCCCCAGTCAAGTGCGCTACCAAGCTGCGCCACAGCCCGATGCGCCGCAACGTCGACTCGCGACGAGCGGGCGGAAGGAACCTTACCCCAGCAGGCCCATTGGTCAGAAACCGGTCACTTCTTGTCGCGTTTGCGAGGTCGCTGCTGCACGTAGATCGGCGTTCCCTCGAAGCCGAACGCCTCCCGCAGTCGCCGCTCGACGAACCGTCGGTACCACGCCTCGAGCAAGCCCGAGGTGAACAGAACGAACGTGGGCGGCCCGTCGAGCCTGGGTACCGAACAAGATCCGTGGCTGCTTGCCACCGCGAATCGGGTGCGGAGTGCCGCAACGAGACGGCCAGCAGCGCGTTAGAGCCCCGTGGCGACCCGGGTCTCCCACCCTCGAGGGCGGCGTCGAGCGCGGGGACCAGCTTGTCGACGTGCCACCCCGTGCGCGCGGTGATGTTGACCCGCGGAGCCCACTGCACCCGGACCAGGTCACGTTCGATCTCGCGGTCGAGGTAGTAGCGCCGCTCCTCGTCGACCAGGTCCCACTTGTTGAAGGCGATCACCAGAGCACGCCCTGCCTCGGCGACCGTGGAGATGATGCGTTGGTCCTGCTCGGACACCGGCTGGGACGCGTCAACGACCAGGACGGCGACCTCGGCCCGCTCGATCGCGGTGTTCGTGCGGAGGCTCGCGTAGTACTCGTGCCCCGAGGCCTCCTTGACCCGCTTGCGGATGCCGGCGGTGTCGATGAAGCGCCACGGCCGTCCGCCGAGCTCGATCAGCTCGTCGACCGGGTCACCGTCGTACCGGCAGCGTCGTCGACCACCACACGGTCCTCGCGGGCCAGCTTGTTCAGGAGCGAGGACTTGCCGACGTTCGGCTTGCCGACGATGGCGACCCGGCGAGGGCCGCCAGCTCCTCGAAGGACTCCGGCGGGGTCTCGGGCAGCGCCTCGAGGATCGCGTCGAGCAGGTCCCCTGAGCCACGTCCGTGCAGCGCGGAGACCGGGTACGGCTCCCCCAACCCCAGATTCCACAGGCCGTAGGCCTCTGCCTCGGCTCGCATGTCGTCGACCTTGTTCGCGGCGAGGACCACGGGCTTGTTCGACTTGCGGAGGATGCGCACGACGGCCTCGTCCGCGTCGGTGATGCCCACGGTCGCGTCGACGACGAACAGCACCGCGTCGGCGACGTTGACCGCGATCTCGGCCTGCGCGGCGATCCGCTCGGCGAGTCCGCGGGCGTCGGGGTCCCATCCGCCGGTGTCGACGACCGTGAAGGCACGGCCGTTCCAGGTGGCGTCGTACGAGACACGGTCGCGTGTCACGCCGGGGACGTCCTCGACGACAGCCGCGCGGCGGCCGAGGATGCGGTTGACCAGGGTCGACTTCCCCACGTTGGGGCGGCCGACCACGGCCAGGACCGGGACGGGGCCCGTCAAGGGCTCGACTTGCTCAGTGGTCATGGTGTCTCTCTCGTGAGGGATCACGGCGCAGCCCTCGAAGGAGCTGCTCCTCGGTGACCCCGGGAATCGGTCCGGGAAGCTCCCGGCCGGTGATACGTCTCGCCTCAACAAGGTGGTCGACGAATGTCTTCCGCATTGTCTCGGCGGCTTGCGTTACGTCCGCCTGCCGGCGGGGCCATGGTTGTGGCTCCAAGTACACCGGAGGGCCGTACACCAAGTCGAATCGCGCCCCCCGCGGCGGGACCGAGTCGATCCCTCCGCCGGGCTCCCTGGTGCCGAACACGGCCAGCGGTACGACTGGCGCCCCGGTCACCAGCGCGAGGTACGCGACACCGTTTCGCATCGTCGTGTAGTTCCCGGCGCCGCGCGTGCCCTCGGGGTAGACCGCCACCACTCCCCCGTCGCGCAGGACCCGCAGGCAGTCCTTCATCGCCGAGAGATCCACCTCGTAGCGCGACAGCGGGATCTGGCCCACCAGTCGCAGCGCCAGTCCCGTGTGTCCCTCGAACATCTCCTTCTTCGTCAGCGCGTGGACCGGACGCGGCGCGAAGGCGGCGAGAAGCGGCCCGTCGAGGATGCCGATGTGGTTGGACGCGATGATGTGCGGTCCGCGCCGCTGCACGAAGTGGTCCCCGTGCGTCCGGACGTCGTACCTGGAGCGGAAGTAGGCCCTCGCGGCCGGCCGCAGCACCCGCAGGAGCCGGTGCGACGGGTGAACGGCGTCGTGGGTGCGTGGCAGGTCCAGATGGGCGGTTCGAGATGAAGGCCGGGTCACGACGCCGTTGCCTTCTCGACGAGCGCCACCACCTGCTCGATGACCTCGTCGAGTGTGAACGGTGTGGTGTCGATGTGGTGGGCACCATCAGCCATCGTCAGCGGCGCGGTGGCACGGCCTGAGTCCAGCCGATCGCGGCGGAGCAGGTCCTGCTGCGTGGCGGTCACGTCCGTGCCGTGGGAAAGCTCGGCGGTACGACGGGCAGCGCGAGCCCCTGGGTCGGCGGTGAGGAACACCTTCACCTCGGCCGCCGGAGCCACCACGGTCCCGATGTCGCGCCCCTCCACGACGATGCCTCCGTCACCGATGATCGCGCGCTGTTCCCGCAGGAGACGAGCCCGGATCTCGGGCACCGCGCTGACCGCGCTCACCGCCTGGGTCACCTCGGCGGAGCGGATCGGCCCGGCGACGTCCGTGCCGTCGACGGTGATCGTCGGGGCACCCGGGTCGGTGCCGGAGACCAGCACAGGGTCCTCGGCGTGCGCGGCGACGGCTGCTGCGTCATCCACGTCCACGCCGTGCTGCAGCATCCACCACGTCACCGCGCGGAACTGGGCCCCTGTGTCGAGGTAGCGCAGGCCCAGACGCTTCGCGACTCCACGGGAGGTGCTCGACTTGCCTGATCCGGAGGGTCCGTCCATGGCCACGACGACGCTGCTCAACTGTTTGGATCCTGTTCTTCTCGACCGAGGGGTTCGCGGCCGAAGCCTACCTGTGCGAGGTCCACCCGCGACTTCCGAGCGACTCCGTGAGGAAGTCGGCCCGGTCCGCGGAGACGGTGAGCTCGACCAAGCCGACCGGCCGGCCCGGGTCGTGGTCGATGTACAGGTCCTCGACGTTGACGCCGATGTCGCCGGCGTCGGCGAGCAGGCGGGCGAGCTCCCCGGGATGGTCGGGCACCGTGACGTACACCGGTGCGGTCGGCTCGACGGGGCCACCGTGCTTGCCGGGAATCGCGGCCGTCCCTGCAACTCCCCGTTCGAGGATCGCCGCGACGCGCTCGCGGCTGCCCTCGCGGACCGCGTCGACGAGCTCGTCGAGGTCTGCCCTCACCGCGGTCAGCAACTCCCCCACCGCCTCCGCGTTGCCCGCGATGATCTGCTGCCAGAGCCCGGGGTCGCCGGCCGCGATCCGGGTGACGTCGCGCACACCCTGACCGGAGAGCGCCAGATGGTCGGCCGGAGCCTCACTGAGGCGGCCTGCGACGAGAGCGGCGAGGAGATGCGGCAGGTGCGAGGTGCGCGCGACCGCCTCGTCGTGCTCCTCCGGAGTGAGCATGACCGGCGTCCCACCGCAGGTGCGGGCCAGCGACAGGACCACGTCGACGGCCCGCGGGTCCGCCGTGGCATGGGGTGTCACCGCCCACGGTCGGCCGTCGAAGAGCACCGACGACGCCGCGAAAGGCCCCGAGCGTTCGCTGCCGGCCATCGGGTGAGAGCCGACGTAGCGGGCGAGCTGATCCGCATCAACCCGCGCGGCCACCTCACGCAGCGGAGCGCCCTTCACGCTCCCCACGTCCGTGACGACCGCGGGGCTGGACGTCAGTGCCTTGCCGACCTCCTCCGCCACGTGGTCCGGAGGCACGGCGACGACGACCAGGCTGACCCGGTCGGGGTCAGGAGCCGTGGCCTCGTCGACCCCGGCCCCGACTCCAGCGGCGATCGCGACGTTCTGCGGGTTGACGTCACGCAGCAGCACCTCGACGCCGCGGCGACGCAGCGCCAGCCCGATCGACGTACCCAGCAGGCCCGCACCGACCACCAGGACGGGGCCGGTGAGGGAGCCACTGGTCGAGCCGGCGGCGTCCGCCATCAGGTCTGGTCCGAGTCCGGCACCGAGCGGACCTTCGTCAGGTCGCTGCGGAGCGCCGCCGCTCCGTGGAGGTACACGTGGGTGATGTCCTGGCGCGAAAGGTCGGTCTCCACGTGGGCGAGCATCCGCACCACCCGCGGCATCGCTCCCTCGACCGCGAGCTCACGGGCGCAGATCAACGGGACGTCGCCGAAGCCGAGCCTGCGCGCGGCGTACGCGGGGAACTCCGAGACCAGGTCCGGGGTAGCGGTGAAGATCACGCTGATGAAGTCGTCGACGACGAGGGAGTTGGCCTCCATCACGTCGATGACCATCTCCGCGACCCGCTCGAGCATGTGCTCACGGTCGTCCGCGTCGAGCTGGGTCGCTCCTCGAACTGCCCGCACCGCCACGCCTCATCTCCTCGTCGCTCTGCCACAGCGACCGCGACTGGGGTCGTCCTGTGGCACGTCCACAGCGCACAACCCTAGTGCGTGACGCTCTCAGAGCCGGGCGGCGTCCAGGAGGGTGCCGAGCTCGTCTCGAGTCAGCTCACGCAGCTCCCCGCGACGCAGCCCGGTGAGCCGCACCGGGCCGATGGCGGTGCGCGTGAGCCGTTTGACCGGGTGGCCGACGGAGTCCAGGAGGCGCCGTACGATCCGGTTCCGACCCTCGTGGATGACCAGCTCGACGATGGCCTTGTCGGCGTGGGTCGAGACCACCTTGAACGACGAGACGCTCACCGGGCCGTCCTCGAGCTCCACGCCGCCGAGCACCTTCGCCACCGTGGCGCGGCTGACCGGTCCCGGCACCTCCGCGACGTAGGTCTTGTCCATCTCGTACGACGGATGCGCCATGCGATGGGCGAAGTCGCCGTCGTTGGTGAGCAGGATCAGCCCCTCGGTGTCCGTGTCGAGCCGGCCCACGTGGAAGAGCCGCTCAGGCCGGTCCTGGACGAAGTCCGAGAGGGTACGACGGCCCTCGGGGTCGGACATCGTGGACACCACGCCTCGGGGCTTGTTCAGCACCAGGTACACGTTCGCGCTGACCGGCGGCAGCCGCTTGCCGTCCACCCGGATGACCGCCGTCCGCGGGTCCACCTTGGTCCCGAGGCGGGTGACCACCTCGCCGTCGACCTCGACGTGGCCCTCGAGCATCAGCTCCTCACACTTGCGACGGCTCGCGACGCCGGACTGGGCGAGGAGCTTCTGAAGCCGGACCAGCCCGTCCTTGTCGAGCTCGGGGCCGTCGTTCACACGGTCCCCTGCGTCGGAGCAGGCGCGGTTTCCGAGACCGGCCCAGCCGCGTCGGTCGACTCGGCCGACTCCGTCGGCTCGGTCGGCTCGGTCGGCTCGTCGGCTCGTCGGCTCGGCCGGCTCCCCCACCCCTGGCTGGGCTGCGACACCTGCCGAACCTGTCCCTGGCTCCTCAGGCGCGACCGACGCGCTGGACGGAGCCGGCGTCTCGTCGAACTCGTCGAGATCGCCCATCTCCGGCAGGAACGGCGCGAGCTCGGGCAGCTCGTCGATCGAGGTCACCCCGATCCGCTCGAGGAAGTAGCTCGTCGTGCGGTACAGGATCGCGCTGGTCTCCTCGTCGTGCCCGCACTCCTCCACGAGCCCGCGGGCGAGCAGCGTGCGCATCACGCCGTCGACGTTCACACCGCGCACGGCGGAGACCCGGGCACGGCTGACCGGCTGCTTGTACGCGACGACTGCCAGTGTCTCGAGGGCGGCCTGGGTGAGCCGGGCCTGCTGCCCGTCGAGGACGAACTTCTCGACGACCGGGGCGTACTCGTCGCGGGTGTAGTAGCGCCACCCGCCCGCGACGTTGCGCAGGTCGAACCCGCGGCCCTGCTCGGCGTACTCCGCGGCGAGCTCGGTGAGCGCTGCGGCCACCTCCTCGACGGGGTAGCCGACCGAGCTCGCCAGCGTGACCTGGTCGAGCGGCTGGTCGGCGACCATCAGCACCGCCTCGAGTGCCGGGCGCAGCTCCGCGAGCGGGACGTCCAGCGTCTCCGGGCCCTCATCCGTCCTCTCCGGGGCGGTGTCGGCGATGTCGTCCTGGGCCTGGTGCTCACTCACTGCTGGTCCTCATCTGTTGCCTGTGCCGTCTCGGCGGCCGCGTCTGGATCCTGTTCGGGATCCACCTCGGCGGCGCCTGGAGCCGCTCCTGGAACCGGCTCCGGCGATCCGTCGAACTCGTCGGTGATCTCCACTGTGCCCTCGTCCGAGCCGGTCCACCGGACCGTGAGCTCGCCGAGCGGCGAGACCTGGTCGAAGGAGACCGCCCCCTCCCGGAACAGCTCGAGGAGCGAGAGGAACCGCGCCACCGTCGTGAGGACGTCCGGGGAGTCCCCCGCCAGTGCACGGAAGGTCATCGTCTTGTGGCGCCGCAGCCGGTCCACGACCAGCGCCGCCTGCTCCTTGACGCTGACCGTGGGCGCGTGGATGTGCGCGAGCGAGAACTCCAGGACCGGCTTGGGCGTGAGCGCGCGGGCGGCCAGCGCGGCGAACTCCTCGAGCCCGAGCCCGATCAGGACCTCCGGCAGCAGCCCGGCGAACCTGTCCTCGAGGCCCACAGCCCGCGGATAGCGCCGCGACTCGGCGGCGACCCGCTGCTCGAGCACCGCCGCGACCTGCTTGTAGGCGCGGTACTGCAGGAGCCGGGCGAAGAGCAGGTCGCGTGCCTCCAGCAGGGCGAGGTCCTCCTCGTCCTCGACGTCTCCCTGGGGCAGCAGGCGGGCCGCTTTCAGGTCGAGGAGCGTGGAGGCGACGAGAAGGAACGACGTGGTCTGCTCGAGGTCCCAGGCCTTGCCCCCGGCCTTGATGTGGGCGATGAACTCGTCGGTGACCTTCGACAGCGACACCTCGGTGATGTCGAGCTTGTGCTTCGCGATCAGGCTGAGCAGCAGGTCGAAGGGGCCCTCGAAGTTGTCGAGGCGCACCGCGAAGCTGCCTTGGGCCGCCGCCTCGGTGGAGGTCTCCGAGTCCGCGAGGACGGCAACCGCTGCGTCGTCGGTCATGCCTGCTTCAGTCGCTGCACGATGACGCTCTCGTCACCGCGTGCGTCGAGGTCCGCGAGCGCGATGGCCACAGCCTCGCGCACCAGACGTCCCCGGTCGACCGCCAGCTCGTGCTCACGCCGGAGCATCAGGCGGGCGTGCTCGAGGTCGAGAAGCTCGTCGGCGGTCACGTAGACCGTCATCTTCTCGTCGTGGCGGACGCGTCCGCTGGGCCGCTTCTTCCCGCTGTGGCCCGGGCCACTCTCCTCACGCGACGGCTTGGCCTCGGCGGGAGCCGCCTTGGGACGCTCCTGGGCAGGCTTGTCCGGCTCGGGGCTCGCAGTCGGGCGGAAGAGGTCGTCGGCCGCGGGCAGGCTTACCCGTCGAGCCAACGGGCCAGCACCTCCCGTGCGAGCTGCCGGTAGGCCTCGGCCCCGGCAGAGGTACCGGCGTAGGTGGTGATCGGCTCACCGGCGACCGTGGAGTCGGAGAACTTCACCGTCCGACGGATCACCGTGTGGAAGACGGTGTCGCCCCACGCCTGGACGAGACGCTCCATGACCTCGCGTCCGTGCAGGGTGCGCCCGTCGTACATCGTGCCGAGCACGCCGTCGATGGTGAGCTTGGGGTTCAGGCGCTCCTGGACCTTGTCGATCGTGGTCTTGAGCAGGGCCACGCCGCGCAGCGCGAAGTACTCGCACTCGAGCGGCACGATGACACCGTCGGAGGCGGTGAGCGCGTTGACCGTCAGCAGGCCGAGCGAGGGCTGGCAGTCGATGAGGATGACGTCGTAGTCGGCGATCGCGGGGGCGAGCACCCGCTGCAGGGTCTGCTCGCGGGCGACCTCGTGCACGAGCTGCACCTCTGCGGCCGACAGGTCGATGTTGGACGGCAGCAGGTCCATGCCGGGGACTCCGGTCGGCACGACCACGTCGTCGAGGTGGACGCCGGGCTCGAGCAGGAGGTTGTAGACGCTGAGCTCCATGTCGTGGGGGTTGAGCCCCAGGCCGACCGAGAGCGACCCCTGCGGGTCGAAGTCCACGAGCAGCACCTTGCGGCCGTACTCCGCGAGTGCGGCGCCGAGGTTGATCGTCGTGGTGGTCTTGCCCACGCCGCCCTTCTGGTTGCACATCGCGACGACGCGCGCGTTGCCGTGCGACATCAACGGCTTGGGCTCCGGGAGGTCCGGCATGGGCCGGCCGGTGGGGCCGAGCGTCGGCTCCTCGTGGCGGAAGGGCAGCGGCTCGCTCACGGGCGCGGAGTCTCCTGTGGGTTCATCGGTGTCGATGGCGGCGGCCATCCGGGGCGGGTCGACGAACGGCGGCATGTCCAGGGCCTCTGCCCCGACGGATCCGGTGCCGAAAGAAACCGGGTCGTTCACGCGCGTGCCTCCCGTGTCCTGGTCACGTTGCGCCTTTGTCGACTCGCCGACACATCGGTTTGTCGCAGCAACGCCGCGACTCTATGCGGTGCGTCGCACGTCCTACAACACGGTCGCCCGACGCGGGTCAAGTCCAAGTAAATCTGGCCAAGACCTGTGCATTGCGCAGGCGCGCCGTACACATGCCCGACTCCTGCTGGGGACAACCCTGGGGACAGCCCGGGCCGCTCAGCCGAGCGCGCGGGGGTGCGCGGTCGCGTACACCTCGCGCAGGCTGTCCACGGTCACGAGGGTGTACACCTGCGTCGTGGTCACCGACGCGTGGCCGAGCAGCTCCTGGACCACCCGGACGTCGGCTCCTCCGTCGAGCAGGTGCGTGGCGAAGGAGTGCCGCAGGGTGTGCGGGGACACCTCGGCGGTCACACCGGCCCGCTCCGCAGCCTTGGCGAGCACCGCCCACGCGCTCTGGCGGGAGAGACGCCCACCTCGGGCGTTGAGGAAGAGCGCCGGAGTACCGCGTCCGGCAGCGGACAGGTCGGGCCGCCCGCGGACGACGTACGCCTCCACCGCCTCCCGGGCGTAGGAGCCGACCGGCACGATCCGCTCCTTGCCGCCCTTGCCCCGCAGCAGCACCGTGCCGTCCTCGCGGTCGAGGTCGTCCAGGTCGAGCCCGACGGCCTCGGAGATCCGCGCACCGGTGCCGTAGAGGACCTCGAGCAGCGCCCGGTCGCGCAGAGCCAGCGTGGTGCCCGGCGCTCCCGCGGCATCGAGGATCGCCTCGATGTCCGCGAGAGGCAGCGCCTTCGGCAGTCGCTTCGCAGAGGCCGGAGGGCGTACGGCGGCCGCCGGGTCCTGCTGGGTCAGTCCCTCGCGAACCGCGAACTTGTGGAAGCCACGCACCGCCACGACCGTGCGCGCGGCCGAACCCGCACTGAGGGGCTGGTGCTCGGCGTCCCCCTCCCTGAGCGACATCAGGAACCCGCTGACGGCCTCCTCGGTCACGGCGGACACGTCGTCCACACCGCGACTCGCGAGGTACCCGAGGTACCTGCGCAGGTCGCGGCGGTAGGACTTCAGCGTGTTGTCCGCGAGCCCGCGCTCGACCACGAGGTGGTCGAGGTAGGTCCGCAGAGCGCGCTGCAGCGGAGTCGGCCCGGTCATGGGGCGTCCCCGCTGCCTCGGCGATGCTGGTCAGGCCAGTGCTCCCTCGAGCGACACGTACTCCATGCCGTGCGCCTCGGCCACCGGCGCGTAGGTGAGGTTGCCGGCGTGGGTGTTGAGGCCGAGTGCCAGCGAGTGGTCGTCACGCAGCGCCTGCTGCCACCCCTTGTCGGCCAGCGCGACGACGTACGGCAGCGTGGCGTTGGTCAGGGCATAGGTGGAGGTGTTCGGCACCGCGCCGGGCATGTTGGCCACGCAGTAGAAGACCGAGTTGTGCACCTCGAAGGTGGGCTCGGCGTGCGTGGTCGGGCGGGTGTCCTCGAAGCAGCCGCCCTGGTCGACGGCGATGTCGACGAGCACCGAGCCGGGCTTCATCTGCGAGACCAGCTCGTTGCTGACCAGCTTGGGCGCCTTGGCGCCCGGGATCAGGACGGCGCCGATCACCAGGTCGGCGCTCAGGACCTGCTGCTGGATGGCCAGCTTCGACGACGCCAGGCCGTGCACCCGGTTGTTGTAGCGCCAGAACGACATCCGCAGCTTGTCGAGGTCGGTGTCGAGCAGGGTGACGTCGGCGCCCATGCCCAGCGCGATGTTCGCGGCGTTCTGTCCGGCCACACCGGCTCCGATCACGACGACCTTGGCATTGGCGACGCCGCCGACGCCGCCGAGCAGCACCCCGCGGCCGCCCTGGGCCCTCATCAGCGAGTGGGCACCCACCTGCGGGGCGAGGCAGCCGGCAACCTCCGACATCGGGTAGAGCAGCGGCAACGATCCCGAGGGCAGCTGCACCGTCTCGTAGGCGATGGCGGTCACGCGACGCTGCATCAGCTCCTTGGTGAGCTGCTGGTCCGCGGCCAGATGAAGGTAGGTGAACAGCGTCTGGCCATCGCGCATCCGCGCGTACTCCTCAGCGATGGGCTCCTTCACCTTGAGCACCATGTCTGCGGTGCCCCAGACGTCATCGGCGGTGTCGAGAATCGTCGCACCGGCCGCGACATACTCCTCGTCGTGTATCAGCGAGCCTGCACCGGCGTCCTGCTCGAGGTAGACCTGGTGCCCGTGCTGGGTGAGCTCATGCACCCCGATCGGGGTGATGGCAACCCGGTACTCGTTGTTCTTGACTTCCTTAGGCACGCCGACCTTCACGGTGCGCACTCCCTCCGAATGTGAGCGTCACCACGCCTTCGGGGTGACGCCGCGAGTGTATTGCGTCACCTCGGCGCCCATGCCCCAGGGGGGACCTTCGAGGAGACGGCGTAGGCCATGACCGCCAGACCGAGCGGCCCGTCGGTGACGCGGCTGTCCAGTACGGCGGCCACCAGCTCGTCGAGCGGCACCCAGCGCGCCTCCATGTCGGCCTCCTCGTGGGAAGGCTCGAACTCGCCGCGGTCGGCATGGGTGAGGTCCCGCGCGAGGAAGATCTCCAGCCGCTCCGAGCTGATGCCGGGGGAGGTGTAGGAGGTCAGCAGGTGGCGCCAGGACGATGCACGGAGCTCAGCCTCTTCCAGCAGCTCCCGCTTCGCCGTCTCGAGCGGGTCCTCGTCGCCGGCGTCCCGCAAGCCAGCGGGCAGCTCGACGAACCGTCGCCGCGCGGGGTGCCGGTACTGCTCCAGGACAAGGACGCGCTCGTCGTCGTCGACGGCCAGCACGATCACCGCACCGGGGTGTTCGAGGACCAGCCGCTCGAACTGCTCGTGCCCGTGGTCGGGTCGTGAGACGACGTCGGCTCGCAGCGCCATCACCCAGTCGTCGCGGTACAGGTCACGGGACGAGGCCACCGGCCACGACTCGGGCCGGTCGGCCGGCCAGGCGGCCGGTGGCTCCTCAGGCATCCCCGTCCGATGCGCCCCTTGCGCTGCTCGTCACGAGCTCCTCCACGGGAGCCGCGCCGTCGACTCCCTCACCGTTCTCGGCAGCGGCAGGGCGGCGTAGCGACGACTCGTCGATCGGGAACCGCAGCTCCCTCTGACGAGCGATCGCCGCGCCGACCAGCCCCGAGAACAGCGGATGCGGCCGCGTGGGCCGTGAACGCAGCTCCGGGTGGGCCTGGGTGGAGACGTAGTACGGGTGCACCTCGCGGGGCAGCTCGACGAACTCGACCAGGCTGTTGTCCGGCGAGGTCCCCGAGAACACCAGCCCGGCGCTCTCCAGGCGGTCTCGGTAGGAGTTGTTGACCTCGTAGCGGTGCCTGTGACGCTCCTCGACCGCGGGCTCGCCGTAGGTCTCCGCGACCACCGACCCAGCGGTGAGCTTCGCGGGGTACAGCCCGAGCCGCATCGTGCCGCCGAGGTCGCCCTCGCCCTCGACGAAGGCCTTCTGCTCGGCCATGGTCGCGATCACGGGGGCGTCGCAGTCGGCGTCGAACTCCGTGGAGTCGGCGTTCTCGATGCCCGCGACGTGCCGGGCGTACTCGATCACCATGCACTGCAGACCCAGGCACAGGCCGAGCGTCGGGATCTTGTGCGTGCGGGTGTACTCCAGCGCACCGACCTTGCCCTCGATGCCGCGGATGCCGAACCCGCCCGGGACGCACACCGCGTCCACGTCGGCGAGGTGCCTGGCCGCGCCCTCGCTGGTCTGGCACTCGTCGGAGGGGACCCAGCGCAGGTTCACCTTCGCCTCGTGGGCGAACCCGCCTGCACGAAGGGCCTCCGCGACCGAGAGGTAGGCGTCGGGCAGGTCGACGTACTTGCCGACCAGCGCGACGGTGACCTCCTCGGCCGGGTGGTGCACCCTGCGGAGCAGGTCGTCCCACTGGGTCCAGTCGACGTCGCGGAATGGCAGGTTGAGCCGGCGTACGACGTAGGCGTCGAGGCCCTCGCTGTGCAGCACCTTCGGGATGTCGTAGATCGACGGCGCGTCGCTCGCGGTGACGACGGCCTCGTCGTCGACGTCGCACATCAGGGAGATCTTGCGCTTGACCGAGGTGGGGATCGCGCGGTCGGACCGGCAGACGATCGCGTCGGGCTGGATACCGATCGAGCGCAGCGCCGCGACGGAGTGCTGGGTCGGCTTGGTCTTGAGCTCGCCGGACGGGCCGATGTAGGGCACAAGGGAGACGTGGAGGAAGAAGCAGTTGTCGCGTCCGACGTCGTGCCGCACCTGGCGCGCGGCCTCCAGGAAGGGCAGCGACTCGATGTCGCCCACGGTGCCGCCGACCTCGGTGATCACCACGTCGACGTCAGGGCCCGCCATCGCGCGGATGCGTTCCTTGATCTCGTTGGTGATGTGCGGGATCACCTGGACCGTGTCCCCGAGGTAGTCGCCGCGACGCTCCTTGGCGATCACCCTCGAGTAGACCTGGCCGGTCGTGACGTTCGCGATCTGGGTCAGGTCGGTGTCGAGGAAGCGCTCGTAGTGGCCGATGTCGAGATCGGTCTCGCCGCCGTCATTGGTGACGAACACCTCACCGTGCTGGAAGGGGTTCATCGTGCCTGGGTCCACGTTCAGGTACGGGTCCAGCTTCTGCATGGTCACCCGCAGCCCGCGTGACTTGAGCAGGTTCCCGAGGCTGGAGGCGGTGAGGCCCTTGCCGAGGGAGGAGGCGACGCCTCCGGTGACGAAGACGTGCTTGGTTGGCTGCGATGCGGCCAAGGCAACTCCCGTGGTGTCAGTGCCGGACTCGCTGGGTTCGACCGGCTGAGAGGTGGTTGGAATCCAACCGTCCACGGGGTTCTAGGCTACCAACAACGAGGTTCGGTTGGCGAAGCCGCGCCGGTGATGTCAGTCCGAAGCCGCGGCCGGCATGACGCCGTCGGCGGCGTCGACGGAGCCGTAGTGACCAGCGCCACCTCCCGCCTGCTCGGCCAGCGCCAGGATCGACACGACCTGCCCGGCTGCCCGGTCGAGGGTGTCCACGGTGGAGACCTCCTGCGCGGTCGCCACGTCGCGACGGACCGCCTCGATGACGCCGCCGTTGCGCGCCGCGGAGATCGGGCCGGCGACCACGACGCCGTCGCTTGCCTGGTCGATGGCATGGGCGAGCGACGTGACGACGGCGCTCGCCCCCTCCCGAGACTGCGAGTCGTCCGAACCGGGGCCGGTGACCACGAGCACGAGGCTGCCGCGCTTGGTGAGGTCCCCCGCCGGGGACATCAGGTCGGCTGTGCTGAGCCCGGACAGGATGCTGTTGGCGCCGTCGTCGACCGCGGCCCCGCCGTCCTCGTTCGTCGCTACGGCGCGCGCAAGGATCGCGCCCAGCCGTTCGTACGGGCCTGCGTTGTCCGGGACGGTCACGTCCTTGACACCGTCGAGCAGCTGGCTGCTGAGCTCGTCGACGAGCTGCTTGTTCCCCACGTCCAGGAGGCCGTCGCCGGCCCGGACGGTGCCCCCGACGGTGCCGCCTGCGGTCTGCACGAGCTTGGTGAGGGAGGTGACCGTGGACTGCTCCGCTCCAGGCAGCACGAGCAGCGTGACCGGGCGGCCGTTGAGCGAGTTCCCCACGATCTGGGGCGCGGTCCGGGTGTCGTAGTCGTCGGTGAACGCGTTGGCCGACTGCAGTGCGGTGATCTGTGCGCGCATGTCGGACTTGGTCTTCCGGTCGGCCTCCACCTGCTTGACGAGGGTGTTGTCGACCTCTCCCTTGAGCGGGCCGCCGCCGAGCGCGACACCGACGGCGAGCGCGAGGAAGACGGAGACGATGGAGACGATGTGGTACCGGAAAGAGATCACGTGAAGAGTCCTTGGAGCCAGTTGGTTGCGTCCTCGAGCCAGGCCTGCACCGAGGTCCACCACTCGTGGCCCACGGGCGTGCCCGCGAGCGCCACGAGGAGGGCCGCCACGCCGGCGAGCAGGACCAGGAGCAGGTGCCAGATCCGGACACGTCCGGAGTACAGGTGCGGAACACCCTTGGCGTCTACCAGCTTGGGTCCGACCCGCAGGCGGGTGAGGAAGGTGCTCGCGAGTCCGGAGCGGTGCTGGTCGAGGAACTCCGCCAGCGTGGCGTTGGTGCCCACGGACACGATCAGGGACGCGCCGGCGAGGTCGGCGAGCAGCAGTGCGACGTCCTCGCTCGTGCCGGAGGCGGAAAAGTTCTGGGCGCGGACACCGAGCCGGTCGAGGCGCTCCGCGCCGACCGCCCTGCCCGCCCGGTCGCTGTGGAGCACGACCTCCTTGGCGCCGCGGAGCGCCTTGTCCGACACGGAGGCGACCTCGCCCGCGTGGTTGCCTGAGGCCAGGCCGGTCTCACCGATCACGACGATGTCGGGCCGATGCCCTGCCTCGAGGAGTGCGTCGGCACCGGAGTCCACCCCGATCAGCACCGGTCGCTGCTCGCGGATGTACTGCTTGAGGCGGCGCAGGTCCTCCCGGTAGTCGTAGCCGCGGACGACGACCACCACCGGCCTGCCGGCGAGCCGGGTGCGAAGCTCGGGGGCACCCTGTCCGTGCAGGAGCAGGTCCTGCTCGCGCCTCAGGAACTCGGTGGTGTTGTGCGTGAAGCTCTGCAGTTGCGTCGAGAGGCCGCCCCGCGCCTCCTCCATCATCGACGCGATGTCGTCGGCCGAGAGCTGCGCACCCGCGATGACCGGTTCGTCCTTCACGAAGACCTGGCCCTCGTGGATCCGCGCCTCTGCACCGTCGTGCAGCTTCCCGAAGACGTCTGAGCCCACGTTGTCGATGAGCACCACGCCGGAGCGGGCGAGCAGCTCGGGTCCGAGGTTGGGATAGCGACCGGAGATGAACGGCGAGGCGTTCACGACTGCGACGACGCCCTTGTCGAGCAGAGCCTCGGCGTTCGCGCGGTCGAGATCGAGGTGGTCGATGACCGCGATGTCGCCTGGCTTCAGCCGCCGCACGAGCGTGCTGGTACGCCGGTCCGCGCGGACGGTCCCGGTCAATCCGGGCACGCCTGCGTCAGGTTTCTGTCGTGAGGGGAACTTCATCGCGCAGCAATCCTGCCACGGGAGCCCTCGAGTTCTGAGGAGGCAGGCGCGGCTCAGCGGGTCGGTGTACGCGCTTCCTGGGCCGTCGCGAGCAGCTCCTGGGCGTGGGCCATGGCGGTCTCGGAGTCCTCCAGCCCGGCCAGCATCCGCGACAGCTCACGCACGCGTTCCGCCTCGCTGAGCCTCGCGAGGCCGGAGGTCGTGACCACTCCGTCATTGCTCTTGCGCACGACGTGGTGCTGGTCCGCGAACGCGGCCACCTGGGGCAGATGTGTGACAACGAGCACTTGGGCGTGGCGCGCCAGCATCGCGAGTCGACGCCCCACCTCCACAGCGGCCTTGCCGCCCACTCCGGCGTCGACCTCGTCGAAGACGAACGTGGGCACCGGGTTGGTGGCCGCCAGCGCCACCTCGATGGCCAGCATCACGCGCGAGAGCTCTCCGCCCGAGGCGCCCTTGCCCAGGGGCCTCGGCTCGGCGCCCTTGTTGGCGGCGAGAAGGATCTCGACCTCGTCGATGCCGGAGGCGGTGAACGCCAGCGTGCGCTCTCCTACTCGCAGACCGTCCTCGGACGGGTTCTGGGTGACCGCGACGCTCAACGTGGCGTGAGGCATCGCGAGGGAGGCGAGCTCAGTGGTGACGGTCTTGCCCAGCCGCACCGCCGCCTTGGCTCGCTGGTCGCTCAGCGCGGTGCCGACCTCGGCGAGCTCGGCACGAAGCTCTTCCCTGCGGGCGCGCAGCGTCTCGATGTGTCCCTCGGTGTCGTCGAGCATGAGCAGCCGCTCGGCGCTCTGCTTGGACCAGAGGAGCACCTCGTCGATCGTCTCGCCGTACTTGCGGGTCAGCGCTGTCAGGGCGGCGCGGCGTTCGGAGACCGCGGCGAGCCGGGCCGGGTCCGTGTCGAGACCCGCGGCATAGGAAGACACGTCCGCCGCCACGTCCGACAGCAGGTAGCTGACCTCGGCGAGCCGGTCCGCGAGGTCGCCCGCCTCGGCGTCGTGGTCCCGGACACCGTCGAGGAGCTTCCGGGCGGCGGAGACCGCCGCCAGTGCGTCGGGGGCGCCGTCCTCGGAGGACAGCAGCTCCCGGGACTGCACCGCGGCCGTTCGCAGGGTGTCGGCGAACCCGAGGCGTGCCTCCTCCGCGGCGAGGGCGGCGTCCTCGCCCGGTTCGGGGTCGACCTGCTCGATCTCGTCGAGGCCGAAGCGCAGAAGGTCCGCCTCTCGGGCCCGTTCGCGAGCGGAGCGCACCACCTCCTCGAGCTCGGCCTCGGTCTGCTTGAGCCGGCGGTAGAGGTCGGCGTACCGCTCCCTCTTCCGCACGGTGGCCGGACCCGCGAAGCTGTCCAGCGCCTCCCGCTGGGCCGAAGGGCGCAGCAGCCGGTGCTGGTCGGACTGGCCATGGACGGCCACGAGCGGATCGACGAGCTCGGTCAGCGCGGATGCGGGGACCGAGACACCGCCCGCGAAGGCGCGGGAGCGTCCCTCCGCCGAGATCTGGCGCGCAACCAGCAGCCGGCCGTCCTCGACCTCTCCCCCGAGCTCCTCCACGAGCTCGACCAGGTAGGGTCCGGCAGCCTCGACGTTCACGACGCCCTCGACACGGGCCGACCTGGCTCCGGTGCGCACGGCTCCTGAGTCCGCCCGCCCGCCGAGGAGCAGGCCGAGCGCCGTGACCACCATGGTCTTGCCGGCGCCCGTCTCGCCCGTGATCACGGTGAGGCCGGGCGCCACGTCGAGAACGGACTCCTCGATCACGCCGAGGGACGTGATCCGCAGCTCCTCAAGCATTGTCGCCTCCGTTGTCGCGGGCCCGCCGGCGCTCGGCCGCGCCTCTCCAGCCGGTCACGGGGAGGTCGAACTTGGCCACGAGCCGGTCGGTGAACGGAGCCTGGTGCAGCCGGACCAGGTGCACCGGCGCTCGCCCGCGGCGGACCTCGATCCGGGCGCCAGGCGGAAGATCGACAGTGCGCCGCCCGTCGCACCACAGCACCCCGGTGCCGTCAGTGCGCGCCAGGAGCTCGACCGCGAGCACCGAGGACGGGGACACGACCATCGGACGCGCGAACAGAGCGTGTGCGCTGATCGGCACCATCAGCAGCGCCTCCACACCGGGCCACACGATGGGCCCGCCGGCGCTGAAGTTGTAGGCGGTGGAGCCCGTCGGCGTCGCACAGACGACCCCGTCGCAGCCCCAGCGTGACAGCGGTCTGCCGTCGATCTCCACGACGACCTCGATCATCCGCTCCCGGGATGCCTTCTCGACGCTCGCCTCGTTCAGCGCCCACGTCGAGGCGACGAGCTCACGGTCCTGGTACACACGCACGTCGATCGTGAGGCGCTCGTCGGAGGTGTAGCGACGGTTCACGATCGCGTCGATGGTGAACTCCACGTCGTCGGACTCCGCCTCGGCGAGGAACCCGACGTGGCCGAGGTTCACACCCAGCAAGGGCGTCCCCGACTCGCGGGTGAGCTCGGCCGCGCGGAGGATGGTGCCGTCCCCGCCGATCACCACCGCGAGCTCACAGCCGATCGCCGCGTCGTCTCCCCACTCGACCGTCTCGAGCCCTTCGAGCTCCAGGCCGAGGTCCTCGGCCTCGTCCTTGAGCAGCCGGACGCCGAGCCCGTGGAAATGCAGGGCAGAGCAGAACTGCCGGGCGACGTCACGGGCTTCCTTGCGCCCGGTGTGGGCGATCACGAAGACGCGGCGGTCGGAGGCGTCGGGCGGGTTCACGGTCCCACCTTCTCATTGCCCACCGACGCTTCTTCGGTACGACGGACCTCGCGGTCGACGTCCTCGGCCGTGACGGTCGCGGGACCACGTCTCAGCCACAGGAAGAACTCGACGTTGCCCGAAGGCCCGGGCAGCGGGCTCGTGACGACCGCACGGGCGCCCCAGCCCCGTTCGGCGGCGGCGGAGGCGACCTTGCCGACCGCTTCCGCGCGGAGCCCGAGGTCGCGGACCACGCCGCCCTTGCCGATCCGGTCCTTGCCCACCTCGAACTGTGGCTTGACCATCAGCGCGAGGTCGCCGTCGGGCTTCGTCACACCGAGCAGCGCATCCATGACAAGCAGCAGGGAGATGAACGAGAGGTCGCCGACCACGAGGTCGACCGGGCCACCGATCTGCTCCGTCGTCAGCTCACGCACGTTGGTGCGGTCGTGGACCTTGACCCGTGGGTCCTGGCGCAGGCTCCAGGCCATCTGGCCGTAGCCGACGTCCACGGCCATCACCTCGGCGGCCCCGTGACGCAGCAGGACATCGGTGAACCCGCCCGTCGATGCCCCGGCGTCCAGGCAGCGCCGGCCGGTGACCACGAGCCCCTGCGGCTCGAAGGCCGCCAGCGCGCCGGCCAGCTTGTGCCCGCCGCGCGAGACGTAGTCAGGACGCTGGTCGTCCTCGAGGACGACCAGCGCCACGTCGGTGGTCACCGCGGTCGCGGGTTTGGTCGCGACGGCTCCGCCGACCTTCACCCGCTTGGCGGTGATCAGCTCACTCGCGTGCTCGCGCGATCGCGCGAGGCCGCGGCGGACCAGCTCGGCGTCCAGTCGCAGTCGTCGAGGCATCGGGGCCGTCAGGAGGTCCGGCTCAGCTGCCGCTGGGTCCGGCCGGACGGCCGCCCGCGTCGGCGAGGGCGGCTCGCAGCGTCTCGTGGGCCGCCTCGAAGACGGCGACATGCTCGTCGACGGGCTTCTGCTCCAAGCCGTCGAGGGAGCGCAGCACGCCGTCGACGGCCTCGTGACCGGTGAGGGGCACCTCGTGCTCCGCCTCGTGCTCTTCTGCGCGGTCGATCTGCTCGCTCACTGCCTCACCACTCCGTGCTGCTCGATGTTCCTCAAACGCTACCGCGGCGGTGCCACCGCGGAGACGTCGACGCTCTCAGCCGTCTCGTCGAGGTACTCCCAGGCCATGACCGCCAGCACGCGCCACCAGTCCACGAGGTCGCCGTCACCCTCGATCTTCACGCCGCCGTGCTCCGCTCGGGCGCGCCAGCCACCCAGCTCGAACCCACCGTCGCCCCGCTCGGGCACCGGATGCGGCTCGCCCAGCCCTTCGAGACCGAGTGAGATGTACGACGGCCGCTGGCCCGGCGTCGCCGACACGAGCTCCGCCACCCCTGTGACCCCAGTGAGCACGAGCAGGCTGTCCAGCCCCGCGTTGTGAGCGCCCTCGATGTCGGTGTCCAGCCGGTCCCCCACCACCAGCGGCCGGGAGCCGTCGACCCGTCGCCGGGTCTCCTCGAACAAGGGAGTCAGCGGCTTCCCGGCAACCACAGGATCGCGATCCGCGAACCGTGCCACCGCCTCGACCAGCACGCCGTTGCCGGGGCCAGGACCTTGCGGCGTCGGCACAGTGACGTCGGTGTTGGACGCCACCCACGGCAGGCCCGCCTTCACGAGGATCGCGCCCTCGGTGACCGTGCGCCATCTCAGGTCGGCGTAGTAGCCGGAGACCACCGCTGCCGGATCGTCCGCGGACGACTGGACGCCGCGCAGGCCCTGCTCCTCGAGCGCCTCGAAGAGACCGGGGCCACCGATCACGAAGACCGGGGACCCCGGCGCGAGGTCCTCCGCGAGCAGCCGAGCAGCGGCCTGGGCCGAGGTCACGACGTCGGCCTCCCCCGCCGGTATCCCGAGCTCGGTCAGGTGCCGGGCAATCTCGCGAGGCGGCCGTGAAGCGTTGTTGGTGACGTAGGCGAGGTGCATGCCCGCGGACGACGCTGCCTCCAAGCGCTCGGCCGCACCCGGCACGGCGTCAGGGCCGATGTAGACCACTCCGTCGAGGTCGAGCATGGCGAGGTCGTACAGCTGCCACAACGCCTCGTCGCTCTGCATCAACACGCTCTGTGCCTCTCTTCTTGGCATCCCTGCCCACTGGTCTCATACGATGCAGCGATGCCCAGCACCGCCGCCCGTGCGCCCCTCGTGATGGCCCCGTTCCGGGGGCTGCGCTTCGTCGCCGACCTCGTCGGCGACCTGGGCTCGGTGATCTCGCCTCCGTACGACGTGCTCGACGCCGACACGGTCCGGGAGCTCGAAGCCGGGAACCGGCGCAACATCGTGCGTCTGATTCTGGCACGCAACTACGAGCGGCCCTATCGCGCCGTCCGCGAACGGCTTGAGAAGTGGCGCGCCCAGGGCTGTCTCGCTCCCGACCCCGAACCTGCGCTGTACCTCTACCAGTACACCGTCGAAGGCGTCACGGTCCGAGGCCTGATCGGGCTGGTCGCCTTGCGCGAGGCGAGCGAGCAGGTCATCCTCCCCCACGAGGACGTCATGCCGGGGCCGGTCGAGGACCGTACTGTCCTGATGCGCACGACCCGCACGAACCCCGAGCCCATCCTCCTCGTGCACGAAGGCACGCAGCGACTCCGCGAACTGCTGGGGAGGACCACGGACCGGGCGCCGCTCGTCGAGTTCGACGGCCGTGACGGCAGCCACCACCGGCTCTGGTCGATCACCGACCCAGCAGATACCGAGGCGATCGCCGAGCAGCTCGCTCCGGGGCAGGCCCTCATCGCAGATGGGCACCACCGCTACGCGGCGTACCTCGAGCTGCAGCGCCGTCTCCGCGACCCCTGGGCCGCTCCGGGCGACTCGCCCTGGGACTTCGGGCTGGCCATGCTGGTCGACCAGAACGACTACCCGCTCACGATCGGCCCGATCCACCGCTCGGTCGCGGCGCTCACCCTGTCCGACGTGCTCGAGCTCTCCGCCGAGCGCGGTGACGAGGTCACCATGTGCTCAGACCGCGAGTCCGCGCTTGCCGCCCTGGCCCCGGCCGCCTCCGAGCGCAGCCAGGAGACTGCGGAGTTCGTGCTCTCCGACGGCCACACGTGGGCCGTGCTGAGCACGAAGCGGCAGCACGAGGTCGACGCCGCTGTGCTCCACAACCAGCTCTTCCCAGCCTGGAACGTCGCCGACGAGCAGGTCGGCTACCACCACTCGTTGGACCAGGCGCTGCACAACACCGCGCGGCAGCCGGGCATCGTGGCCGGAGTCGCCCTCCTAAGCCTCGAGCAGAACGACCAGCGCGGCCAGCGGCAAGCTGACGCGGGCGCAGTTCCACCTCCCCGAGCCCGAAGCCCCTGCACGGCTGTGCTGGGCAACCTGCGCGACGCCGTACCTGCACCGACCAGCCTTGGAGTGGAGCCGTCCTCCACACAG
>CAVRIE010000002.1:0-29563 GCA_963721165.1 uncultured Actinomycetota bacterium | reverse complement strand
GAACCCGGAACGCTCCCGACCACAGAGTTGTGCTCTCTGAGCTGGCTCGGCACCACCACGGGCGGATGGGACTGGCCGACTCCGGCCGAGGTGGTAACTGTGCGCGGCTGCAACATGTCCTTCAAACGTCACGTGCTCGATCGTGTTGGAGGATTCGATACGCGCTACGTCGGCAACGCATACCGCGAGGAGTCTGACATCTGCATGCGTGTGAGGCGCGCGGGCTTCGCCGTTCGCTTCGCGCCGGCAGCGAAGCTTGTGCACTTGGAGGCACCGGCCGGAGGATGTCGAGAGGTCGCACCGCTGCACGACGGGCCGGTGGTCTACCGCAACGAGTTCCTCTTCTTCCTGCTGAACTTCCCCCTCGCACGATTCCCGGTGCTGGTTGTCTGGCAGGCTCGCCGACATGTCATTTCGCGGCACGCACTGCGTCAAAAGGTAGTGCGCCAGCGAGGCCGGGCGCTCGTCGAGGGCCTCCGCTCGGCGTGGGCCGCACGCCGACAGTCTGGCGCCGCACCGTTGGTACTGAGGGAGCGAGTATCGGGGGCCGGGGGATCTGAGCTGTGAGAGTCTGCCTTGTATCGCCCAACTATGCCGACTCTCGGGGGGCGGGCGGAATCGCGACCTACACTCGCTCGGTGGCTCGCGAGCTGGCCTTGCGGGGGAACGACGTCACCGTGGTGGCCAAGAGCGGCCCGAGCGAGCGCCTGGCAAGGACGGTCGACGAGTTCGGTGTGCTCGTTGTGCCCTGCGTCGACGAGGCTTCCCACCCCAACAGACTTGGCCGCAAGATCCTTGCTCGTTACTTCGCCGGCTCGATGCTTCGTCGGCAGAGCCGTACCACTGCGGTAGCGGTCCAACGCGAGATGACGCTGAATGGGCCGTTCGACATCGTTGAGGTCCCTCTCTGGAACGCCGAGGGAGCCGAGTTCCCACCCGTGTTGGCACGACGACTCGTAACCAGGATCATGACGCCGATCTTCAAGGTCACGGAAACTCTGAACGCACCTCCGAATAAGAAATTGGAGCAGCTCGAAAGGCGCCAACTTGAGAAGAGCCGGCTGATCCTGTCGATCAGTGACGCCATCGGGAGCCTGGTGCGCCAGCACTACAAGCTCGACAACAGCCAGTTCCGTTACGCACCGCTCGCAGTGGCTTCGCCCCGAGACCCCGTGGCCTCACTCGGCAACGCCGACGGTCTGCGGGTGCTATTCGTTGGGCGACTTGAGCGTCGCAAGGGCGTTGACGATCTCATTCGGTCGATGGAGTCAGTGCTCACTAGAGTGCCCCATGCGACGTTCGACGTTGTGGGAGAAGACCAGCGTCAATCACCAATCGGTTCGTATGTTGAGTTCTTCCACAGCGTGGTGCCGAATGAACTGCATTCACGCGTCACGTTTCACGGGTTCGCAGACGACGACACGGTGGCATCGCTCTATCGCCGAGCGGACCTCTTCGTAGCACCGTCCCTTTATGAGTCCTTTGGGCTTGTCTACCTTGAGGCGATGGTCCTAGGAATCCCCGTGATCGGTACGCGCGTCGGTGGTGTACCGGAGGTTGTCACGGAAGCGGTAGGACTTCTGGTGGAGCCGGGCAACCCCTCGCAGCTCGCTGACGCGATCGTTGAACTGCTGCTCGATCCGGCCCGTCGCACGGAGATGGGAGACAGTGCTCGGCAGCGAGCGCTCACCATGTTCAGCGTGGAGTCCATGGTGGAGTCGACATTGCGCGCCTACCGCGAGGCGATCGCCCTAGCCGCAGGCGACGGGCAATAGCGGTGGCGTCGCTGGCTCGTAGCTCTGCTTACGGCATCGTCGGCCAGGTGACGACTCTCTTGTCGACGCTTCTGGTGAGCGTTGTCGTTGCCCGAACACTTGGTCCGCAACTGACCGGAGCATTCGGTTGGTCACTTTGGCTCATGACACTCGTGGCGACGATGATCACCCTAGGGCTTCCCTCTGTAGTCACTCGGGAATTCGCTCAGGCTCGCCGCCGCTTGGAGGACACAGGAACGGCCGAGTGGCTGTTCACTCGTTCGCTTCAGATTGGCATGGGCGCTTGGGGGGTCGCTCTCCTGGTTGCTGTCTTGCTCCGCGACTCGAGTGGCATCCCGCACGGCGTCAGCTCCTTGATGCTCCTGGTCAGTCTGGCGGGAGGGGCCGCGATGGGTGCGGTGATGCTCGCGCAGGCTCGACTTGCGGGCCTTGACCGCTTCGATCGAATCGCCGCCAATACGGCGCTCGTGAGTCTCACGACATTTGCATTGGCAATTGTCGCCCTGGCCGTGGGGACCTCTGCCGGCGGAGTGGTGGCCGCATACGCTCTTGCCAATGGGGCGGGCCTCGTCTGGCTGTCCAGGCAGATCCCATGGAAGCACGCCAGGCGACCGGGAGGTCCCTCCATTCGGGGCTTCTTCGGCTACGCCGGTTCGGTCTCAATCGTGGTCTTGCTCGACGCAGTGGTCTGGCAACGATCCGAGGTTCTGTTCCTCGGGATCCTCGCATCCCCGGAGCAGGTTGCCTTCTATGCGGTCGCCTTCGGGGTCGTCGCCCGTCTCATGACGACCTTTCCAGGGGCTTTGAACTCCGTGCTGTTGTCGCGCTTCTCGGCGGAGTCGGTCGGCTCAGGGGACGTAGCCTCTTTAGGTCTCGCCACGCGATACACAACCGTGATCGCGGTACCTATGGCCGCCGCGCTGGTTGCGGTCAGCGAACCCCTCACTGCCCTCTTGTACGGACCCGAGTTCGCGCCGATGGCAGGGGTGATGCGCGTGCTCGTGATCTCGTCAGCTGCGGCTGCCATTGCGGGGCCTGCATCGTCGTTCCTCTATGCGCAGGGGAATGCACGGATCATCATCGTGATCGGATCGGTCGTTGCTGTCCTGAACATCGGTCTGGATCTGTGGATGATTCCCCGTTATGGCGCACTTGGAGCAGCGATCGCCAACGCAGCCGCGCAACTGATGGCCGTAACCATCGGCATGCTCTACGTCTTCGTCGTTCGTGGCCAACATGCGCCCTGGTCACAGATCGCCCGGATCCTGTTGGCGGGACTTACGGCTGGCGTTGCTGGCTACGCAACGGCAGCCCGCGCAGACAACGCAGCGCCCTTGTGGGGGCTTGTGGCCGGCTCAGCGATCGTTGCGTTCGTGTTTGCTGCCCTCGCATCGATCCTGCGAGTCCCAACGGATCGCGACCGGCAGCTGACGCGCTCCGTGGGCTTGGCCATCGTCGGTGGACTTCGGCGTAATCAGGATTAGGCATGCTGTTCCAGTCGACCCTCCCGCTCGGTGAGCCCTAGCTGGGAGTACGAAGCAGGCCTTCGAGATCGAACTCGGCAACGGAGGGATCGCAAGGAGCGTCGATGGGAAGTCGAATGTGCGCTCGGGGCCGTGACTCTGGAGCGAGGTCACTCCTGATGAAGCTCACCTCGAGCACGTCAGGGAACCAGAGGTTGTTGAACCGCGCCAGACGGCCCCAGTTATTGGCATGGATGTGAACCGGCACGTGTGTTTCCCTTAGTGACTGGATCACGCCAAGCAGGGACTCGCCCGCCACTGAGTCTCCAGCCCTGTGCAGATCATGAAGTTCAAGCACAATCTGACGGAATCGGCCTCGTTCGGAATCGGTGAGGACGGCAAGGGAATCCCACTCGGCTCCCTCCACATCCATCTTGAGCAGGAGTTCGTCTCCAGCGCCGAATCCTGCGAGCGCCGCGAGCTCAGGCAGGGTCCGGTAATCCGGTCCCTGATCTTCCAAACCTGTCACTCCGATAGGGAAGAAGGCCACTCCGGCACAGTGGATCGGAAGCCCAGAGACGGTGGGGTCGAATGCAGCGACCGGAACGCCCGTGGCAGCGATCGCGGCATCCCAGGAGATGTCACCTCCGACGCCGATTGACAGTGCACCGTCTGCCTCGAGATCGGCAACCATGATGTACCCGCCATCGCCGGCAGCTCCCACCCGGACGAGCTTCTGACCCGGCAGCTCGTAAGGCACCAACAACTGGGCAAGCCGGACGATGCGCTCGTCGGCGTCGCCGCAAGCTGTGCGTGACATGTCCACGAGGTTGGAGGACATCTCGGCCACGGTGCTTCGCAGTCCTCGGACCACTGACTGCAGCTCCGCGAGCTCCTGAGCTACCGACGGATCGCGACGAAATCTGTCGAGGCGATGGCGAAGCGCAGTCCTGAGCCGCGAATTAAGTGTTGGCGCAGCCATCTCTCCCCAGTTCTCGAGATGCCGGGAATGATTTGTCTCGATCCGCCATCGACGTGACGATATCAAGGCTCCACGGCACTCAAATCGTTGCCCTCACGGTGAGGAGCCGCCAGGGCGCCCCGCCGCCGTCACCGTCCGTAGTCGTCCTCGAGCCGCACGATGTCGTCCTCGCCGGTGTAGACGCCGCGCTGGACCTCGACGATCACCAGTTCCTCGTTGCCGTCGTTCGCGAGGCGGTGCTTGCAGCCCTGGGGCACGTCCACCGACTCGCCGGGCTCGGCGAGCGTCACCTCGCCGTCGATCGTGCAGGTGGCCGTGCCGAACACGACCACCCAGTGCTCCGAGCGGTGCTCGTGGGTCTGGTACGACAGACGGGAACCCGGATTCACATGGATGCGCTTGATCTTGTACCCATCGGCGACGTCGATGACGTGCCACGACCCCCAGGGTCGTTCCTCGGATTCCAGCACCGTATGCGTTCCCTCAGTCATGGGGATGAAGCCTAGCCCGCGAGGTCGTTTTGTCACGAACCGGTCAGACCCGGATGGCGGGGCCCTGGGCGGACCACCAGCGTGCGGCGGACTTCTGCCAGTCAGGGGCGTCGGTGGACCGCACGATCGCCGCGAGGCCGTCCGATCCCGTCATCCCGAGCGCGTAGACCTTGGCACGCTCGCGGAGCGACCACTCCTTGCCCAGGGAGTTGCGCAGGGCCTGGTCGGCAAGCGGGGTCGGGGTCATGTGTCCGAGCCCCTGGGCGATCGGCGCGGAGATGTCGTCCACGGGGTGGTCGATCAGGGCCAGCATCCGCAGCCGGTGGGCATCGGTGCTCAGGTAGCGCACGAGCGTGGCGGCGCGGATGCGCATCCAGCCGGGGCAGCCCTCGTCGACGACGACCCTCAACAGCTCGTCCGTGACCGCCTCCCCGAACGGGGACGACGCGATGAGCAGCGCGGCGAGGTGCCGACGCTCCGAGTCGCGGTGGAACAGCGCCTCCCGGATCAGCCGGCCCAGCATCCGGTCCTCGTCGTACGACGGCTCCTGGGGAACCCGGTCCCGGGCACCCTCCGACAGCTCGTGCGCGATGGTCCGCGCCTTGTGCGCGACCATCTCCTCGCCGTGCTCGACGACGTAGCCCAGCTTGCGCCGGCCCGCCTTGGTGGCGGCGTGCACGAGCGTCGACCGCATGCCCTCCGGGAGGTTCGCGATCAGCTGGGCGAGGTCCTCGCCGGCCTTGGCGGGGTTCTGACGCCACAGGCGCAGCACCATCATGTCGAGCTCGGAGCGCTCGTCGGGGGTGAAGTCGCCGTTCGCGACCTTGGTGGTGGCGCACCAGATGGCGACGTCGAAGACCGACTCGTTGAAGGGCTTCGCGATCATGTCGAGGATGAACCGCGCCGCCTCGCGGGTGGGCAGCCGGTCGAGCATCCCCATCGGGTTGGTGACGACCTGCACGTCCGGGTCGGAGATGTAGCTCTTGATCGCGTCGACCATGAAGTCCTGGGCGCGCAGCACCGAGGCCATGTTCATCGCCGCGGTGCTGTACTGCCGGTAGGCGACCTTCACCGAGCGCGGCAGCTCGTTCACGAGCCGGTGGGCCAGCGCCTCCCACGTCCGCGCCCGGAGGTGCACCATCGGGGCGACGGACAGGTGCCAGCCCAGCTCCTGCCAGTCGCGGGCCAGGGCCTTGCCGTCCTCGGCGATGTCGAGCAGCTCGTCGAACCGTTCGGCGAACTCACGGGTGGTCGGGTCGAGCTTGGGACGGACCACGCGCGTGCGGACCCCGGTCAGGCTGGCGCGGATGTAGCCGGTGAGCGACGAGATCCGGCCGGCCTCGAGCCCGAGCGCGGCCTCGTAGGCCGACATCCCCTCGTAGGAGATCGGGATCTCCCCCGACTCCCAGCGGCTCAGCAGGCTGCGGCTGGCGGGAAAGCCGACATCGGCGAGGGTCTCGACGAACCGGCGGCCGTCCTGGAACTCGGCGCTGCGGTGGTGCAGCCGGGACATCGCCAGCAGCCAGCCGATCCGGGCGTCGATGTCCGGTTTCGACGAGTTCAGCGGGGTTTCGTCGTTGGCGATCTTCTGCACGCGGCCGGGACGGCGCGTCGTCGTCGCCATGCGTCCCTCCGATCGCTCGTGCTCTCCCGGGATCATAGGACGCGGGGAGCGCCCGGGTCAGCGAAGTGTGGGGCGCACGTGCAGGCCGACCTCGGGGTCGACCAGGACCTCCTGGCTCGCGGCGATCCCGTCGGCCACCAGCGTCGCCTCCAACGAGACGTTGCGCTTGACCATGCCCAGCGCGATCGGGCCGAGCTCGTGGTGCCGGGCGCTGGTGCCGACGAACCCGACCCCCTTGCCGTCGAGCACGAGATCGCTGCCCCGCGCAGGCAGGCGGTTGTCGGAGCCGTCCAGGTGCAGCAGCGTCAGCCGGCGGGGCGGTCGGCCCAGCGTGTGCACGCGGGCGACCGTCTCCTGGCCGCGGTAGCAGCCCTTGTCGAGGTGCACGGCCGGTCCGATCCAGCCGGCCTCGTTGGGGATGGTCCGGTGGTCGGTGTCGAGGCCGAGCCGCGGTTCGCCACGGGCGATCCGGAGCGCCTCGAAGGCCCACATGCCGCAGGCCGGCCCCGCGGCCGCGGCGAACGAGCGGAGGTCGGCGCGCGGCACGAACCGGTAGCCGGCGTACGGGGTCTCGATCTCCTCGGTGGTTGAGCTCGTCGAGACCGGACGCCAGACCACGGCCAGGTCCTCGGTGACGTCGCTGACCTCGACGCGCATCATGAAGCGCATCCGGTCGAGCCACTCCACGAGGGCGGGGGCGGCACCGGGCTCGACGTGGGCGGTGAACGCCTCACCGTCGTCGGAGCCGAACATGGCGTGCTCGACGTGTCCCTGCGGGCTCAGGACGAGCGCGCCGGTCGGCGTGTCCGGCGCCAGGCCCTCGAAGAACTGGCTGGTGAGGGAGTGCAGCCAGGTGAGCCGGTCCGGACCGGAGACGCGCACCACACCGCGATGCGACAGGTCGACGAACCCCTCCCCCGACTCGAGCGTGCGCTGCTCGCCGAGGAACGAGCCGTAGTGCGCGGCGACGGGCGCGTCGATGCCGTTGCCGGCGACGGCGCCGGGCAGGTCCAGCAGCGGGCTGGGGTCCGTCACAGGGGCTCCTTCGACTGGCGGCGGTGGTCTCGGCAGGCTCGACCACCCGGGTGCTCTCCCTGGTCAACCACCGGGGCGGGCGGGTCATTCCGTGCGGCAGTCGGCGCAGGTGCCGAAGACGGTCAGGTGCCCGACGTCCGTCGCGAACCCGTACACGTCCTCGAGCGTCGCGGTCATCGGCTCCACGACGTCCGGGCTGACCTCCGTCACCTTTCCACAGGTCCGGCAGACGAGGTGCACGTGGGCCGGGGTCGACGCGGAGTGGTACGTCGGGGCCCGGTCGGTGAGGTGGGCGTGCCGGACCAGGTCGAGCTCCTCCAGCACCTCCAGCGTCCGGTACACGGTCGAGATGTTCACCGCGCTCGACTCCTGGCGCACCGCGGCCAGCACCTCGTCGGGGGTCGCGTGCCCCAGGCGCTCGACCGCCCTGAGCACCAGCTCCCGCTGGGGGGTCAGGCGGTAGCCCTTCGCACGCAGCCGCGCCTGCCAGTCCTCGGGGCGGGCGTGGTCGTGGTCGTGGGACACGTGGCGAGTCTAGGTGCGACGTGGGAGTGGTCTCGAGACGCTCGCTCCTCGACCAGCCGGTCAGCGCCAGGCACGCTCGACGGAGGCCGCCACCGTGCCCTGGCGGATCCGCTGCGGGTGGTCGCCGACCTTGACCCAGGCGACCTCCTTGGCGGTGCGGAGGTCGATCACCGCGACCGCGTCGTTGCCGCTCATCGACATCCAGCAGGTGTTGGACGGGCCGTCGGTGGACCAGTAGGGCTTGAGGTACTTCCGCGACTCGCTGTCGCCCTTGCCGTCCAGGATCGTGAACGCCATCGTGCGCCGGGTCACGATCGCCGCGTAGTCGTCCATCGTGCCGGCGGCGCAGATCTTCGTGCCCTTGTCGTTCATGGCCAGGCCGTGGTGCGCGGAGTCGAGGACGTACTGCTCGCGAGGCATGTCCGGCACGCGGTTCGGCAGCGGGATGATCCGGGTGACCTTGCCGGTCGCGGGCTCCTGCTTGTCGCCGACCGTGTAGTCGCCGCCGCCGTTCGGGTCCTTGGCCTTGAGGTCGAACTCGACGAACCCGTGGAAGAACGACACCTGGTAGTAGACGAAGCGCTCGTCGGGCGAGATGGCCATCGGCCGTACGGCGGAGCTCATGTTCTTGTAGCCGGCCTCCTCCAGCTCGAGGCCCATGTCCCAGCGCCGCGCGACCTTGAACGTGTCGTTCCGGACGATCTGGAACCAGCGGTCCGACTTGCCCGGGTCGGTCAACGGGTCGAGCTCCGCACTGTCCCCGGGGGTGTAGACGCGGCCGATGCTGGCGTGGAAGATGCGGCTCCCGTCCGCGGAGTAGTTGCTCTCGTGCGGCGTCTCGCCCGAGTCGAACGTGCGCAGCCGCTTGCCGGTGCTGGGGTTGTCGGCCCCGCCGAGGACGTACTCGTGCACGGTCTTCGACGTCGAGTCGGAGACCACGAGCCGCCTGCCGTCGGGCGAGACGCCCATGTGGTCGGAGCGGTAGCCGTCCATCGGCTGGCGCTTCACGATCGTGCCGCTGGCCAGGTCGATCCAGACGACGTCGGCGAAGCTCGGCCGGGAGACCGCGACCAGCTTGCCGTCGCGCGTCGAGAACATGTCGTCGACGTACTGGTCATGCCCCTCGCCGATCGCCTGCTGGATCGCGAGGTAGAACCCGAGCTTGTCCGGGTTGGACTGGATCTCGGCCATCCGCTCGTCCTTGTCCGGGACGATGTTCAACCGCTTGACGACCTCGAACGTGTGGGCGTCCACCACGTCCGCCGTACCGTCCCAGTTGTTGCCCACGAACATGACGTCGCGCGGCTCGGCACCGGTCTCTGCACCGGCGCCGCCCGCGACGGCGGCGACCGTCGCCGCGGTGACGGCGAGCGCGAGGGTGGTGGCAAGGGTGCGGCGCATCGTGGCTCCAGGCTCGGGGGTCGGGTCTGCTGTTACCAACGCGGCAAGCCCTCCTGCGTTACGTCGCGCGTATCCGTGACGCGGACTACTCTGGACCGGTGAGGTGGGGCACAAAGGTCACGGAACGTGGCTGAGCGGCTACGTCGGCTCGAGCACCTGGCGGCTGTCCTGGGCGACGCCGTCACCATCGACGACGTCGCCCGCGCCGCGCTCGCGGAGGTCATGGACGTCGAGGGTGTCGTCCGTGGAGGGATCGCGCTGAGCGAGGGCGGCGGCCGCGAGCTCCGTTTCGTCGCCTCCGACCCCGAGTCGTTGAGCCCGCTGGGCGTGCGCTGGTGCACCATCGACGGCCTCGACGACGTGCCCCTGGTCGAGGCGTTCCGCAGCGGTCAGCCCGTCTACCTGCCGAGCGTCACCGACATCGAGACCAGGTTCCCGAACCTGGCCGAGCGGCAGCAGCGCATCGGCACCCGCAGCATGGCGGCGATCCCCATGCTCGCGGAGGGCGGCTGCATCGGCGGCCTGCTCTTCTCGTGGAACAGCGAGCTGGTGCTCACACCCGAGCAGCAGGCCTTCCTGGCCGCCTTCGCGGCCCAGGTGGCGCAGGCCGTGAAGCGTGGGCTGGCCTACCAGGTCCAGCACACCACCTCCGAGCAGCTCCAGCGCAGCCTGATGCCGCACTCGCTGCCCGAGCTGGCCGGACTCAACATCGGCGCGCACTACCAGTCCGGTGGCGCCAACGTGGACGTCGGCGGCGACTGGTACGACGTGCTCCACACCGACGACGGCTCGGTCGTGCTGACGCTCGGCGACGTGATGGGCAAGGGGGTGCCCGCCGCCGTGGTGATGAGCGAGATCCGGGCGGCCACCCGTGCCTACGCCCTGATCGACCCCGACCCCTCCGTGGTGCTCGAGCGGCTCAACAGGCTCGTCGCCTACCTCCCGGTCTCCGACCAGGTCGTCACCATGCTCTACGGGCTCGTCGACCCGGACCGGACCACCTTCACCTATGCGGCGGCGGGTCACCCGCCGCCGCTGCTGATCAGCCCCTCCGGGCGGCCCGCGGTGCTCGACGAGCACACCGGGCCGGCCCTCGGCGTCGGCAGCTTCGAGTGGCACAGCAACACGGTGTCCCTGCAGGACGGCATGACCGTGCTCGCCTACAGCGACGGGCTCGTCGAGAGCCGCGAGCTGGACCTCTTCGCGGGCATCGACCTGCTCCGCGACCGGGTCGCGGAGCTGGCTCCGCGCCGCCGCAACCCGCGCGAGCTCTGCGCGAGGCTCAGCGACCTCATGGGCTCCCAGCACGCCGAGGACGACGTCACGATCCTCGCCGTGACGGCGGCCCCCGACCAGACCCGGGCGACGATGGAGCTGCCCGGTGACCCGTCGGCCGCGCGGCAGGCTCGGCAGTTCGTGTCCAGCGTCCTGCGCGAGTGGTCCATCGACGAGGACACCGTCGACAACGCCGAGCTGTGCGTCTCCGAGCTCGTCACCAACGCGGTCATCCACTCGGGCACGACGTCGTCGGTGACCGTCCAGGCCGACCGCGAGTACGTGCTGGTCATCGTCCAGGACCGTGGCGGCCGAGGCGCCGTACGCCGTCCCGAGGAGCTCGACCCCGAGAGCGTGTCCGGCCGCGGGCTGACCCTGGTCGACGCGCTGGCGTCGGCGTGGAGCGCCGAGCACAGCACCGACGGCACCACCGTCTGGTTCGAGCTCGCTCTCGCGGGCGCGAAGTCCGAGAGCGACGCCGAGGCCGCCCTCCGCGGCTGAACAGCCCCGGCCCGAGCCGACGCCCGGAAATATCCCTCCACGCGCACGTAACCCGGTCCCGGGTACGTGCGTTGTCGGTGTGACCGGTGAGAAGGAAACGGACTCGAGCGTCTCAGGCATCACGGAGGAGGGCCCGTGGCGCACCCACACGACACTGCGGCCACGGAGGCTGCCCTCGTCTCCCGGGTCGCCATCGGAGACTGCCACGCCTTCGACGTCCTGGTCGCCCGGCACCGTGCGGCGGTGGCGTTGCTCGCCCGGCTCGTCGCGCCCGAGAACCGCCGCGAGGGGCTGGTCGCCGCGACCTTCGACCTCCTTCACCCGACGCTGCGCCGGATGCAGGGACCGACCGAGTCGGTCCGGCCCTTCCTGCTGATGGCCGCGCGCCGGCTCCACGAGGCGCAGCAGGGCTCGGCGCCTGGCGGGCACCTCCCGCTCGGGAAGCCGTTCCGGGAGCCGGGCGCCGGGGAGATGCACCCCGCCGTCTGCGTCGAGTTCTCACGGCTGCCGGAGGCGTGGCAGCTCCTGGTCTGGCAGCTCGAGGTGGAACGCGACACGGCCGAGGACGCCGCCGCGCTGGTCGGGGTCTCCCCCGCGGTCGTGCCGGCCCTGGTCGCGAGTGCGCGGGCCGCACTGCGCCGTGCCCTTCTGGCGCGCCATCGCTCGCGCACGCTTCCCCCGGTCTGCCTGGCGCACGCGCTGCGCCTCGGCCGCACCGGGGGAGTCCTGCCCTCCCGGGCGGTGCTGCGGCACACCGCGGAGTGCGAGTCGTGCGCCGCGCTGCTCGGGGACCTCGACGCCGTCCAGAGGGATCTCGGCGAGGTGGTGGCGAGGCACCTGCTGGGCCGTGCGGCGGAGGACTACCTGGCGGCACGCCGCAGCGGCGCCGCGGCACGGCTGGTGACGGGCTGAGGGTGCGTCACTGGCGGACGAGGCGTCCCCAGAGGTGGGGCTGGAGGTCCTGGCCGACCGCGGCCATGTCGTAGGCCCAGAGCAGGTCGCCGTCGACCATGCCGTACATCCGGTGGCCGGCGTTGTACTCCTTGGCCGTCTCGGTGCGCACCACCGCGTCGGTCTTCATCTCCAGGCGCGGCGTGCCGATCTCGGCCTGGCCGTGGTAGATCTCCACGAAGCCGGTGTTGTGCGTGAGCAGCCACTCGATGGTGCCGTCTGCCTTGGGCCGGATGAACCCGGTCTCGATCGCGGCGTCGCGCACCTTGGTGCCCTCGTCGTCGACGATCCAGGCCCGGCTCATGTAGTGGAAGAAGGGGCGGCCGTCGTGCGTGAAGATGCACTCCTGGCCGAACTGGAACTTCTCGATGGTGGGGTAGTCACCGTGGCCGTTGCCGCGCCAGGTGCCGAGCAGCCACGCGACCGGTGCACAGTCGGGGTGCAGGTTGTCCGGGATCTCGAACGGCATCAGATGTGGCGGGTCCGGCTGCCGGGGTCGTTGTCAGCCTTGAGCAGCTTCCAGAGGACCAGGACGGCGACGAGGCCGGTCAGAAGGACGACCAGCGCCATCAGCGAGATGAATACGGCTTCCATGAAGCGTGAGTCTAGTGTCTTCAGGTATGACGAACCGACTGGTGGTCAAGGTGACCTGCGGCACCGACGACCCGGAGCGTTCCAACCAGGCGTTCACGGTCGCAGCTGCGGCCGTCGCGGCCGGGGCCGAGGTGTCGCTGTGGCTGACCGGCGAGGCCGCCTGGTTCGCGGTGCCCGGTCGCGCCGACCTCGGGCTGCCGCACGCCGCGCCCGTCGCCGACCTGCTCGCGGCGGTGCTGGCCGGCGGGACCGTCACGCTGTGCACCCAGTGCGCCGTACGCCGCGGCCTCGACGAGTCCTCGATCCTGGACGGGATCCGGATCGCCGGGGCCGCCGCGTTCGTCGAGGAAGCCCTCGGCGACCACACCCAGGCACTGGTGTACTGAGGCGCCTCAGCCCCGCGGCACCCAGGAGGTGAGCTCGCGGGGCTCACCGAGCCAGTCGGTCAGGGTGGTGCCGTCGGTGCGCTGCCCGGACACCTTCACCGCAACGCGGACCTGGTCGACGTCGCCGAGGCAGTCCTGTGCCATCCGCATCCGGGTCTTCTCCTCGGCGTAGTCGAGCCGCATCCGGTAGTCGCAGTGCACGGCCTTGCCCCAGCGCTGCGGCCCGAAGCCCTCGGTCCTGGTCAGCAGGTAGTCGGTGCCCTCGAAGAAGCCGCCGGCGAAGACGTACTCCGGTCCCCTGTCGGCCGGGTCGGTGTCGAGGTACACGGCACCGCCGGCCCCGGTCCGGAACGACTTGCGCAGGTTGATGTGCGTGAGCGTCACCCGCAGGTCCTGGTCACCGTTGACGACGTTGACCTTGAGCAGGTCGACGCCGTGCTGGATGTCCGCGGGGTCGCGCACGACGAGCGAGGCCGCCATCGCCGGGGCGGCGAGGGCGAGGGTCGCGGCGGTGAGTGCGACGGAGGCGCCGACGCGGGTGCGCATGTTCATGTTCGTTCTCCTGATGCTGAGCTGCCGCCACCGTGGCGTGCACCCTGAAGACGCCGCACCGGGGTCGCAGGTTGCATCTGGCGTGATCCGGGTGTGCTGCCGGTGGTTGAGGAGGGCGAGGCGCCAGCCGAGCCCGTCTCGAAACCACCCGGGGCTCTAGCGGCGCTTGGTCTGGAGCAGGTCCTTGGCCTCGGCGGGCGTCATCGGGGTGCGCTGCGCGATCCGCCCCAGCTCCACGACCCGGCTGACCAGCTGCTCGTTGTGCTCGACGGGGACACCCTTGGCCAGGGTCAGCACGTCCTCCATGCCCACGCGAAGGTGGCCGCCCTTGCTCAGGCTGGCGAGGGCGACGGCGAGGGTCGACCGGCCGATGCCTGTCGCCGACCATGAGGTGACGACCTCCGGCAGCCCGCTCACCGCGGCGACGAGAGCGTCCGTCGTACCAGGCATCCCACCGGGGACTCCCATGACGAGGTCGACGTGGACGCGCCCTCCGTAGGGCAGGCCGTAGGTGTCCAGCAGGCGGTTGAGGGCGGCCACGTGGCCGAGGTCGAAGAGCTCGAACTCCGGGACGACCTCGCGTTCCTGGCTGAGCTGGTAGAGCTCGGTGATGAAGGGCCACGGGTTGGAGAACACGTCGTCGCCGAAGTTGGTCGTGCCCATCGTGAGACTGCACGAGTCGGGCTGGGCGTCGAGCACCTTGAGCCGCCGGTCCAGCGGGTCGTGCACGCTGCCGCCGGTGGAGAGCTGGACGACCAGGTCGGTGGCCTCGTGCAGCGCGTCCACGGTCGCGGTCAGGCGGCCCAGGTCGAGCGTCGGCCGGTGCTCGTCGTCGCGGATGTGCACGTGGATCATCGCCGCGCCCGCGGCCTGGCAGCGCCGAGCCGTGTCGACGAGCTCCTCGAGCGTCGTCGGGAGCTGCGGGCAGTCCTCCTTGCTCGTCTCCGCGCCGGTCGGGGCGACGGTGACCAGCAGCTTGCTCGGGTCGTGGCTCGGGGTGCTCATGGCGCACATCGTGTCAGACTGCCTGCGGTGCCGTCGACCAGCCACAGGAGGATTTCCCGGTGCGTGCCGTGGTGCAACGAGTTCTTTCTGCCTCGGTCACTGTTGACGGGAAGGACGTCGGCACGCTGTCCGGTCCCGGGCTGCTCGTGCTGCTCGGCGTCACGCACGCGGACGGTCCGGCGGAGGTGGCCTGGATGGCGCGCAAGGTGTGGGAGCTGCGGATCATGCGCGACGAGAAGTCCGCTGCCGACCTGGGGGCGCCCGTGCTCGCGGTCAGCCAGTTCACGCTCTACGGCGATGCCCGCAAGGGCAGGCGACCGACGTGGGCCGCGGCAGCGCCGGGCACCGTGTCGGAGCCGCTCTACCTCGGGTTCTGCACGGCACTGCGCGACCTCGGCGCGACCGTCGCCGAGGGTGTCTTCGGCGCGGACATGCAGGTGACCTCGGTGAACGACGGCCCCGTCACGATGCTCCTCGAGACTCCCTGACGAAGTCGCGGACGCTGGTCGGCACGTCGACCTCGGGCTCCCAGCCGACTGCCTTTCGGAGCCGGCTGCCGTCGCCGACGATCTCGCGGGGGTCGCCCGGCCTGACCCTGCGTCTCGTCGATCTCGACATTCACGGCTCCGTAGGCCCACTCGGACTCGAGCAGCCCGAGCAGCTCCCGTCCCGACCAGGACCGACCCGAGCAGACGTTGAAGACACGGTCGGCGAGGTGCTCGGCCTCGACGAGCAGCCGGTAGGCGCGAGTCACGTCCCGCACGTCGCTGTAGTCACGGCGGGTGTCCAGGTCACCGACCCGCAGGGGCTCGCCGATCGCCGCGGCCGCGGCCGCGCCCCTGAGGAGGTCCGGGACCAGGAAACCTGCGCTCTGACCCGGCCCGATGTGGTTGAACGGTCGGGCGACGACCGCATCCAGTCCACGGGAGGCGTAGTAGGCGACCTGGTTCTCGACGAGCACCTTGCTCACGACGTAGGGCGAGCTGAAGCCGACCCGGCTGTCCTCGCCGAACGGGAGGTCCTGGTGAGCGTCGTACACGGCACCGCTGCTGACGACCAGCACCCGCACCCGAGGGTTGTCGGACAGCACACCCTCGGCGAGGTGGGTGACCATGGCGCTGTTCTGGTCGAGGTAGCGCTGCGGGTCCTCGAAGGACGGCCCGACCGCCGATAGGCCGGCCAGGTGCACCACGGCATCGACGTCGAGACCCCGGGGCCACCCGACCGTGAGGTCCTGGCTGACATAGTCCGTCACACCGGCGGGGACCGCTTGGTCCTCGTGACCGACACCCACCACGTCGACACCGGCCCCCACCAGCTCGGTGACCAGGTGACGGCCCACGAAGCCATTGACACCGGTCACTGCGACTCGCTGCGCCCGGGACATCTTCATCAGGCTTCGTCGCCGGAGAGCAGCCGGATGTCGTGCTGCACCATGCGCTTCACGAGACCGTGGAAGTCGACCTCACGATGCCAACCCAGCACCCGCTCGGCCTTCGACGGGTCGCCGAGCAGGATGTCGACCTCTGCGGGTCGCATGAACTTCGGGTCCTGGCGGACGTGCGGGCGCCAGTCGTCGATCCCGATCTCGGCGAAGGCGAGCGTCAGGAACTCCTCGATCGAGTGGGTCTCGCCGGTCGCAAGGACGAAGTCGTCCGGCTCGTCGTGCTGAAGCATCTGCCACATGCCCCGGACGTAGTCGCCGGCGTAGCCCCAGTCCCGCTTCGGCCACAGGTCACCCAGGGTCACGTGGTCCTCGATGCCCAGGTGGATCTTGGCGACCGCGTTGGTGATCTTGCGGGTGACGAACTCGAGGCCGCGTCGCTCCCCCTCGTGGTTGAAGAGGATGCCGGTCGACACGAACATGCCGTAGCTCTCCCGGTAGTTGCGGGCGATCCAGTGCGCATAGAGCTTGGCCACGCCGTACGGGCTGCGAGGGTGGAACAGCGAGTCCTCGTTGTAGCCCGACCCCGGCCGGTTGTAGTCGAGTCCGCCGAACATCTCCGACGTGGATGCCTGGTAGAAGCGCGACTCCTTCTCCATGCCGGTGATCCGTACGGCCTCGAGCAGGTTGAGCACACCCTTGGCGGTGATGTCCGCGGTGAGCTGTGGGTTGCGGAAGGAGTACCCGACGTGGCTGATGGCACCGAGGTTGTAGATCTCGTGCGGCTGCGAGGTCGTCATGGCCTGGATGAGGGACGTCTGGTCGGTGAGGTCTGCCTCGATCAGGTGCACGTAGGGGAACTCGTAGGCGAACATCTCCTTGCGGGCGTTGGCCTGGCCGCGCAACAAGCCGTAGATCTCGTAGCCCTTGCTGTGCAGCAGCTCAGTGAGATGACCACCGTCCTGGCCGGTGATCCCAGTCACGAGTGCGCGCCTCGCGCCCGTCATGTCGTCCAAAGCCGATCAGGCGTAGCCGAGGATCTCGTGCCGCTTCTCGGCCCAGGCGAGGGCGGAAGCGATCGCGTCGCGCAGGTCCAGCTCGGCGGTCCAGCCCAGCACGTCGCGGGCCTTGTCCACCAGCGCGAACGCTCCCACGGCGTCTCCCGGCCGGGGCGGCGCCTCCCGGACCGGGACCTCGGACCCGAACACCTCCTGGAACGTCGCCACCAGCTCACGCACGGTCACCCCGCGACCCGTGCCCAGGTTGATCACCGTGCTGGTGCCACCGTCGTGCGTCACGACGTCGCCGAAGCGTTCCACCGCCGCGACGTGCGCCCGGGCGAGGTCCCAGACGTGGATGTAGTCCCGGATGCCGGTGCCGTCCTTGGTCGGGTGCTCGGTGCCGGTGATGGTGAAGAAGTCCTTGAGACCCAGTGCGGCGAGGGTGAGCTGCCCGAGAACGTGGGTCGGCTCCCGGACGTAGACCCCGGACTCCAGGTCGGGGTCGGAGCCGATCGGGTTGAAGTAGCGGAGGATGATCGCGCGCAGGTCGGTCGCCGCGCTCAGGTCCTCCAGCACCATCTCCATCACCCGCTTCGTGCGCGCGTACGGGGAGGGTGGGTCGAGCGGAGCCGACTCGTCCACCCCGAAGCCGGGAACGGTCCCGTAGAGCGAGGCGGACGACGAGAACACCACATCGCCCTTGCCGAGCGTGGTGAGCTCGTCGAAGAGCTCGAGGGACTTGCTGACGTTGTCTCGGTAGTACTCGTAGGGGTGCTCCACGGACTCCGGCACGATGATGCGGGCGGCCATGTGGATCGTGCAGGCGATGTCGGGGTGCTCGTCCACGACGCGGCGCAGCAGTGCCCGGTCGGCGATGTCTCCCTCGTAGAAGATCCGGTCGCGGACGAACGCCCGCGGACCCGTCAGCAGCGAGTCGAGGACGACGGGTACGTGTCCCGCAACCTCCAGCGCCTTCGCAGTGGTCGATCCGATGTAGCCGGCGCCGCCGGTGACGAGAACCTTCATGCACCTGACCGTAGCGAAGCCCGCCCGCGTAGCTGCTAGCCGGTCGCCTGACCCACGCGAACCTCGCTGACCGCGATCGTGTTCCTCGCGCCCGGCGTGGACGCGAGCACCTCGATCTCGACCTGGCTGGACTCGGTCAGAGGGATGCGCACCGTCTGCATCTCACGGTTGGTGGCCGACCCGTCGAGACGCTGCACGATGCTGGTGCCGTCGGCGAATGTCCAGCGCACCCGAGTGATCCGGTTGTTCTCCGCGTAACGGTCCGCACCACTGCGCGGGTCGGTCTTGGCGTAGCCGGGCACGAGGCCGACCTCACCGATGCGGACCCCCTCGGGGAGGGACAGCGTGAGTGTCTGACCGACGCCGTCGCCGTTGCAGCGCCAGGCGGTCGAGAGGTCGCCGTCGTAGGTGTTCGCCGGTTCGTAACGGATCCGGTTGCCGGCCGCGTCGACGCTCGGCGGGGCCTCGCACGAGGCGGTGGCGCCCCCGATGGTCGCCGCATCCGTGCGACCGTCGTAACGATCCTTCTCGGGATTGTTGCCCGCGTCCGACTCTGAGGGTGTGGCTGACGTCGAGCCGTCCTCGCCGAGCACCACCCCGTCCGGCTCCCCCGACTCCACATCGGCGTCGTCGACCGAGCTCGAGAACAGCAGGCCGAGCCCATAGGCGCCGGCGATGAGGAGCACGACGAGCCCGGCCAGGAGCGCAGGCACGAGCCACGCGGGGCGTTCGTCGTGCGGCACGAGCTCGGTGTCACGTTGCGCCGGCACGTCGTAGGCGTATCGGGCCGGCTCCTCGGCGAAGAGGGTCTCATAGCCCTCGAGCCGTTCGGTCGCCTCAGGCTCCGCCGTCTGCGACTCGGGCTCGGGCGCGGTCGTCAGCGGCTCGGGCTCGGCTATTGGTGCCTCGACTTCGGGCGGCTCGGGCTCGGCCTCCCCGGCGCCCCTGAGGGCGCGCTCGTAGGCGCGCCGGTACGCGTCGGCGTACTCCGGTGGCAGGTCCGGCGGGAGGTCGCCGGGCAGTTTCGGGTCGGACACAGTTCTGCAGCCTACGGATCGGGGACGGGAGGGGACAAAATGCTGGTCCAGCCCTCGCACTACGTCCGGACAGCGAACGACCCCGGACCGCCTGGGAGGGAACGGTCCGGGGCCGGTGGTGGTCTCGACAAGCTCGACCAACCGGGCCGCGCTAGATCGGGATCTGCACCTCGGCGACGACGCCCTTCTCGGCCGTCACCGCTCAAGTCCTTGACCTCCGCCTTCGGAGCCAGGGTGCGCAGCGTCCACTGGCCCGGCGCTGCGAAGAAGCGGAAGTGCCCGGTCGCCGAGGTCGGCACCTCGGCGGTGAACTCGCCGGTCTTGTCGAGCAGCCGCACGTAGGCGTTGCCGACCGGCTCGTCACCACGGAGCACCTGCCCCTGGATCACCGACTCCTTGGCCACGTTGACCCCGTCGAGGGAGAGGCCGCCCTTGGTCGCGCCGCACATCAGGCTTCACCCGGCTCGTCGCCGAGGGCCACCGGGACGCCGACCAGGGAGCCGTACTCGGTCCAGGAGCCGTCGTAGTTCTTCGTGGACGTGTCGCCGAGCAGCTCGTGCAGCACGAACCAGGTGTGGCTCGAGCGCTCGCCGATGCGGCAGTAGGCGATGGTCTCCTTGTCCCAGTCCACACCGGCGTCGGTGTAGAGCTTCTTCAGCTCCTCGTCGGACCTGAACGTGCCGTCGTCGTTGGCCGCCTTGCTCCACGGGACGTTGGCCGCGGTCGGGATGTGACCGGCGCGCTGCGCCTGCTCCTGCGGGCAGGTGGGCCGGGGCGAGCAGCCGGCCGGCGAACTCGTCCGGGCTGCGGACGTCGATGAGGTTCTTGGTCCCGATCGCCTCGACGACCTCGTCGCGGAACGCGCGGATCGACGTGTCCTGCTCCTGCGCGGTGTAGCTGGTCCTCTCACGGGTGGGCAGCTCGTCGGTCAGCTCACGGCTGTCGAGCTCCCACTTCTTGCGGCCACCGTCGAGGAGCTTGACGTCCTGGTGGCCGTAGAGCTTGAAGTACCAGTAGGCGTAGGCGGCGAACCAGTTGTTGTTGCCGCCGTACAGCACGATGGTGTCGTCGTTGGAGACGCCCTTCTCCGACAGGAGGGCCTCGAACTGCTGCTTGTTGACGAAGTCACGGCGGACCTGGTCCTGCAGGTCGGTGGTCCAGTCGAGCTTGATGGCGCCCTTGATGTGGCCCTTGTCGTAGGCGGTGGTGTCCTCGTCGACCTCGACCAGGACGATGCTGCCGTCCTCGAGGTGCTCCTGGACCCACTCGGCGGTGACGAGTGCGGACTCGCGGCTCATGGTGGTGTTTCCTTCCGGTGTTCTACGTGGTCTGGGTTGGTGGTTTCACAGTGCTGCGGGTTGGTCTCGACAAGCTCGGGCAGCCGGTGGTTTCGACGAGCTCAACCACCCGTGGCCGATCGGGCTCGCTTGGCGAGCAGGTACACCTCGCAGCCGAGACAGAAGCCGAACGCCGCGTTCAGGAACGCTGCGGCGAGGGCGGCGCCGGTGGCGACGGCACCGAGCAGCGTGGCGCCGCTGAGGTAGCCGGCCAGGGCGACCACGGCGAACCCGAGGCCGACGGCCTGGGCGAACCGCGGCGGCGCGGCGTCCTCGAGCTCGTCGGGTGCGCCGAGGCGGGGCCGGACGAACGTTCGGAACAGCCAGCCGTAGGGCGTGTTCTGGATGCCGGCGAACGCGCCGACGGCGAACAGCGCCGCCTGGACGGCCAGGAGCGCGACGGTGAGCAGCGTGGACGACGAGAGCAGCGCCAGGGCGAGCACGACGGTCGTCAGGGTGGCGGCGAACCGCGGGCCGCGCGGGTCGATGCGGCCGGCGGTGCCGGCCGTACGGGCACCCGCGGGGGCGGTGCTCTCGGTGGTGACGGACATGGATGACTCCTGCGCAGAGGAACGGGCGGCCGATGAAGAGGCACGGAACGTCGGGAGCGCGCCGGCACGGACCAGGCGACACACCAGGGCAACCTGCAGCGAGATCTTAGTCTACTAAGCCGCTAGACAAAAGAGGTTGCGGGACGTCCCGTCAGGACATTCGACACAGCGCCGAGCGCACGCGGCAGTGATCCACTGCGCGGCGCTTGGTGAGCATGGTCGAGGACATGCCGAAAAGAGTACGGGTGGCCACTGCAGGGAGGGAAACAGCCGTCTCATTTACTGGACGTGCGTACCGCGATATGGACGTTCAGAAGAGGGCGTGGTCCCCGCGCCCCGGGCTCGCCGAAACGACCTCGATGCGGGCGGGGACCTCGGCCAGCGGGCCGGGACGGCGAAGGAGGTAGCCCTGGGCGAAGGCGCAGCCGGTGGCCTGCAGGTCGGCCAGCTGGTCCTCGGTCTCCACGCCCTCGCAGATCGTGGTCAGCCCCAGGCTCCCGACCAGACCGATGATCGCGTGCAGCAGCGTCAGGTCCTGGGCGCCGTGCGGTCCTGGCCGCAGGAACACCTGGTCGACCTTGATCATGTCGGCGGGGAGCTCGCGCAGGTAGCTCAACGAGGAGTAGCCCGTGCCGAAGTCGTCGACGGCCACCCGGACCCCACGGGACCGCAGCTCCCGGATCGGTGCCCTGCTGCGCTCGACCAGCATCAGCCCCTCGGTCACCTCCAGGACCAGCGCCGAGGCCGGCAGGCCGCAGTCACGCAGGATGTCCTCCACCACGGTCGGGAAGAGCTCGTCGAGCTGGAGCGGCGACACGTTCACGCTCACGTAGGCCTCGGCACCGGTCAACGCACGCCACTGCGTGAGCTCGTCGCACGCCCGGCGGATCAGGCGTTGCCCGAGCTCGCGGATGAGCCCGGTCTGCTCGGCGACCGGAACGAACTCCGAGGGCGGTACGACGCCCAGCTGCGGGTCGGTCCAGCGCGCCAGCGCCTCGAGTCCGACCACGTCGCCGGTCCGGATGTCGACGATCGGCTGGTAGGCGAGGGTGATCCGGTCGGCCGCCACTGCTGCCTGGAGTGCCTCCTCGACCCGGAAACGGCTGACCACCTCGTCGTACATGCCGGCGTCGTAGCTGACGTGTCGTCCGCGGCCCTGGCGCTTCGCCTGGTACATCGCCAGGTCCGCGTTGCGCAGCAGCGTCTCGGTGGTGTCGCCGGGGACGGCGGTGGCGATGCCGACGCTCCCGCCGACGGTGACGGTCAGCTCGCCCAACCGCATGGGCGCACCCCGCAGCGCCATCAGCACACGCTGGGCGAGCGCGGAGGCCTGAGAGGCGTCCGGCCCCTCGACGAGGAGCGCGAACTCGTCACCGCCGAGCCGGGCCGCCACGTCGGCGTCGCGGATGCAGGCCCTGATCCGGCGCGACGCCGTGACGATCACCTGGTCGCCGTACGCGTGCCCGAAGCTGTCGTTGACCGTCTTGAAGTGGTCCAGGTCGACGAAGAGCACGGCCACCGCCCCGCCGTCCTCGCGCATCCGCACGAGCGCCTGGTCGACGCGGTCGTGGAAGAACCGCCGGTTGGGCAGCCCGGTCAACGAGTCGTGGAAGGCCTGGTGACCGAGCCGCTCCTCGAGACGCTTGCGCTCGGTGATGTCCTGCACCATGCCGATGACGTAGTCCGGCGAGCCGTCGGCGGCGTACACCATCGAGGAGGTGAGGCTCGCCCAGAGGACGCTGCCGTCCTTGCAGATGAACCGCTTCTCGAGCGCGAAGTGGTCGATCTCCCGGGCCGCCATCCGCGCGTGCATGTCGATGTTCGGCTGCACGTCGTCCGGGTGGGTGTAGTCGACCCAGGGTTTGCTCGCGAACTCCTCCGGCGTGTAGCCGAGCATCATGCGCAGCGTGTCGTTGGCCATGATCGTCTGGCCGTCGAGGTCGACGATGCCGATGCCGACCGGCGCGAGGCGGAAGATCGTCTCCAGCCGCTGCAGCTGCGCGGCCGGGTCGAGGGAGGACTGCTCGACGGCTCGAGCGGCCGCGGGGTCGCCGAGCGCGCCGGCGAGATCAGCAGTCATCGCGCGGCCCCGCGAGGAGGGGCACGGCGACGCCGCCCCGAGACGTGCACATGGCTCTCACGATACGCACAAAACGGACATCTGACCGGCGTTTCGACGTTACGGGGTGATGACCCGACCGAGGGTCGCGATGACCTCGTCCTTCGTCGGTGCACCGCTGGCCCGCGACACCTCCTGCCCTCGGGGGTCGAGAACCAGCGTGGTGGGCGTGCGGAGGATGCCGAGCCGGCGGACGAGCTCGAGGTGGTGCTCGGCATCGACCTCGACGTGCACGACCCCAGGCACCGTCTGCGCCACGTCGGCGAGCACGCGCCGTGTCGCCCGGCAGGGCGCGCAGAACGCCGAGGAGAACTGCAGCAAGGTCGCCCGCTCTCCTAGCTCGTGCTCGATGTCGGAGTCCTGGAGCACGCTCACGTCGTGCTCGTCGGTCGCGGGCGCTCCCTTGACCCGGTGCGTGCCGCGGAAGCGGCCGTCGCGGGCGGCGCGGAACAGCCCGAATCCGGTCGCGAGCACGAGTGCGGCGACGAGGACCCAGGCTCCTTGGCTCATGCCGGGATTCAACCACCCCGGAGGGTGACCGATTCCCGCCGCGTGCGAGCCGTTCGGCCCGTGGACGGCTCAGTCGGCGTGCATCAGCTCGCGCTCGTGCTCGAGGCGCTCGGCGAGCGGGACCTCAGGTCCGTACTCGACCACGTCGGCCGGCCACTGCTCCCGGCGCTGGCTCGGGATGCGGGTGTTCTCGGTAGTGCTCATGACAGATGCTCCCCGTTCCGTCTGCCGCCAGGCGCACAGCGGTACGAGAATCCCGCTGCCGCCTCCTCAGGCCCCCCTGATGACGGCTGGTGAACGACCGGCTGGGACCGGTCAGCTCGACCGTAGGCCGGTACCGCCGGCGAAGTCCCGCGTTTTCACCCGATCCGGCCCGAACGGCGTCGGCCGCTAGCCCGAACGGGTGGCCGTCCAGACCCCGACGGGCGGTTGTCAGCCGCCTGCGAACGGGGGTAGCAGCTCGACGGTGTCCCCCGGGCGGACCGGTACGTCGTCCGGGTCGGCCGCTCCGACCGGGCGGTCACCGACGAGCACCGAGCAGACGCCGATCACGTCGGGGAGCCTTGGGCCGGTCGGCCCGCAGCGCGAGGACGCTCCGCAGCACGGCGGCCAGCGTCGTACCGTCGCCGACCTCGACCGTGTCCGTCTCCACGCCCGCCGCGGCCCGGGCGGCGGCCCAGTAGCGCACCACCGCAGTCCCGCTGGCGGACTGTTCCGGTCGGGAGGACGTCATGTTCGGTATCCTGCCTTATCGCACCAGGCCACTCGGACCCCCGGAGGCCGCCGCGATGCTCCAGCGGCTCAACGGCGAGCCGGCGTGATCCACCGGAACCGTCCGGGAGGTGCGATGAGCACCCTGCTGCTGCTGACCAGCACCACGCAGCCTTCTGCCGAGGTGCTGCCCGCACTTGCGCTGCTCCCCCACCAGGTCAAGATCCTGGCCGCCGAGGGCAGTGCGCTCCTCGAGGCGCCCGACGTGGACCTCGTCCTCGTCGACGGCCGCAAGGAGCTCGCCCACGCGCGCGACCTGTGCCGGCTGATCCGCACCACCGGGTCCGACAGCCCGGTGCTGCTCATCGTCACCGAGGGCGGCCTCGCGGTCGTCGCGGCCGACTGGGGGATCGACGACGTGCTCCTCACCACCGCCGGGCCCGCCGAGGTCGAGGCCCGGCTACGGCTCGCCATCGGGCGCCTCGCCGCGCAGCGCGACGCCGACGACCCCGAGGCGCACGTGATCCGCTCCGGCGAGGTCTCGGTCGACGACGCGACGTACACCGCCCGCCTCGGCGGCCGGCCGCTCGACCTCACCTTCAAGGAGTTCGAGCTGCTGAAGTACCTCGTCCAGCACCCCGGCCGGGTCTTCACCCGCGAGCAGCTGCTCCAGGAGGTCTGGGGCTACGACTACTTCGGCGGCACCCGCACCGTCGACGTCCACGTGCGCCGGCTGCGCGCGAAGCTCGGGCCTGAGAACGAGACGCTGATCGGCACGGTGCGCAACGTCGGCTACCGGTTCGTGCTGCCGCCCAAGGAGACCAGCCCCGAACGGGAGCCTTCGGGCCGCTGACCGTCGACCGGCGGGACCGGCGAGCGCCAGCCGCCGCTGACGTGGGCCCGCCGGGCGAGGACTGCCATGGTCAGCGCGACGGCCCCGAAGAGGGCCTGCAGCACGCTCGGGCCCACGAACGGGACCTGCACCAGCAGCTCCACGCCGAGCGTCGCACTGGCCACGAGCACGAGCGCTGGTGCGCTGGGCCGACGGCGCCACGCCGCCCACACCGCCGCGGTGGACGGGAGCGCCACGGTCAGGAAGAGCCACAGCGCGGGCAGCTCCCAGCCCGAGACCCCGACCGGCTCCCACGGGTCGAGCGTGGAGTCGGGCGGGGTCGCGAGTCCGGCCAGGAGCTGCAGCGAGCCGGCCGCGCCGGCGAGAGCCACCAGGCCCTCGACGGCGACGAAGGTACGGCGCCACGGCCACCGCGCCGAGCAACGCCCCCGACGCCGTACCTCGTCCCCCTCGTCCCCCGATGCCCCCGTGGTCAGCAGGTGTCGCATTCCGTACCCGGTCAGGCCGGCCATCGTCACCGCCATGAGTCCCCCTCCACAGAGCCCGATGGCGATGATCGTGGCCGTGGCCTGACCGGGCCGCCACAGCGGGGTGACCACCGCCATGAACACGACCAGGCCGGCGCCCCAACCGGCGGCGGTGATGCCAATCCACCGCGCCGCCCGGGGGACGTGCCGTCGGAGCTCGAACCACTGGGCCACCCCGATGCTGCCGAGCATCAACGTGCCCAGCAGCATCGTGACGATGACCGTCAGCAGGGTCGGCCATGTCGACCACTGCTCGTGGAACGTGCTGGGGAGCATCCCCAGGAGCCACGCGCCCGCGGCGGCCACAGCCGTCCCAACGACCCATCGGGCTTCGGAGAAGCCGTCGAGCCGTTGCCGCAGGACGCGGGCCTGGGACCAGCCGAGAATCGCACCCTCGGCCACCCCTGCCAGCACCAGTGCTCCGAGGACGAGCAACGGGGCGCCCTCACGGAGGAGACCACCAACCAGCGCGGGGACGCAGAACCCCGCCAGCTCGCCCACCGACACCGAGACCGTCCAGGCCCGCACGAGGCCGTGCTCGGAGGCACGGCCAGGCGACACTCGCGGGACTGGGACGCCGGTCATACCTCGACGCTAGGGCGCCCCCGTGACACGGGGACCGGCCCAACGCCCTCTCGGCAGGTGACCTAGGTCCCGGCCGGAGCCGACGCCGCGGGCGGAGCGGGATCGACCAGGGCGGCCACGATGTCGACCGGCGGCTCGGTCCGCTGCTCGGGGATGACGACGACCGCGTCCGGGGTGGCGCGGCGGACCGGGACGGCCAGCACGGGAGCCGGGTCCGGGGAGCGCGTGGCCCGGCGTACGGCGTCGGGGATCGAGTCCTCGATGCGGGCCATCCAGAGCACGAACCCGAGGCACGCCACCGGGAACGTCGCGGCGGCGAGCAGCACTATGAACAGGTCCATGTCTGCCTCCCTGATCGGAACCTAGGGTGGGGGCCATGTCCTCCACAACGGTCTTCGGTCCTGTCTCCGGCCGAGTTCGACGCCGACGCGTTCGCCGCGGTCGTCGCGGCCGCCACCGAGGCCGACGGCGCCGAGCCCTTGAACGAGGCCGCGCTGCTGGCCCTGCGGCACCGGGGGCTGGAGGGCTCCACGTTGTTCACCGCCGAGGCCGGCGGGTTCGCCTGGGTGCACGGCTCGGCCACCGAGCCGGAGGTGGACCTGGTGGTCGCCCCGGCAGCGAGGGGCCGGGGCGTGGGTACGGCGCTCGCCAGCGCGGTCGTGTCCGCTCGGCCCGAGGGATCGCTCACCGCGTGGTCGCACGGGAACCACCCGGCTGCAGCCGCTCTCGCTGCCCGGTTCGGCTTCACGCGGGTCCGGGACCTGTGGGTGATGCGCAGGTCCCTGGGCGACCTGCCGCCGCTGGAGGAGTCGGCGGAGGGCATCGTCGTACGACCGTTCGTCCCGGGGGCCGACGAGGAGGCGTTCCTCGGGCTCAACGCGGAGGCCTTCGCCGGCCACCCGGAGCAGGGCGCGATGACGCGGGCCGACCTGGACCAGCGGATGGCCGAGCCGTGGTTCGACCCCGCGGGCTTCTTCGTGGCGGAAGCACGCAGCGGTGCGGCGGGTGGCGACCTGCTCGGGTCCCACTGGACCAAGGTGCACCCGGGAGAGCCCCCGCACGGGGAGGTCTACGTCGTCGGAGTGTCGCCGCGGGCCCAGGGACTCGGTCTCGGCCGGCTGCTCACGTTGACCGGTCTGCACCACCTCGCCGGCCGGGGGCTGCGGGAAGTCGTCCTGTACGTCGAGTCCGACAACGCCGCGGCCCTGGCGGTCTACTCACGGCTCGGTTTCACGCACACGGATGCCGACACGCACGTGAGGTACCGCCGCGGCTGACCCCGCGGACGTCATACCTCCTGCGGCGTATACCCCTCAGAACGTACGACGTCCTGGACCTGAGCCGCCTAGGACGGGCCGTGCAGGCCGGCCCTCAGCTGGGCGGCGATCTCGGCGACCGCGGCCCGGTTGCTCCGGCCGACGCCGACGATGTTGAAGAAGCCGTGGATCAGTCCGGGGAAGCGCCTGAGCGTGACGTCGACACCGCTGTCGGCCAGCCGGCGCGCCCAGGCCTCGCCCTCGTCGCGCAGCGGGTCGAAGCCGGCCGTGGCGACGTACGCCGGTGCGAGGTTCTCGGGGATCTTCTCGGTGAAGGCCACCGAGACCAGGGGGTCGCGGCTCTGCCCGGGATCGGTCAGGTAGTCCTGGTGTGGGCCAGGTCGATGAACTCGTCGGTCAGGTAGAGGCCCTGGCCGAACATCCGGCGACTCTCGCTGCTCTCCGCCATGTTCGTCATCGGGTAGACCAGCAACTGGAAGTGGCACGGCACGCCGGCCTCCGCCGCCTGCAGCGCGACCACGGCGGCCAGGTAGCCGCCGGCCGAGTCACCCCCCACCGCGATCCGGTCCGGGTCGGCGCCGAGGTCGTCGGCGTGCTCGGCGGCCCACGGGTACGCCGCCCAGCAGTCGTCGACCCCGGCCGGGAAGGGGTGTTCCGGAGCGAGCCTGTAGTCGACGGCCAGCACGCGGACGTCGGTGCGCTCGGCCAGGATCCGGCACGGCGCGTCGTGGGAGTCGAGGTCGCCGTAGATCATCCCGCCGCCGTCGAAGAACGCGGACAGCGGCGTGACCACGGGGGCCCGGTAGGGACGTAGAGGCGCGCCGGGAGCGGGCCCTCGGCGCCACGGACGGTGCGCTCCTGCACCTCGCCGATCCGCTCGTCCCGCCGACCATCGCGTCGCGCAGGATGATCCTGCGGCCCTCCGGGACCGGGACGCTCGAGACCTCGGGCATCCCCGACAGCGGCTTCGAGCCGGAGCATGAGCTGCGTGCCCGGGTCGAGGGTCTGCCCGTCGGCCCGGAACGGACGGCCGGCGGCGCGGCGTACCAACCCCGGCGGCAGCGCCGCCGTGCTGCGCATCAGGAGAGCGCGGGAACCGGTCCACGGGCGAGAGACGAGGCATGCTCGGAAGGTACCCGCGCCGGCGCGATCCGTCCCCGTGACGTCCGTTACCCCTCGTTCACCCACCGGTGTCACCATGAAGGAATGACCACGCAGTCCGCCGCAGCACTCACCGAGGCATTCGAGCAGGAGAACGAGCTCGCGGTGGTGACGGGCGTGCAGGACACATACGACGTCGACCCGGTGTACGACGTGCGCCACGACGATCTCCCCGACGACCGGTTCCTCGACCGTGAGCTGTCCTGGCTGCAGGTTCAACCAGCGGGTCCTCGAGTTCGCCGAGGACGAGACCGTGCCGCTGCTCGAGCGGGTGCGGTTCGCGGCGATCTTCGCCTCGAACCTCGACGAGTTCTTCATGGTCCGTGTCGCCGGCCTCAAGCGCCGCATCATCGCCGGCGTGGCCGTCCCGAGCGCCAGCGGCCTGCAGCCGCGCGAGGTGCTCGACCAGATCTGGTCGGTCACGACCGACCTCATGCAGCGCCACGCGGCGCTGTTCCGCGACCGGATCATCCCGGAGCTGGCCAAGGAGAACGTCGACCTGCTGCGGTGGGCCGAGCTCGAGCGCGAGGAGCAGCGGCGGCTTCAAGAAGCTGTTCAAGGAGCGAATCTCCCGGTCCTCACGCCGCTCGCGGTCGACCCTGCGCACCCGTTCCCCTACATCTCCGGGCTCTCCCTCAACCTGGCGGTGCTCGTCCGCAACCCGAAGACGGGCAAGGAGCACTTCGCGCGGGTCAAGGTGCCGCCGATCCTGGACCGCTTCATCACCGTCGGCGACGGCAAGTTCGTGCCGCTCGAGGACGTCATCGCCGAGCACCTGAAGCCGTTGTTCCCCGGCATGTCCGTGGTGGCGGTGCACAGCTTCCGGGTCACCCGCAACGAGGACCTCGAGGTCGAGGAGGACGACGCGGAGAACCTCCTCGCCGCCCTCGAGAAGGGCCTGCAGGGCGCCGGCGGTTCGGGCCG
>CAVRIE010000001.1:0-100924 GCA_963721165.1 uncultured Actinomycetota bacterium | reverse complement strand
AAGGACTTGGCCGAGCCACCGTTCGGCTCGCTCGTAGCGCCCCCTCAGGAAGTCGACGTACCCAGCTCGGCACGGGCCCGGGCCGCAGACCGGGGTCCCCATTGGTGAGGGCGATCTGTTCGGCCTCGGTCGTATCGCCACTCCCTCCTCGTCAAGGCCGCCCAGGGTGTGGATGAGCGCCTCGGCGAGCACCAGTCGCGTCTCGACGCGGAGGCTCTCGGCGGCCGCCTGGTCGGCCAACCGGACAGCAGTCTCGAACGACGCGATCGCGGCGCTGAGGGCGCCGGCAGAGGCGGCGGCCGCGCCCGCTTCGGTGATCGCGTGGATGGAGGCCTCGTCGACCAGCTGTGAGGATCGCCGTCGCTCGCGCATCGCCAGACGGACCGCGGCCCCTGGTGATACGTACCGAGCCCGCTCTGCCGTGGCCGACCAGGCATCGAACTGGCGTTCGGCTGCGTCGTCCTCACCAGTGAGGCGGTAGAGACGGATCAGCAGGGCCTGGTGGTTCTCGTCCAAGGGACTCATCACGGCCGCACGAACGGCGAGATCGCGGGCTCGCTCGAACTCTCCGCGCGAGAGCTGTCCCAGCGCGGCCTCGTGCAAGATCGACTCGGTGGCCGCCGAGAGCCGGCGCCGCTGCGAGAGCAGCCACGACTCGAAAGGCGCAGCATTCTGGATGACGAGGCCGTCGAGAAGGTCCGCGTCCAACCCAGGTAGGTCAACGGCCTCGCGCCAGTGGCCGTGCAGGACGACGGCAACGTCCACTGTGGCGCCGACGGGCAGCGTGAGCTGCACCGGGTCACCGTCCAGCAGGCCGCCGGGGCCGAGGCCTCTGCGGATCTCGGCGAGGCACCATCGGAGGGCACGCAACGGGTCGTCGGCCTCCGCGAAGAGCAGCGAAGCCAGCTGACTCCGCGTCGGTGGGCGTTCACCCAGCAAAAGGAACGCGAGGACCGCCCAGCTCTTCCGGCTGCGGTACCGGTACCCGCTCGTGCCGTCGATCTCGAGCCTTGGCCGACCCAGCAGTTGGATGGACAGCCCTGTCGATCGTGGCCCGGCCCGCCCGACCCGTTGGCCGCTCACAGCGACCGACTCGTTCGGGTCGCGGCGGACGGGCTCGGCGTCGGCCAATGCAGTCCGGTGGTCTGCTCGCTCGCTCTGCATGTTTGCTCCGAGGTTGCACGGCTGCGGCGGCGCATCGTGCCGAACCGCTCGGTCGGCCAGTGTCCGGGCAGTGTCCGCGATGGGCCACCGATTCCAGAGTCGCACAGAACCGGGTCGTCGATCCGTGTGCTCGCAGACGAGGTGTCCAAGACAGCGCGGCCGCGCGTCAGACGATGCGACCGATCCGCGGGCTGGTCAACCGAGTCACCCGACGATTTCGAGATCGGGGGTGCCGAGGACCTGCTCGAGGAGCACGGAATGACCGAAAGGACCGAGGACTTCTAGAACGACTCCGTGCACGATGCCGAATGCGCGCAGCCGCGCAATCTCCGAACCGTTCCAGTCGACCAGAGCCGCCGCCGCACCAGGACATGCTTCCTGTGACGCAGCAGCCATCGCCTGAAGCACCCGTGCCTCCGTCAGGGTCCCGTGCTCGACCACCCGCTCGGCGACGTGGCCGAGCACTCTTTCCAGCTCCCCTTGCTGCCGCGCCCTCGACGGTATGCGCGTCCATGAACGGTGCCATGTCGTCCCTTTCGATGCTCGGCTCGACGCGGTTCGCCGAGCTCGAGGCATCCATGGCACCGCGGCCCCGTGTGACAGGCTGTTTGACGGACTTTCCGGTTGATGGTCTTTCCGGTCGTCAGGGGGTGACCACGGGGAAGCTGAGGTCTGGTTGGTCGAGGACGCCGAGCAGGCGCTGCAGGACCCCGAGGTCGCCGGTGTGGCCAGGTGGCTCGGTCGCTCCGCCGCCGAGAAGCCCGAGCAGCTCCGGCTTGGTCAGGTCGAGGGTCAGGTCAGCGGCCCCGTCCGGCTGAGTGAGGGGGCGGTGGGTGAGGGCGCCGTTGGACAATGTCATGCGGCGCCGCTCTCCGGCGTCGCTGATGTTCCAGTCGATGGTCAGCTGCTCGGTCCACGCTTTCGGCCCGTCGACCCGGATCGCGATGGTGTCGAGCAGCTGGCTGACGCTCAGGGCGCTGAGCACGTCGAGGCTGGCGATCTCCACGGGCGTCTGCTGGATGCCGGCGCGCAGCTCGAGGGCGCCGGTGAGGTAGAAGTTGCGCCAGGTGGCGTTCTCGGCGCCGTAAGCCAGACGCTCGTAGACAGAGGCCAGCAGCTCCTTGGCGGGCTCGTGGTCGGGGTGAGCGAACACGGCGTGCTTGAGCAGCTCCGCCGCGAACCGCGGGTCGTCGGCGTCGGCATAGTGGCGTGCCTTGTCGACGGTGGCCGCGATACCGCCGAGGGCCTCGACGTACCGGGTAGCCGACTGCTCGGGCGGTAGTGCCCAGAGGCTGGACGGGTGGCCGTCGAACCAGCCGAGGTAGCGCTGGCAGATGGCCTTGACGTTGTGGCTGACCGACCCGTAGTAGCCGTGGGTGTGCCAGGCGGCTTGCAGCCCGGGCGGCATCCGGGCTTCGATCTGCTCGGCGATCTCGACACCTGTGAACCCCTTGTTCATGAGCCGCAGGGTCTGGTCGTGGAGGTAGGCGTACAGGTCCCGCTGCCCGGAGAGGAATGCCGAGATGCGGTCGCGGCCCCAGGTCGGCCAGTGATGGCACGCGAAGGCGACGTCGGCTCGGTCGGAGAACAGTTCGATGGCCTCGTCGAGGTAACGGGACGGGATCCGGCGGATCCCGGACCTGGGCGCCCCGCAGGGTGAGCAGGTTGTGCAGATTGTGGGTCGCGTTCTCGGCGAGACACAGCGCCCGGTGGTCCGGGAACAGGAAGTGCATCTCCGAGGGTGCCTCCGTGCCGGGGGTCAGCTGGAAGACGATGCGGACCCCGTCGATACCTCCTCCTGCCCGGTGTGGGTGATGTCCACCGTGGGCGGGAGCAGCGAGATCGAACCGGAGGACGTGTTCCTGGCCCAGGCCGGTGCCGATCTGGCCCGCGGGTCCGACCTCCGAGGTTCATCCCGTACATGTAGACGCCCCGGCGGGTCATCGCCGGCCCGGCGTAGACGTTCTCCGAGACGGCGTGCTGGAGGAAGCCCGAGGGCGCCACGATCGGCGTGCTGCCGGGATCGTCGCCAAGCACACCCCTGACGCCGCCGAAGTGGTCGACGTGCGAGTGGGTGTAGATCACTCCCTTCACCGGCCGGTCGCCGCGCTGCGACCGGTACAGGCCGAGCGCAGCGGAGGCGGTCTCGACGAGATCAGCGGGTCGATCACGACGACACCGGTGTCGCCCTCGACGAGGGTCATGTTCGACAGGTCAAGACCGCGGACCTGGTAGATGCCCACGGCGACCTCGTACAGCCCCTGCCGAGCGCGCAGCTGGCTCTGTCGCCACAGGCTCGGGTGCACCGTCGCGGGACAGTCGCCGGCCAGGAATGCGTATGCGTCGTTGTCCCACACCACCTGGCCGTCCCTAGCCGTGACCACGCCAGGGGTAGAGGGAAGCGACGAAACCCCTGTCCGCATCCTCGAAGTCGGCGGTGTCGTCGAAGCGGGCGGACGAGCCGCGCTGCTTTGGAACGACGGGCTGGGCAGTGCGGGTTCGGGGCGAGTCGGACATCGATAGACCTTTCGACGGTGGGCGCGACCACGGCGCTGCAGACGCCGGTTGCACTGCCATTCAAGGTCGAGGAAGATTTCGCGGGATCCCCCGCGGCGGATGCGCTGCGGTGCGGCTGCGCCTGGCCGACCGCCTCCCTCCTTCCCCAGCGAGCTTGCTACAACCAGACGCACTTTCCGTTCCGGTGGCGCGGCTGCCCCACTGGTCCGCGAGGGTAGAGACGATGAAGAGGCCCCTTCCGTGCTCGTCCTCGTCCGTGGGCCGTCTCCGTCTTGGTCGGTAGAGGGCACGGTCCTGGACCTCGAGGACGAAGTGGGTATCGGTGCGGCGCAGCCTCAGGTCGATCGGAGGTCTGCCGTGGAGCAGTCCGTTGGTGACGAGCCCGCTGGTCATCAGGATGATGTCGTCGGCTGTGCTGTCGGTGATCCTCCATGCCCGGCAAGCCATCGGCGACGGTGCGACGGGCCCGCGCGACGGCCTCCTCGTCTGTGTGGAGGCGGTAAGCTGCGGCCTCATCGGTACGTTCGTTCACCCGAGCAATCAAGATCGCCACGTCGTCGTCCGGACCTTCCGGGAGAACGTCGTGCAGCAAGGTCTCCGGTAGAGCGTCCAGGGGAGCGGAGGCATGTCGTCGGATTGACCGGGCCAGGGCATCGATCCCGACGTCAGTCGCGGCCGCGACGCTCGACGAGCCCGTCCGTGTAGAACGTCACGAGGCTCGTCGGGCTCCAGGCCTGCACCGAGTCAGTGGGCAACCCGAAGTACCCAGCGCCCAAGGGCGGCCCAACAGTGCCCAGGCGAGAGCGTCCCTCGCAGGAGTGGTCATCAACGGCGGGACGTGTCCCGCGTTGGCAAGGTGCAGCGTCTGGTCGCCGGAGTCGAACACCGCGTAGAGCACGGTGACGATGTGGTCGCCTTCGAGGTCTTGCACCATGCTGTCGAGAGACTCCAGCACCTCCGTGGGAGGCAGGTCGAGCTTGGAGAATGCTCGGACGGCCGAGCGCAGCTGACCCATCACTGACGCAGCTCGTACGCCGCGGCCCATGACGTCTCCGACGACGAACGCAGCTCGGCCGGCCCCGAGGTCGATGATGTCGTACCAGGTCACCCCCGACCTGGGTTCCCTCTATCCCAGGGCGGTAGTAGGTGGCCACGTCCAGATGCTCGAGATCGAACGACTGCTCCGGTAGGAGACTGCGCTGGAGCTCGTCGGCAATGGCGTGTTCTCGCGCAGCCGCCTCTTCAGTGGCGGTCGCCTCGGCAAGGGCCCGCTCGGCTTGTCTCTGCTCAGTGATGTCCTGAACGGATCCCGGATGACACGTGGCCCGCCCGCCTCGAAGGCGACGACCTCGCCGCGCACTGATCAACCGCTCGTGACCCGAAGGTAGGACCACCCTCGTCTCGTAGGCGATGAGGTCGTCGGCAGTGGCGCCCTCGATCGCGGCTCTGACCCGGACCTGGTCGGCGGGGTGGATCAACTCGCCGATCGATCCGGCGTAGCCGAGGGCCTCATACTCCTCTCGCGTCTGTTCGAGGATCCGCAGGAGCTGATCCGACGCGTGAACCGTGTTCCTCTCCAGGTCGACTTCCCAGCTGCCTACGTTCGCCAGGCGCTCAGCCTGGTCGAGAGCTGCTGGCTGCGTTCGAGCGTCGAACGGACCCGCCTCTGCCGGTCGAGGTGCTTCGAGGTTGACCCGGACCCGGGCGAGAAGCCGCGAGCCGAGAACGGCTTGGTCAGGTAGTCGTCGGCGCCCGCCTCGAGCCCCTCGATTGTCCCCTCCTCGCCGGCGCGGGCGGAGAGCATGACCACGGGAATCCCAGTGGTTGTCGGATCGGCCTGGATCTTCTCCAACAGACCGAAGCCGTCGAGATTGGGCATCATCACGTCGGTCAGAACCAGGTCCGGCAGGAGCTGCTGCACCTTGTCGAGGGCTTCAACGCCATCCGAAGCCGTGATCACCTCGTACTCAGTCGAGAGGAGTGCTGCCACGTAGTCACGCATGTCGGCGTTGTCATCGGCAACGAGAACCCTGCGCTCCCCGGACGGGAATCGCCGCCCGCCGGACAGGGCATGTCCAGATGCGCGGCGGGCGGACGTTCCGTTCCGGCCGGATCGCTCCTGAAGCATCAGGCAGCCACCTCAACGCTTCGTAACGAAGCGCATCGCCTGTGGCGCCTTGAGGTCTCCAGCCGGCTCACTGCTGACCTCGTCCGGGGGGAGGTGCCGCGTACCCGAAGGGCACGACGCACATGAACGTGCTGCCTTCCCCAACGTTGCTGTCCGCGGCGACGCACCGCGCCGTGGAGGCGCTTGACCAGAGCCGAACCAGCGCCAGCCCGATGCCGCAGCCCTCGTGAGTGCGGGTGCGCGTGCCCCGGACGCGATGAAAGCGCTCGAACAGCCGTGGCATCGGTCTCCTGCTCCGGAATGCCCATGCCGGTGTCTGTGACAGACGAGCACCCGCCGTGCCGAGCTGCCTCGGCACGAGCGGCACCTCGATCTGGCCTTCGAAGGTAAACTTGCAGCGCGTTGGACAGCAGGTTGAGAACGACCTTTGCCCATTGTCGCGATCGACATAGACGGGCGAAGAGCAGCGGGGCAATCGACCACCAGATTCAGCCCGGCGCGGTCGATGGCCGCGCTGGAACATGCTGGCGAGTCGGCTGTGTAGGCGGCCAAGTCGGTTGGCTCGAAGCGGTCTGATCCGGTCCCGCTGGAGACGAAGAAGTCCAAGAGGCTGTTGACCAGTTCGAGCAGTCGCTGGCCGTTGCGGTGGATGACTTCGACCCGATGCCGCTTCCCCGAGGCGAAAGATGGGTGCTGGGCGTCGTTGACGGCAGCTCGCTACCGGACCGAACAGCAGCGTCAGCGGCGTGCGGAACTCGTGGCTGACGTTGCTGAAGAAGTCGGTCTTGGCCTGGTCGATCTGGGCGAGCTCTCCGCCCGGCGACGCTCGAGCTCATAGGCGCGGGCGTCGGTGATCGCCGAGGCGATCTGACCGGCCATCAGCTGTACGAAGCTGCGGTACGAGTCGTCGAGTGGCCGATAGCGATTGAGTCCGACCACGATGAACCCGTACGGCGACTGCTGGGTCGGCTGCAGCAATGGAGCAACGACGGCCTGTGTCGGTGGCTCACTCCAGGCGCCGGTCGGGAGGTCACCGAAGCGCTGACCGAGGTCATCCACGACGATGGTCTCCCCGTGCGCGGAGCTCCCTCACCGGCCACACCGCCATCGGGTCGTCCACGTCGACGGACCGGGGCGCCGCCGCGTGGTCGTGGTCCTTGTCGAACCCCGTCATTCCGGCGCGAACGGCGACATCTACCTCTTCATCGAAGAGGTAGATGATCGTGAAGGGCAATGACCAGGGGTTCGCGGCGAGGTGCTGGCACGCAGATGCAATGGTCTCGGCCTGGGTCTGTTCGCCGGTGGACCTGGACCCGAGGTCCCGGAGGGTCGTCATCCGGCGGGCGCCGACGACTTGGTCCGTGTCCTCGGAGACGACACACAGCATCCCGGTGATGTGACCCTCGTCGTCCGCGAGAGGACTGTAGGAGAAGGTGTGGTAGGTCTCCTCGACAAACCCGCTGCGCTCCAGGAAGAGGAGCAGGGACTCGTCCCAGGTCGCCTCACCGGTCGTCATGACCCGATCGATGCGGGGTCCGATGTCCGGCCAGATCTCGGACCAGACTTCAGACGCAGGCTTCCCCAGTGCCCATGGGTACTTTGTCCCGAGAGTGTCGTGACGGTATGCGTCGTTGCAGAAGAAGGTGAGTTCCGGGCCCCAAGCCAGCCACATCGAGAACTTGGACGTGAGCAGGATGCGCACCGCGTTCTGCAGGCTGTGGGGCCAGGTCTCCGGAGCGCCGAGCGGAGTGGTCGCCCAGTCGACCGCAAGGAGGTCACGCCCGACTTGGCCGCCGCCCTCGAGTGTGTCGCGCATGGACCCCATTCCACACCCGTTCGCCAGAACTCGGTACAACAATGCGGAGCCGGCCTCCCTGACGGGCCCATGGCGGGTGCGCGGGGGACCTGTTGCGGTCGACATCCCCGGCGCACGCGACATAGCAGCGGCTGGCCGAAGCTCGGCGTTGCAGCGGAGGACGGACAGGCGAAGAGTGAGGAGGCAGAGGTCGCGGTGGGGGCCTGAGCCCGCGACCGAACCTCGAGGACCCTTGGAGGCCTCCATGGCACAGTTCCTCTTCCAGGTCGCCTACACCAGCGAATCCTGGGCCACCCAGGTCCGCGAGCACGGCAACGTGCTCGAACGGATCCACCCCCTGGTCGACGGCTGCAGAGGAAGCGTCACCGCCTGCTTCTATGCGTTCGGTGACTACGACCTCGTCCTGCTCGCCGACTTCCCGGGCGACGAGGAGGCAGCAGCCTTCTCCCTCGCCGCGACGGCCGGAGGGTCCGTCAAGTCGATCAAGACCACACCGCTGCTCACCGTCGACCAGGGCATCACGGCGATGAAGCGTGCGGAGGAGGTCGGTCGCAACTACCACCCACCGGTCCCCACGACCACCGCGCATCACGCGTAGACCCGACTCCTCTGCGGGCTGCCCGGAGCGTACGACGCGAAGCTGCCCGAGCGCGTCGGGGTACCGGCTTCAACTGGCTGCGCGCGCGTGGGCCGGCCCGCGTGCGCAGCGAGGAGCCCCGCGTGCGCAGCGAGGAGCCCCGCGTGCGCAGCGAGGAGCCCCGCGTGCGCAGCGAGGAGCACTGAGATGGAACTGGCCATCATCATCGCGTTGGTCGTGGTCGCGTTGGGTTTCGACTTCACCAACGGCTTCCACGACGCCGCGAACGCGATCGCGACCTCGGTCTCGACTCGCGCGCTGACACCCCGCGTGGCGCTGGTGATGGCGGCGATCATGAACTTCGTCGGCGCGTTCCTCGGCCAGGCGGTCGCCAACACCGTCTCGGACACCATCGTGCCCAGCGGTTCGGCCACGCACGGGTTGGTCATCGTGATGGGTGGCCTCTTCGGCGCGATCGCGTGGAACCTGATCACCTGGTACTTCGGGTTGCCCTCCTCCTCCTCGCATGCCCTGATCGGCGGGCTGGTCGGTGCGGCCATAGCCTCCGGCAGCCTGGTGCACTGGTCGGTGATCCTCGACAAGGTCGCCATTCCGATGGTGATCTCCCCGCTGGTCGGCTTCGCCCTGGCGTTCTTGGTGATGCTGGCCATCATGTGGATCTTCCGCAGACGTAACCCGGGGAAGACCAACCGTGGCTTCCGGCTGGCCCAGACCGGGTCCGCGGCCGCGATGGCGCTCGGACACGGGCTGCAGGATGCGCAGAAGACGATGGGCGTCATCTTCCTGGCGCTGGTCACCGGCGGGTTCGTCGCTGCGGGCTCGCGACTGCCGGTGTGGGTGATCGCAGCCTCGGCCACGGCGATCTCGCTGGGCACCTACGCCGGTGGCTGGCGGATCATGCGGACCCTGGGCCGGAGGATCATCCACCTCGATCCGGCCCGGGGCTTCAGCGCGGAGAGCGTGGCCGCCGGGGTTCTGTACACGACCGCGTTCGCGTTCCAGGCGCCGATCTCGACCACCCACACGATCACCTCCGCGGTGATGGGCGTGGGAGCGACCAAGCGGTTCTCCGCGGTCCGCTGGGGCGTGGCTCGCTCCATCGTGGTCGCCTGGATCCTCACACTGCCCGCGGCCGCGCTGATGGCAGCAGGCAGCTACTGGCTGCTCAAGTTCGTGTTCCGACTGCCATGACCGGGGCGACCAGGGCGACCGACTCTGAGGCGAAGGTTCTCTGCGTCGCTGGTGACACCTGAGGGGGTCGGTACGTCGGCGCCGGCTGGCAGGCACTCAGGGACGGAACTACGCTCGATCAGGAGGAGCGATGAACCCGATGCGCACGCCACGCCATCCGACCGTCCTCACCGTGGGCATGCACCTGTCACCCCGGGACGGCACCTGCCTGATGGAGGCCGTCTCCGAGGCTGCAGACCAGCCGTGGAGCGACGCACCGGCGTGCACCCATCCGCTGCTCGGCCACCTTGCCCGACTCGTCAACGACACGCTTGGTGAGGAGACACGGCAGCGGCTGCTCGGCTACGTGCCCGCCCTCGCGGTGGCATCGAACGAGGACCCCGACGTCTACCCGCGGCTGGCCCTGGCGAGCACCGAGCTCGCGCTCCGCCACCGACCGTCGCTGTGGCTCGCGCACCTGCACCGTGCGGCCGCCGGGCAGCTACGGCGTTCACAGCGGACGGCGGCGGCACCGGCCCGGTCGACGTCCGTCGTACGTCGTCGGTTGTACGAGCGCGGCCCGGCGATGCGAGCCGTAGAGGCGGCCGTCATCGCCCTGAGCGGGCTCCCTGAGCGTGACCGAGACGCCGCGCTCGTCGAGCTGCTCGAGCTCGGGCTCCACACCGTCGCGGCTCCCGCGGCGGCGTTCCGCAGCCAGGCCACGCACCGATAGCCGGCTTGTCACGAGCCTGCACGGCCCTTCGTCTTCCGAGGTGAGTCGGCGTCAGGCCACCTTCGGGTGGGCCTCATGCCCTCCGTGCGTCGGGGTCGTCATCTGCATCGGAGCGAGACCAAGGATCTCGTCGATCTCGCGCTGGCTCAGCGCCGAGGCCGACTCGTTCGCGGAGACCATCAGGCACACCAGGAGGACTACTTCGTCGTGCAGGTCGCCGTCGTGCACCGAGACGTTGAGAGAGTCGCGCATCACTCGCACAACGCTACGTACCCGTACGCATCCGATCTCGGAGTTTGCCGAACCGTGACCCTCCGGCGCCACCCGGACGCCACCGGACCATGAAAGGTCGTTCGCCCCTGGACGGTCCGGGAGGCCGTTGCTGTGATCGGACTGGAGGCAGGCGCCGAAGGAGGTGACGGCCCCATGGGCATCGGATGGCAGATCTTGTGGGTGGCGTGCGGCGTCGCGACGGTGATCGACCAGGTCGCTGCGTTTCATCGGTCTGCTGGTCGCTCTTCGAGGCGACGGTCGGGGTCCTGGCACTCGGCGGCGGACGCAAGACCCAGGTCGGCTACATGGGCGTGATCGCGTTCTACCTCGCCCTGTGGCTGTTCGGCTGGTTCGAGACCGTGTGGTGCATCATCATGCTCCCGGCGATGCTCCTGCTCCTGCGGGCGGAGCAGCACGCGGCAACCGCTCCAGCCGCCGGCCAGGTCGACGACAAGCCGCCGGCGGACGTGGGCACCTAAGGCATGCGGCCTCCGGCTGGGGGAGGCGCCTGGTCACCAGAGCTGGTAGGACGCCTTGGAGATCCGGAACCCGTGCCCACTGTCGACGTTCTTGCACACGATGCCACCTCTACGGGAGATGCAGACCAAGTTGTCGAAACGCACCTGGTGGCCGTACTTCAGGACGTACTTCGCACCCAGGGTGGTGTCGCCGTGGCACACGAACCCGGCGCGACGTGCCACCTCGATCGCGTCGCCCCAGTCAGCGGGGCAGCCGGCCGGCTTGGCGGGCGCCTTGTAGGTGTGGCTGGAGATGTCGCAGCGTGCGCTCGCGGTACCGTGTTTCTCGGGAGACTCCAGCGCGCTGTCGACACGGGTACGACGCGACCAGAGGCCAACGACCCTGGAACCCGAGCTGCGCCCCCGGCGCCGAGCTGTCGATCGACCAGGCGCGACAAGAACCTGTAGAACCGTCTGGACGGTCCGTTTCCGAGGAGGCTCACATGGCGTTCATGGGTGATGACTACACCTCGATCCGGGTCGAACGGTCAGGGCCGGTCACGACGGTCATCCTCGCCCGGCCGGAGAGACGCAACAGCGTCGACGGCCCCACCGCGGCTGAGCTCGCCGACGCCTTCCGCTCCTTCGACGCCGATCCCGAGGCGTCCGTCGCCGTCCTCTACGGGGAGGGCGGGCACTTCTGCGCCGGCGCGGACCTGAAGGCGATCGGCTCCAGTCGCGGCAACCGGTTGGCGGCTGACGGCGACGGCCCGATGGGGATCAGCCGGCTCCGGCTGTCGAAGCCGGTGATCGCAGCCGTCGAGGGGTACGCCGTCGCCGGGGGCCTCGAGCTCGCCATCTGGTGCGACCTGCGGGTCGCCTCCGACGACGCCGTCTTCGGGGTCTTCTGCCGACGCTGGGGCGTCCCGCTCATCGACGGGGGGACGGTCCGGCTGCCCAGGCTGATCGGGACCAGTCGCGCCCTCGACATGATCCTCACCGGCCGGCCGGTGTCGGCCCAGGAGGCCCTCGCCTTCGGCCTGGCCAACAGGGTCGTCGCTCCTGGGAAGGCCCGTGAAGCGGCCGAGGAGCTCGCCCTGGAGCTGGCACGCTTCCCGCAGACCTGCCTCCGCAACGACCGCCGGTCGGTCCTCCAGCAGGAGGGGATGACCGAGGCCGACGCGATGGCCTACGAGTTCGAGGTCGGGCTGGAGTCGGTGACGGCGGACGGGTTGGAGGGGGCAGGGCGCTTCAGCGACGGTGCCGGCCGTCACGGCGACTTCTCGACCTGACGCCGAGGACGGCCACGCGGAGGCTCGGGCCCGGGGCCGCCCGATTTCCGCCGTGCCGAGGCCCCTGCGCCGTACGATGCGAGGGCAGGAGCGTCAGGAGGGGGCCCATGAACCTGGAGAAGGTGATCTTCGGGTTCTTCGTGGTGTTCGCCGCCACGCTGAACTTCGGGTTCTTCATCGGAGACATCTCCGCCCCACACCTGCACAACGTCTACGAGCTGTTCGCCGCGGTGGTGGTGAACCTGATCGCCACGGTGCTCAAGTTCGGCGACCGCACCCAGATCGGCGCCGTGCACCTGGCGACGAGCCTGGTGGCCAGTCTTCAGCTCATCGCGGCGGCGATCGTGTGGACCTGGGCGACGAACGTGTCCGCTCTCGGGCTCACCCCCGAGACCACGGCGAGCGTCGTGTCGCTGTCGGGTGGTGCGCTGTTCGCCAACGTCGTCTCCGTCGTGCTGCTGACGGTCGAGACCGTGTCCTTCCAGCGGCGGTAGCCCGGAGACGGCCATGGGCAACCCGTTGCTCCTGTTCTGGCAGAGGATGCTCGCCGACCAGCAGCGAGAGGCCCCGCCGCGGGCCGCGAGCACGATCCCGGAGCTCGCGGTTCCCCAGCCGTCGGCGACGATCTTCCTGATCCTGCGGCGGATGCGCGTGCCCCTGATCGTGCTGATCGTGATCTTCGCGGTGAGCGTGCTGGGGCTCTCGCTCACACCCGGCCACGACGCCAGAGGGCGACCGGACCGGCTGAACATCTTCGAGTCGTTCTACTTCATGAGCTACACCGCGACGACCATCGGCTTCGGCGAGATCCCGAACGCGTTCTCGCCGGCCCAGCGGATGTGGGTCACCTTCGCGATCTTCCTCTCGGTCGTCGGCTGGGCCTACGCGATCGGCTCGCTGCTCGCGCTGCTGCAGGACCGGAGCTTCCGGCGCGCCGTGTCACTGCAGCGCTTCGTCCGGGCCGTCCAGCGGCTTCGCGAGCCGTTCTTCCTCGTGGTCGGGCACGGCGCGGCGGGCCAACGGCTGACGCGTTCACTCGACGCCGTCGGGCGCCGGTTCGTCGTCGTCGACAGCGAGGAGGACCGCATCATCGCCCTGGATCTCGGGGCCTACCACGCCGATGCTCCCGCCGTCGTCGGCAATGCCCGCAACACCCGGCTGTTGGCCGCCGCAGGCTTGAACCACCCGCGGTGCGAAGGCGTGCTGGCGATGACCGGAGACGACGAGGCGAACCTCGCGGTCACCATGGCGGCGTCCCTGCTGCGGCCGGACCTCCGAGTCGTCGCGCGCACCGGGTCACGGCCCGTGGGCGACCGGATGCGGGCCTTCGGTGGGACGGACGTGATCAACCCATTCGACCGGTTCGGCGACCACCTACGGATCCTGCTGCGCTCACCTGCGTCGTACCAGCTGATGATGTGGCTCACCAGTCCGCTCGGTACGGAGCTCGAACCGCGTCGCGCCCCGCTGCCCCGCGGCATCTGGGTGGTCTACGGGCGGGGCAGCTTCGGGGCGGAGGTGGCCCGCGACCTTCGTGCGGAGGGCGTCGAGGTGACGATGGTGGGTCCGGCCGACGAGGACGCCTACGACCCGGACGCCGTACTCGCTGCAGGCCTGGAGCACGCGTCCGGGCTGGTGGCCGCAACGGCCAGCGACACCACGAACCTCTCGCTGGTCGAGACCGCGTCGTCCCTCAACCGCGACCTGTTCCTGGTCGCCCGCCAGATCGGGTCGGGGAACGCCCCGCTCTACCGTGCCCTCGGCGTCGGCTTCGTCCTGGTACCGGCCGAGGTCGTGCTGCACGAGGCCCTGGCGCGGCTGTCGAACCCGCTGCTGCTGTCGTTCCTGCGGCAGGTCCCGCACCAGGGCGAGGAGTGGTCCGCGCGCCTCCTCTCACGGCTGACCGAGGTCTGCGGGACCACCCTCGGAGACCTGTGGCGGGTGAGCCTGGCCTCCGACGACGCACCTGCGCTGCGGCGATGGCTGGAGGAAGGCGAGGTGACCCTGGCCGACCTGTTGCGTCGCCCCGAGGACCGGACCCATGCGGTCGCCGCGGTGGTCCTGATGATGCGGAGACGCGACCGCACGATCCTCGCTCCTGACGACGAGGTGGTCCTACGGCCGGGTGACGAGCTGCTGCTGGTCGGGCTGCGGTCGGCGCAGCGGGCAGTGGACCTCACCACGCACGACGACGCGACAGCCGAGCACGTCATCACAGGCCGACGTGTCCCGACCGGGTGGATCTGGCGGCGTCTCGCCGGCCACGACTGAACGCTCCCGCACCAGGCGGGCGTCGGCCTAGGTCAGGATCAGGAAGCTGTGCGGGTCCGCGAGCACGGCAGCCGAGCCGTCGCCCGTGGGTTCGACGGATCCGGAGCCCGCAACGACCTCGGCGGCGGTGAAGGGGAGGACAACCCGTGCGGGCGAGTCGCCGAGGTTGAGCACCACGGCAGCGGTGTGGTCACCGGCTGCCAGCCGGAACGCGAGGACCTCGTTGGTGAGGAGGTCCGGCTCCAGGACGGTCGCGTCGTTCAGCCACGCGTTGCGCCGACGTACGCCGATCAGCTGCCGGTGGAGGGCGAAGATGCCCTCTCCGGACGGGTCGAGACCTGACGGGGCAGCGGGGTATTGCGGGCGGATCGCGTCGTCGCCGCCGACCCGGTGCTCCTTCACGCCGCGGAAGCCGCGCTCGTCCCCGTAGTACACGCTCGGCACTCCCGGCAGTGCGAACAGGATCGCGAGCGCATGGCCGAGGTGGCGGTCGTCGGCGAGCTGGCTCGCGATCCTCGTGACGTCGTGGTTCCCGACGAAGGTCTGGGGAAGGAACACCGGCAGCAGTGCCGCATGACGTCTCATGGCATGGGCGAGCTCGAAGAGGTTCCGGTCGTTCAACGAGCTCCAGATGGCCTTCCACAGCTCGTACTGCGTCACCGAGTCGATCCCGGACGCCTCGACGTACCCGGCGTAGTCGCCGTGGATCATCTCGCCGCTGACCCACACCTCGGGGTGCTCCGCGCGCACCTTCGGCAGGACGCCCGCCCAGAACTCCGCAGGTACGGCGTACGCGGCGTCCAGGCGCCAGGCGTCGACGCCCCGGTCGCACCAGTACGACATGACCCGCGAGACGTAGTCGCTCACCTCGGGGTTGGCGTGGTCGAGCGCTACCAGTGCGTCGTGGCCCTCGAAGGTCCGGTAGCCGAAGCCGTCGGGCCCCGGACGGTCGAAGTCGAGGTGGAACCAGGAGGCGTACGGCGACCCCGCGCCCCTCTCCACGACATCGGCGAACCCGGGAAAGCCGCGGCCCACGTGGTTGAAGACGCCGTCGAGCTGGACCCGGATCCCGCGGGAGTGGCAGGCCTCGACGAGGTGGACCAGGTCGTCCTCCGTGCCGAGCCGCGAGTCGATCGTGAAGTGGTCGTGGGTGTCGTACCCATGTGTCCCCGACGCGAAGACCGGGCCGAGCATCAGGCCGTTCGCTCCCAGCCCCAGGAGATGGTCGAGCCACGGCTCCAGGTCCCGCAGCCGGGGTGTCGTGGCGGGCGCCGACGACTTCTCGGCGCCGAGGAAGCCGAGCGGGTACACGTGCCACCACACGGCATGTCTCACCCAGTCCGCAGTCATCCATGCCTCCGGTCGTCGGTCGGTCCCCCCACCCTTGTGGAGAGCCCGGCAGGGCGCAACTGCGATCATCGTGGCGGCATGGTTGTGCGACGGGAACGTAGCGTCGATGTACGCAGTGTTCGGCGCGTTCACCTCGCTCTACGGCCGCAGCGCTGTTCCTGGTCTTCGGTTTCGGTGCCGTCGCAGCCGTGCCCCACGACTTCCCGACGTGGCGGTCGCGGCCGTCGTCGCAGCCTCGAGACAGTGTTCTCCTCGTCGTCGGCAACGTCGGCGGCTTCGTCCGACGCCAGCGCAGCCGTCCGAGGCGGCTGGCCCCTGCGCGGACCTGGCAGCCGGTTCGGATGGCCTTGCCGTGGTTGTCGCCGGTGGCATCGCGACCGCGGTGGGCATCGGGCATCCCTCTGGGCGATGGTCGCGGCCGTGGCGCCACTCACCGCGCGAGGCATCACCGGTCAGCTGGTCAGGGCCGGGCACCGGGTCCTCGGCACGCTGTGGGACTCCTCACCAGCGCTCCGCTGCTTGCGCTCGGAATGTGGCGGTCACGACGGTCCTCGTCGTGGGGAGTCTGCAGATCGTGACCGAGCTGCTCGTGGGCCGGAACTACGGGCTGGCGCTGCTGTTCATCACGCCCATGGCTCTGCTCATGGGCCAGGTGGCGGCGCCACGGCCGATCGGGGTGCTGTTGTTCGACCGCGGCGTGGAGACCGTGATCGGCGCGTCCGTGGCTGTGGCGATCGTCGTGCTCAGCGAGCGGCTGCGTCACCGCAAGCACGACGCTCGCTGAGTCCCGCAGCAGAGGGGCTCTAGCGGGTGGTGTGACCGGGGCCCCGAATCGCGGGTGGGTGGTCCGCGGCCCGGCACTCGCGAGCGCCATGGCAATGCTCGAGCGCGACGAGGTTCCGGTGCAGGTCGTCCAGCGTCGCAGGGGGGAGCCGCGAAACGAGATTGTCCAGCTCGTGCGGGTCACGCTCGAGGTCGTAGAACTCGCGCGTGCCGTCGACGTACTCGACATAGGTGTAGTCGCTGGTGCGCATCGCTGAGTACGACGGCGGGTCCGCTGCCTTGTCGCCGTCGAGGTCGGGACCGACGGTGTACTTGTCGGGCTTGCGGTGCTCGACCAGAGCTGCTGTCCGCCAGTTGCTCGGGGTGCGGCCGTGGAGGACGGGGACGAGGCTGCGCCCGTCCACCTGCTTCGGGGGTTTGCCGCCCGCAAGCTCCTCGAACGTCGGGGCCAGGTCGATGTTCTCTGCCACGGCGTTCGTGACGCGACCGGCCGGGATCCCTGGGCCGGCTGCGACCAGCGGCACCCGGACGTCGGTGTCGAACGCGGTCATCTTGCCTGGCGGGAGTCGGTACTCGCCGAGGTGGTAGCCGTTGTCGGAGCTGAAGATGATGTCGGTGTTCTCGGCGTCACCGGCGCGGCGTAGCGTCGCCTCGATCTCGCCGATCATCCGGTCGACGGCTTGGACCGACCGGACTCGTCTGCGGAACACGTCGTCCATGAAGTTCTTCTGCCTCGGCGTGAGCGGCGTGCGGTCGGCAAGCCATCGCGGCGCTTGACGTGGCAGACGGTCGTAGGCGGCGCTGTGTGGTTCGTGCAGGTTCGGGAACGCGTGCGCGTCGCGGGGTGCCGGGACGTACGGCTTGTGAGGGGCGAAGGTGGCCACTTCGAGCATGAAGGGCGCATGCCCGGGGTGCCCTGGTCGCCCTGCCGGGCACTCAGCGCGGGCTTCGATGAACTGCTTTGCGCGCCTGCCCAGTACGTCGGTCAGGTAGTCGCCCGGGGAAGAGCCGTAGTGCACGACGTGGTTGTTCTGGTTGAGGTTGTACTCGAAGCCGCGGTAGCCGGCGCCTGCGACGTCCCACTCCGACCAGCCCGGCGCTCCATGCACCTTCGGTTTGTACTCGTTGAGGTACTTGCCCATCATCGCGGTGCGGTATCCGGCCTTGTGCAGGTCGGTGGCGAAGGTTGCGGCTGCGTCGCGGTGGCGCTGGAAGGCATGGAACCCCCCGTCGGGTCCGGCGTTGGTGAAGACGCCCGTGTCGTGGGGGAATTTGCCGGTGAGGATCGATGCCCGCGAGGGGCAGCACAGTGAGTCCGTCACGGTGAAGTTGGAGAACGACGTGCCCGCCTTCTCGAGCGCGCGTACGTGCGGCATGTAGCGAACGAGGTCGGTCGACAGGTCATCGGTGAGGATGAACACGATGTTCGGCCGCGAGGGCGAGGCAGCCGGCACGTTTCGTGGCCCGCAGGCGGCTACCGGTGGCACCTGCCCTCCACCGGTACAGCCACTGATGAACGCGGCGGCCGCCGCCACGACAGCGGCGATAGCGAAACCGAGCGAGTGTCGCGACAGCACCACAGGTCAACCTCGCAGAAGACACCGACGTAGGACATCCCCGGGCCGCGAAGTTCCGCGTGGCGGGGCCAGTCCAATGTAGGTTGCGCACCAAACGGGACCGCGGATCACACCGTAGGTCGGGGAAGCAGCCGGTGTGTGGCCTCGTCGAGGATGGCCACCACCTCGTCGACGTCACGGCCCGCGGCCACGCCGACCATCGCACCCAGGAAGAGCGTGCTGAGGATGCGTGCTGCAGACTCGAGCTCTTCGTCGGTGTAGCCGCTGCGCTCACCCGACCGCAGCGTGTCGCCGATCCAGGCGGCTCGCTCGGGGCCGAAGCCGACCAGCCCGTCCGCGTCGGCCAGCGTCGGTGCGCTTCCGACGTACGCCCGGTAGAGGGCCTGGTACAGCAGGGGTTTCTTCGCCGCCTGCCGCATGATCCGGCCGAAGACCTCCGTGAGCCGGTCGGCGGGGCTGTCTCCCACCGGCCGCCGCTGACGGACCCCCTCGGTGGAGCGGCTGCCCAGGGTCATCAGCGCCTCGACGAGGAGCTGGTCCTTCGAGCTCACGTGCTGGTAGGCGGTCGGGACCGAGACCTCCGCGCGGGCGGCGACCTGGCGGATGCCGACGGCGTCGTACCCGCCCTCGGTGGCGAGCTCGATCGCGGCGTCGATCAGCCGTTCCCGCGTCGCCGCACGGGCCGGCGAGAGCACGCGCTGCACGATGCGGCCCTGAGGGACCGGGCTCTGAGGGGTGTGGCGCTGCGGGTTCCCGGTTGCCATGGCGCCCAGCGTAGGCGTTCACCCGACGTGAGACCAGACAACCGTCATACACATGACTAGACGAATGGTTGACACGTGTCTACTCGACTGGTGGACTGACCGTCGGCCGACGAAGCGAGGACTGCCATGGACCTTCGTGAGACACCCGCGCAGCAGCAGCTGCGCAAGGAGCTGCGGGCGTACTTCGCCGGCCTCCTGCCCGAGGACGAGCGACGTAGCGTCGGGGAGGCCGGGGTCGGCGGCGACCGCTTCCGCGAGGTGGTCGGCATGCTCGGCCGCGACGGCTGGCTCGGCATCGGCTGGCCGACGGAGTACGGCGGGCAGGGCCGCTCGATCGAGGAGCAGTACGTCTTCTTCGACGAGGTCCAGCGGGCCGGACTGCCGTTCCCCTTCGTCACCGTCAACACCGTCGGCCCGACGATCATGGAGTACGGCACCGAGGAGCAGAAGCAGGCCTACCTCCCGGGGATCCTCAAGGGCGACATCGTCTTCGCCATCGGCTACACCGAGCCCGACGCCGGCACGGACCTCGCCTCGCTCAAGACCAAGGCCGTGCTCGACCCCTCGACCGGCTCGGGTCCCACGGCGGAGTTCGTCGTCGACGGGCAGAAGATCTTCACCAGCGGCGCCAACACCGCCGACTACGTGTGGCTGGCGGCACGGACGGACGCCGACGCCCCCAAGCACAAGGGCATCTCGATCCTGATCGTGCCCACCGACGCGCCGGGCTTCTCGTGGAGCCCGATCCAGGCGGTCGGCGGGATGGTGGTGACCGCGACCTACTACAGCGGCATCCGGGTGCCGGCCGGGAACGTGGTCGGCGAGGTCAACGGCGGCTGGCGGCTGATCACCGCGCAGCTCAACCACGAGCGGATCGGCCTCGCGGCCCTCGGCGGCCGGATGATCCAGCTGTGGGAGAGCGTCCTGGCCTGGGCCAAGGACACCGGCGTGATCGAGAGGCCGTGGGTCCAGCAGGAGCTCGCGCGCACCTACGCCAAGCTCGAGGCGATGCGGCTGATGAACTGGAAGATGACCGCCGCGGTCGCCGAGGGAAGCCTCACCGGCGCCACGGCGGGAGCGGCGAAGACCTACGGCACCGAGACCCACATCGACGTCCAGCGCACGCTGACCCAGGTCCTCGGCGCCGCGGGCCGGATCCGGCCGGAGTCGCCCGGAGCGGTTCTCGCCGGCCAGGTCGAGCAGCTCTCACGCCAGGGCATCGTGAACACCTTCGGCGGCGGTGTGAACGACATCCTCCGGGACATGGTCGCCACCCAGGGCCTCGGCCTCCCGCGAGGTGCCCGATGAGCCAGACCTACGACGAGCGCCTGCAAGCCTTCGTGGGGCGCGAGCTGAGCCCGTTCAAGCCCGGCCAGGACCCGGTCAACGTGCCGATGATCCGGCACTGGGTCGAGGCGATGGAGGACGAGAACCCGGTCTACCTCTCCGACGACGCAGCCCGGGCGACCGGGCGCGACGGGGTCGTGGCGCCGGCGTCGATGATGCAGGCCTGGACGATGCGGGGCTACGCCGCGACGGTGCGCCCGGCCGCCGGTGTCGGAGGGGCCTTCGCGGAGCTGGTCGACCTGCTCGACGAGGGCGGGTACACCTCCGTGGTGGCCACCGACTCGGAGTTCGAGTTCCACCGCGAGGTGGTCCCCGGCGACCACGTCGGCTCCGAGGAGGTCGTCGAGTCGATCTCGCCGGAGAAGACGACCGCCCTCGGGGTCGGCCGGTTCATCACGACCGTGAAGACCTACCGCGACCAGCACGGCGAGATCGTCGCGACCCAGCGGTGGCGCACGCTGCGGTTCAGGCCTGCCGACCGGTCTCCGTCGGTCGAGCAGTCCGCCCGGCCGGCCCGGTCGGGGCAGCCCTCCGACGTACCCCGGCCCGAGGAGCCGCCGGCGCTCCGGCCGCGTCCGGCGGTCAACCCCGACAACCAGTTCTGGTTCGAGGCCGCGAAGGAGCACCGGCTCGTGGTCCAGCGCTGTGCCTCCTGCAAGACGCTGCGGCATCCACCCGGGCCGTGCTGTCCTGAGTGCCAGTCGTTCGAGTGGGACACCGTCGAGGCCTCGGGCAGGGCGACCCTCTACAGCTACGTCGTGGCGCACCATCCCCGGCACCCCGCCTTCGACTACCCGCTGCTGGTCGCGGTCGTCGAGCTCGAGGAGGGCACCCGCCTGATCACCAACCTCGTCGGGGTGGAGCCCGACGACGTCGTGATCGGCATGCCGCTCACCCTCGAGTGGCTCGATGCCGACCCGGACCTGACCCTGCCGGTCTTCCGGCCGTCATCGGACGAGGAGCACTGATGGACTTCCACCTCGACGAGGAGCTTCTCGCCGTCCAGGGGCTTGCGCGCGACATCTTCACCGACAAGGCCACCACCGAGCGGCTGCGCGAGGTCGAGCAGACCGAGAGCCGGGTCGACGACCAGCTCTGGTCCGAGCTGGCGAAGGCCGGGCTGGTCGGGATCGCGCTCCCTGAGGAGTACGGCGGCGCCGGCCTCGGCCTCGACGCGCTCGCCGTTCTCCTCGAGCAGCAGGGCCGGTTCGTCGCGCCGGTGCCGGTGTGGTCCGCCGCCGTGGCAGCGCTGGCGATCGCCGAGCACGGCACGGACGCGCAGCGTGCCTCCCTCCTCCCCGACCTCGTGGAGGGGAGGCGCCGGATCACTCTGGCCCTGGAGGAGTTCGGCGCGGCCCACCCGGCAGCCCCCGAGTGCATCGCCGAGCCCGACGCGGATGCCTGGCGGCTGACCGGAAGCAAGGCCGTCGTGCCCTCGACCGCCGGAGCGAGCCAGGTGGTCGTCTCGGCGACGACGCCGGAGGGCCCGGGCCTGTTCCTCGTCGACGCAACCGCGGGCGGGGTCGACCTGGGCGTCGACGGAGACCACGACCCGCGACCGCGCCGGCAACCTGAACCTGACGGGCGCACGGGCCGAGGCGGTCGGTGCTCCGGACAGTGGGTCGCTCGCCTGGACCCTCGACCGTGCCGCGGTTGCCCTCGCCGCGATCCAGGTGGGCGTCGCCGAGGGGGCGCTCGAGCTCGCCGCGGGCTACCTCAGCGAGCGGCAGCAGTTCGGCAGACCCCTTGCCACGTTCCAGTCCGTGCAGCACCAGCTCGCCGACTGCTACATCGACATCGACGCGATGCGCGTGACGTTGTGGCAGGCGGTGAGTGCCCTCTCGGACGAGGCGGCTTCCCCGGTTGCGCGTCGCTCCGTGCTGGTCGCGAAGTGGTGGGCCGACCAGGCCGGCCTCGACGTCGTCCACCGCGTCCAGCACCTCCACGGCGGGATCGGGGTCGACGTGGACTACCCCGTGCACAGGTACTTCCTCTGGGGCAAGCAGATCGCGAGCACGCTCGGTGGGTCCGCAGCGGCTCTCGCCGACCTCGGTGCTGTGCTCGCAGCCGAGGAGGTCGCTTCATGACCGTCGTGGCACCGACGAGGAGCGCCGCCGAGGTCACGGTCGGCGAGACACTTCCCGAGCTCGCGATCCCCATCACCCGCACCCTGGTCGTGGCCACGGCGATCGCCAGCCGGGACTACCAGGACGTGCACCACGACCCCGGCCTCGCCGTCGAGCGTGGCTCCAAGGACGTGTTCATGAACATCCTCACCAGCAACGGGCTGGTCGACCGTTACGTCACCTCCTGGGCCGGCCCCGCGGCGGTGGTGAAGAAGATCAAGATCCGGCTCGGCGCGCCGAACTACCCCGGGGACACGATGGTCCTCACGGGTTCGGTCGCCGCGGTGGACGGCGACCTGGTGGAGGTCGCGGTGCGCGGCGAGAACAGTCTGGGCGCCCACGTCAGCGGCACGGTCGTCGTACTGCTGCCGTCGGTTTCGACAGGCTCAACCAGCGGCACCGGCTCGACAGGCTCAACCAGGTCGACAGGCTCAACCAGCGGGACCGGCTCGGCCGGCGGGGGGCAGGCGTGAGCGGGCTGCGCGGGGCGGCGGCGATCGTCGGGATCGGCGCCACCGAGTTCTCCAAGGCGTCCGGCCGGAGCGAGCTGCAGCTGGCGTGCGAGGCGGTGCTGGCGGCGATCGCCGACGCCGGCCTGAAGCCCTCCGACGTCGACGGCATGGTCACGTTCACCGCCGAGTCGAGCTCGGAGATCCACGTCGCCCGGAACACCGGCATCGGCGACCTCACCTTCTTCTCCCGCGTCCCGCACGGGGGAGGCGCCGCGTGCGGCACCGTCGCCCAGGCGGCAGCGGCGATCGCGACCGGCCTGGCCTCGGTCGTGGTGTGCTGGCGGGCGTTCAACGAGCGGTCGGGGGAGAGGTACGGACTCGGCCAGGCGAACCGGCCGATGGACACGAACGCCGACCGCGCGGCGTACTCCTGGATGACGCCCTACGGGCTCTCCACCCCCGCCCAGTGGGTGGCGATGTTCGCCCGGCGCTACATGCACGAGTACGCCGCGACGTCGGAGGACTTCGGCCGCGTGGCGGTGGTCGACCGCAAGCACGCCGCCACGAACCCGAACGCCTGGTTCTACGAGCGTCCGATCACGCTCGAGGAGCACCAGGCCTCGCGGTGGATCGCCGAGCCGCTGCACCTGCTCGACTGCTGCCAGGAGACCGACGGCGGGCAGGCGATGGTGCTGGTCTCCGCCGAGCGGGCCCGGGACCTGCCCAACAGACCGGCCACCGTCCTCGCGGGTGCGCAGGGCTCGGGCAAGGATCAGCACATGATGACGTCGTACTACCGGCCCTCCATCTCGGGCATCCCGGAGATGGGCCTGGTCGGCGACCAGCTGTGGGCGCAGAGCGGGCTGCGGCCCGGCGACGTGCAGGCCGCGATCCTCTACGACCACTTCACGCCGTTCGTGCTGCCCCAGCTCGAGGAGCTCGGCTTCTGCGGACGCGGCGAGGCGGCCGGCTTCATCGCCGACGGGAACCTCGAGCTCGACGGCCGGCTGCCGATGAACACGCACGGCGGCCAGCTCGGTGAGGCGTACCTGCACGGCATGAACGGCATCGCAGAGGCGGTTCGGCTGGTCCGCGGCACCTCGGTGAACCAGCCGCCGTCGGTGACGAGCGTCGTGGTCACCGCGGGCACCGGTGTGCCCACCAGCGGCCTCCTGCTCGGCGCTTCCTGACGCGTCAGTCTCGGCAGAGGGCCTCGCGGGTGCCTCCCGCGGACGGGAGAAGGGCGCGCTGTGGGACTTCTCGACAGCGTCGACGAGTCTCCTCAGCGTTCCAGGGTGACGGCGAGGCCCTGACCCACGCCGATGCAGAGTGCGGCGACACCGACGCCCGAGCCTGCAGCGGCGAGCTGGTGGGCGACGGAACCGGCGAGGCGCGCCCCCGAGCAGCCCAAGGGGTGCCCGATCGCGATAGCGCCACCGAGCGGGTTCACCACGTCCGGGTCGAGGTCGTGCCACTGCGACACGCAGGCGACGGACTGTGCGGCGAACGCCTCGTTGAGCTCCATCACCGTCACGTCCGCCTGGCCATGGCCGGCCCTGGCAAGGGCGCGGTTGACGGCCTCGACGGGTCCGATGCCGAAGAGCTGCGGCTCGACGGCGTCGACACCGGTGGCCGTGACGCGGGCGAGCGGCTCCGCGCCGAGCGCCTTCAGCCCGTCCTCGTCGGTGAGCAGGAGGGCTGCCGCGCCGTCGGAGAGCTGGGAGGCGTTGCCGGCGGTGACGATGCCGTCCGGACGGAAGGAGGGCTTGAGGTTGGCGAGCGTCTCGGGGGTGACACCGTCGCGAATCCCCTCGTCGCGGTCCATGTGCGCGCCCTCGACCTGCACCACAGCGCTGTCGTAGGCGCCGTCGGCCCAGGCCTTCGCGGCGAGGGTCTGGCTGCGGGCGGCGAACTCGTCGGACGCCTCGCGCGTGACTGCGTACTTCCCTGCAAGCTGCTCGGTGGCCTCGCCGAGGCTCACCGACCACTCGGACGGCATCTTCGGGTTGACCATCCGCCAGCCGAGGGTGGTGGAGAACAGCTCGGCGTTGCCGGCGGGGAACGGGCGATCCGCCTTCGGCAGCACCCACGGCGCCCGCGTCATCGACTCCACGCCCCCGGCGAGCATGATCGAGGCGTCGCCGACGGCGATGGCCCGCGCGGCCATCACGAGGGCGTCGAGCCCGGAGGCGCAGAGCCGGTTCACCGTCGAGCCGGGCACCGACACGGGGAGCCCGGCGAGCAGACGACGCCATGCGCGCGACGTTGCGGTTGTCCTCGCCGGCCTGGTTGGCCGCGCCGAAGTAGACCTCGTCCACCCGGGCGGGGTCGAGCGACGGGTTGCGGTCGAGCAGCGCCCTGACCACCGTGGCGGCGAGGTCGTCGGGCCGGACCTTGGCGAGCGCACCCCCGAACTTGCCGACGGGCGTCCGGACTGCGTCGACGATGTAGACGTCACGACCGTGCACTGCGTGCCTCCTGCGCGTAGTTCCCTCAGGGCGTCGCGCTCATTGTCGGACGACTGGGTGGTCGGGGTCACGTGCGGGGCGACGCGGCGCGCCGAGGTCGGTGATCGCGAGCACCCGAACCGTCGTCCGGCCGAGTCTGACAGCTGCAGCTCGCAGCTGCAGTGGGTCGCTACGTCGTCCGCGGTGCGGGGGGCCTGGCGGAGAACTACGCCGGGCTCACCATCGCTCGTTGACCCTGTCGTCCCACCCGAGGTCCGGGGCTACCTCCGCGACAGGGGCGAAGAGCCGGCGGACCAGGACGGCCAGACCGACCACCGCGGCCGCGATGGCCCAGCCCCTCACACCGAGGGTGACCGTGAGCACGGTCAGGGCGACGGCCGCCACGGCGCCGACTGCGGCCATGTGGAGCGCAGCCACCAGGGCCTCGGGGCTGTCTGCCGTGCCCATGGCCGACCGCGCCAGCATCAGCACGAACGCGCCGAGGAAACCGCCGATCATGAACGCGCCGAGGAACTGGGCCACGGTGAGCGTCACGGGGGCCGTGACGGCGCCGGCCAGGCCGAGTGCCACGGTCAGCCACACGTGCGCTGGTGTCGACCGGGTCACCGGTCCCCAGTCGTCCTGCTCTGTCAGGGGTAGCCCTTGGTACGTCATGTCCGCGCTCCGCTTCCGTCCACCGGTCGGCGATGCGGGTACCCGCCCGGGTACCCGCCGAAACACGTCCCCGGCGCGATCGGGCCCCCGGTCGTGCCGGGCTAGGCCGGACTCGCGACGTCACGATTCGGGGCAAGGCGGATAGGGTGACGTCATGTCAGCACCCGTAGCGTCCGTGCACGAGGCGGTCGCGCGCGCCCGCGAGGTCGCCCGCGATGTCGCTGCTCCGCGCGCTGCGGAGACCGACTCGGGCGTGTGGCCGGAGGAGTCGCTTCGCGCTCTCCAGGCGTCCCTGGGCGGGCTCGTCGTCCCCCGCGAGGACGGCGGCTCCGGCCTCGGCCTGCGGGCGCTGGCCGCCGTCTGCGAGACCCTCGGCGAGGCCTGCGCATCGACCGCCATCTGCTTCGGCATGCACAACGTCGCCGCGGCGGTCATCGGTGCGAAGCCGACCGAGCGGCAGCGCAAGGAGTTCCTCCGGCCGATCGCGGCCGGCGAGCATCTGACCACGCTGGCGCTCTCCGAGCCCGGCACCGGCGCCGAGTTCTGGCTCCCGCAGACGCGGCTGACCTCGGAGGACGACGGCTGGCGGCTCAACGGCCAGAAGAGCTTCGTCACCAACGGGTCCCAGGCCGACTCGTACGTCGTCTCCACGGTGGCGGCCGACCCCAAGGCTCCGACGGGCGAGTTCTCCTGCGTCGTCGTGTGGGGCGAGAGCCCGGGCCTGTCCTGGCACGGCACCTGGGACGGCATCGGGATGCGGGGCAACTCCTCGCTCGGCGCGCGGCTCGACGACGTCGCGGTCGGTCCCGATGCTCTCCTCGGCGCGCCCGGTGACCAGATCTGGTACGTCTTCGAGGTCGTCGCGCCCTACTTCCTCACCGCGATGGCAGGCACCTACCTCGGCGTGGCCCAGGCCGCCCTCACCGAGGCCACCGAGCACCTGAAGACGCGCCGCCACAGCCACACCGGTCGCAGCATCTCCAGCGAGCCGGTCCTCCAGCACCGGCTCGGCGTGCTCTGGGCACAGGTGCAGGCGACCCGCCGCCTCGTCTACTGGGCGGCCGAGGAGGCCGACGCAGCCGGCCCCGACTCGCTGCCCGCCCTGGCCGCGGCGAAGGCACAGGTCGCCGACACGGCGGTCGCGGTGACCAACGACGCGATGACGCTGGTGGGCGGCATCGGCTACCGCGACCGCCTCCCGATGGAGCGGCACCTGCGCGACGCCCGCGCGGCCCACGTCATGAGTCCCACCACGGACATCCTGCGGACCTGGACCGGCCGCGCCCTGCTCGACGTACCTCTGCTGGGGACCTGACCGCCGGATGGGAATGCTCCTGCTCGTCGCGGTCGCCCCCGACGAGGAATCGACGCTGGCGGACGCCTTTCCGGACGAGCACCGCATGGTCTCGTCCGAAGACCTGGGCACCGCTCTCGACGACGACGTGGCCGCTGTCGTGGTCGGCACCCGGGCTGCCTCCCCACTGGCAACCGTGCAGCAGGTCCATCGCGCGCAGCCGAGGTCCGGGGTCGTCCTGCTCACCACGCCCGGGACCGAGGCGGAGCTGCGCCGGTCCACGATGTACGCCCCGGACATGCCGGTCTCCCTCAAGGTCCTCGACTCCGGGAGCCCCCGGCTCAGCGCCGAGGTTCGCGAGACCCTGGAGGCGAGCCGGCTCCATCGGCGAGCACCAGGAGACGCTGTCCGCCGTGACGGCACTGGGGACCGTCCCGACTCCGCACAGCTCTTGCGCCCGCATCGCTGGGCGCGCTGCTCGACCACGCACCCTTCGGCGTGCTCGTCGGGGACCTCGACGCCCGGCTGGTCACCTGGAACCGCTGGGCCGGCGACCTCCTCGCACTCCCCAACGACGCGGCGGGAGAGACGATCCCCTCGCTCGTTCCCGTCGGGGGAGTACCTCGAAGCGGCGTTCGCCCTGGCGCGGACCGGTCGCCTCGGAGAGGCCGGCACCGCCCCGATCCTCGACGGGCCGGGCGACACCGCGGTGGAGGTGAGCACGGCGCCGACGCGTCTGGAGAACGGCGACGAGGCCGTGCTCGTACTGATCCAGGACGTGAGCGCCCGCCGGCAGGCCGAGCGCACCCGCGACCGGCTCGCCGAGCACGTGGGACTGCTCGGAAGGGTGTCCGAGGCGCTTGCCGGGACCCTCGACGTCGACATGGCGCTGCGCCGCCTCGCCGACCAGGTGGTCCCCGCACTGGCGGACTGGGTCAGCCTGCAGACCTACGACGAGCGCGGGCAGAGCAGCCGCGCCGTCGTGCGGCACCGTGACCGGCGCTTGGAGCGCGAGGCCGCCACCGTCCGGGAGGGACTCATGGCGGGGCTGGGCCATGCATCCCCGAGCAGGCGGGTGGCGCTCAGCGGCCAGCCGGTGCTGGTTCCGACCGTGGCACCGGAGGAGCTCGACGACTTCGTCGCCGATGCGGCAACGCGTGAGGTGGTCAGACGAATGGGCGTCGGCAGCATCCTGTCGGTGCCGCTCCCGGGCCGGGACGAGGTGCGGGGGTCCCTGTCCCTGGTGAGGAACGCCGACTCGCCGCCGTACACCGAGCAGGACCTCGCCGTGGGAGTCGAGGTCGGCCGCCGGGCCGGCGTCGCGCTGGACACCCTGGCGCTGTACGCCCAGCAGCGCGACATCGCCGCCGGACTGCAACGCAGCCTGCTCACCGAGCCGCCGCAGAACGAGCAGACCGAGGTGGTCGTCCGGTACGTCGCCGCCGCCGAGGAGGCACAGGTCGGCGGCGACTGGTACGACGCGTTCCTCCAGGCCGACGGCAGCACGGTCCTCGTCATCGGCGACGTCATGGGGCACGACACCCGGGCCGCGGCCGCCATGGGACAGCTCCGGGCGCTCCTCCGCGGGATCAGCTACACCACCGGCGCCGGGCCCGCGGAGATGCTCAGCCGGCTCGACGAGGCGATCGAGGGGCTCCGCGTGCAGACCACCGCGACCGGCCTGGTCGTGAGCGTCGCACCGCGCGCCCCCGGCGACACCGGGCCGGCCCACCTGCGCTGGTCGAACGCCGGCCACCCGCCGGCCATCGTGGTCCCGCCCGCCGGCGGAGCCGTCGCGCTCGAGAACGACGAGGCCGACCTGCTTCTCGGCGTGCTGGCGCACACCGAGCGCACAAGAGGCCCCCGCCCGTCTGGAACCGGGCGGCACGCTCCTGCTCTACACCGACGGGCTGATCGAGAGGCGTGACGAGTCCATCGACGAGGGCGTCGCCTCGCTGATCAAGACGGTGGACCGGCTGTCGGGGCTGTCGCTGCCGGCCATGTGCGACCGGCTGATCGCCGAGCTGCTTCCCGACGAGAACGACGACGACGTCGCCCTCGTCGCGGTCCGCCTGCGCGGTGGCGCTGCGCCGGGGGCGTGACGGCTCCGAGCGTGTCACAGTAGTCGGGTGAGCGAAGTAGAGGTGATCACCTCTCGCGAGGTCCCGTTGGGCGGCCCACGCGCGATGACCGTGCGCCGTACCCTCCCGCAACGCCAGCGCTCGATGATCGGCGCGTGGTGCTTCGTCGACCACTACGGCCCCGACGACGTCGCGAGCACCGGCGGCATGGACGTCCCACCGCACCCGCACACAGGCCTCCAGACCGTCAGCTGGCTCTTCACCGGGGAGATCGAGCATCGCGACAGCCTCGGCAGCCACGCGATGGTGCGCCCGGGCGAGCTGAACCTGATGACCGGCGGCTACGGCATCGCGCACTCCGAGGTGTCGACGCCCGCGACGACGACCCTGCACGGCGTACAGCTGTGGCTCGCCCTGCCGGACAGCGCGCGGGACGCGCCGCGCGACTTCGTGCACCACGCACCCGCCGAGGTCCGTCTCGAGGGCGGCACCGCGCGCGTGTTCCTGGGGTCGCTCGCGGGTGAGACCTCACCGGTGCACACGTTCACCCCGCTCCTCGGCGCCGAAGTGCTGCTCGAGCCCGGGGCCGAGGTGGTCCTCCCCGTGAACGCGGCCTTCGAGCACGGCGTCCTCGTCGACGTCGGCCCGGTCCGCCTCGGTGACGCCAAGCTCGCCCGCGCGGAGCTCGGCTACGTCGATGTCGGCGCAGACCAGCTCGTGCTGGGCAACGACACCGCCGAGCCGGCCCGCGTCGTCGTGCTCGGTGGCGAGCCGTTCGGCGAGCAGATCGTCATGTGGTGGAACTTCGTCGCGCGCACCCACGAGGAGATCGTCGCGTGCCGGGAGGCGTGGGAGAGCGAGTCCGAGCGCTTCGGAAGGGTGGAGGGGTACGTCGGCCGGACCGAGCGGATCCCCGCGCCGCCAGTGCCCAACGTCCGCATCAAGCCACGATGCTCCCCGCCCGGGCCCGGCGACAGGAGCGCCTGGGGATGACAGGGTGTGGCGGGTGAACGTTCTCCGCACACCGGACGACAGGTTCGACGACCTTCCCGACTTCGACCACGAGCCCCGCTACGCCGAGGTCCCCGACGGCGAAGGCGGACAGCTGCGGATGGCCTACGTCGAGGCCGGCACCGCCGACGGTCCCGTAGCGCTGCTCCTGCACGGCGAGCCCACCTGGTCCTTCCTCTACCGCCACGTCATCACTGCGCTGGCCGACGCCGGCGTACGCGCGGTCGCGGTCGACCTCGTCGGCTTCGGCCGGTCCGACAAGCCGACGGACACGGCGGACCACACGTTCGCGCGCCACGTCGAGTGGGTCCGCGCCCTGGTCTTCGACGTGCTCGACCTTCGCGACGTGACGCTGGTCGGACAGGACTGGGGCGGGCTGATCGGCCTGCGGCTCGTCGCCGAGCACCCCGACCGGTTCGCGCGGGTCGTAGCGGCGAACACCGGCCTGCCGACAGGGGACCACGACATGCCCGAGGTGTGGTGGCTGTTCCGCAACGCGGTCGAGAAGGCCGACCACCTCGACATCGGCCGGCTCGTGCAGGCCGGCTGCGTCCGGCCACCGTCACCTGAGGTGTGCGCGGGCTACGACGCGCCGTTCCCCTCGGAGGAGTACAAGGCCGGCCCGCGGGCGATGCCGACGCTGGTGCCGACCCGTCCGGACGACCCGGCGACCGAGGCGAACCGCGCCGCATGGACGGTGCTCTCCTCGTGGGACCGGCCGTTCCTGGTCGCGTTCAGCGACTCGGACCCGATCACCGGCGGCATGGCCCCGATCCTGCGACGCAGCATCCCCGGTGCCTCGGACCTCGACCACCCGGTCATCGAGAACGCCGGTCACTTCCTCCAGGAGGACGCCGGCGACAGGCTCGGCCAGGTCGTCGCGGAGTTCATGCACCGCTGACGCGCCACTCGTCGCGACTACCCGCGCAGCACGGACGGGCTGGTCGGGCGGTGCAGCCGCGGGGCCAGTGCCCGCAACGCGAGCACTGCGCTGGTCACCAGAAGTGCGAGACCGACGAGAGCGAGCGCGGTCGAGGCGACGCCGAGGTCGAACGGGGCGCGTCCGCCGTAGGCCTGCACCATCGTCGAGGCGATGAGCGCGGCGTACCCGACCGTGCCGAGTGCCACCACCCGAACCCTGTACCGCTCGACCGTTGCGGTCAGCAACAGCACAAGCGCCAACGCCGGGAGCACCTGCACGGCGTGCAACGTGACCGCGTGCGGGACCTTCAGGGCACCCGCGGCGCCGAAGGTGTTCCCTCCCTCGCGGATCATCTGTACTCCGACCATCTGGCTGACCAGCATGAGCATCAACCCTGACCGGATCGCGAACGCCAGGCTCGCTGGGGCGTCGAGGCGTACGAACGACCAGATGGTGACGAGGACGGTCAGGGCGGCGATCAACGTCACCAGAGATCCCATCGTCGAGAAGACCGTTGCGTCGAACGCGGTGTCCTCGTTGAAGTGCGACTCCACGCCCCGCCACTTCTGCATCGAGATCAAGAAGACCTCACCGACCGAGGCGACGGCGTAGATGCCGAGCACGACCCAGCCCGCGGCCTTCCCGGGCCGGAGGAAACCCATGATCCAGGACACGGTCGCAAGGGCGATGCCGAACGACAGGCCGAAGACGATCGGCTTGCGCCAGGAGACCGGCCCCTCCCACGGCCCGCCGTCGATCAGATAGACGACACCGTGGACGACACCGCTGAGCACGAGGACCGCACCGCACAGGTACGCGAATCGCTGGTACGGCGCAACCGGCCTGAACCTGCCGATGCGTACGAGGTCCATGAGCAGCGCCTTCATGCGATCACCACCTGGTCACGGACGAGCGCACCCCCGGTGCTGCCGTCGGCTTCAACGCTGCGTGCCTGGCCGGCCAGGGGCAATAGTCAACTCGGGCCGCTGCCGGCGAGCTGGTTCACCATGCGGCACCTGGGTCGATGACCTACGACGCCGAGCACTCCGAGTACGCCGCCTCTCGCTCGTCGTGGCTGGGTGCGGCAGCGCGCCCGACCGTCGTACGCCGGTGCAACGCAGCCGAGGCCAGGAGCACGACCAGGCCTCCTGCGGAGAGCGAGGCACCCACCCAGCTCGGGGCGGTGTAACCCCAGCCGGCCGCGATCACGAGGCCGCCGAGCCAGGCGCCGAGGGCGTTGGCGGCGTTGAGCGAGGCGTGGTTCATCGCCGCGCCCAACGTCTGCGCGTCGCCGGCGACCTGCATGAGCCGCATCTGCAGGTTCACCACCAGGACGGACCCGACCGTGGCCACGAGGAAGACCGTGACCACGCCCGGACCTGGGTGGTAGGCCGTGGCCGTGAACAGTGCCAGCGACAGCCCCATCGCGACTGCGCTGGCGATCAGCGAGCGGAAGATCGACCAGTCCGCGAGGCGGCCACCGAGCATGGTGCCGACCACGCCGCCCACCCCGAAGGCGAGGAGGTACACCGGGATGGCGGCCTTCGGCAGCCCGGCGACGTCGGTGACGGTGGGCGCGATGTAGCTGTACATGGCGAACATGCCGCCGAAGCCGATCGCGCCGACCAGCAGGGTGAGCCACACCTGCGGCTTGGCGAAGGCGCGGAGCTCACGGCGTCCGGTCGCGTTCGAGTCGGCGGGAGTGGCCGGCACGAAGAGCAGGACCAACGCCATCGTGAGGGCGCCGAGCAGGGTCACCGCCCAGTACGCCGACCGCCACCCGAGGTGCTGGCCCATCCAGGTGGCCGCGGGTACGCCGACGACGTTGGCGACGGGCAGGCCGAGCATCACCAGGCTGACCGCACGCCCACGTCGTGCCGGCTCCACCATCGCGGCTGCGACGAGCGAGGCCACGCCGAAGAACGCGCCGTGCGGAAGGCCGGCGAAGAAGCGCGCGGTAGCGAGCGCGTCGAAGCTGACCGCCAGCGCACTGGCGGCGTTGCCCAGGGCGAACGCCGCCATGAGCACGAGCAGCAGGGCTCGACGCGGCAGCCGCGCCCCGAAGATCGCGATCAACGGTGCGCCGACGACCACGCCGAGCGCGTAGGCGGAGATCACGTGGCCCGCGGTCGGGATCGACACGCCCACCCCGTCGGCCATCTCGGGGAGGAGTCCCATCGTCACGAACTCCGTCGTACCGATGGCGAAGCCGCCCATGGCCAGCGCGACGGTGGCCAGGGCGATGTGCCGGGTGCGGGTCGGTGCGGGGGTGCTGGGGGCAGACGGAGTCGTCGTCAAGAGCAGGGGTCCTCGGGCGCGGAAGCAGGCGGTCTCGGTTCGGTCGGGCGGCAGCGTGCGGAACCGCCCAAATGGCCCAACAGAGGCCAGGACCCGGCGTATTCCTCTCCGTCCCCCTCTGCGGGGCCTGTCGGTGGCTGCTCACGCGCGTGTGCAAGGGCCTACGAGCCGGTGACCTCGCGCCGGTCGTCGGGCAGTCGGCGGGTGAGTCCCACGCGGTCGAGATGTTCGAGCAGGGGCAGCACGACACGACGGCTGGTGCCCAGCCGAAGCCGCGCCTCGCTCGTCGTGAACGGCTGAGGCAGCTCCGACAGCCACGTGGCGGCAAGCCGGTCCGCGTCGGGGAGCAGCACGATGCCCGGCGCGGGCCGCAGCAGCAGCCCCGCCTTCGCGGCCGCCGCTGCCCCCTTGTTGTCCAGCCCGACCTCGCGAAGCCGGTCTGCGTTCGGCGCCGCGAACGGGTCTGCCGCCAGGTCCGCCCGCACGGCCTCGACCGCGCGCTGCAACCCCGCCGGGAGTACGACGGACCGTCCGCTCGTCACACGCCCCGACTCCACCCGCAACGGGGGGCGGACGACCGCGCGCACGAGCTCGGCCGAGGGCAGCCCGATGCGCTCCGCCAGGACCGACAGCGGGACCCCGCGGTCCAGGGGAGCCACCCGCTCCTGCTCCGACACGACCTCCCGGGCGGCGGCAGCGGCGGCGTCGGCCCGCTCGTCGCTGACCAGCCAGCCGTCCGCCGCCACCACGGCAGTCGCCTCGATGCTCCGCTCGTCGACACGGACGCCGATCCGGCGCAGGAGCTCGACGGCGACGACGCCGCGCCGGGTCACCTCGTCGGCCAGGTCGGGGCCCACGACGCCGGCGAGCGCCTTCGCGCGCAACGTCGCGTCGCCTCGACGACGCAGCGCGGGAGGGGCGGGGTCGAGCACGGTGACGCCCCACACCTGGCGGCTGCCGGGGTCGCGCAGCAGCGCCCGGTCGCCGATCCGAAGCGGGAGGGGGCGGTCGAGGCGAAGCCGCACGAGGTCGTCGGAGAGCGGCCGGCAGTGTGCTGCGACAGAGGTCGCGCCGATGTGGAGCAGCGGACGCTCCGGCGGCAATGCTCCATGGCGTGAGGTGACCCGGACGTCGAGCACGTCGCAGTGGTGCCAGGCACCGGGTGTGACGAGGACGCTGCCGCGGTCGAGGCCGGCGAGGTCGTCCCCGGTCACGTTGAGGGCGACCCGCGCGACCCCGGTCGCCGACTCGACGGTGCGCCCGAGTGACTGGACGCCCCGCACCCGCACTGTCGCCTGCTCCGAGAACAGGGAGTCGCCGACGCGGACCGTGCCGGCGGGAAGAGTTCCGGTCACGACGGTTCCGGCGCCCTTGATCGTGAACCGCCGGTCGACCCAGAGCCGGACGTCCGCGCCGGGTTCGGGAGAGGGCAGTGCTGCGACCATCTCGACGAGGTGCCCCCGGAGGTCGTCGAGGCCCGCCCCGGTGTGGGCGCTGACCGGCACGACCGGCGCGCTGCTCAGCGAGGTGCCGGCGAGCGCTGCCCGGGTCCGTGCCACGGCCGGGCGCCGGGTCGGCGAGGTCCGACCGGGACACGGCGACCACCCCGTGGGAGACACCGAGCGCGTCGAGCGCGGCGAGGTGCTCGGCGGCCTGGGGCATCCACGGGTCGTCGGCGGCCACGACGAAGAGGACCGCGGGCACCGGCCCGATCCCGGCCAGCATCGTGGAGATGAACCGCTCGTGCCCCGGGACGTCGACGAACGCGACGTCGCCGGCCGGGCCCAGCGAGGTCCAGACGTAGCCGAGCTCGATGGAGAGACCTCGGCGGTGCTCCTCCTCCAGCCGGTCCGGGTCGCTGCCGGTGAGCGCGCGAACCAGGGTGGACTTGCCGTGGTCGACGTGGCCGGCGGTGGCGATGACGTGCACTGCTCAGAGCTCCAGCGAGCCGGCGGCCCGTCGTACCGCGTCGGCGAGGATCGCGTCCTGGTCCGGCGGCACCATGATCAGGTCGAGCAGGAGCCGGCCGCGGGCGACGTACCCGACGACGGGCGGCTCGCCGACCCGAAGCGGAGCCGCCAGCTCGGCCGGAAGGGAGATCGCCGCACTGGGGAGGTCGACACCCGGCGCCCCGCCCCCGCCGACGGCGGCCGACGACGAGACCGCCTCGGCGGGTACGTGCGGGGACAGCTCCGTGGCGAGCTTCTCGGCGCGCACCAGCAGGTCGTCGGCCGACGCCGCGAGGGCCTCGGTCACGGGCGGCGGCGGTCCGGTCAACGTCGCCTCCAGCGCGGCGAGGGTCAGCTTGTCGACGCGCAGGGCACGGGCGAACGGATGCCGGCGCAGGCCTTCGACCAGGTCGGCGCGACCCAGGAGGAGCCCGCACTGGGGTCCCCCGAGCAGCTTGTCGCCCGACGCCGTGACCAGGTCGGCGCCCGCGCGCAGAGCGGCAGAGGCGCTCGGCTCCTCGGGCAGCCTCGGGTGGGGCGCGAGCAGCCCGGACCCGATGTCTGCGACGACCGGCACCGGCAGGGTGGCGAGCTCGGCGACCGGGACGGTCGAGGTGAACCCCTCGACCACGAAGTTCGACGGGTGGACCTTGAGGACGAAGGCGGTGTTCTCGTCCACGGCCGACTCGTAGTCGGACAGGCGCACCCGGTTGGTGGTGCCGACCTCCCGCAGGGTCGCCCCGACCGACTCGACGAGCTCGGGGATCCGGAAGCCGTCCCCGATCTCGACCATCTCGCCGCGGGCCACCACGACGTTGCGTCCCATGGCGAGGGCGCACGTGACCAGCGCCAGCGCGGCGGCACCGTTGTTGAGCACGTGCACGGCACCGGCGTCGGGCACGTGCAGCGGAGAGTGCCGCCATCGCCGACCTGCCGCGTCGGCCCCGACGTCCCGTGGCCAGGTCGAGCTCGACGTCGGTGGCGCCCGCCGCGACGGTCACCGCGTCGACGGCTGCGTCGGAGAGCGGCGCCCGGCCCAGGTTCGTGTGGACGATGACGCCGGTGGCGTTGACGACCCGGCGCATGGCTGTCGCCGTTGCGGGGACCAGCCGGACGGCCTCGTCGGCGACGGTCTCGGGGGAGATCTGGCCGGTGCGGCATCGTTCCTGCGCCTGTCGTACCGCCTGCTTCACCAGCGGCTCGCCGACGCGCCGAGCCGCCTCCCGCAGTCGCGGGTCCGCGAGGACGTGGTCGGTCCTCGGTGTCGAGCGACGCTGGTCGGTCACGGCATGCCCTTCCCAGAATCCGGGGTCGCCCGGCGGCGCGTGCCGACCATCCTATGCAGGCGGCGTCAGGCCCTGAGGGACGCGAGGACCTCGCGGATCTCCGGCCTCGCTGCGTACGCCCCGGCCCCGAGGAAGGCCGACTGCACGATCTCATCGACGCGCTCACCGGCCATGAAGTCGTTGCCCATCGCGCGCTGCTCGACCTCGCCGGGCCGGAACACCACCACCGTGGTGCCCTCGTCGCGGAGTGCCCTCACCTCACGCCTCGCGAGCCGGGCGGCATGCCAGCGGGACGTGCCGAACGGGTCCTTAGGCAGGCCGCTCGGTCCGGACATCGGCGAGATGACGACGACGAGGTCGAGCTCCCGACCGCGCAGCGTGGCTGCGTTGGTGGGGGAGTGCGCCCCGCCGTCGACGTAGGTGTGGTTGCCGATGTGGACGGGCGCGAAGTAGCCGGGCACGGCGCACGACGCCGCGACGGCGAGGTGGAGCGGCACCTCGGGGGTTCCCGGCCGGCCGAAGACGAGCCGTCGGCCGTCACGTCGGCGCACCGCGCAGATCCACAGGTCCTGCTCCGGCCACTGCCGGCCCTCGATCTCGCGCAGCGCAGTCAGCTGCTCGGTGATGTCGTGACGGCCCGGTGCCAGCAGGGCGAGCGCCACGGTGATGGGGCGGATGTGCCAGGGCCTCACGACCACGTGCTGCAGCATGTGCCGGCCGGGCAGCGACGGGATGCGCCGCAGCAGCTCGGTGATGTGGAACGGCGCGAACACGGGGGTCTCCGTGCCGAAGAGCTCCTCGAGCAGCTGCCCCTCCGCGGACAGAGGCGCGCGCACGGTCCATGCGGCGAGCTCGCTGGCGGGGACGCCGCTGCGCAGCAGGGTCCCGGTGATGGACCCGGCGGAGGTGCCGACGACCACGTCGACCGTGCGCGGGTCCCAGCCCAGGTCGTGCTCGAGCGCGGCGAGCACGCCCAGCGTGGTAGGCCTGACCCACGACGCCGCCTGCACCAAGCACCAGTCCGACTCGGGCCACCCGACCACACTAGGCCGCGGACGCGGACGCTGACGCAGAACAGGCCTATGGCGGAGGCGGACGGGAATCGAACCCGCCTGACCGAGATGCTCGGCCACTACGGTTTTGAGGACCGCGCCCGTCACCAGACGAGAAACGCCTCCGGCGCACACTCTAGGAGGTCGCCGGACAAGACGTACATTGGCCGCGTGACCGCGAGCCCCTCGACGCCCCAAACCGTCCGTCTCACCCAGTACGCCGCAGGGGGCGGCTGCGCGTGCAAGGTGCCACCCGGCGAGCTCGAACGTGTCCTCGCGGACCTGCCGACGAGCCGCGAGGGCGGCGACCTCCTCGTCGGCCTCGACCACGGGGACGACGCCGCTGCTGTGCGCATCGACCGGGACCGCGCCGTCGTGGCGACGGCCGACTTCTTCACCCCTGTCGTCGACGACGCCTACGACTGGGGCCGGATCGCGGCGGCCAACGCGCTCTCGGACGTCTACGCCATGGGCGGAACGCCGATCGTCGCCGTGAACCTCCTCGCCTGGCCGCGCGACAAGATCCCCTTCGAGCTCGCCGCCGAGGTGCTCCGGGGCGGTGCGGACATCTGCGCCGAGGCAGCCACCCACCTCGCCGGAGGCCACAGCATCGACGACCCGGAGCCGAAGTACGGCCTCGCCGTCACGGGGATCGCCGACCCGGAGCGACTGCTGCGCAACGACGCGGGGGTTGCCGGCATCCCGCTCACGCTGACCAAGCCCCTCGGTCTCGGTGTCCTGAACAACCGGCACAAGGCGACGGGGGAGCGGTTCGAGGAGGCGGTCGCGCTGATGACGACGCTCAACCGGGACGCCTCACGTGCGGCGGTCGAGGCCGGGGTCCGGTGTGCGACCGACGTGACCGGCTTCGGGCTGCTCGGCCACCTGATGAAGATGGCCCGCGCGAGCGGGGTCACCGCGGTCGTCGACTCGGCCGCCGTCCCGTACGTCGAAGGCGCCCGGGAGTCCCTGGCCGCCGGGTTCGTCCCCGGCGGCAGCCGCCGCAACCTCGACTGGGTGCGTCCCTTCCTCTCCTCCGGGCTGTCCGAGGACGAGCTGGTGCTGCTCGCCGACGCGCAGACGTCGGGCGGGCTGCTCGTCGCAGGCGAGCTGCCGGGCCACCCGGTCATCGGCGAGCTCGTGCCGTCCCGCGGCCATCTGGTCGAGGTCCGCTGACCGGGCGTGCGGGGGCTCGCTGAAACTGGTGAACGACCTCTCGCATGATCGGATGGGGTTCGGGTAGGTTCCGGCCAAACGGGAGGAGCGCACCGATGGTCTCTGGCAAGGCTTTCCTGGGCTGGCCTGTGCTGCGCCAGCTCACCGGCAAGGATCCCTTGGGCCGCGGCCCCGCCGTGAGGTCCCAGACCACCGAGGACATCGCCCCCCGCATCGCGACCGCCGACCGGGTCGCGAAGAGCGTCTGCCCGTACTGCGCCGTCGGCTGCGGCCAGCGCATCTACGTCAAGGACGAGAAGGTCATCCAGATCGAGGGTGACCCGGACAGCCCGATCTCACGCGGACGCCTCTGCCCGAAGGGCTCGGCGAGCAAGAACCTCGTCACGAGCCCGCTGCGCCAGACCAAGGTCCGCTACCGGCGTCCGTACGGCACCGAGTGGGAGGACCTCGACCTCGGCACGGCGATGGAGATGATCGCCGACCGCGTGGTCAAGGCCCGCCAGGACACCTGGCAGGACCTCGACGAGAAGGACCGGAAGGTACGCCGGACGCTCGGCATCGCCAGCCTCGGTGGGGCCACCCTCGACAACGAGGAGAACTACCTCATCAAGAAGCTCTTCACGGCGATGGGGGCCATACAGATCGAGAACCAGGCCCGTATTTGACACTCCGCCACCGTCCCCGGTCTGGGGACCAGCTTCGGGCGCGGCGGCGCCACCGGGTTCACGCAGGACCTCTCCAACGCTGACTGCATCATCATCCAGGGCTCGAACATGGCCGAGGCCCACCCGGTGGGCTTCCAGTGGGTGGTGGAGGCCAAGGCGCGGGGGGCGAAGGTCATCCACGTCGACCCGCGGTTCACGCGCACCAGCGCCCTGGCGGACACCTACGTCCCGCTCCGTGTCGGCACCGACATCGCGTTCCTCGGCGGGGTCATCAACTACGTCCTCGACAACGAGCTCGACTTCCGCGAGTACGTCGTCGCCTACACCAACGCCGCGACGATCGTGTCGGACGACTTCAAGGACACCGACGACCTCGACGGGCTGTTCTCCGGCTTCGACCCGGAGTCCAGGACCTACGACCCGGTGAGCTGGCAGTACGCCGGACAGGAGTCCAACGGAAGCGACCGGCAGGACCACTTCCAGCAGCGGGAGACCGCCAGCGCGCTGCAGCACGAGACCCACGGCATGAGCGTGCACGGACACCCGGAGCGCGACGAGACACTGCAGCACCCGAACTGCGTCTACCAGATCCTCAAGCGGCACTTCTCCCGCTACACGCCCGAGATGGTCGCGGAGACGTGCGGGGTGTCGAAGGAGGCGTTCCTCGAGGTCTGCGAGGCCTGGACGAGGAACTCCGGTCGTGAGAAGACGACCGCCCTGGTCTACAGCGTCGGCTGGACGCAGCACAGCGTCGGGGTGCAGTACATCCGCACCGGCGCGATCCTCCAGCTGCTGCTGGGCAACATGGGGCGGCCGGGCGGCGGCATCATGGCGCTGCGCGGCCACGCGAGCATCCAGGGCTCCACGGACATCCCGACCCTGTTCAACATCCTGCCCGGCTACCTCCCGATGCCGCAGGCCGAGGACCACAAGACCCTCGACGAGTGGATCGACAGCGTCCGGCACCCCGGGTCGAAGGGGTTCTGGGGGCAGGCCGGCGCCTACGGCATCAACCTGCTCAAGGCCTACTGGGGCGATGCCGCGACGGCGGAGAACGACTTCTGCTTCGACTACCTGCCCAAGATCACCGGCGACCACGGCACCTACCGCACCGTGCTCGACATGATCGACGGGAAGGTCAAGGGCTACTTCCTGCTCGGCCAGAACCCCGCGGTCGGCTCGGCGCACGGTCGCGCGCAGCGACTCGGCATGGCGAACCTCGACTGGCTCGTGGTGCGCGACCTCTTCGAGATCGAGAGCGCCACCTTCTGGAAGGACTCGCCCGAGATCCAGACCGGGGAGATCGTCACGGAGGAGTGCGCGACGGAGGTCTTCCTGCTCCCGGCGGCGTCCCATGCCGAGAAGGAGGGCACCTTCACCCAGACCCAGCGGATGCTGCAGTGGCGCGAGAAGGCGCTCGACCCGGTCGGCGACTGCCGCTCCGAGCTGTGGTTCTTCTACCACCTCGGCCGGATGGTCAGGGAGCGCCTGGCCGGCTCGACGGAGGAGAGGGACCGCCCGGTGCTCGACCTGGCCTGGGACTACCCGGTGCACGGTCCGCACGACGAGCCGAGCGCCGAGGCGGTGCTCAAGGAGATCAACGGCTACGAGGTCGCCACCGGTCGTCCGCTCTCGTCGTTCACCGAGATGAAGGACGACGGCTCGACGCTGGGCGGTTGCTGGATCTACACCGGCGTGTTCAAGGACGGGGTCAACCAGGCGGCCCGGCGCAAGCCCGCCGACGAGCAGTCGTTCGTGGCCCCGGAGTGGGGCTGGGCGTGGCCGATGAACCGCCGGATCCTCTACAACCGCGCCTCCGCCGACCCCGACGGCAACCCGTGGAGCGAGAAGAAGGCCTACGTCTGGTGGGACGAGGAGAAGGGCGAGTGGACCGGCCACGACGTGCCCGACTTCGAGAAGACCAAGCCGCCGTCGTACCGCGCTCCTGAGGGCTCCAGCGGCCCGCAGGCGCTGAACGGCGACGACCCGTTCATCATGCAGGGCGACGGGAAGGGCGCGCTGTACGTCCCGCAGGGGCTGATCGACGGACCGATCCCCACCCACTACGAGCCGGTCGAGTCGCCGTTCCGGAACCCGTTCTACGGGCAGCAGGGCAACCCGACGCGCAAGGAGTACCCCCGCAGCGACAACCGGATGAACCCGAGTCCGCCGGAGCTGAACTCGGAGGTGTTCCCGTACGTGTTCACCACCAGCCGGCTCACCGAGCACCACACCGCCGGCGGGATGAGCAGGTACCTGGAGTACCTCTCCGAGCTCCAGCCGGAGATGTTCGTCGAGGTCTCGCCGGAGCTCGCCGCCGAGCGGGGGCTCGAGCACATGGGCTGGTGCCACGTGGTCACGGCGCGGGCCGCCATCGAGGGCCGCGTGATGGTCACCGACCGGCTGACCCCGCTGAAGGTGGAGGGCAGGGTGATCCACCAGGTGTGGATGCCCTACCACTGGGGCCAGGGCGGACTGGTCAGCGGAGACTCCGCGAACGACCTGTTCGGCATCGCGCTGGACCCCAACGTCCTGATCCAGGAGACCAAGGCGGGCACGTGCGACGTCCAGCCCGGACGGCGACCGTCCGGCAAGGCGCTGCTGGAGTACGTCGCCGCCTACCAGCGGCGGGCCGGTGTGGCCGGTGACCACTACGCACCCATCGTGACCGCGCGCGCGAGCGCCACAGCAGAAGGGGACGGCCAGACCGTCTCCGACGGCGAGGAGCCAGAGGGATGATCGGCAAGAACAGCCTCTTCGGCCCGGTGGACCCTGCCGCCGAGACCGGATACGAGGACCACCCGCCCCGCAAGGGCTTCTTCACCGACACCTCGATCTGCATCGGGTGCAAGGCGTGCGAGGTGGCCTGCAAGGAGTGGAACGAGGTCCCCGACGACGGCTTCGACATGCTGGGGATGTCGTACGACAACACCGGCTCGCTCAACGCCAACACCTGGCGGCACGTCGCGTTCATCGAGCAGCCCAAGAAGGTCGGTGACCAGGAGCCGCGGCTGCGCGAGACCGTCGACCTCGGCATGCCGGAGCTGCCGGGCGAGGGAGCGCAGGTCGGCGAGGTCGGCGGGTCGGACGGCAAGCCGGACTTCCGCTGGCTGATGTCCTCCGACGTCTGCAAGCACTGCACCCACGCCGCCTGCCTCGACGTGTGCCCCACCGGGTCGCTGTTCCGGACCGAGTTCGGCACCGTCGTGGTGCAGAACGACATCTGCAACGGCTGCGGCTACTGCGTGCCGGCCTGCCCGTACGGCGTCATCGAGCGCCGGACCACGCCGGAGGGGGCCAAGAACGTCGGCATCGCGCAGAAGTGCACGCTCTGCTACGACCGGCTCAAGGTCGGGGAGAAGCCGGCGTGCGCGAAGGCCTGCCCCACCGAGTCGATCCAGTTCGGCGACGTCGAGGAGCTCCGCGAGCGCGCGAACAAGCGCGTCGAGCAGCTCCACGAGGCCGGGATCATGGACGCCCGCCTCTACGGCAACGACCCGGACGACGGCGTCGGTGGCACCGGGGCGTTCTTCCTGCTGCTCGACGAGCCGGAGGTGTACGGCTTCCCGCCCGACCCCGTGGTGACCACGAAGGACCTTCCGCACATGTTCAACCGCGCCACGACGGCCGCCCTGGCACTGTTCGCAGGTGCCGTCATCTCGTTCCTCGGCAGGCGGCCATGAGCCCCGAGGTCAGCCGCTCGGGCCAGGTCGGCGAGAGTTCCCAGCGCGAGGCTGTCATCGGGACCAAGGGAGGACGCCGCAAGCGTCGCGGTGAACGCGCCGGCGGCGAGTTCTCCATGGTCCCCGAGGCCGAGTTCACGTCGTACTACGGCCGGCAGATCGTCAAGCCCTCCCCGTGGGAGGCGGACATCCCGGCGTACCTCTTCTCCGGCGGGCTCGCGGCGGGATCGTCGCTGCTGGCCGCGGGAGCGGACCTCACCGGACGTCCGGGGCTGCGGCGGGTCGGCCGGCTGGGCTCCATCGGCGCGCTGACGTTCAGCATGGCCGCGCTGGTGCACGACCTCGGCAAGCCCTCGCGGTTCCTCAACATGCTCCGCACCGCCAAGCTGACGTCGCCGATGTCGGTGGGCACCTGGATCCTGTCGCTCTACGGCCCCTTCGCGGGGGCGGCCGCCGCAGCGGAGATGGTGGACCTGCTGCCTGCGGGAGCGCGGGTCGGGCCGCTGCGGCTCGTGTCGAAGCTGGGCGGTCCCGCGGGGCTCATCGCGGCGGTGACCGCGCCACCCGTCGCCGCCTACACCGCGGTGCTGCTCTCGGACACGGCGACACCGTCATGGCACGAGGCGTACCGCGAGCTGCCGTTCGTCTTCGTGAGCTCCGCCGCCGCAGCGTCGGGTGGGCTCGGCATGCTCGCGGCTCCCAGGAGCGAGTCGGGGCCGGCGCGCAACCTCGCCATCGGAGGTGCCGTGGTCGAGACGCTCATGGAGCGCCGGATGGAGCGGTCCATGGGCATCACCGCGGAGCCGCTGCACGAGGGCAAGGCCGGCAAGCTGATGAAGGCCGCCAAGGTACTCACCGTCGCGGGCGCCGTCGGCTCGGTCCTGTCGGGTCGCAGCCGCGCCATGGGCGTCCTGTCCGGTGCTGCGCTGATGGCGGGCTCCGCCTGCACCAGGTTCGGGGTGTTCGAGGCCGGCCAGGCGTCGGCCCGCGACCCGAAATACACGGTCGTACCACAGCGTGAACGTCTCGATCGGGGGGAACCCGTCAGGTACAAGGGCTAGGTCGGCGCGCCCCTCGGGCGGGCTACGGAGGAGGCAGACCATGGCAAGCACGACCCAGATTCAGGATGGGGCCACCGCAAGCGCGCCGTCGGGGAACCGGTGGCTGCTCGTCGGAGCAGGACTGCTGCTCCAGTTCTCGATCGGCGCGGTCTATGCGTGGAGCGTCTTCTCGAAGGCCCTCCAGGGGGCCGAGCCCTGGCAGCTGACGAAGGTGCAGGCCTCGCTGCCGTTCACCGTCACGATCGCGATGATCTTCATCGGCAGCTACATCGGCGGCCGGATACAGGACAAGAAGGGTCCGCGCATCGTCGCCCTCGTCGGCGGTGTCGTCTACGCCGTCGGCGTGATCATGGCGTCCTTCGCCAGCAGCTCCGACCAGCTCTGGCTGGTGATCCTCGGCTACGGCGTGATCAGCGGCTTCGGTCTCGGCTTCGCCTACATCGTGCCGATCGCGATGCTGCAGAAGTGGTTCCCGGACAAGAAGGGACTCATCACGGGTCTCGCCGTCGGCGGCTTCGGGTTCGGTGCCGTGCTGACCTCGCCGGTCGCGAGCTGGCTGATCGAGAAGAACCCCGACCAGCCGACGAGCGCGTTCCTTCCGCTCGGCATCGCGTACCTGGTCATGTCCCTGGTCGGCGCGTCGTTCTTCAAGAACCCGCCAGAGGGCTACACGGTGCCCGGCTACGAGGCCAATGCACCGGGTGCAGCCGACGCCGCGAAGGAGTACACCCAGGGCGAGGCGCTGCGCACGCCGCAGTGGTACCTCCTCACCGCGATCCTCACGCTCAACGTCACCGCGGGCATCGCGCTGATCTCGCAGGCCGCGGGAAGCGCGGAGGGCATCGCCGGCTACAGCACCGCGGGCGCGGCGACCGTGGTCGGTGTCCTCGCCGTCTTCAACGGTGGTGGCCGGATCGTGTGGGCGGCGGCGTCGGACTACATCGGCCGGATGCCGGCGTTCGCGGCGATGCTCGCGCTCCAGGGCGTGTGCCTGCTGGTCCTCCCGCACGCGTCGAACGCGGTGCTGTTCTTCGTCCTCGCGGCCATCGTGTACCTCTGTTACGGCGGTGGCTTCGGGACCATGCCGGCCACTGCAGGCGACTTCTTCGGGGTCAAGAACGCCGGCGCGATCTACGGCCTGATGCTGGTCGGCTGGAGCCTCGGCGGTGTGATCGGCCCGATCGTCGTCTCCGCGCTGCTGGGCAACTCCGAGCCGCCGGCGTACACCCTCGCCTACAGCACGATCGGCGTCATCGCGCTCGTCTCGGTCGCGCTGACACTGGTCACGAAGCTGCCCCGGAACCGTCAGGCGGCCCCCGAGCCGGTCGCTGCCTCCAGCCGCTGACCCAGGCGGTCAGGCGTCCGACCCGCACGCCGGCAGGTGGGCGTCGGCGGCCGGGAGGGTCACGGTGAACGTCGAGCCGCGGCCCAGCTCCGAGTCGATGGTGACCGTGCCGTGGTGGCGCTCGACGATCCGCTTCACGATGGTCAGGCCGAGCCCGGTGCCGGGGACCTCCAGGGCGGTGGGGTTCGTGGAGCGGAAGAACTCGGTGAACAGCTGCGCCTGGTCGGCGGCGGAGATGCCGATGCCCTGGTCGGTGCAGCGCAGCACCACCGCGTCCCCCGTCTCCTCCAGGGTGCACGTCACGGTGCCGCCGGCCGGGCTGAACTTCACGGCGTTGCCGAGCAGGTTCCCCACCACCCGGTCGAGCTCGGCGGCGTCGCCGTAGGCGAGCACCTTGTCCGACGTACCGACCAGCTCGACCCTGACGTCCTGCCTGGCCGCCTGGGGCCGCAGCAGCTCGCTCGTGGAGCCGACGATCTCGGAGAGGTCGACCGGCGCGGGGGCGAGAGGGCGCTGCGGGTCGCCGACCTTCGCGAGCACCAGCAGGTCCTCGACCAGGTCGGACAGCCGGGTGGCGCCGCGCTCGATGACGGCCAGGGACCTCGGGGTGACCGTCCCGTCCGCGGCGGTCTCCAGGAGCTCGAGGTGGCCGATGATCGCGGTCAGCGGGTTCTTCAGCTCGTGCGCGAGGGTCGAGATCATCTCGGTCTTGTAGCGGTCGAGCTGCTGAAGCTCCTTCACCAGCTGGTGCTCACGCTCGTAGAGGCGGGCATGGAGCACGGCACGGCCGAGGTCCCGGCCGATCTCGAGCGCGGCGGTGACCTCCTCAGGGGTCCAGGCGCTCGAGCCCGCGCTCCGCCCCAGGACCAGGTAGCCGAGGCACTCCGGACCTGCGCCCATCGGGGCGAGCAGAAGCGAGTCGCAGCCGCTCTTCGCCACGCAGTCGAGGACCTGCTGGGCGTCCTCGCGCGACAGGCCGTCGGGAAGGTCCGCCTGCGTTGCCGACAGGATGACCGCCCGTCGCGCGGCCCAGCTCGCCTCGGCCAGTCTCGCCGCGAGCGCAACGACCTCGTCAGGCGCTACGACAGGAGGGTCGGAGTGGATCGCCCCGCGCCCGCGACCACCGACCTCGCCCTCGCCCTCGAAGGCGCGGATCCACAGCGCGTCACAGCCGAGGCCCTTGATGATCGGTGCCACCCCGGCGTCGACCACGCGCCCGAGGTCCAAGGCGTTGCCGGCGGTCTGCGCCACGTCGCGCACGGCGGTGGCGAGGCGGACCTCCTCGCGCAGGCGCTCGCGCTGCTTGACGTTGCTGATCGCGATGCCCGCCTGCACGGCGTACATCTCGAGCGCCTCGCGGGCGAACTGACCGGGCCTGCGGCCGTCCCGCGGCAGGTCGACGGAGAGCAGCCCCACCATCTCGCCGGTCGGTGCGGACAGTGGTGCGAGCAGTGCGTCCTCGGGGTGCCAGGCGTCCGGTACGTCGAGCGGCCGGATGTCCGGGATCCACCCGCGGCCGGTCTCGCCGTTGAGCCGCTCGTGCGGGATGAACTTCAGCAGTCCCCAGGTGTCGGCGAGCGCGAACTCCTCGGCGAGGTCGGCGACCGGGGTGCGGATGCCGATCAGCTCGTCACGAGCCGCGTCGTCACCGGCCACCGCGACGACCTCGAGGTGACCGTCCGGGTGGAGGTAGCTCACCGCGGCGACCGCGAAGCCGGTGACGTCCGCGACGCCGTCGACCAGCGACTGGAGCACCGAGGCGAGGTCGTCGCCGGCGTTGACCCGGCACATCAGCTCATGGAGGCGGCGCAAGGTCGTGACCTCGCGTGGTTCGTCGTCGGTCACTTCGCACAGCCCCCCGGTCTGTTTGACACGGGCGCGACCAGAAGGGCCGCGCCCGGTGTCATTATCAGCACCGAATCGGACAAAAACGGCGTTTTTCGGCCAAACCAGCGGTCTATCCGCGCGTCGGCCGCCCGATGACTGCTTGGCTACTCTGCGGTAACCTACGGGTCGTGAAGCGATCGATCTACGACTCAGACCACGAAGCCTTCCGCGCATCGGTCCGCGAGTTCCTTGACCGCGAGGTCAAGCCGCAGCTCGAGGAGCACGCCGAGGCACACGCCATGCCACGGGAGATGTGGCTCGCCGCCGGCAAGCAGGGCTTCCTCGGGCTCGAGATCCCGGAGCAGTACGGCGGCTCCGAGGCCGGCGACTACCGCTACAACGCCGTGCTGACCGAGGAGCTCGCCAAGGTCAACATGGCGCTCGCCTCGTGCGTCGGGATCCATGCCGACATCGTGGCGCCGTACCTGGTGCACCTCACCACCGAGGAGCAGCGCGAGCGCTGGCTCCCGGGCTTCTGCACCGGTGAGATCCTCACCGCGATCGGGATGACCGAGCCGTCCGGCGGCTCCGACCTGGCGGCCCTGCGCACGACCGCGGTGCGCGACGGCGACGACTGGATCCTCAACGGCTCCAAGACGTTCATCACCAACGGCTACTCCGCGGACCTGATCGTGGTCGCCGCGCGCACGAGCCCGGAGAAGAAGGCTCGCGGCATCACGCTGTTCGCTGTCGAGGCCGGCATGGAGGGCTTCTCCCGCGGTCGCAAGCTCGACAAGGTCGGCCAGCCGGAGTCCGACACCGCCGAGCTCTTCTTCGAGAACGTCCGCGTGCCCGGCGCCAACGTCATCGGCGAGGTCGACGGTGGCTTCATCCACATGATGAACTGGCTGCCGCAGGAGCGACTCGGCTCGGCCGTCACGAACATCTCGCACGCCGCGCAGATCCTCGAGGAGACGATCCAGTACGCCAAGGACCGCAAGGCCTTCGGCCAGCCGATCGGCGCCTTCCAGCACAACAAGTTCCTCATGGCCGAGCTGGTCACGAAGATCGAGGTCGCCCAGGCGTTCATCGACCAGGCGGTCATCGCGCACATGAAGGGCGAGCTGTCCCCGATCGACGCTGCCAAGGCCAAGTGGTGGTCCGCCGAGGTGCAGAACGACGTCCTCGACCACTGCGTCCAGCTCTACGGCGGCTACGGCTACATGAACGAGTACCGCGTCGCCCGCGCCTGGGCGGACGCCCGGGTCACGAAGATCTGGGCCGGCTCGAACGAGATCATGAAGGAGCTCATCGGCCGTGACCTCGGCTTCTGAGCCGCGTCAGCCGTGGCGTGAGCTTCGCGGTCCCGCTCGCACAGCGGGAGCGCTTCCCGCCGGCTGACCTCATTTGTGCGGTCCACCCTTTATGGGACGTATCCAGGGGCATAGACTCGTTTAGGTGATGGCGGGGGAGCGGACGAGAGCACGGCGGCGGCGGTTCCCACCCCAGCCCTCCAGCGTGCGTGAGGCCCGCCGGATGATCCGCGAGTCACTGGTCGACGCAAGCCGCGACGACCTGGTCGAGACCGCGGAGCTCCTGGTCAGCGAGATCGTCACCAACGCCCTGGTCCACGCGGGCACGCCCATCGACGTCGCTTTCTCGTTCGTCGACGGCGGCCTGCGCATCGAGGTCACCGACGGCAGCCCCCACGCGCCCGCGCTGCGCGGCTACGGCCCCAACGCCGGCACCGGCCGCGGGCTCATGCTGCTCGAGGAGATGGTGGACGAGTGGGGGGTCGTTCCCGACGACCCGGGCAAGACCGTGTGGTTCCAGATCGCCTCGCGCTCCGTGGACGGTCACCGGTCGCCCGCCCCGGCCGCCACGCCGCGCCCGCAGGCGGAGACCCTGACCGTGGAGCTGCGCCGGGTGCCGCTCCTGCTCCACGAGGCCTGGCGCCAGCACGCCGAGTCGCTCCTGCGGGAGTACCTCCTCGCATCCCTCGATGTCGACACCGACGCGGACCCGATCGCCCTGCATGCCCAGGCGAGTGACGCGATCGCGCTCCTGGCCGAGCACATCCCGCCGTCGGGCGTCTCCGAGGACCCCGCCGACGTGATGGTGACCGCGACCGAGCCGCTGGTGACCCGCGACCTCGTCGAGCTGCCGGTGCCGCTGAGCTCGGTGCCCCACTTCGCCACCCTGGAGCGCACCATCCGCGCCGCGCTCGAGATGGCCGAGTCGGGCGTCTCCCTGACCCCGTCGACGCAGCCGGAGCTGCAGGGGCTGCGGGCGTGGCTCTGCAACCAGGTGCTGACCCAGAGCCAGGGCGCTGCACCTGTGGCGTGGTCGCCCGACGACGAGCCGCCGCCACAGCCCCGCCACGGCCTGGCCTGGGACGCCGAGCCGGTCCGGCAGGGCGAGCTCGCGATGGTCGCAGCCGACGACGAGGACCGGATCGTCGCGGTCAGCCCCAGGTTGCTCCAGATGCTGGGGTACGACGACCCGGGGGAGCTCGTGGGGCGGCGCCTCGTCGAGCTCATCCCCCCGCGCTATCGCCAGGCCCACCTGGCCGGCTTCACCATGCACTTCCTGACCGGGCGGGCCCCCCTGGTCGGCCGGACCGTCGTCGTCCCCGCCCTGCACCGGAGCGGGGCGGAGGTCCAGGTCGGGCTGACGATCGAGAAGGTCCACACCGAGGACGGCCGCAGCGTGTTCGTGGCCGTGATGGAGTCGTCGCCCTGACCGTTCGGGCCGACCGTTCGGCCCGGACCCTTGGCGCCTGACCCTTCGGGGGCCCCTCTGCCCCGACCGGATGACCGAAATCTGAGACGGGAGTCCGCATTTTGGTCATTTCTTCGACGCCAACGGCTGCGTTCTAACGTGGGCGGCATGACCTATGCCGGAGACATCTCCCCGACCGACGCCTGGGAGCTGCTCGAGCGGGACGCCGAGGCGGTCCTGGTCGACGTACGCTCCGAGGCCGAATGGACCTTCGTCGGTGTCCCGGACGTCACCGGGCTCGGCAAGAAGCTGGTCATGGTCTCCTGGAACCAGTGGCCCGGGGGGACCCGCAACCCGCAGTTCCTGGACGAGCTCGACGCGGCCGGCGTGCGCGGCGATGGCCCGACTTTGTTCATCTGCAGGTCCGGGGCCCGGTCGCGGGCCGCGGCGGTCGCCGCGACGGAGGCGGGGCTCGCCCCGTCGTACAACGTCAGCGAGGGGTTCGAGGGCGATCTCGACGGCTCCGGCCACCGGGGGAGCGCCGGCTGGCGCGCCCGGGGCCTGCCCTGGCGGCAGTCGTGAGCGCCGGCGGGCCCGACCACACGGGATGGCGCCCCGACACGCTCGCGGTGCGCGGAGGGATCCAGCGGTCGGGGTTCGAGGAGACCAGCGAGGCGCTGTACCTCACCTCCGGCTACGTCTACGGCACGGCCGCCGAGGCCGAGGCGGCCTTCAAGGGCGAGTCCGACCACTACATGTACTCGCGGTTCAGCAACCCCACGGTCACCGGGTTCGGCGACCGGCTGCGCCTGATGGAGGGTGCCGAGGCCTGCTTCCCCACGGCGAGCGGGATGGCGGCGGTCTTCACCGCGCTGCTCGCCCTGGTGCGGGCCGGTGACCGCGTGGTCGCCGCGCGCAGCCTGTTCGGCTCGTGCTTCGCGATCCTCGACGACCTGCTCCCGCGCTGGGGTGTGACCACGGAGTTCGTGGACGGCTACGACCTGGAGCAGTGGGAGAAGGCGCTGGCCACCCCCGCCAAGGCGGTCTTCTTCGAGTCCCCGTCCAACCCGATGCAGGAGCTGGTCGACGTACGCGCAGTCTGCGACCTGGCGCACGCCGCCGGCGCGACGGTGATCGTCGACAACGTCTTCGCCACGTCTGTCCTCCAGCGACCGATCGACCTCGGGGCCGACGTGGTCGTCTACTCCGCGACCAAGCACATCGACGGCCAGGGGCGGACCCTGGGCGGCGCCATCCTCGGCCCGGCCGAGCTGGTCGAGGGCGAGGTGAAGACGCTCATGCGCAACACCGGGCCCTCGATGAGCCCCTTCAACGCCTGGGTGCTCACCAAGGGGCTCGAGACGCTGCGGATGCGGGTGCTGCACTCCACGGCGGGCGCCGAACGGATCGCCTCGTGGCTCGAGGAGCAGCCTCGGGTGTCCCGGGTGCTGTACCCCTGGCTCGAGTCACACCCCCAGCACGAGCTGGCGCGGCGGCAGATGAGCGGCGGCGGCACGGTCGTGACGTTCGAGGTCGAAGGCGGCAAGGAGCAGGCCTTCTCGGTTCTGGACCGCCTCGAGATCGTGGACATCTCCAACAACCTCGGGGACGCGAAGTCGCTGATCACCCACCCCGCCACGACCACCCACCACCGGCTCGGGCCGGAGGGGCGGGCCCGGGTCGGGATCACCGACGGGCTGGTCCGGATCTCCGTCGGCCTCGAGGACGTGGACGACCTTCTCGAGGACCTCGACCGCGCCCTGTCCTGAGGCGCGCGATTCTGCAGGAACGTGCAGTGCACATTCATGCGGGGTCATTCCTGTGGATTCGGGCTACTTCCTGCGCCATGCTCTTAACAAGCGGTTCGGGACAGCCGTGAAAACTGAAAAGCTTGAGACGAGGGCAAACGAGTCAACCCCCCACTCGACAGTTTGATCCCTAGCGCCACCTCCCCCCGGCCCGTCTCAACACACGTTGGCCGTCCACCTCAGGTGGACGGCCTTCGTGTTGTCTCAGACGCCGGGCGCGGGGCGCGGGCTCGGGGCGCCGAGCGGGTCAGGCGGACAGACGCTCACCCGTGGTGGTGTTGAAGACGTGGACCTTGGCGGGGTCGGTGGTGACGTGGACCGTCGAGCCCTTCTGGACGTCGCGACGCGCCTCGAGCCGGACCACGACCTGGTGCGAGTCGCCGTCGACGTCGCTGATGCCGTAGAGGTAGGCGTCGGCGCCGAGCTCCTCGATCACGGTGACCTGGACCGGGAGGCCGCCCTCGCCCTCGGTCACCAGGCGCCAGGCCTCCGGCCGGACACCCACGGTGATGTCGCCGCTCATCTTCGATGCCGCGGTGCGGTCGATCGGCACGACGTAGTCACCGATCTGGGCGCCGCCGTCACCGGGCTTGGCGTTGAGCAGGTTCATCGCGGGGGAGCCGATGAAGCCGGCCACGAAGAGGTTCGCCGGGTGGTCGTAGAGGGCGAGCGGCGTGTCGACCTGCTGGAGGATGCCGTCCTTCATCACAGCCACCCGGTCGCCCATCGTCATCGCCTCGACCTGGTCGTGGGTCACGTAGACCGTGGTGATCCCGAGCCGCTGTTGGAGCGCGGCGATCTGCGTGCGGGTCGAGACGCGCAGCTTCGCGTCGAGGTTGGACAGCGGCTCGTCCATGCAGAACACCTGGGGCTGCCGCACGATCGCCCGTCCCATCGCGACGCGCTGGCGCTGACCACCGGAGAGGGCCTTCGGCTTGCGGTCGAGGTACTCCTCGAGGTCGAGCAGCTTGGCGGCCTCCTGCACGCGCGCCATCCGCTCCTCCTTGCCGACCTTCGCCATCTTCAGCGAGAAGGCCATGTTCTCCGCGACGCTCATGTGCGGGTAGAGCGCGTAGTTCTGGAACACCATCGCGATGTCGCGGTCCTTCGGCGGGACGTTCGTGATGTCCCGGTCGCCGATGAAGATCTTGCCCTCGGTGACCTCCTCGAGGCCGGCGAGCATCCGCAGGCTGGTGGACTTGCCGCAGCCCGAGGGGCCGACGAGCACCATGAACTCACCATCGGCGATCTCGAGGTTGAGGTCGTCCACGGCCGGCTTGGTGCTGCCGGGGTAGAGCCGCTGGGCGTTCTGGTAAGTGACAGAAGCCATCTCTGTTCATCCCTTCACCGGCAGGCACGTGCCGGACGATCCGTCGTAAAGGTCCCGCCGCCCGGTCGAGCGGCAGATATCGCTGACTCTAGTCCTCGTGGGGCAAATGTGGCAGAACCTGTGGCCCCCAAGGCTGGGTACCCCTACCCTGGTCTGGTGGTTGCGGAGCGATGGCTCCGGGGGTGGGCACCTTCCACTTTGTAGGTCCGGCGGGACCGGAGCACGGCAGGGGATCTCGTGCGACGGGCTTCACCGGTAGAGGAGGCCCGCGTCATGGAACGCCACCGATGCACGCACTGCCGCAACCCGATTCGCAACGTCGCGGTCTCCCGCCCCGGCGCGACCGAGTCCGAGTGGTACCACCCGGACTGTTGGGCGGCGGTCTGCAGCTCTGAGCAGAAGAAGTACGAAGAGCAGGTCCGCGACGACGGTCTCTCCGCTCTGCTCGCGCCGTACTTCTACGGCGCTTCCGCCGAAAGCCCCAAGAGAACGCCCGCCGACAGCATCGAGCAGCCCCAGCCCTGATCCGGCTGTCGCTAGCATGCCGACATGAGCGACCCCCGTGCAGGCACCCTCGCGCAACCTTCCGACCTCGTCGACGTGGCGCACCTGGTCACGGCCTACTACACAGGTGAACCGGATCCCGGGAACCCCGACGAGGCGGTCGCCTTCGGCACCTCGGGACATCGGGGTAGCAGCCTCCGCAACGCCTTCAACGAGACGCACATCTGGGCGACCACCCAGGCGATCTGCGACTACCGGCGTGAGCAGGGGTACGACGGTCCGCTCTTCCTCGGCCGCGACACCCACGGACTGTCCGAGCCCGCCTGGGCCTCGGCGCTGGAGGTGCTGGTCGCCAACGAGGTGACGGTCCTCGTCGACGACCGCGACGGCTACACGCCGACCCCCGCCGTCTCGCACGCGATCCTCGCCGCCAACCGCGGCCGCACCCAGGGACCCGGCCTGGCGGACGGCATCGTGGTCACCCCGTCGCACAACCCGCCCTCCGACGGCGGGTTCAAGTACAACCCGCCACACGGTGGGCCGGCCGACTCCGACGCGACGAAGGACATCGCCGAGCGGGCCAACGCCTACATCAGGTCGGGGCTCGACGGCGTGCAGCGCATCGGGTTCGCGAAGGCGAGGGCTGCCGCCGGCTCCTACGACTTCCTCGGCAGGTACGTCGACGACCTGCCCGCCGTGGTGGACCTCGACCGGGTCCGCGAGTCCGGCGTGCGAATCGGCGCCGACCCGCTCGGCGGCGCGAGCGTGGGCTACTGGGGCGAGATCGCCGAGCGGCACCGGATCGACCTGACCGTGGTGAACCCGCTGGTCGACCCGACCTGGCGCTTCATGACGCTCGACTGGGACGGCAAGATCCGGATGGACTGCTCCTCGCCCTCGGCGATGGCGTCGCTGATCGAGCGCCGGGCGGAGTACGACCTCTCCACCGGCAACGACGCCGACGCCGACCGCCACGGCATCGTCACCCCCGACGCCGGGCTGATGAACCCGAACCACTACCTGGCGGTGGCGATCCGCTACCTCACCGGCGCGAGGCCCGGGTGGTCAGCCGAGGCCGCGGTGGGCAAGACGCTCGTGTCGTCCTCGATGATCGACCGGGTCGTTGAAGCGGCCGGACGGCGGATGACCGAGGTCCCGGTCGGGTTCAAGTGGTTCGTGCCCGGCCTGCTCGACGGCTCGGTCGTCTTCGGCGGGGAGGAGTCGGCAGGGGCGTCGTTCCTGCGCTTCGACGGCTCGGTGTGGACCACCGACAAGGACGGCATCGTCCTGGCGTTGCTGGCCTCGGAGATCCTCGCCGCGACGGGGAGGACGCCGAGCGCCCACTACGCCGAGCTGACCGAGCAGTTCGGCGACCCGGCGTACGCCCGTGTGGACGCCCCGGCGACGCGTGAGGAGAAGGCGAAGCTCGCGGCGCTTTCCCCGACCGACGTGGTCGCGGAGTCCCTCGCGGGGGACCCGATCACAGCGCGGCTCACCGAGGCGCCCGGCAACGGCGCCCCGATCGGCGGGCTGAAGGTGACCACCGAGCACGCCTGGTTCGCCGCGCGTCCCTCAGGGACCGAGGACGTCTACAAGATCTACGCGGAGTCGTTCAAGGGCCCCGACCACCTCGCGCAGGTCCAGGCAGAGGCGCGCGAGGTGGTCTCCGCCGCCCTCAACCCCTAGCCCGGCAGGGCCTCGGGGGATCAATTACCAAGGTATGCAGGCAATTGGTCTCTTCCCACGGTGATATCACCGAGGAAGAGACAGCTTGCCATGGGAAGACGCCCCTGGACCTGCGGGTCAGTGGCCGCGCTCGCAGCAGAGTCCTTCCCCGCGGCAGAGGTCCCCGCGGCAGCGCCCAACCGTCGTACGACGGGCGCCGGACCCGTCGAGGATCAGGCCTTCTGCTGGTCCGCGAACGGGTCGGCGAGCCCGACGTACTTGGTCTCGAGGAACTCCTCGATGCCCTCGAAGCCGCCCTCACGTCCGAGCCCGGACTGCTTGACGCCGCCGAACGGCGCCGCCGGGTTCGACACGACCCCGACGTTCAGCCCGAGCATGCCGGACTCGATCGTGTCCGCGAGGCGGAGGGACCGGCTGACGTCGCGGGTGTAGGCGTACGCCACGAGGCCGAACTCGGTGTCGTTGGCCATCGCGACGGCCTCGTCCTCGTCGGCGAAGGTCACGATCGGGGCGACCGGGCCGAACACCTCCTCCGAGAGGATCCTCGCGTCGTGGCCGACGCCCGAGAGGACCGTCGGCGGGTAGAAGTAGCCCTCGCCCTCCAGGGGCTGGCCGCCGGTGCGTACCTCCGCTCCCTTCGAGACCGCGTCGTCCACAAGCTCCTGGACCTTCCCGCGGCTCTTCTCGTCGACGAGCGGGCCGATCTTGGAGTCCTCCTCGGTGCCGCGCTTGACCGGCAGCGTCGCCATCCGCTCCGCGAGCCGCTTGCCGAACTCGTCGGCCACCGACTCGTGGACGATGAAGCGGTTCGCCGCGGTGCAGGCCTCGCCCATGTTGCGGAGCTTGGCGAGCATGGCGCCCTCGATGGCCGAGTCCAGGTCGGCGTCCTCGAAGACCAGGAACGGCGCGTTGCCGCCGAGCTCCATCGACGTGCGCAGGATCTGGTCCGCGGAGTCCTTCAACAGGTTGCGGCCGACCTCGGTGGAGCCGGTGAAGGACAGCTTGCGAAGCCGCGGGTCCTGGATGATCGGGCCGGTCACGGCCCCGGCGTTGCTGGTCGGGATGACGTTGAGGACACCGGCGGGCAGGCCGACCTCCTCCAGGACCGAGGCGAAGAGCAGGGTGGTCAGGGGAGTCAGGGTGGCCGGCTTCACGACCATCGTGCAGCCCGCCGCGATGGCGGGGGCGATCTTCCGCGTCGCCATGGCGAGGGGGAAGTTCCAGGGCGTGATGAACAGCGACGGTCCCACCGGCCGCTTGTGGACCATCAGGCGTGCCTTGCCGTCGGGGGCGATCGCGTAGCGGCCCGAGATCCGGGCGGCCTCCTCCGAGAACCAGCGCAGGAACTCAGCGCCGTAGGTGACCTCGCCGTGTGCCTCCGCGAGGGGCTTGCCCATCTCGAGCGTCATCAGCAGGGCGAAGTCGTCGGCCCGTGCGGTGACCGCCTCGAAGGCCCGCCGGAGGATCTCGGCGCGCTCCCGGGGTGCGGTCGACCCCCAGGCCTTCTGCGCGGCGTCGGCGGCGGCCAGGGCGGCCATGCCGTCCTCCGGGGTGGCGTTCGCGACGGTCGTCAGGACCTTCCCGGTGGCGGGGTCCTCGACCTCGAACGTCTCACCGTTGCTCGCGTCCCGCCACGTGCCGTCGATGAACAACCCGGTGCGAAGCGACTCGATCAGCTGCATCTCGTTCTCGGCCGTCGGTGCCACGGTGACCTCGCTTCAGTTCGGGAGTAGTAGCCACAAGTCTGTCCCTCCGGCCCGGCGCAGCCAACCACCGGTACGACGTGACCCGGCCGATCGCCAGTCGATGGTCAGTCGACGGGGGCCGAGAACCCGAGCACCAGCTGGGGGAGGACGCTGCCGAGGAGCTGGTCCGGCCCGAGCGTCTCCTCGCCGAGGTGCTCCTGGGCGATGCTGTGCATGTAGAGCGCGACGGCGGTCTCGGTCACCTGCTCGAGCGGGATCGTCGGCCGCCGCTCGAGACGCGCCAGCACGTCACCGATCACGTCGACGAGCTCGGCGTGGAAGCTCCGGCTGTACTGGCCGAGCAACCCGCGGGCCTCCTCGTTCCGCAGCGCCAGCAGCACGAACTCGGTGTGGATCAGGTACCACTGGCGTCCGAACGGGTGGACGCTGTCGAGGATCGCGCCGAGGGACTCGAGCGAGAACTCGCCCGCCGGGATCGCCTCGATCGCGCCACGGACGGCGACGAGCATCCGCTCGGCCTGGTCCTCGAAGACGGCGAAGAACACCTCGTCGATGCTCGAGAAGTTCGAGTAGAACGCGCCGCGCGTGAACCCGGCGGCGGCCACCAGCTCGTCCACGGTGACCCGCTTGACCCCCCGCTCGGCGAAGACGTCGAGGGCGGCCTCGAGAAGCCGGGCTCGGGTGTTCTCCCGGCGGCGTCGCGACAGGGCGGGACGCGACGTTGGGGACACGGCGCTCACCCTAGTGCGCCGGCGAGTACCTGTGACCGAGATGACAGCCTCCCACTCGATACGTTCCTGTATTGGATACGTTACCGTATCGAACCATGTCGTCCTTTCTGTACCGCTTCGGCCGCCGGATGGCCCAGCGGGGCAAGCTCGTCCTCGTGGCGTGGCTGGTCGTCCTGGTCGGCTCGGGAGTGGTGGCGGTCGCCGCGGGTGGGCAGCTCCAGGACGACCTGACCATCCCGGGGACCGAGGCGCAGGAGGGCATCGACGTACTCGGCCGACAGTTCCCCGAGGCGGCCGGCACCTCCGGGCAGGTGCTGTTCGTCGCCCCCGAGGGGCAGGGGGTGCAGGGCCACCGGGCCGAGATCCAGCGGGTGCTCGACCGCCTCGAGCACGTGGACCACGTCGTCCTCGTCACCGACCCCTTCGCCGCCGACCAGCGTCGGGTGGCGCTGTCCGACGACGGTCGGCACGCACTCGCGCAGGTGCAGCTCGACATCCCTCTCGAGCGGGTCGACGACCAGACCGTGGAGGAGCTCACCGAGACCGCTCAGAGCCTCCCCGGCGGCTCGACCCTCGAGGTCCACCTCGGCGGCTCGATCTTCACCAACACCACCGTGCACCTGAGCGTCGTCGAGGCGCTCGGGGTGGTCGTCGCCCTCGTCGTCCTCGCGATGACCTTCGGGTCGCTCCTCGCCGCGGGGATGCCGATCCTCACCGCGATCCTCGGCGTCGGCGTCGCGATGGCGGGCGTCCTCACGGTCGCTTCGGTGACGGACATCAGCAGCTCGACGCCGACCCTCGCGCTGATGATCGGGCTGGCCGTCGGGATCGACTACGCGCTGTTCATCGTGTCGCGCCACCGCGGGCAGCTCGTCAGCGGCATGGGCGTCGAGGAGTCCATCGCCCGGGCGCTGGCCACGGCCGGGAGCGCCGTGATCTTCGCCGGTGCGACGGTCGTCATCGCGCTCTGCGGCCTCGTGGTCGCCCGGATCCCGTTCCTCGCAGTGATGGGATTCGCGGCCGCCGCGGCGGTGGCCGTCGCGGTGCTGATCGCGCTCACCGCCGTACCCGCGATGTCGGCGCTGCTTGGCGAGCGGCTGCGGCCGCGCGCCGGGTCACGAGCCGCGCGCCACGCGGTCGTCGAGGCCGGCGACACCCACACCCTCGGCGCCCGCTGGGTCTCGCTGGTGACCCGCGTCCCGCTCCTCACCGTCGTGCTCGTCATCGCCGGCCTCGCGGTCGTCGCCGTGCCGGCCAAAGACCTCGCCCTCGGCCTCCCGGACAACGGCACCGCGCCTGCAGGCAGCACCGAACGCGTCACCTACGACATGGTCTCCAAGGCGTACGGCGCCGGCTACAACGCGCCCCTGCTGGTCACCGTCGACATCATCCGTACGACGGACCCGGTCGGTGTCATGGACCGGCTCGGCAAGGATCTCGCACGGGTCGACGGTGTGGAGGCGGTCGCCCTCTCCACGCCGAACCCGAAGGCCGACCTCGGCATCGTCCAGATCATCCCCGAGGCCGCCCAGGCCGACCCCGCGACCGCAGACCTCGTGCGCGAGATCCGCGGCCGCGCCGACGGGCTCGAGAAGAAGTACGACGTCGACGACCTGCTCGTGACCGGCCACACCGCGGTGACCATCGACGTGTCCGACCGCCTCGCGGGCGCCCTGCTGCCGTTCGGCGTCGTGGTCGTCGGGCTCTCCCTGCTCCTGCTGACCGTGGTCTTCCGCTCGGTCGCCGTGCCCGTGAAGGCCACCCTGGGCTACCTGCTGTCCGTCGCCGCGTCGTTCGGAGCGGTCGCCGCCGTCTTCGAGTGGGGCTGGCTGGCCGAGGCGATGAACGTCGCCCGCGTCGGACCGGTCATCTCGTTCATGCCGATCATCCTGATGGGCGTGCTGTTCGGCCTCGCCATGGACTACGAGGTCTTCCTCGTGTCGCGGATGCGTGAGGAGTACGTCCACACAGGTGATGCGCACCGCGCGATCCACAAGGGGTTCACCTCGAGCGCGCGGGTCGTGACGGCCGCGGCCGTGATCATGATCAGCGTCTTCGCCGCCTTCGTGCCGAACGGCGACGCCTCGGTCAAGCCGATCGCGCTCGGTCTCGCCGTCGGTGTCTTCGTCGACGCCTTCCTGGTCCGCATGACACTGGTGCCGGCCGTGCTCGCCCTGCTCGGTGACCGCGCCTGGTGGCTGCCGGCCTGGCTCGACCGCAGGCTTCCCTCCCTCGACGTCGAGGGCGCCGGCCTGGAGCAGCATCTGGACCACGAGGCGTGGGTCCACGAGCACGGGCCGGTCGTCGTACGCGCCGAAGGGCTCCGCCTCCTCGACGAGCACGGCACTCCGGTCCTGGCCGGAGTCGATGCCGTCGTCCGGCCCGGGTCGCTGCTGCTCGTGCGCACCGACGACCGGGTGGCACGCCGCGCGTTGATGGCCGCCGTCGCGGGGCGGCTGCCGGTCACCGACGGGCGCCTCCTGGTGCTCGACCGGGTGCTACCGGACGAGGCAGCAGCCGTACGACGCCGGGTGCACCTGTTCGAGTCGTTCCCGAGGATCGAACGGCTCTCCCGGCTGGGCCGGCGCCACACGCCCGAGCCCGAGCTCGTGGTCGTCGACGACGTCGACGTGTTCGTGAGCCGTGACGAGCTCGTCCGCCGGTGGGAGCTCCTCGCCACCCTGACCGCCCGCGGCGTGACCGTCGTGGCAGGCGCGTCGGGCGAACCCGAGGGCGTCCAAGGGCTGTCCTGGACCACCCTGCCCCTGCCTGCCGAGGGCGCTTCGCGTCCTCTCGCCGAGGAGGCCTCGCTGTGAAACGACTGCTCCGGAACCGCATCCTGGTGGCCACCGTCCTGCTCCCGATGCTCTTCGGCACGCTCGTCCTGTGGTCGATGGGCGACCGGGTGGACCGGATCGACGCGGTGCCGGCCGCGGTGGTCAACCTCGACCAGCCGGTGCGGACGGGCAGCGGAGCGGACCAGCAGACGATCGCGGCCGGCCGCCTGCTCGCCGCGGGGCTGACCTCCCCGGGAGAGGACGAGGACCGCTCGCTCGCCTGGCGGCTGACCAGCGCCGAGGACGCCTCGAACGGCCTGCGCGAAGGCGACTACTACGCGGTGGTCACGATCCCGCGGGACTTCTCCAAGACGGTCGCGGGCCTGACCCGCAACGACCCGGACACCGCCCGGATCACCGTGCGCAGCAACGACTCCGCCAGTGCGCTGGTCGGCATGGTCAGCGGCCAGATCGGTGACGTCGCGGCCGCACGGCTCAACCAGAGGATCACCGCGACCTTCGTCGAGGGCATCTACGCCCGGACCGGTGAGCTGAAGAAGTCGCTGGGCCGGGCCGGGCACGGGGCGGACCGGCTGGCCGACGGCGCCGCGAAGCTCGGCGAGGGGACGAGGCGGGTCAGCGACGGCGCGGGGGTGCTGGCTGGTGGCCTCGGTTCGCTCTCGGGCGGTGCCGGACAGCTCGCCGGCGGCGCGTCCGAGCTGTCCGACGGCGCCCGGCGGCTGGCCGGAGGCACGGGCCGGCTCGCGGACGGCACAGCAAGGCTCGGCGACGGCGCACACGACCTCGCCGGTGGCCTCGACCAGCTGCACTCGCGCACAGGTCCGCTTCCCGACCGGACCCGCCGGCTCGCGGACGGCGCGGGACAGGTCGCCGACGGCGTCGCGGGCTGGTCGAAGGCGCTGCTCGCCTGGAAGCGCGCGTGCCAGTCCGACCCGGTCGTCGCCGCCAGACAGCCCCAGCTGTGCGCAGCCACGGTGCAGGCGGTCGGTGCGACCGACGGCAACGCGGACGCGATGGTCTCCGGCTCGCGTCAGGTCGCCTCGGGCGCGGACCGGCTGGCGGACGGGACCCCCGCGCTGGTCTCGGCGATCGGCCGGGCCGCCGACGGCGCGGACCGGCTCGCCGGGGGAGCGAACCGCCTCGCCGACGGTGCCCGGAAGGTCGACGCGGGGACCGGACGACTCGCCGCGGGTGCGGCCCGCCTCGGCTCGGGCGCCGAACGGCTCGCCTCGGGCGCGAGCCAGGCCAGCGACGGAGCCGCCCGGCTGGCGGACGGCTCCACCCGCGTCGCGAGCGGCACGACCCGGCTGAGCGACGGCTCACGCCGGCTCGCCGACGGCCTCGGCAAGGGAGCCCGGCAGATCCCGACCCTCGACGCCGGCAAGCGCAAGGACCTCGCGAGCGCGGTCGCCCGGCCCGTGTCCAGCGACGCCGACCGCCTCAACGCAACGCCTTCCGCGGCGACCAGCCTGGCTCCGGGCGTGCTCGCCCTTGCGCTGTGGCTCGGCGCGTTCGTGACCTACCTCGTCCGCCGCGCGCTGCCGGAGGGTGCGCTGGCCTCGGCGACCACACCCGTCCGGGTGGCCCTCGCAGGCTGGCTGCCTGCCCTGGTCATCGGCGTGCTGCAGAGCCTGATGGTGTTCGCGGTGCTCGGGGTCTTCGGCGTGGTGATGGAGTCCCCGGTCGGGGTGGCGCTGTTCCTGCTCGTGCCCGCCGCGGTGTTCGCCGCGATGAACCAGGCCTTCGTCGCCGTCCTGGGCCAGGGGCGCGGGTGGATGGTGTCGATCGTGTTCGCGGTGCTCCAGGCGGTGTCGCTCGGCGGGCTGGTCCCGGTCGACACGGCGCCGGCGCTGATCCAGTCGCTCAGCGGCGTGCTGCCGGTGTCCCTCGCTGCCGAGGGGATCGGCAACCTCACCTTCGGGGGTCGGGTCGGCTCGGTGACAGGTTCCGCGGCAGCCCTCCTCGTCTGGGGGGCCGCTGCCCTCGCGGTCACGACCGTCGCCGCCCGGCGCCGTCAGCGCATGACGCTGTCCGACGTACGCCGGCGGGTGGCAGCCCGGCACCCCGCCTGAACCTGCGACCGCAAGGCATCGGACGGCCGGGCATGGCCCGCCGGAGCATCGGGTACGTCGAGGGGACGGACCGTTTCTCTGGAAGGAGGGCGCCATGCCTTCGAACATCAAGAACGAGAAGCAGTACGAAGCGCTGAAGGACAAGGGCATGTCCAAGGAGCGCGCCGCCAAGATCGCGAACTCTCCGGGCGCCTCCAGCCGTGGTGGGAAGCAGAGCGGCTCGGGTGGCGACCCGAAGCAGGGCGGCACCACCGCTCAGAAGAAGGAGGCCGGTCGCAAGGGCGGCAAGGCCGCGGCCAAGAAGTCCTAGTCGTGCCGGCGGCCCGAAGAGTGGTCGATGGCGACCGGTTCCGAGCCGGGAACGGGTCGCCGTCGACCACTCTCGGAGAGCGACGCGATCTAAGGAGTCGCCGAGCCAGAGATAGGGAGTACGCCGGATGTCCCCGGTGCGTCTTACCGCGAGTCTCGAAGATGCCGGCACAGCGCCGGAGCACCGACTCAGGAGGACGAGATGTACCCCGGCCACCCCCTCGCAGCGGCGCAGCTGGCCCGGCTGCACATGAACGAGGACCTCGCCCGCGAGGCCGCTCTCCGCGCCGGGCGACCCGCCCGGAACGCCGGGCCCCGTGCCCCCAGGGTCCCCTCGGCGTCCCGGATGCGCTTCCCCGCGTTCCGCAGGGCCTGGTCGGTGCGCTTCGGACACTGACCTTCCCGGCTCAGCGGCCGCCGGAGAGCAGCTCCTCGAACGGCGTCGGGTTGTCGAACGGGTCGACCGGTCCGCTGGTCTGCCGCCCCACGACGAGGTCGGCGAGCTCCCTGCCGGCGCGGTCGACCCGCTCGGCGAGCGACCCCGAGGCGTTGCTGCCGAAGTCCTCGCTCGCACCGAAGACTCCGGTGGGTACGACGACCGCGCCGAGGTAGGCGAACAGCGGGCGCATCGCGAACTCCAGCACCAGCGAGTGGCGCGCGGTCCCCGCGGTGGCGGCGACCAGCACCGGCTTGCCGGCGAGTGTGCCGTCCTCGAGGACGTCGAAGAAGGTCTTGAACAGCCCGCTGTAGGACGCGCTGAAGACCGGCGTCACCGCGATCAGACCGTCGGCCTTCGCCACCGTCTCGATCGCAGGAGGCGAGGTCGCCGCTGGGGAAGCCGGTGAGCAGGTTGTTGGTGAGGTCGTGCGCGAGGTCGCGCAGCTCGATCACCTCGACGCTCACCTGCTCGCCGTACAACCGCAGCGTGCGGTCGGTCGCCTCCGCCAGCCGGTCGGCCAGCAGACGCGTCGACGACGGCTGGCTCAGCCCGGCCGTGACGACGGCGATGGTTCGGCGGTGTCCTGAGCCTGTGGCGTCCTGGGCCCGTCGGGTCGAAGGGGTGGTCACTGGACCTCCTCGGGTGAACGGCCGGTGACGTCGTCGGCGGGGGCGTGGACGGTGCTGTCGGTGGCCCCGCCCGCCGCGGCGACGAGCGACTCGTGGGTCGGTGCGCCGGGAACGTGCGCAGGTCGGAGGGCCTCGAACTCGCGCCGGAGCACCGGGACCACCTCCTCGCCGAGCAGGTCGAGCTGCTCCAGCACGGTCTGCAGCGGCAGCCCGGCGTGGTCCATCAGGAACAGCTGGCGCTGGTAGTCCCCGACGTACTCCCGGAAGCCGAGAGTCCGCTCGATGACCTCCTGAGGGCTTCCCACCGTCAGCGGGGTCTGCGAGGTGAACTCCTCCAGCGACGGGCCGTGGCCGTAGACCGGCGCGTTGTCGAAGTACGGACGGAACTCAGCGCATCGCGTCCTGGCTGTTCTTTCTCATGAACACCTGGCCGCCGAGACCCACGATCGCCTGGTCGGCAGAGCCGTGACCGTAGTGCTCGAAGCGCTGCCGGTAGAGCCGGACCATGCGCTCGGTGTGCGAGGCGGGCCAGAAGATGTGGTTGGCGAAGAAGCCGTCGCCGTAGTAGGCCGCCTGCTCCGCGATCTCGGGGGAGCGGATCGACCCGTGCCACACGAACGGCGGCACGCCGTCGAGCGGCCGGGGCGTGGAGGTGAAGCCCTGCAGCGGGGTGCGGTACTTCCCCTCCCAGCTCACGACGTCCTCGCGCCAGAGCCGGTGCAGCAGGTGGTAGTTCTCGATCGCGAGCGGGATGCCGTCCCGGATGTCCTTGCCGAACCACGGGTACACCGGGCCGGTGTTGCCGCGGCCCATCATCAGGTCGACCCGGCCGTCGGTGAGGTGCTGGAGCTTGGCGTAGTTCTCCGCGATCAGCACCGGGTCGGTCGTCGTGATCAGGGTGGTCGCCGTGGAGAGGATGATCCGCTCGGTCTGCGCACCGATGTAGGCGAGCGTCGTCGTCGGGGCGGAGGCGATGAACGGCGGGTTGTGGTGCTCGCCGGTCGCGAAGACGTCGAGCCCGACCTCCTCGGCCTTCTTCGCGATGGCGACCGTCGCCTTGATGCGCTCGTGCTCGGTCGGCGTGCGGCCTGTCGTGGGGTCGGTGGTGACGTCGCCGACGGTGAAGATGCCGAACTGCATCGGGATACAACCTCCTGGGACGGGCAGGGCCCTAAATGGTTCGAGTTTCAACTATCTACTCGTGCCAACGATCCCAGGGGTGCCCCTATTCCGTCCGGCCCAACCAGGCCCGACCAGGACCGAGTCGGGCCCGGTCAGACCGCCCGTTCGGCCGTCGCGACGTCGCGCAGCACGCGCGGTCTGTCGGTGATGATCCCGTCGACCCCCATACGGATGTACCTGCGCATGAGGTCGCGGCTGTCGATCGTGAAGACGTTGATCGCCATGCGACGCTTGTGCACCGCCTTCACCAGTGACGCGCTGGTGACCCGGCGGTCGATGTTGATCTGGTCGACCCAGCGAGACGCCCCCGCGAGCAGAGCGGTGGAGGGCCGCTGGCGGAAAAGCAGGCCGTTCGGGACGCCAGGGGCAAGGCGATGGAACCTGCCCAGCGAGGCGCGGTCGAAGGACTGCACGACCAGACGACCGGAGCCGACCGCCGCAGGCACGTAGCCGGACACGGCGCGGAGCTGCCTGTTCACGTCGGCCTCGATGCCGGGGTAGAGGGCGGGCGACTTGAGCTCGAGCAGGAGCCCGGTGTGGGTGCCGACCGCGTCGAGCACCCGGCGCAGCGTCGGGATGCGTGCGCCGGCGTACTTCTTGGAGAACCACGAGCCCGCATCGAGCCGCTGCATCTCCGCGAACGTGAAGTCGCCGACCTGCCACGGCGCACGGCCGGGGAAGACCTGCTCCACGTTGGTGGTCCGGGCCAGCGTGCTGTCGTGCATGACCACGAGCTGCCCGTCGCGGGACCGTTGCACGTCGATCTCGACGAACCGGGTGTGCTGCGCCACGGCGCGCCTGACGGAGATCATGGTGTTCTCGGGAGCCCTGGCGGACGAGCCGCGGTGGGCGATGTCCACGACGCCGCGGTGCGGAGTGGCGGCGGCATGGGGCGCCGTGGCGAGGAGAGCCCCCCAGGCGAGGGCGGCGACAGCGACCGGGCGGAGCAGACGGGTCATGGCAGCCTCCTTGCGGCGAGGCTAGGCAAGCGCCGTGACGATGTCGTCCCTCGTCAGGGGGAGATGGGCTCGTCAGATGGGTGCCGGTCGTCCCTGCTGTCGACGGGTGTCCCCCGCAGGGGCGGCGCCACCATCTGCGTGCTCGACGTGTCGGGTGCGACGACCTGACGCTTGATCTGGGCCGAGGCCAGCCCGAGGCCACCGAGACTGATGTCGTCGTAGGCGAGCAGGTCCCCGCTCTCCCTGTCCAGGTAGAGCACCGACAGGTCGATGTCGGCCGGCTCCTCCGGCTCGAGCGCCCGGAGTCCCGAGCCACCTGTCGAGCCCTGGGTCATCAGCCACGTGCCCTCGTCACCGCGCCTGACCTTCCGGTAGTGCAGGTGGCCCGAGAGCGTCACCGACGCGAGGCCGTCGAGCGCACGGATCGGCTTGGGGTCGTGGAAGACGGCGACGTCCACGCCGCCCGCGGCCTTCGCGACCTCGGCGAGGTGGTCGGCAGCCTCGCCGACGTAACGGTCGAGCGTCGCCTCGTCGAGCGTCGAGGACTTGTCCGGCGTGAACGTCGGGTCGCCGATACCGGCGAAGGTCAGCCCCGCCACGCGGCGGACCTTGCCGTCGAGGACGACCGCGTTCGGCAGCTGGCGCATGGCGCGTTCGGTGGTGAGCGAGTCGTGGTTGCCCCTGACCCAGACGTACGGCGGCCGCAGGTGGCGGATCTCCTGCAGGTACCTGTTCTCGGGCTTCGAGCCGTGGTCGGTGATGTCGCCGGAGTCGACGATCACGTCGACGTCGTACTTCTCCGACACCGTCCGCACCACGTCCCAGGCCTGAGGGGCGAGGTGCAGGTCGGAGATGTGGAGCACCCGCACCACGTCGCGGTCCCCGGGCAGGATCGGCAGCTGCGACGTGACCGAGTAGAGCCCGGTCACGTTCTCCACCAGCCGGGCCAGCTGGTCGCCGTACACCGAGAAGTCGTTGACGATCCGGTCGGCGTCGCCGATCACGCTCGGCGCGCTGGTGAGGAGTCCCGTGTAGCGCGGCTCGGCCAGCGACGCGGGGTTCCAGGTCGCGAAGGCGACCGCCCCGGCAGCCACCATCGCGGTGCCGGCCGTGGCCCCACCGACGATCGCGCCGCTCACCCGCCGCAACGCCAGGAGGCTGAGCGCCGCGGCACCGAGGACGGCGGCCAGGAGCGACCGGAGGGCCGCCATCAACAGCTCCCACCGCAGATCGCCCTCGGCCTGTCCGCGCATGCCCGACAGGAGGTCGGGGTCGTGCATGATCGCGCGCGCCTCCTCCACGTCGACCCCGACGAGCCGCGCGTGAAGCCCGAGCGGGCCGTCATGGGTGTCCACCACGAGCTCACCGAGCGGCGGGATGGACACGGTCGTGCTCCCGTCCCAGGTCGGGAGGACCCGCATCGAGGTGGTCAGCGGACCGATCTCGTGATGGACGGTGCCGCCCAGCATGAGGCCGAGCCAACCGCCGACCAGGCCGAGAGCGACTGCCGCGGCAACGCGCCGGAGGCGGAGCGTGCGGTGAAGGGCTGAGGGGATCCGAGAGGAAGACAAGGCGCACACAAACGTCGAATGAAGAACGGGACGAAGTATTTGTAACCCGGCAGGGGCTTCTGTGTCAGACGAACCGCACAGCTGTGGGCCGGGTCGCAACACGGGCGGTGTCACGGTCGGGTGACCGGGCGTTTCGCCACTGGTGTGGCGGGTAGGCGACGTGTGCTTACGCCCGATTGGAGATGTTATGTCCGACTCGTCCGAATATCCCTTCCAGACCGATCCCATCGCACAACCCAGGTCCAAGGCCGAGAGGTCTGCCGTGCTCCGCCGCGCGATCGGTGCCTCGGCCATGGGCAACGCCACCGAGTGGTTCGACTACGGCGTCTACGCCTACGCCGCCGTCTACATCCAGCACGTGTTCTTCCCGTCCGACGACCCGAGCACGTCGGCCTTGTACACCCTGCTCGTGTTCGCGGTGTCCTTCCTGGTCCGCCCGGTCGGCGGCCTGGTGCTCGGCCCGCTCGGTGACCGGGTCGGCCGCAGCCGGGTGCTCGCGGCGACGATCATCATGATGGCCACGGCCACGTTCCTGGTCGGCGTGCTGCCCGGCTACGACACGATCGGCATCTGGGCGCCGATCCTGCTCGTCGTGCTCCGGATGGTCCAGGGCTTCTCGACCGGCGGGGAGTACGGCGGGGCGGCGACGTTCATGGCGGAGCACTCCCCGGACCGCAAGCGGGGGTTCTTCGGAAGCTTCCTGGAGTTCGGGACGCTGGCCGGCTTCACCCTCGGTGCGCTCGTCGTGCTCGGGACCGAGCTCGCCGTCGGCAAGGACGCGATGGGCGAGTGGGGTTGGCGGATCCCGTTCCTCGTGGGCGGTCCGATCGGCCTCGTCGGCCTCTACCTGCGCAACAAGGTCGAGGACACCCCGGTCTTCACCGAGTGTGCCGAGAACGGCGAGATCGAGCAGGAGTACTCCTCGACCTTCAAGGACCTGTGGCGCGACTACAAGCGGCCGCTGCTCGCCCTCGGTGGCCTGGTCGTGGCCCTGAACGTCACGAACTACACCCTGCTGGCGTACATGCCGACCTACCTCGAGCAGAAGATCGACATGAGCTCGACCTCGTCGCTGACGCTGATCATCCTCGGCCAGGTGGCGATGATGGCCGTGATCCCGTTCTCGGGCCGGCTCTCGGACCGCCTGGGGCGCAAGCCGATGTGGTGGGTCTCGCTGGGTGGCCTGTTCGTGATGGCGGTGCCGATGTACCTGCTGATGGCCAAGGGCTTCGTCCCTGCGCTGATCGGCTTCGCGGTCCTCGGCCTGCTGTACGTGCTCCAGCTGAGCACCATCTCGGCGACCTTCCCGGCGATGTTCCCGACGCACGTGCGCTTCGCCGGCTTCGCGATCGCCTACAACATCTCGACCGCGCTGCTCGGCGGCACGGCCCCTGCGGCGAACGAGAAGCTGATCTCGATGACCGGAAGCGAGCTCGTGCCCGCCTACTACATGATGGCCGCCTGTGTGGTGGGCGCCGTGGCCCTGCTCTTCGTGCCGGAGACCGCCCGCGCCTCGATCCGGGGGACCGGCGTTCCGGGCATCGACACCGAGGTGAAGCCCCTGGCGTCGAGCCGCGCCTGAGACGGCCTTGTCTTACTCAAGTAACTCACTACACTTACGTGAGTAAGGCTTGGGTGGGCGAGCGAGAGGTCGGATCATGGCACGCAACGGGTGGACCTGGCGTCCCTGGGACCAGACCCGCGCGGTCGACAACGCGCGGGCAGCCAGCACGGAGCTGGCTCGCAGCCGGGTCGAGCGCGAGGAGGTCGAGCTCTTCCTCGAGCGGCATCGGACGCGACGCGCGAGCGTGCACACGGCTTGAGCGGGCCGCAGGGGAGTCCGCTGAAGGGCCGCAGCGCGCATGGGCGCGCGCGTTCGAGCCACGGGCCCGGGTAGCCTCGGCGGTCGTGATCGTCACCGCCGTGGTCTGCCCGCACCCGCCGTTGCTCATGCGCGAGCTCAGCGGGGCGACCGACGCCGCGCCCGGGCTCCGCGCCTCGTGCCATGAGGCAATGGCCCCGGCCCTGGCGTCGCAGCCCGACGTCGTCGTGGTGGTCGGCGGAGCCGACGGGACACGTGAGTGGGACCCGTCCCTGCCCGTCGACGTCCGCCGGTTCGGTACGACGGGCGCTCCCCATGTGCGGGGGCTGCCACTCAGCCTCGGCATCGGCAGCCGGCTGCTCGACGAGGCCGGTTGGGCCGGCCCGACCCGGATGCACACCATCGCCTGGGCCGCCGGGCCGGCCGAGGTCGCCGAGCTGGCCCGCCTCGTGGGAGACGTCGAGGGTCGGGTGGTGCTGCTCGTGCTCGGGGACGGCAGTGCCCGCCGTGGCGAGAAGGCGCCGGGCCACCTCGACGACCGGGCCTTCGCCTTCGACGAGGAGGTCGGCCGCGCGCTCGAGGAGGGCGACGCCGCCGCGCTGTCGGGGCTGGACCCCGTGCTCGCCGAGGACCTCATGGCGTCCGGCCGGGCGGCCGTTCGCAGTCCTCGGCGACGCTGTCGCAGCACAAGGCGCGAGGCCTCGGGCGAAGATGCTCTACCGCGACGACCCCTACGGCGTGGAGTACCACGTCGCGGTCTGGGAGCTGCAGTAGCGAAGTGGTCGGGCGCCGTGGCCGGGTCGGCTACCGGTGGGCGACGAGCAGCGCCTGTGCCGAGCGCGCGACGAGCCCCTGCTCGTCGTACACCGAGGAGGTCGCGACGCCCACGCTGCCGCTGCCGAGCGTGGTCTCGGCATCCAGGCAGAGCCACTCGCCGACCGGCGGGCGCAGGATGTGCACGGTGAGCTCGGTGTTCAGGAACGCCCACGTTCCGGGGTCGAGCTCGGCGGACACGCCCGAGGCCGAGTCCACGCAGCTCATCAGCCGTTGCACGGGCGTCATCTCCTCGCCGTCGACCAGCTCGACGGTGGGTCGCATCCACACGACACCCGGACCGGGTTCCTCGACGGACCCCTTGATCCAGCGCCACTCCACCGCGTCGAGGTAGCCCCCCGACCAGCTGGTGGGCCGTTCGTGGTGCCGCCCGTCGTGGTGGGTGTGTGGGAGGGGCTCGGACGTCGGACGGGGGCCCAGAGCGCCGACCGGGAAGCGCCAGGCGGCGGCGCGGGCCACGGGCCGGCCCCGGTCGGTGTCGACGAGCGTCGCGTCGCAGAGCTCCACGGTGCGTCCCGGCCGGACGACGGACGCGTCGACGGACAGCCCGCCGACCGGCACCGGCCCGAGCAGGTCCATGGTGAACCGGCCGACGACTCGTTCCTCGCCCGTGTCGAGCTGCTCGATGGCCCTGGTCAGCAGCGCGGCGGGAGGTCCGCCGTGCTGGCTGTCGGGTCCCCACGGGCCCGCCGTGGTCGGCTGGGAGACCATCCGGTCGTTCTCGCGGACGTAGAAGGAGCTCAGGGCTGACGAAGTCACCTCGCAATGATGCCCGCGGAGGGACGATGTAGGTATGAACAGGGAGTGGCATCTCGCACACGTCCTCGGCAGCAAGGCGCCGATGGACCGCCGCATCGAGTGGCACCTCGAGCACGTTCGCGAGTGCGGCTGCGCTCCCGTCCCGGCCTCCGTGATGGCCGAGATCCGGGCCCGCGGGATCGACGTCCCGGAGGGTCGGAAACAGGCGGAGTGACGCCCGTCTCCCTGCCGCGTAAGCCGATTTCTCATCGCGGTCGGGCGTGTGTATTCTTTGACGTCGCTTGCCCCTTTAGCTCAGTCGGCAGAGCGTCTCCATGGTAAGGAGAAGGTCTACGGTTCGATTCCGTAAAGGGGCTCTGGGTAAGGGAATCCCGGTCGTGAAGACGGCCGGGTGCCCCCGCCCGGTGGCGGGGTAGCTCAGGTGGTTAGAGCACACGGCTCATAATCGTGGTGTCGCGGGTTCGAGTCCCGCCCCCGCTACTTGCACCACGACGGTCTTCGGGCTTGACCGCCCGTGCAGACTTGGACAGGCAGTACTACCGAAGAAGAAGAGGCACCCCGTGGCCAGCAAGAGCTCGGACGTTCGTCCCAAGATCACCTTGGCGTGCACCGTCTGCAAGGAACGCAACTACATCACCAAGAAGAACCGGCGTAACGACCCGGACCGTCTGGAGATGAAGAAGTTCTGCCCGCGTTGCCGGACACACACCGAGCACCGCGAGACCCGCTGAGCGCAGGCTTCACGATCTCTGCAAGGAGCGACGTTCCCTCGGGTACGTCGCTCCTTCTGCATGTCCCGAGAGCCCGCCCCGGAATCGGACCTGCTCGACAGAGCAAACGGCGTGTAACGCGGGGTTATGGACGGTGTACAAGCGGCATACCGCTGGGGAACCGTCCATAACGCTGTGCCGGATCGGACGTCCGGCGCGCGCCGCGATCCCCGCCCCACCGGCTGCCCGGACCAGCGACAGGCGGGCCCGTGGAACATGCATTGAGCGGTACGACGGCGGCGTCTCAGGCCTGAGCGGGGCTCGACGGCCTCGGGAGTGCATGTTCTACGCGCACGGCGTCAGCACTCGGGAGCCGGGCAGGGGTGAGGAGCTGGTCGGCGGCCGACTCGGTGCACTCAGGGCGCATGGCGGCCGGCCTCGCGCCGGGACACGGCCGAGCGCGGCCGCCGGTGCACGTCCAGGTGGCTCGACCTGCCCGTCCGTCCTCCGACCGGCCGCCGCCTTCGACCAGGGCCGTCCGTCCTCGGCCAGCGACGCCGAATCGGCTCCGGCCGGGCCCGTCGAACATGCATTGAGCGGTACGACGGCGGGGTCTCACGCCTGAGCGGGGCTCACCGGCTCGGGAGTGCATGTTCTACGCGCACGGCGTCAGCGGGCGGCCGCCCCGATTCCTCCGCCCCGAACGGGCCTGCTCGACAGAGCAAACGGCGAGTCACGCGGGGTTATGGACGGTCCACAAGCCGCATACCGCTTGGGATGCGTCCACAACGCTGTGTCGGAGAGGTGGACCGGCCCTGCTAGCGTCGCGCGCATGGCAGTCGACACCGCCCTGGTCGGACGGACGTTCCCGCCGACGGAGCCCTACACCGCCACCCGCGAGAAGCTCCTCGAGTTCGCCCGGGCGACCGGGTCGGAGTTCGACGGGAACACCGCGCCGGCGACCTTCCCGATCGTCGTGGCCTTCGCCGCCATGACGGCGCTCATGGAGGACCCCGACGTCGGGATCGCCCTGCACCGGGTGGTCCACGGCGAGCAGCGCTTCACCTACACCCGCCCCGTCGTCGTGGGGGACCGTCTCGTCGCGGCGCTGTCGGTCGACACGCTGCGGCAGATCGGCGGGGCCGACATCATCGGCACCCGCAGCGAGATCACCGACGAGAACGGCGAGGCGGTCTGCACCGCCTACGCCACCCTGGTCCACCGAGCGGAGGAGCCGGCATGAGCAAACCCGTGGCCGCCCTCAACACAGGCGACTCGCTCCCCGCACAGACCTTCCGCGTCACCAGGGCGGACCTGGTCAGGTACGCCGGCGCGAGCGGCGACTTCAACCCGATCCACTGGTCCGACCGCGTCGCGACCTCCGTCGGGCTGCCCGGGGTGATCGCGCACGGCATGTTCACGATGGCGCTCGCCGCCCGTGCCCTCGACACCTGGGCCGGTGCGCCCGGACGCGTCCGCGAGGTCGGCTGCAAGTTCACCAAGCCGGTCGTCGTACCCGACGACGACGAGGGCGTCGAGGTGCAGGTGGCGGGCACCGTCGCGAACCTCACCGAGGACGCCGTCCACATCTCCCTCGAGGTCACCTGCGGTGGCGAGAAGGTGCTCGGCGCGCCCAAGGCGGTGCTGGTGCGTGGCTGAGGTCCTGGCGCAGCACACCACGCTCCGTCTGGGCGGTCCCGCCGCGCACTACGTCGAGGCCCGCACCGAGGCCGAGCTCGTCGAGGCGGTCCGGACCGCCGACGAGTCCGGTGAGCCGGTGCTGCTCGTCGCGGGCGGCAGCAACCTCGTCGTCGCCGACGACGGCTTCCCCGGAACGGTCGTCAAGATCGCCACCCGTGGTGTGACCGCCGACCAGGACGCCTGCAGTGGGGCCACGGTGACCGTGGCCGCGGGTGAGCCCTGGGACGACTTCGTGGCCCGGGCCGTCGAGGAGGGCTGGGTCGGCGTCGAGGCGCTCTCCGGGATCCCGGGGAGCGTCGGCGCGACCCCCATCCAGAACGTCGGCGCCTACGGCCAGGAGGTCGCCGAGACGATCGCGTCCGTGCGCTGCTGGGACAGGCGGGAGGCCGCCGTACGCACCATCGCGGCCGCCGACTGCGGCTTCGGCTACCGCACCAGCAGGTTCAAGCGGGACCCCGGCCGGTACGTCGTCCTCACCGTCACCTTCCAGCTGCGGCTCGGGGACCTGGGGGCTCCGGTGAAGTACGCCGAGCTCGCCCGCACGCTCGGGGTCGACGCGGGGGAGCGGGTGCCGATGCCGCAGGTCCGCGAGGCCGTCCTCGGACTTCGCCGGGGCAAGGGCATGGTGCTCGACGCCGACGACCACGACACCTGGAGCGCGGGGTCGTTCTTCACCAACCCGCTGCTCAGCGCCGAGCAGGCGAAGCTGCTCCCGGACGACGCACCCCGCTGGGAGCAGCCCGACGGCCGCGTGAAGACCAGTGCCGCGTGGCTGATCGACCACGCCGGCTACGCCAAGGGCTACGGCAACGCGAAGGTGAGCCTGTCCACCAAGCACACGCTGGCGATGACCAACCGCGGCGGCGCCGCCACCACCGACCTGGTCGCTCTCGCACGCGAGATCCGCGACGGCGTGGAGCGAAGCTTCGGGATCCGGCTGGAGAACGAGCCGGTCATGGTCGGCTGCTCGCTCTGAACCCGTGCCCCGGGGGTCCTGGTCTCACCGCGTGGTGACGCCTCCGCTGACCAGGCTGATCATGAAGATCACGTAGAACACCGCGGCGATCGCGTAGATCACGAGCAGCACCGTGCCGACGATGCCGAGGATGTACCCCGCCTGCGCGGCGCCCCGGCCGCCGACCCTGCCGTTGCTGGCGTCGATCTCGTTGAGGGTCCTGCTGCCGATGACCCAGGCGAAGGGCGCGAGCACGCCGCAGAGCACGATGCCGAGGATGCCGAGCACCAGGGACGTGACCGCTCGTGGGTGGTCCGGTGCGTACTGCACCGGGGCCTGGGCCGGGTAGCCCGGGCTCTGCTGGTAGGACGGCTGGCCCTGGTAGGGCGGCGGCCCCTGGGGAGCGGTGGGTGGCTGGTTCTGGGGCTGCTGCTCCCAGTGGCCGGGCTGCTCGCCGCCCGGGCTCTGCTGCTGCTCGGGCCGCGTGGGCTCGTCCCCCGGTGTGTTCGTCATGCTGCCTAGTCTGCTGCCAACCAGGCGCAGATCTCTCGGAGCAACACGGTTTTGGTCCCCTCGGGGGCTCGTGACGCGCGGATCGACATGGAGGCGAGCTCGGCGAGCTGTTCGTCGGACAGCTCGTGCGCCGCGCGCATGGTGGCGTACTGCCCCGCGAGCCGGGAGCCGAACAGCAGCGGGTCGTCGGCGCCGAGCGCAACCGTTGCCCCGGCCTCGAGCAGCGTCGGCAACGGCACCGAGGTGAGGTCGGAGTACACCCCGAGGGCGACGTTCGACACCGGGCACACCTCGAGGGCGACGCCCTGCTCGACCACCCGCTCGAGCAGGGCCGGGTCTTCGGCGCAGCGCACGCCGTGTCCGAGCCGGTCGGCGTGCAGGTCGTCCAGGCAGGTCCGGACGCTCTGCGGTCCGAGGAGCTCCCCGCCGTGGGGCGCGAGCATCAGCCCGGCCCGCTCGGCGATCGCGAAGGCGGGAGCGAAGTCCTCGGTCCGCCCACGACGCTCGTCGTTGCTGAGGCCGAAGCCGACCACACCCCGTCCGACGTACTGCGCGGCCAGCCGCGCGAGCGTGCGGGCGTCGAGCGGGTGGCGGGTGCGGTTGGCCGCGATGACCACCGCCATGCCGAGGCCGGTGCGCTCGGAGGCGTCCCGGACCGCGTCGAGCACGAGGTCGGTGAACGCGGTGATCCCGCCGAAACGGTGGGCGTACCCGCTCGGGTCGACCTGGATCTCCAACCAGCGCGACCCGTCGGCCACGTCGTCCTCCGCGGCCTCGCGCACCAGCCGGCGCACGTCGTCCTCGGTGCGCAGGACCGACCGGGCGACGTCGTACAGCCGCTGGAACCGGAACCAGCCCTTCTCGTCGGCGGCGGACAGCTGCGGCGGCCAGTCCTCCACCAGGGCGTCCGGCAGCACGATCCCGTCGCGGGTCGCGAGCTCGAGCAGCGTGGTGTGGCGCATGGACCCCGTGAAGTGCAGGTGCAGGTGCGCCTTGGGCAGCGCCGTCAGCGATCGTCGCTCAGCCGCTCCGTCGTCCCCCGGGTCGGTCACGGTGCTCAGGCGAAGAGCTTCTGCAGCCGGGAGATCCCCTCGACCAGGTCCTCGTCGCCGAGCGCGTAGGAGAACCGGAGGTAGCCGGGCGACCCGAACGCCTCACCCGGGACCGCCGCCACCTCGGCCTTGTCGAGGATCAGCTCCGCCAGCTCGGCCGAGGTCTGCGGGGTGACCCCGTCGATGGTGCGCCCGAGGAGGCCCTTCACCGACGGGTAGGCGTAGAACGCCCCCTTCGGCTCCGGGCAGACCACGCCGTCGATCTCGTTCAGCATGGAGACGATCGTGCGCCGGCGCCGGTCGAAGGCGACCTTCATCTCCTCCACCGCGGAGAGGTCACCGGAGACCGCGGCGATGGCGGCACGCTGCGAGACGTTCGAGACGTTCGAGGTCGCGTGCGACTGCAGGTTGGTAGCGGCCTTGACGACGTCCTTGGGCCCGATCACCCACCCCACGCGCCAGCCGGTCATGGCGTAGGTCTTCGCGACGCCGTTCACGACGACGCAGCGGTCGGCGAGCTGCGGCACGACCACGGGGAGCGAGGCGGTCTCGAGGCCGTCGTACACGAGGTGCTCGTAGATCTCGTCGGTCATCACCCAGAGGCCGTGCTCCAGGGCCCAGCGGCCGATCGCCTCGATCTCGTCACGGCTGTACACCGCGCCGGTGGGGTTCGAGGGGGAGTTGAACAGCAGCACCTTGGTCCGTTCGGTGCGGGCCGCCTCGAGCTGCTCGACGGTGACCTTGTAGTCCTGGGTCTCGTCGGCGAGGACCTCGACCGGGACACCGCCGGCGAGCCGGATCGACTCGGGGTAGGTGGTCCAGTACGGCGCGGGGACGATCACCTCGTCGGCCGGGTCGAGGATGGTCGCGAACGCCTCGTAGATCGCCTGCTTCCCGCCGTTGGTCACGAGCACCTGGGCCGGCTCGACGACGTAGCCCGAGTCGCGCCGTGTCTTCTCGACGATCGCCTGCTTGAGCTCGGGCAGGCCGCCGGCCGGGGTGTAACGGTGGTTGCGGGGGTCGCGGCAGGCCTCCACGGCGGCTTCGACGATGTAGCCGGGCGTGGGGAAGTCGGGCTCGCCCGCTCCGAACCCGATGACCGGGCGTCCCGCGGCCTTGAGTGCCTTCGCCTTGGCGTCGACCGCGAGCGTCGCGGACTCGGCGATACTGGCGATCCGCGCAGAGATGCGGCGGTCGACAGGAGAGCCGACAGGGGCGGCGTGACGGCCGGGTGCGGGGCTGGTCGAGTCGCTCATGGCCTCATCGTTCCACTCACGCACTCCGGACGGCACCCGGGTCCGGTGTTCGAACGGGCGGACTCGCGCCCGGATCCGGCTCGGTTCGACTTCCCGTTGGTGTACCCCGTAGAATCCCCGTTTGGTGGTTCGCACCCTTGGTTGTCATGCCCGCACCTCTCGTCGCGCAGCTCGATCGCGCCGCGGTTGCCGGCGGTACGACGAGCGGGGCGCACGAGCCTCCGAAGGGCACTAGCTCAACTGGCAGAGCATCGGTCTCCAAAACCGAAGGTTGGGGGTTCAAGTCCCTCGTGCCCTGCAAGGTCCCTCCCGCCGGGAGGTGACTGCCGAGTCCGGTCGGTCTACCCACAGAAGGAAGGTGAAGGACAGTGTCGGAGAGCCGCTCCGTTTCTTCGTCGAGTGACAAGCGCACTGGCCCGGTCACCTTCTACCGCCAGGTCGTCGCCGAGCTGCGCAAGGTCGTCTGGCCCACGCAGCAGCAGCTGATCACGTACTTCGCCGTGGTGATGGTGTTCGTGGTCGTGGTGATGGCGATCGTCTCCCTGCTCGACCTGGCCTTCGGTAAGGCTGCGTTCGCCATCTTCGGGTGAACATGACCTGCCAGCCCGTCCGCAGTACCGCAACCACGAAGGTGACTGATTAGCCGTGTCGCAGCAGCATGACGACCACGTCGAAGGCGTCGAGGAGCCTCAGCTGAACGCCGAGGACATCTTCGGCGAGCCCGAGGGCGAGTCCGAGACGGCGCCGGTGACCGACGACGCCGTCGTGACGGACGAGACGGACCCCGTCTCGCCCGCTGCCGGTGAGGCAGCCGTGACGTCCGACGTGGACGCGGCCGCCGGGGCCGAGGTCGAGGGCGCCGAGGTCGAGGCTGAGGCGGCCGAGGTCGGTGAAGCGGGGGAGGACCCGCTCGAGGAGTTCCGCCGCGCCCTGTGGTCCAAGCCGGGTGACTGGTTCGTGATCCACACCTACTCCGGCATGGAGAACCGTGTGAAGGCGAACCTCGAGAACCGGATCACCTCCCTCAACATGGAGGACTACATCCACGAGGTGGTCGTCCCGACCGAAGAGGTCGCCGAGATCAAGAACGGTCAGCGCAAGCTGGTCAAGCGCACCGTGCTCCCCGGCTACGTCCTGGTCCGGATGGACCTCACGGACGAGTCGTGGGCCGCCGTACGCCACACGCCTTCGGTGACCGGCTTCGTCGGGCACAGCCACCAGCCGGTGCCGCTGTCGCTCGCCGAGGTCGAGAACATGCTCGCGCCGACCGTGGTCGCCGCAGCCGAGGCCGCCGCTCCCGAGCAGGCTGCCGCCGGCGGCGCCCCCGCGAAGCGCAAGACAGAGGTCGCCGACTTCGACGTCTCCGACTCGGTCATGGTGGTCGACGGACCGTTCGCCACCCTGCACGCGACGATCACCGAGATCAACGCGGACACCCAGAGGGTCAAGGCCCTCGTCGAGATCTTCGGCCGGGAGACCCCGGTCGAGCTGAGCTTCAGCCAGATCCAGAAGGTCTGACCGAAGCCTCGGCGTCGCAACACCAGCCCAGTAACAAAAACCAGCAACACCGCAGAAATCAGTTAAGGACCCGATTTCCATGCCTCCCAAGAAGAAGATCGCAGCGCTCGTCAAGGTGCAGCTGCAGGCCGGGGCGGCAACTCCTGCTCCGCCGGTGGGTACCGCTCTCGGTCCCCACGGTGTGAACATCATGGAGTTCTGCAAGGCCTACAACGCCGCGACCGAGTCGCAGCGTGGCAACGTCATCCCCGTCGAGATCACCATCTACGAGGACCGTTCGTTCACCTTCGTCACGAAGACGCCTCCGGCGGCTGAGCTGATCAAGAAGGCGGCCGGCCTGCAGAAGGGCTCGAGCGTCCCGCACAAGGACAAGGTCGCCAAGCTGACCAAGGACCAGGTGCGCGAGATCGCGACGACGAAGCTCCCCGACCTCAACGCGAACGACATCGACGCCGCGATGAAGATCGTCGAGGGCACCGCCCGCTCGATGGGTGTCACCACCGACTGAGCAGCCCGGTGACCGGCCCAGCTGGTCACCACCCGCGACGGTCCCGCGCCGTCGTACTCCAAGAAACCGTGGCAGGGCCGCTGACGCGCCCCAACGACCACACCTGGAACCACAGAGAGGAATCCAGTCATGCAGCGCAGCAAGAACTACCGCTCCGCGGCTGAGGGCTTCGACAAGGACGAGCTCCACAGCCCCCTCCAGGCGATCAAGATCGCCAAGTCGGGCAGCAAGAAGAAGTTCGACGAGACCGTCGACGTCGCGATGCGCCTCGGTGTCGACCCGCGCAAGGCGGACCAGATGGTCCGCGGCACGGTCAACCTCCCGCACGGCACCGGCAAGACCGCCAGGGTCCTGGTCTTCGCCAACGCCGAGAAGGCCGAGGCCGCTCGCGAGGCCGGCGCCGACATCGTCGGTGGCGACGAGCTCATCGACAAGGTGAACGGTGGCTGGCTCGACTTCGACGCCGTCGTCGCGACGCCCGACATGATGGGCAAGGTCGGTCGCCTCGGCCGGGTCCTCGGTCCCCGAGGTCTCATGCCGAACCCGAAGACCGGCACCGTGACGCCGGACGTCGCCAAGGCCGTGTCCGACATCAAGGGCGGAAAGATCGAGTTCCGCGTCGACCGTCACGCGAACCTGCACTTCATCATCGGCAAGGCGTCCTTCTCCGAGGCCCAGTTGGCGGAGAACTACGCCGCCGCTCTCGAAGAGGTGCTCCGGCTCAAGCCGGCCAGCTCCAAGGGCCGCTACCTGAAGAAGGTCACCGTCTCGACGACCATGGGCCCCGGTGTCCAGGTCGACCCGAACCGCACGCGCAACGTCGCGTCGGACGACGAGGCCTGAGCCTCCTTCTCTGACTGCTGCCGGGCTCCCGGCGGGGCTGCGCCGCAGCCCGCAGCTCACTTGGGCGCCGCCCCGACTTCTCTGCCGCTGCCGCGGTCGAGATCGGGGCGGCGCTTTTACGTTCGCTGCGGGCCACGTCTCCGCCCCGCCTCTGCAGCTCCGCTCGCCGGACCGCCGGGTCGGGCCTCGCGCAGGTCCTCCTGCTCAGCCTTCCTTGGTTGCGGCTGGCCCGGGCATCGCGCGGGTCCTCGTGCTCGGCCTGACTCCGCCGGCAACAAGAATCGGGCACCTGCGAAGTTCTTACGGCGCGGACGGCTGGATCGGGGTCAGCATCGGGCACATGCACGATTGTTGTCGGGTCACGCGCGGGTCGCGCCGGTCGACGAGCTCGTACGGCGGCGGGGTTACTCGACGAAGACGCGCTCGTCGACGAGCTTCTCGGTGACCATCTGGCCGGTCGGCTCGAAGCGCCCCTGCTCGAACCGCTTCTGGAACTCGAGGTCGATGCCGTCCTTGCCGTTGCGGTTCTTCTCGATCGTCAGCACGACCCACTGCTTGTAGCGCTCGGCGTGGCCGATGTCGTAGACGAGGTGGTGGCGCGCGACGATGTCGAACTTGTTGTTCAGGATCAGCACGGTGTCGGCCTCGTACGCGAGCGCTGACGAGCCGCGGAGGTTGTTCACCCGCATCCGCTTGCCGGAGGCGATGCCCTCCTTGTCCGCGGCCACGATCGCGACCACGGGGATGTCTATGTCGAGCGCGAGGTCCTTGAGGCCCTCGACCACGGTGGTCACGCGCTCCTCCTCGGCCGGCGGCCCGCCCGGGACCTTGACCTTCTGGAGGTAGTCCACGAACACGATCGGGAGCTGTCCGGTCTCGTGGCGGACCTCTTCGACGGCTTCCCGGATCACGTCGAGCGTCGTACTGCTGCCGGTGGAGCGGTGCAGCACCATGCGGTCGGAGTAGGACTCCACCATGTCGATGGCCTTCGCCCCGCCCTGGGTCGCGTCGAGGCGGTCCGCGATCGTGCCCCGGCGGCTGTCGGTCGCCTCGAACGCCGACCGGATCTTGGCCAGGTTGGGTGCTTCCACCCCGGCGACAAGCCCGGCCTCGAGGGCGACGAGCCGGATCAGCATCGTCTGCGGATCGTGCTCGAAGGAGAAGAAGAGCACCGAACGTCCGCCGAGCGCGACGTTGCGCGCGGTCTGCAGCGCCCAGGTCGTCTTGCCGAGGCCCTGGGGCCCCGCGACGAGGATCAGCTCCCCGGAGCGGAACCCACCGGCGAGGTTGCGGTCGAGGATGTCGAAGCCCGTCGGCCAGACCCGGGCGGCGGCGTGCGAGCCCGCCCGGAGCCTGCTGTTTGCCTGGTCCAGCACGTCTGTCAGTGACTGCAGCGAAAAGTCCACATCTCATGGAAGCAGAGCCGGTTGCCGGGCGTCACCGTTTCGCACATCCCCTCTGGCCCGGTGGGCGGCGCCGATTTTGTGTACGACGGGCGATCCCTTAGGGTTCTCGGTGAAACCAGAGACCGCCGGTTGTCGGCGTGCCCACACCCCGCCAGGGGAGAAGCACCCGGCTGAAGGTCCCGCGAAGCGGGCGGCCTGCGCAGGTGACACCGAGTGAACCACTGGCGTGCAGTCGCGCGTCAGCATGTGCGCCCCGTGCCTCCTGCGCCGGGGCGTTTTCCGTTCCCGGGCCCGACGTGCCGGTCTCCGGACATCACCTCCGGTGGTGCCCACCATGCTTGATCGTTCATGAACCGTGGAAGGAGACCCATGGCGCGGCCAGACAAGGCAGCAGCCGTTGCAGAGCTCGTGGAGCAGTTCCAGGAGTCTGCAGGTGCTGTGCTGACCGAGTACCGCGGTCTCACCGTCAAGCAGCTGCAGGACCTGCGGCGCGCTCTCGGCGAGAACGCCAACTACGCCGTGGTCAAGAACACGCTCACCCAGATCGCCGCACGCGAGGCGGGCATCGAGGCCTTCGATGACCTGCTGACCGGGCCGACCGCCGTCGCCTTCATCAACGGCGACGTGGTCGAGGCGGCCAAGGGCCTGCGTGACTTTGCCAAGGCAAACCCCTCCCTCGTCATCAAGGGCGGCCTTTACGAAGGCAAGGCCCTCGAGGCGGCGGAGATCGCCAAGCTTGCTGATCTCGAGTCTCGCGAGGTTCTCCTCGGGAAGCTCGCCGGCGCCATGCTCGCGTCGCTCAGCCAGGCTGTCTACCTCCTCAACGCGCCGATCGCCCAGGCCGCCCGTCTCGCGGGTGCGCTGCAGGCGAAGGCCGAGGAGGACCCGTCGATCCTCAAGGGTGGTGCCGGCGAGCCGGCCGCCGCTCCTGCGGAGTCGACCGGGGAGACCGCGGACGCTCCCGTCGCCGACGAGAGCCCTGCGGCCGAGGAGGCTTCCGAGGCACCCGCCGAGGATGCATCTGCGGAGACCACCGAAGAGTCCTGACCCGGGGCCCTTCACGACACCATCACCAGTGATGACTCGGAAGCGGATCACCGCCCAGGGTCAGCAGTAACACAGAGAGGAACCGCCACCATGGCGAAGCTCAGCACCGACGAGCTGCTCGATGCTTTCAAGGAGATGACTCTCCTCGAGCTCAGCGAGTTCGTGAAGCAGTTCGAAGACACCTTCGGCGTCACCGCCGCCGCTCCCGTCGCCGTGGCCGCTGCCCCGGCTGCCGGTGGCGCTGGTGGCGAGGCCGCCGCCGCGGAGGAGAAGGACGAGTTCGACGTCGTCCTCGAGGCCGCGGGCGAGAAGAAGATCAACGTCATCAAGGAGGTCCGCGCGCTCACGAGCCTCGGCCTCAAGGAGGCCAAGGAGCTCGTCGAGGCTGCTCCGAAGGCCGTCCTCGAGGGCGTCAACAAGGAGGCCGCGGAGAAGGCCAAGGAGGCCCTCGAGGGCGCCGGCGCCAAGGTCACCCTCAAGTGACCTACCCGGTCACCTATCGGTCCTGATCGCAAGGACCACCCGTCACCACGGCGGTCGCTCCCCGGAAGGGGTGCGGCCGCCGTTGTGCGTCTCCCGGCCACTTCGGCTGCGGGCGGCCCGCCGCGTCGCCCGCCATCTGGGCAGGTTTCCCGGCCGGTCGCGCCTGCCGCCACACTGTCAGTCGGCCGCGTCAGGCGACATGTCGGACAAGAGGGTGACGCCCGTTCTGGTTGGTCCGTAACTTGCTGTCGGTTTACTCGTTGGTAACGCGGGGCAGATGGTGGCGGAGGGGGTCATCTGACGGCTGGACCTTTCACTTGGCCGAGAGACCGCAGGACTTGAAAGAGGGAGGGCGCTCGTGGGCGTCGAGATAAAGGTGGACGGACTCACGAAGTCCTTCGGCAAGGACCTCATCTGGAAGGACGTCTCGCTGACGATCCCGGCGGGGGAGATCTGCGTGATGCTCGGCCCGTCCGGCACGGGCAAGTCGGTCTTCCTCAAGACCATCATCGGGCTGCTGAAGCCCGACACCGGCAGCATCGTGATCGAGGGGCTCGACGTCGCGAACTGCTCGGAGAGGGACCTCTACGAGATCCGCAAGCTCTTCGGCGTGCTGTTCCAGGACGGCGCGATGTTCGGGTCGATGAACCTCTACGACAACGTCGCCTTCCCGCTGCGTGAGCACACCAAGAAGTCCGAGTCCGAGATCCGCGACATCGTCATGGAGAAGATGGAGCTCGTCGGTCTGCTCGGCGCCGAGGGCAAGCTCCCCGGCGAGATCTCCGGCGGTATGCGCAAGCGAGCCGGCCTCGCCCGCGCGCTCGTGCTCGACCCCGAGATCGTGCTCTTCGACGAGCCCGACTCCGGCCTCGACCCGGTGCGTACGGCGTTCCTCAACCAGCTCATCGTCGACCTCAACGCCCAGATCGACGCGACGTTCCTGATCGTGACCCACGACATCAACACCGCCCGGACCGTGCCGGACAACATCGGCCTGCTGTACCACAAGCACCTGGCGATGTTCGGCCCGCGCGAGATGCTGCTCTCCAGCGAGGAGCCCGTCGTCCGGCAGTTCCTGAACGCCCAGCGCGTCGGCCCGATCGGCATGTCCGAGGAGAAGGACGCCGACGAGCTCGCGCAGGAGAAGGACCAGGAGCTGCCTCCGCTGCCGCCGATCCCGATGCAGCTCGAGCCCTCGAACGGCATCCAGCGCCGCAGCCAGCGTGAGCCCGGAGCCTGGTGCCGGGAGAACGGCGTGACCCCGCCGCCCGGTTCGTTCGACGAGAACATGTCCATGGCCACCGGAGCCTGACCATGTCCTCGATCACCTCCGCAAGGGTCCTCGCACCCGTCGGCACCGCCGGAAAGCTCTTCGCCTTCGGCCTCGACGTGATGCGTGCGCTGTTCAGAAGGCCGTTCCAGCTGCGGGAGTTCCTCCAGCAGGCCTGGTTCATCGCCTCCGTCACGATCATCCCGACCGCCCTGGTCGCGATCCCGTTCGGTGCGGTCATCGCCCTCCAGGTCGGCGGCCTCATCAAGCAGTTCGGCGCCCAGTCGTTCACCGGTTCGGCCTCGGTCCTCGCGGTCGTCCGTGAGGCGGGTCCGATCGCCACCTCGCTGCTCATCGCGGGCGCCGGCGGCTCCGCCATCGCCGCCGACCTCGGCGCTCGCAAGATCCGCGAGGAGCTCGACGCGATGATGGTGCTCGGCATCGACCCGATCCAGCGGCTCGTCGTACCCCGGGTGCTTGCCACCATGCTCGTCGCCGTCTTCCTCAACGGCCTGGTCAGCGTCGTCGGTGTCGCCGGCGGCTACGTCTTCAACGTCATCCTGCAAGACGGGACCCCCGGCGCCTACCTCGCCAGCTTCACGGCGCTCGCGCAGCTGCCCGACCTCTGGCAAGGCATGGCGAAGGCGGTCGTGTTCGGTCTGATCGCCGCGATCGTGGCCTGCTACAAGGGCATGAACGCCGGTGGCGGCCCCAAGGGCGTGGGTGACGCCGTGAACGAGTCCGTCGTCATCACCTTCATGCTCCTGTTCGTCGTCAACTTCGTGATGAGCGCGATCTACTTCCAGCTCGTCCCCCCGAAGACAGGTTGAGGCCATGGCAGACATTGGTGCGACTCTGAAATCGGTCTACCAGCGGCCGCTCGGCTTCCTGGACGATCTCGGCTCCCAGCTCGCGTTCTACGTGAAGGCGATCGTCTGGACGCCGCGCACGATCGCTCGCTACAAGAAGGAGGTCCTCCGCCTCCTCGCCGAGGTCACGCTCGGCTCCGGCGCGCTGGCCGTCATCGGCGGCACCGTGGGGGTCATCCTCGCGATGTGCTTCTTCACCGGCACCGAGGTCGGTCTGCAGGGGTACGCCGCGCTGAACCAGATCGGCACGGCGGCCTTCTCGGGCTTCGTCTCGGCGTACTTCAACACCCGCGAGATCGCCCCGCTCGTCGCGGGCATCGCCCTCGCCGCGACCGTGGGCTGCGGCTTCACCGCCCAGCTCGGCGCGATGCGGATCTCCGAGGAGGTCGACGCCCTCGAGGTCATGGCCATCCCCTCGCTGCCCTTCCTGGTGACCACCCGGATCATCGCCGGGCTCGTCGCGATCGTGCCGCTGTACGTCGTCGGGCTGCTCTCGTCGTACTTCGCCACCCGGCTCACGGTGACCCAGTTCTTCGGGCAGAGCGCCGGCACCTACGACCACTACTTCCACCAGTTCCTGCCACCGGGTGACGTGCTGTGGTCCTTCGGCAAGGTGCTCGTCTTCGCCGTCGTGGTGATCCTGATCCACTGCTACCACGGCTACAACGCCAAGGGCGGACCGGCCGGCGTCGGTATCGCCGTGGGCCACGCCGTGCGTACCTCGATCGTCGCCATCAACGTCATCGACCTGTTCCTGTCGATGGCGATCTGGGGCACCACCACGACCGTCAGGTTGGCGGGCTGAACCATGGTGAACCGTCAGTCGCGTGGGTTCAGGGCAGCGATCGCGTTGGAGCACAGGGTGCTCGGCGCGGCGTTCCTGGCACTCCTCGTGCTCGCGGTCTGGTTCACCTACGCGGTCTTCAACAAGTCGTTCGCCCACTACGACGAGGTCACCCTCCGGGCGTCGAAGATCGGCCTCCAGCTCCCGGACCGCGCCGACGTCAAGCTCCGTGGCGTGATCGTCGGCGAGGTCACCGCGGTCAAGTCGACCGCCGAAGGTGCGGTGCTGACCCTCGGCCTCTACCCGTCGCGTCGTGAGGTGGTCCCGGCTGACGTCACTGCGCAGATCATCCCGAAGACCCTGTTCGGCGAGAAGTACGTCGCCCTGGACGCGCCTGAGGGCGACACGGCCCGGGCGATCCAGCCCGGGGCCGTGATCCGGGAGGCGAAGCTCTCCATGGAGGTCGAGCAGGTCCTCAGGGACATCTACCCTCTGCTGCGCACGGTCCAGCCGGCCGAGCTCAACTACACGCTCACGGCGATGGCGACAGCGCTCGAGGGGCGGGGAGAGGCGATCGGCACCAACCTCTCCGTGCTCGACGACTACCTCAAACGCACCAACCCCCAGATCCCGGCCCTGGTCGAGGACCTCCGGATGCTCGGCCAGACCTCAGACGTCTACCGCTCGGTCATCCCCGAGGTCGCACGACTGCTGCGCAACAGCGTCACGTCGGGAAACACGTTCATCGAGAAGGAGCAGAAGATCCAAGCCCTCTTCGCGGATGTCGCCGCGTTCTCCTCCACGTCCAAGGACTTCCTGGAGGCGAACGGAGACAACATCATCCGTCTCGGCAAGCTCGGCGCCCGGCAGCTGTCGGTGTTCGAGAAGTACGCACCGGAGTACCCCTGCCTTCTCGACGGCATCGTCAAGATCGGCCCACGCCAGGCGGAGGCGTTCCGCGGCTACACGCTCCACATCAACCTCGAGCCGCTGCCGAAGCAGCCGCGCGGCTTCGGTCCGCAGGACGACGCGGTCTACCGCGACAAGCGCGGGCCCATCGACGAGGGCCTGTGCCGGCGAGCGATCAACGACGAGTGGACCCAGGACAACCTGCCCCCCGACGCACTCGTGCCCGACATCAACGACGGCGTCGACGAGCCGACGGGCAAGCAGCGTCCTGCGCCCATGCTGGACCTGTCCTCCGGCTTCGCGGGCACCTCGGCGGAGCGCAGCGTCGTGGACGGTGTCGCCGCCCCGGTGCTCGGCGTCCCGGCCGACCAGGTGCCTGACGTAGCCTCGCTGCTGTTCGGCCCCCTCGCCCGGGGGATGGAGGTCGAGCTGCGATGAGTGCCAGGTCGCTCGTCGCAGCAGGCGGTCATCGCGTGCTCGGCGTCGGTTTCCTCGCCCTGCTCCTGTTGGGGGTCTGGGCCACCTATGCCGTCTTCACCAAGAAGTTCGTCGACTACGTGCCCGTGAAGCTCGAGGCCTCGAAGGTCGGGCTCCAGCTGCCGATGCTCGCCGACGTCAAGATCCGCGGCGTGATCGTCGGGGAGGTCCGGCAGATCACCACCGACGGTGAGGGCGCCGAGCTCGAGCTCGCGATCAAGCCGGACAAGGTCGACGTGATCCCGGCGAACGCGACCGCCCGGATCGAGCCCAAGACGCTGTTCGGTGAGAAGTACGTCGCCCTCCAGGTCCCCGACCGGCCGATGACCCGGCGGATCGAGGCGGGGGACGTGATCAGGGAGTCCGAGGTGTCGACCGAGGTCGAGAAGATCCTCAACGACATCTACCCCTTCCTGCGCACCGTGCAGCCGGCCGAGCTGAACTACACGCTGACCGCCCTCGCCACCGCGCTCGAAGGACGTGGCGAGGACATCGGCAACAACCTCGTCGTGCTCGACGACTACCTCAAGCGCACCAACCCGCAGATCCCGGCGCTGGTCGAGGACCTCCGGCTGCTCGGACGGACCTCCGACCTCTACCGCTCGGTGATGCCCGAGGTCGCACGTACCCTCCGCAACAGCGTCACGACCGGCAACACCCTCCTCGAGAAGGAGCAGAAGCTCCACGCTCTCTTCGGAGACGTCGCCGGCTTCTCGTCGACCTCCAAGGACTTCCTGGAGGCCAACGGCGACAACATCATCCGCCTCGGCGACCTGAGCGTGCCGCAGCTGCGGCTGCTCGAGAAGTACGCGCCGGAGTACCCCTGCCTGACCAAGGGGATGACGAACTGGATCCCCCGGATGGACAGCGGCTGGCGAGGCCAGAAGCTGCACATCAACATGGAGACCCTCGAGGACCAGCCGACCGGGTACGGCCCGGGTGACGACCCGGCCTTTGCCGCGAAGAACGGCCCGCACTGCGAGACGTTGCCCTCGCCGCCGTACTCCCAGGCCAACCCCGGCCCCCAGCCGCCGATGTCGGCCGTCGACGACGGCGTCGAGGACGGGCACGGCAAGTTCCGGAACCGTGCGGCGACCGGTTTCGACATGACCTCCGGCTACGCCGGCACCGCGGCCGAGCAGTCGGTCGTCGACGCAATTGCAGCACCTGTGATGGGAGTACCCGTGGATGGCGTTCCTGATGTGGCCACCCTGCTGTTCGGTCCGCTGGCGCGCGGCACGGAGGTGAGTGTCCGATGAGCCTCCTCGACAAGCGCACCTCGAGTGACGCGGTCAAGCTGCTGATCTTCATCGTCGTGACCACGGTCGCGACCAGCCTGCTGGTGGTGACGATCGGCAACCTGACCTTCAGTGCGAGCAACGAGTACAAAGCCGTCTTCAGCGACGCCACCGGCGTGGTCAAGGGCGACGACGTCCGGATCGCCGGCGTGAAGGTCGGCACCGTGAAGGACATCGAGATCCACAACGGCAACAACGCGCTGGTCACCTTCAGCGTGGACGCCGACTCCCGGGTCACCGCGGCGACCGATGCCGCGATCCGCTACCGCAACCTCGTCGGTCAGCGCTACATCGCGCTGACCCAAGGCGTGGGCAGCCCGTCGATCCTGCGCGACGGAGCGACCATCCCGCTCTCGCGGACCCAGGCGGCGCTCGACCTCACGGTCCTGTTCAACGGCTTCAAGCCGCTGTTCGAGGCGCTCTCGCCCGAGGACGTCAACAAGCTGTCCTACGAGATCGTCACCGTCTTCCAGGGAGAGGGCGGCACGCTGGAGAGCCTCCTGGCCCACACCGCCTCGGTGACCAGCACGCTGGCCAGCCGGGACCAGATCATCGGCCAGCTGATCGACAACCTCAACAAGGTGATGGTGACCTTCGGCAACCGCGACGACGAGCTGTCCTCGCTGCTGATCAGGCTGCGCCAGTTCGTCTCCGGGCTGTCCAAGGACCGCGAGGCGATCCTCGGGTCGCTCGACTCGATCTCGGACCTCGCGGTACAGACGTCCGGTCTCGTGACCGGCATCCGCAAGCCGATGGCCAAGGACGTCACCGAGCTGCGGTCGCTCGCCGGGAACCTCGACCGCAACAAGGCCGAGCTCGACCGGGCGATCCAGGTGCTGCCGATCAAGCTGAACAAGGTCGGCCGGACCGCGATCTACGGGTCCTGGTTCAACTTCTACCTGTGCAACTTCAATGGCCAGGTCACCATGCCCAACCCGGCCGGCGGAAAGATCATCAAGGACGTCAAGTACGACGTCGGAGCGGCGAGGTGTGATCTCGGATGAGTGTTCCCTTCCGTGAGCGAAACCCCGTGATCGTCGGGGCCGTGAGCCTCGCCGTGATCGCGGCGATGGTGCTCGCAGCCTTCCGGGCGGAGGACCTGCCGCTGATCGGCGGTGGAGACACCTACTACGCCGCCTTCAGCGAGGCCGGCGGTCTCAAGGCCAACGACGAGGTCCGCGTGGCCGGCGTCAGGGTCGGAAAGGTCAAGACGGTCGACCTCGCCGGGGACCACGTCCGGGTCGAGTTCAACGTCGAGAACGGCGTCGACTTCGGTTCCGACACCAAGGCGGAGATCAAGGTCAAGACCCTCCTCGGCGCGATGTACCTCGCGCTCGACCCCGCCGGCCAGGGTCAGATGAAGGAGGACACCGAGATCCCGGTGGAGCGCACCAGCTCGCCGTACGACGTCGTGGACGCGTTCAGCGGGCTCGCCAGCACCTCGGAGCGGATCGACACCGCGCGGCTCGCCAAGAGCCTCGACACGCTGGCCGCCCTGATGGACAACACCCCGGAGGAGTTCCAGGGGGCCCTGCGCGGCATGTCGGCCCTGTCGACGAACATCGCCGCCCGCGACAAGCAGCTCAACGAGCTCCTCGGGAACATGCAGAAGGTCTCCGGAGTCCTCGCCGACCGCAACGGAGACCTGATCCGGCTGATGAAGGACGGCGACAAGCTGTTCCGGGCGCTCGTGGCCCGGCGTGAGGCCGTCCACAACCTGCTGGTGGCCACGAACCAGCTGTCGCAGGAGCTCACGCTGCTGGTGAAGCAGACCCGGGCCGACCTGAAGCCCGCGCTCCAGCACCTCGACAGCGTGGTCGACATGCTCAACAAGAACCAGGAGAACCTCGACAACAGCCTCCGGCTGATGGCGCCGTTCTACCGCGTCTTCGCGAACACCCTCGGCACGGGTCCCTGGTTCGACACCTACATCCAGAACCTGCCGCCCACCGCAGTTGGAGGCCAGTGATGAGCCAGCACGCCTCTCGGATCGGAGGACTGGGTGGGTTCACCCGGATCCTCTCGCTGGTCGCCGTGGTGGCGGTGGTCATCGCGGGCGTCCTCCTGATGATGCCGCAGCAGGAGAAGAAGTTCGTCACCGCGAGCTTCCCGCGCACCGTCTCGCTGTACGAAGGCTCCGACGTCCGGATCCTCGGCGTTCCGGTCGGGAAGGTCGAGAGCGTGACCCCCGCGGGCACCGACGTGACCGTGAAGATGTGGTACGACGCGAAGTACAAGATCCCGGCCGACGCGGAGGCCGTGATCATCACCCCCGCGATCGTCGGCGACCGCTTCGTCCAGCTCACGCCGGTCTACACCCGCGGGCCGGTGATGGCCGACGGTGCGACCTTGAGCACGAAGTCGACCTCGACGCCGCTCGAGCTCGACGAGATCTACCAGAGCATCGACGACCTCACCGTGGCACTCGGCCCTGAGGGCGCCAACAACGAGGGCGCGCTGACCCGGCTGCTCGACACCACGGCTCGCAACTTCGCGGGTCAGGGCGACCAGTTCAACAAGACGATCAACGACCTCGGCAAGCTGACCGGCACCCTCGACAACAACAAGGAGGAGCTGTTCGGCACCGCGCGGCAGATGGAGCGGTTCGTGAACGCGCTGGCCGAGAACGACCAGACCGTGCGCCAGTTCAACCAGTCGCTCGCCGGAGCCGCGGACGTCCTCGAGGGGGAGCGCGACGACCTCGCGGCCTCGCTGAGAAACCTCGGTATCGCGATGCAGCAGGTGTCGGGCTTCGTCCGGGAGAACCGCGACGTGCTCGGTGAGAACATCGACGGCCTCAACCGGGTGACCAAGATCCTCGTCAAGCAGCGAAACGCCCTCGACGAGGTGCTGCACCTCTCGCCCCTGGCGCTGAACAACCTGTTCCTGACCTACAACCCCAAGGCCGGCACGCTCGACACCCGGTCGAACCAGGGCGAGCTGGGAGGGCAGATGGAGGCGGACCCGAGCGGCTTCCTGTGCTCGATCCTCGAGCCGAACGACCCGAGCCGCCAGGCCTGCAAGGCGGTCAAGCAGGCGCTCGGCGGTGCGGGACGGGCCGGGGCGCTCGACTCCGGCGCCCCGAAGGAGCCGATTGCCGTGGAGAACGTCGACAGGTCACTGGCCGGTCTCGTGGAGGTGGACTGACCATGCGCACCAACAACCGCAGCCTCAGGACGCGCGTGGTCCGGCTGACCACCCTGGCCTGTGCCGGGGCCCTGGCGCTCAGCGGCTGTGACTTCGACGTCTACAGCCTGCCGCTGCCCGGCGGCGCCGACCTCGGCGACGACCCCTACACCGTCAAGGTCGAGTTCCGGGACGTCCTCGACCTCGTGCCGCAGTCGTCGGTCAAGGTCGACGACGTGACGGTCGGCAAGGTGACCGACATCGACGTCGACGGCTACAAGGCCAAGGTCACCCTCGCCCTGCGCGACAGCGTGAAGCTGCCGGACAACGCAGAGGCGGAGATCCGGCAGACCAGCCTTCTCGGCGAGAAGTTCGTCTCGCTCGCGCCGCCCTCGGCCGGGGCCAGCCCCAACCGGCTCTCCGACGGCGACCTGATCCCGCTCGAGCGCAGCGGCCGCAACCCCGAGGTCGAGGAGGTGCTCGGTGCGATGTCGCTGCTCCTCAACGGCGGTGGCGTGGCCCAGCTCAAGACGATCTCCGCGGAGCTGAACAAGGCGCTCGACGGCAGGGAGAGCGACGTCCGTTCGGTGCTGGAGCAGCTCGACACCTTCATGGCGCAGATCGACGCGAACAAGGAGGACATCGTCCAGGCGATCGAGAGCCTCAACAAGCTCGCGATCTCGATCAACAAGCAGCGCGGCTCGATCGAGCTGGCGCTCGACGAGATGCCCGACGCGCTCGCCTCGATCGACCGGCAGCGTGACGACCTGGTCAAGATGCTCCGCGCCCTCGACGACCTGAGCTCGGTCGGGACCCGTGTCATCCAGCAGTCCAAGACGGCGACGATCGACAGCCTGAGGTCCCTCGACCCGGTGCTCACCAAGCTGGCCGAGTCCGGTGACGCGCTCCCGAAGGCGTTCCAGGTGTTCCTGACCTACCCCTTCGTCGACGAGGTCGTCGGTCGCAACCCGGCGCAGGCACGCAACCTGCACATGGGCGACTACACCAACCTCTCGGTCCAGATGGACATCGACCTGACCAAGGGGATGTCGGTTCCCGGCCTGCCCGGCCCGCAGCTCCCGGTCGACCCGAACCCGACCATCGGCGACGTGACCAAGTGCCTCGACTCCCGGAATCCCGGGGACAAGGCATGCACCGGGCTGACCCAGAAGCAGCTCCAGAAGCTGGCGGACGCCTGCAAGGACTCCCCGCTCAACCCGGTCTGCAAGCCGTCCGGCGCCTCCGGAGGCGGCGGCGGTGGCGGTGGCGGACTGCCCATCCCGACCCTGCCGGGTCTGGGCCGGTCGGCCCCGGCCGGAGTGTTCTTCGGTGCGCCGACCGTCTCCCGGAAGAGCGATGTGTCCTCGTCCGAGGACCTCGGCTACGACTCGACGCTCGGAGCGCTCCTGATCCAGGGGATGGTGCAGCGATGATCAGCAAGCGAACCAAGGTCCAGCTCATGGTGTTCGCGCTGATCACCGTGGTCGGTGTGGCCTACGTCGGCGCGAAGTACGCCCGGCTCGACAGGCTGTTCTTCGACGACTCCTACCGAGTGGTCGCGCACTTCAAGGACTCCGGCGGCATCTTCGACGGCGCCAGCGTCTCCTACCGCGGTGTCACCGTGGGACAGGTCGGCGACCTCGAGGTGACCGACGACGGAGTCGACGTGATCCTCCAGATCGACAACGACGCCGAGAAGATCCCGGCGAACACCAACGCCCTGGTCGCCAACCGTTCGGCCGTCGGCGAGCAGTACGTCGACCTCCTCCCGAACACCCAGGCGGGTCCCTACCTCAGCGACGACTCGGAGATCCAGCAGTCGAAGACGGCCACGCCGATCCCCACGATGCAGATGCTCGTGGACCTCGACAAGATGGTGGAGTCGGTCGACAAGAACGACCTGCGGACCGTGGTGTCCGAGATGGGCAAGGCCTTCAACGGCACGGGGGAGAACCTCGGCCAGATCATCGACACCTCGAACTCCTTCATCAAGACGGCGAACGACAACTTCGAGGTCACCAACGCCCTGATCAAGGACAGCAACACCGTCCTGAAGACCCAGCTCGACAGCGCCTCGGACATCCGCAGCTTCGCCAACGACCTCGCACTGCTCTCCGACACGCTGGTCAGCTCCGACAAGGACGTGCGCCGGGTGATCGACAACGGCAGCGCGACCGCGAACCAGCTCCGGCGCTTCCTCGAGGACAACGGGGTCAACCTGGGCGAGCTCATCAACAACCTGGTGACCACCGGAGAGGTGACCGTCAAGCACCTCGACGGGGTCGAGCAGGTGCTCGTGCTCTACCCGTACGTCGTCGAGGGCGGCTACACCGTGGTCGCCAAGGACCCGAAGACAGGTCTGTACGACGCGCACTTCGGGCTGATCCTCCAGCAGGACCCGCACGTGTGCACCAAGGGCTACGACCCGGGACAGGTGCGCGGCCCGGAGGACCGCGGCAACGCGCCGATGGACGAGGACGCCCACTGCGCCGAGCCGCAGAGCCAGTCCAACGCCCGAGGGTCGCAGAACGCCCCCCGGGCAGGGACGGCGTACCGCAGCCCTGTGGTGGCCGCGTACGATCGCCAGACGGGGACCGTCCAGTACACCGACGCAAGCCCGACTGACGACATCACCTACACAGGTGGGGCCGCGTCCGTCTTTGGAGAGGAGTCCTGGAAGTGGTTGCTGCTCCAGCCGCTCGCGACCGAGCAGGAGTGACCGCGGACCACGACGAGGACAGTTCGAAACCACATCGTCCGGGTGACTCCCGGAGGTTGCGCACGGCCATGGCGGCTGTGCTCGTGCTGCTGCTCATCGCCGCCGTCGCCGCGGGGATCTGGGGGTTCACCCGACTTCGGTCCGCCAACGCCGAGCTCGACGCCCGCGCTGACGTGGCCCAGGTGGCCAGGGACTTCACCGTCGCGGTCAACAACTACGACACCGCGTCGGCGGACGAGTACAAGTCCACCGTCAGCGACTTTCTGAGCACGAAGTTCCGCTCGGACTTCGACAAGACGATGCAGGACATCGTGACCCAGTTCCAGGGCACCCAGATGAAGTCCGAGGGCAAGGTCCTGTCCTCGGGCGTGGCCACCATCGACGACGACTCGGCCCGCGTGCTCGTGGTGGCCGACGCCAACGTCACCACGTCGGTGGCGAAGCAGGGCCTCCAGCGGCACTTCAGGTGGGAGATCTCCCTGGTGAAGGTCGATGGCAAGTGGCTGGTCGACGACTTCAGGCCCGTGGCCTGAGGGCCGACAGGAGACGAACCCGATGAACCCGACGCTCTACGACATCCTCGGCGTGTCCCCGGACGCGTCCCGCGAGGAGATCCGCAAGGCCTGGCGGGAGGCCGCCGACCGGTTCGAACCCGGTGAGGGCGGCTCGACCAAGCAGTTCCGGCTCTTCAACGAGGCCGCCGAGGTGCTGCTCGACCCCGAACGCCGGAAGGCCTACGACGCCGAGTTCGTGAAGGACGAGCCCCCTGCTGAGGAGCCGGCCCAGGGCGAGGCCGCCCAGAAGAAGGCGACAGCCGAGGGCGTGAGCCTGGAGAAGCCATCGGCCGCCGCCGCGGGCTCCGGCAAGACCGCCGCCGCGGCACCCGGCAAGACCGCCTGCGGCGGTACCCGGGAAGACCCCTGCCGCGGGACCGGGGAAGACCCCGCGACCCGTCGCGGACAGGCCGAGTCCCACCCCCGACGTACCGATCCCGGGCGCCGCGGGCGTGGCCGCCGCACCGGCCGCGACGGCTGTCGCGGACGCACCCTCGCCGGCGACGGGGGACACCCAGCCGGGTGACACGGAGCGTGTGACAGAGGGCGGCACCCGCCGGCCGCTTCCGTGGTGGGTGCTCGCCGTGCTCGGGCTCGTGACCGCCGTAGCCGTCGCGGTCGCCGCCTTCCTGGTCGTCCGTGCGGACCGGGCGGAGGCGTACCAGGAGTCGCTCAACCGCGCCCCCGCGGCCGCGGAGAGCGCCGCAGCGGCCGTGCTGTCGTACAAGTACGACTCGCTCGAGTCCGACCGGGACGCCGCTGCGAAGTTCCTCACCGACGGCTACCGCAAGGACTACGTCAACACCTTCGACAAGCTCGTCAAGGAGAACGCGACGAAGTCGAAGGCGACGGTCGAGGCCCAGGTGCTCGCCTCGTCGGCGATGGTGGGCGGGGGAGACCGCGACCCCGACCGGGTGCCGGTGCTGCTCTTCGTCAACCAGACCACGACGAGCACCGCGAACTCCGGGCAGCCGTCGGTGGCCCTGAACCGGGTGCGGTTCGACATGGTCAAGGTCGACGGGACGTGGCTGGTGGACGGCATCACCTCCTACTGAGGCCCCGTTTGCGGGCGGTTCGGAGGGGTACGACGCGACCGCCCGACGCTCCGGGCCGACCGCCTCGGTGCTTGACTCGGAGACGGCTTCGGTCCATGCTCTTCGCAGTCCGCGAGAGTCAGGATGCGCTGGGTTGTGCCCGGCCGTCGTTTTGGCTATGATCGTTCGTTGCGTCTGCCCTCATATGCACTCCAGCCTGCCCGGTGGCTGGTTTTGTGGTCGGCAGCCGCCTCTCCAGAGCGATCCTCGGAAGGACCCCTCTTGGCCGCCTCGCGCAGCACCAGCTCCACCAACGCCAGGACCAACCCGCGCCGTATCTCCTTCGCCAAGATCAAGGAACCTCTCGAGGTTCCGCAGCTCCTCGCCCTCCAGACCGACAGCTTCGACTGGCTGATCGGCAACGAGCGCTGGCAGCAGGACGTCGCACGACGTCTCGAGATCGGCGAGGACGTCAGCCAGAAGTCCGGCCTCCAGGAGATCTTCGAGGAGATCTCCCCGATCTCGGACTTCTCGGACACGATGTCTCTCTCGTTCGAGAACCCCGTCTTCTACGACCCGAAGTACTCCGTCGACGAGTGCAAGGAGAAGGACTTCACCTACTCCGCGCCGCTCTACGTCTCCGCGGAGTTCATGAACAACGAGACCGGTGAGATCAAGGGCCAGACGGTCTTCATGGGTGACTTCCCCCTGATGACCCCCAAGGGCACCTTCGTGATCAACGGCACCGAGCGTGTCGTGGTCTCCCAGCTCGTCCGCTCGCCCGGTGTGTACTTCGAGCGGTCGGCCGACAAGACGTCCGACAAGGACATCTTCACCGCCAAGGTGATCCCCTCGCGAGGCGCCTGGCTCGAGTTCGAGATCGACAAGCGCGACATGGTCGGCGTACGTCTCGACCGCAAGCGCAAGCAGAACGTCACGGTGCTGCTCAAGGCCCTCGGGTGGACCAACGAGCAGATCCGCGAGGAGTTCGGCGAGTACGAGTCGATGATGCTCACGCTCGAGAAGGACCACACCGCGGGCCAGGACGACGCCCTCCTCGACATCTACCGCAAGCTGCGTCCGGGCGAGCCCCCGACGCGCGAGGCCGCGCAGACGCTGCTGGAGAACTACTACTTCAACCCCAAGCGCTACGACCTCGCCAAGGTCGGCCGCTACAAGATCAACAAGAAGCTCGGCACGCACGAGGCGTTCGACCAGCAGACGCTGACCATCGACGACATCGTGTCGACCATCCGTTTCATCGTGCAGCTGCACGCCGGCAACGACACGCTCAAGGACGCCCAGGGCGGCGACATCCTCGACCGTGACGGTGACGCGATCGAGGTCCGTGCCGACGACATCGACCACTTCGGCAACCGCCGTATGCGCACGGTCGGCGAGCTGATCCAGAACCAGCTCCGCACCGGCCTGGCCCGCATGGAGCGCGTGGTCCGCGAGCGGATGACCACCCAGGACGTCGAGGCGATCACGCCGCAGAGCCTGATCAACATCCGCCCGGTCGTCGCGGCGCTGAAGGAGTTCTTCGGCACCTCGCAGCTGTCGCAGTTCATGGACCAGACCAACCCGATCGCCGGCCTGACGCACAAGCGTCGCCTCTCGGCGCTCGGCCCCGGCGGTCTCTCCCGTGACCGCGCGGGCTTCGAGGTCCGTGACGTGCACCCGTCCCACTACGGCCGCATGTGCCCGATCGAGACCCCTGAGGGTCCGAACATCGGTCTGATCGGCTCGCTCTCGACGTTCGGCCGGATCAACCCGTTCGGTTTCGTCGAGACGCCGTACCGCAAGGTCGAGAACGGCCGCGTGACCGACAAGGTCGAGTACCTCACCGCCGACGAGGAGGACCGCTTCGTCATCGCGCAGGCCAACGCTGCGCTGACCGAGGACGGCCGCTTCGCCGAGGAGCGGGTGCTCGTGCGCCAGCGCCACGGTGAGGTCGACGTGATCCCGGCCGCCGAGGTCGACTACATGGACGTCTCGCCGCGCCAGATGGTGTCGGTCGCGACGGCCCTGATCCCGTTCCTCGAGCACGACGACGCGAACCGCGCCCTCATGGGTGCGAACATGCAGCGCCAGGCGGTGCCGCTCATCAAGAGCGACGCCCCGCTCGTCGGCACCGGCATGGAGTACCGCGCAGCGGTCGACGCCGGCGACGTCGTGGTGGCGGAGAAGGCCGGTGTGGTCAAGGAGGTGTCCGCCGACTTCGTCGAGGTGATGAACGACGACGGCACCTACAAGACCTACCGGATGCAGAAGTTCACCCGCTCGAACCAGGGCACCTGCATCAACCAGCGTCCGCTGGTCGCCGAGGGCGCGCGCCTCGAGGTCGGCTCGCCGATCGCCGACGGCCCGTGCACCGACGACGCCGAGATGGCGCTCGGAACGAACCTGCTGGTCGCCTTCATGTCGTGGCAGGGCCACAACTACGAGGACGCGATCATCCTCTCCCAGCGTCTGGTGCAGGAGGACGTCCTCACCTCGATCCACATCGAGGAGCACGAGGTCGACGCCCGCGACACCAAGCTGGGCCCCGAGGAGATCACCCGCGACATCCCGAACGTCAGCGAGGAGATGCTCGCCGACCTCGACGAGCGCGGCATCATCCGGATCGGCGCGGAGGTCACCACCGGTGACATCCTCGTCGGCAAGGTGACCCCGAAGGGTGAGACCGAGCTGACCCCCGAGGAGCGCCTGCTCCGCGCGATCTTCGGTGAGAAGGCGCGCGAGGTCCGCGACACCTCGATGAAGGTCCCGCACGGTGAGTCCGGCACGGTCATCGGCGTCCGCGTCTTCGACCGCGAGGAGGGCGACGAGCTCCCGCCGGGCGTCAACCAGCTCGTGCGCGTGTACGTCGCGCAGAAGCGCAAGATCTCCGTGGGTGACAAGCTCGCCGGCCGTCACGGCAACAAGGGCGTCATCTCGAAGATCCTGCCGGTCGAGGACATGCCGTTCCTCGAGGACGGCACCCCGGTCGACATCATCCTCAACCCGCTCGGTGTGCCCGGTCGTATGAACATCGGCCAGATCCTCGAGATCCACCTGGGCTGGCTGGCGAAGACCGGCTGGGACGTCGCCCAGAGCGAGGACACCGACCCGGACGCCGACTGGAAGCAGCGGCTGATCAAGATCCACGCCGAGGCTGCCGAGAAGGACTCCAAGGTCGCCACGCCGGTGTTCGACGGTGCGCGCGAGGACGAGATCACCGGTCTGCTCGCGTCGACCCTGCCCAACCGCGACGGCGTCCGCGTCGTCAAGGAGAACGGCAAGGCCCGGCTCTTCGACGGTCGCTCCGGCGAGCCGTTCCCGGACCCGGTCTCGGTCGGCTACATGTACATCCTGAAGCTGCACCACCTCGTCGACGACAAGATCCACGCTCGCTCGACGGGCCCGTACTCGATGATCACCCAGCAGCCGCTCGGTGGTAAGGCGCAGTTCGGTGGTCAGCGGTTCGGTGAGATGGAGGTCTGGGCCATGGAGGCGTACGGCGCCGCCTACGCCCTGCAGGAGCTCCTCACCATCAAGTCCGACGACGTGCCTGGTCGCGTCAAGGTCTACGAGGCGATCGTGAAGGGCGAGAACATCCCCGACTCCGGTATCCCCGAGTCGTTCAAGGTTCTCGTCAAGGAGATGCAGTCGCTCTGCTTGAACGTCGAGGTCCTCTCCCAGGACGGCACGGCGATCGAGATGCGCGACGCGGAGGAGGACGTCTTCCGCGCCGCCGAGGAGCTCGGCATCGACCTGTCCCGCCGCGAGCCCAGCAGCGTCGAGGAAGTGTGAGTCGCCGGCGGCCGCCCGGAGACACCGGACTCCGGCGGCCGCCCCGGCTCCCTCTCCTGACCAGCGATACAGACCTACATAACGAGGAAAGCAGCCACTGTGCTCGACGTTAACTTCTTCGACCAGCTGAAGATTGGTCTCGCCACCGCCGACGACATCCGTCAGTGGTCCCACGGCGAGGTCAAGAAGCCGGAGACGATCAACTACCGCACGCTCAAGCCCGAGCGTGACGGTCTCTTCTGCGAGAAGATCTTCGGTCCCACCCGGGACTGGGAGTGCTACTGCGGTAAGTACAAGCGGGTCCGCTTCAAGGGCATCATCTGCGAGCGCTGCGGCGTCGAGGTGACCCGTTCCAAGGTCCGCCGCGAGCGGATGGGCCACATCGAGCTCGCCGCCCCGGTGACGCACATCTGGTACTTCAAGGGTGTGCCGAGCCGTCTCGGCTACCTGCTCGACCTCGCCCCGAAGGACCTCGAGAAGGTCATCTACTTCGCGGCGTACATGATCACCCACGTCGACGAGGACGCACGTCACCGTGACCTGTCCTCGCTCGAGGCGAAGGTGGACCTCGAGCGCAAGCGCCTCGAGGGTCGCCGCGACACCTCGATCGACGACCGCGCCAAGAAGCTCGAGGAGGACCTTGCTG